>CBDBVE010000006.1:0-110529 GCA_965212595.1 Flavobacteriaceae bacterium
GAGGACAATGCCGATGTAAGGCAGTTTGTTAAAAGCATATTCTCCAACAGTTTCAAAATTATCGAGGCCGAGAACGGTACCATAGGCTGTGAAAGGGCATTTGAAACCATTCCAGATATCGTCATATCAGATATAATGATGCCAGGTTTAACCGGCCTTGAGCTTTGTAGCAAATTAAAAAATGACGAACGTACAAGCCACATCCCTATAGTACTATTAACCGCCAAGGCAGGGGAAGAAGACCAATATGAAGGATTAGAGACTGGTGCTGATGACTACATTACCAAGCCATTTAAAACGAAGCTGCTTAACACCCGTGTACAAAATTTACTAAAGTCAAGAAAAAAACTGCGAGATCGCTATAGTCAGGAAGTTATCCTAAAACCAAAAGACATTGCGATCACCAATCTTGATGAAAAATTCCTGGAACGGGTTCAGGCCGTTCTTGACAAAAGCCTTACCGAATCTACCTTTAGTGTTCAGGAATTTAGCGAAGTAGTTGGAATGAGCAGAATGCAATTACACAGAAAGTTAAAGGCATTAACAGGTTTATCAGCTTCAGAATTTATCCGTTCTCAACGACTCAAATTGGCGGCTACCTTACTTCAAAATAGCGATGCCTCCGTATCGGAGATCGGTTATCAGGTTGGCTTTAATGATCCCTCCTACTTCACAAAATGCTTTAAGGAAGCATACGGTTGCTCACCATCCGAATACACCTCCAAATAAGCTCTCTTATCACCCATAAATAAAGGGTTTTCGGCTATGTTACATATCTCATAGACCCTGATACATTTCTTATAGTCCTCAGCTTGACTAGTTTATACTTTTGGGTCATAAAACATCCCCTTTCCCCCTCCAATCTAAAACTTCTTCATCGAAATGAAAAAAAAACACTATGAAGGAAGTATCCGAAAATTGCCCGCATTTAAAATCTATTTAAACATAAATCATCTTGAAAAGGGAAACTACAAACTCAAAATCATTCATAAGAACAAAATCGTTAAAACCACACACTTCAAAAAGGAATAAAAGAAGTATAACATAAAACCCACAGTAAAATGAAAAAAATCGCCTTAATACTGCTCGTAGCCCTGTTAGGCACTATTTCGCCAATTCATGGGCAGTTCTTTAAAAAGCTCAAAAAAAGAGCCGAAGAAGCCGCTAAAGAAACCGTACACCGAAAAGTGGAGAATAAAACCGCTGAAAAGACCGAAAAGGCCATGGATTCCATTTTGAATTTGCCAGACAAGAAAAAAGGCAAAAGGAAGGGTAAGAAATCTAAAGACTTTCCTTCTGATAGCGAAGATGATAATTACGACAATGAGGAAGAATATTACGAGGATGAAGAGGGCATTGATACAGAGGAGTTAGCTATTTACAGCAAGTTTGATTTTGTCCCCGGAGATGAGCTGCTGTTCTTTGACGATTTTTCAAATGATTTTAGTGGAGATTTCCCGGCCAAATGGAATACCAATGGTACTGGTGAAGTGGTTACCATAGGTGAGGACAGAAAGAAATGGTTTGAATTTAAAGCAGGTCATGGACTATTCTATATCCCGGACTTTCCCGATCTGCCCGAGGAATTCACTATAGAATTCGATATGCTAACAGACGGTCTTAATCAACAGACCACCTCCTCAGCGATACTGAAAATTTTGCTTTCAGATGATACTTCTTTTAAGGAAGGAAACTACGCTGCCGCACACATTCCCTTTTGCCAATACTCCGCCATAGGAATCAGGGTACGTGACAGGGCCGGAAATATTAACAGCGTGGTAGAGGCAGACATAAGGGATGTTGTACTGCAACAAGCCCATGTGTCTATAGCTGTGAACAAACAACGCTTTAGGTTATGGATCAATGAAAGCAAGTACCTGGACGTACCCCGACTAATTTCGGCAACCAAGCCTCCAACAACCTTAAAACTGGGACTCCTCTATTTTGAGGATGGAAAGGAACGCTTCTTTATTAAGAACCTCAAACTGGCTAAAGGCGGTCAGGATCTTCGAAGAACGCTATTGGCAGAGGGTCGTATTTCTACCAACGCCATTTTGTTCGACTCTGGCTCTGCAAACCTGCAACCACAATCGATGGGGGTAATTCGTCAAATCTCCCAGGTTCTGGAACAAGAAAATGATCTAAACCTTTTAATTATCGGCCATACAGATGCCGATGGAGATGAGGAAACCAATTTGGAGCTCTCTCACTACAGGGCCGAAGCCGTTAAAAATGCCTTGATTAATGTCTATGGAATAGACGGAAGTAGACTGGGTACCGAAGGCAAGGGTGAGACTGAACCAGTATCGGATAACGACTCGGCCGACGGAAAAGCGGCAAACAGAAGAGTAGAATTTATAAAACAATAATCACAATAGATATGAGAACAATACTAACAACAATGCTATGCATTGCACTAACAGGAATTTCATACGGACAGCTTGGAAACACCAACAAAAAAATCGCGAGTAAAAATATTGGTGCTTCAATTTCAGTAAAGTCAACTAATAAAACCTTGAAACAGGTAAAAATACCCAGGAACCTGGATATGAAAAAACTGCCTGCACTAAAGGTTCCAAAAGGGAAACTAGCCGCCCCCAGATCTGGTAAAAGCACCAGAATAACTCCGCTAAAACCTTACACCCAAAACCTGCAATTAATTTTTGTAGGGAGATATAGCAGCAAGTATCTGGTCCTCGGCGGATTCAAGCAGGGCCCTCTGGACGGCCCTACCGGACTGATCACCTTTAACGCGCAACGTGGAAAGGAATACCGTATGAAAATTAGTCTTAGTCATAAAAAAGACCTGGTAAAAGACTTTCAAAAAGACTTCGCCGAAGGGGATGTTGCGATCTCAATAGGCGGTCAAACAAACTGGCAGTCTATCCCGGTAAACCACCAGAACAGAGAAATCAATCTGGTATTTACAGCTTCCCAGGCGGGGCCCATCCAGTTTTTCATTTCAGGTATTTACACCCCGGACTGGAATTGGAATAAGGTGGCCATGTTACCTATCAGGGCAATCGTAATAGATGAGATATAAAAACCAAAGATTATGAAAAGCATTCAAATCATTCTTAGTATCACCCTTATGACGCTTGTGGCTTTACCAGCGCACAGTCAACTCAATAAAAAGATAAGTACAAAACAGGTTTCCGGTTCAAAACTCAAAAATTTAACCACACCTATTCCAATAAAGAGGATGCAGGAGCGCGACTTTAAAAACAAACTGACTAAAGACATCAAAAAGTCTAAGGTTACCGAAATGAGGGTACCTGCTTCCTATTTAAAAAAGCCCAGTAAAAAAAGCTGGAAAATCACTCCAGCCAGGGCCTTTGGTTCAGGAAACCTAGGGTTCACATTATATTCCGGGCAATTGAGAAGACAATTTTTTGTGCTCGAAATGGACTTTGCGGGAAGAGATGCCGTTGCCTTTGTTGGTTATCTCACCTTCGATGCCAAAAAAGGCAAAACCTATTTGATCCGTGTAACTACCGGGGGAGCAAACAGTAGTTCGTACATCAAGGCTGTAGGAGGGGGTATTAACCTAAATATTTATGGACAAAGTGGGTCTTACCCTATACTTATTGAAGCTCAGGAAACAGGCGAAATGTTGGTAGCCATATCTGCACGCCATAAAGTAGGCGGAAACGAGCGTTATCCCGATCCTTTGCCCGTTAAAGAGATCACTATTGATGAGCTTTGATTCTACTATTGTAACCATGGATTCAGCTCTTGGAAAACCTTAAAACTAGAAAAAGGCACTGTCTTGATAATATCTGTAGAGGGAATATTGATCGCATGCTAGATCAGGTTAAAGAAGACGAAGACCTTCTAAATTGTGAAATCGCCCAGGCTATGGGTGTAGAAGATACACTCGAAGAATGTAGAAGATAAATCTCAGACTGCTTTGATCTCAGAATTCTCAAAGCACAAAGCAGTCTTTTAATGTTAGTATTCAAAATCTTAATAACAGCAATTAAATTTTAGAAATCATGAAAAGTATTTTAACAGTAATCTTACTTCTTGCTTTTCTCCCCCCAATGCAAGCAAATTCTGAAAAAGAAATCGAAACCTCTCCTGGCGATGGTATCCTTATAAAAGCAATACATGTCACAAAATTTCCATATGGCAGAAATGGAAAGAATTTTGATAAGGACAACTTCCCTGACCTCTATGCCAGACTCTGGGTAGATTGGAAAAAAGAGGGTAGATCAAACGTCTCTAAAGATTGCAAAAAAGGACGTATTCCTATTTTGGCTGGAGGAAAAATGCCATTTAGAATAGAACAGAATACACTCTACCATCTACAGCTTATGGATCATGACAGTGATAGGGGCGTTGGTAGCAATCGCGATGAAGAGGTTTCTAGCAAAATACAGATTACCTGGCGGGGTTTGATATCCAAATTCGGCAAAAAGAACACTTACCTCATTAAAGACCCTCGTTATAGTGATGTTACTTTTTTATTAATGGTTGAACATGTTGGTACTACAGAGGTAATGGGTAATAAAGCATATATTAAATACGTAAAGCCTATAGACCAAAATGACGTACCACCCAAGAACAAGGTGAAAGAAGGCTGCGGCCCGGTAGCGGCAGCCATGCTAATGGGATATTGGCAGACAGAACATGGTTATAAGATTATGAGTCCTGCCGACCGGTATAACGGTAGTAAGCATCCGACACAGACCATTCTGGATTTTAGAAAAAAATCGGATACCAAGGCCTGGGGAAGTCAACCGGAAAGCGCCACGCGAAAAATGAAAATGCTGGATGCCCTTCAGGCCTATGTCAAGGATGCAAACAAAAGAACCCCTACCAGTAAACCCAGGCTTAAAGCAGATATGATGTGGGCCATCAGACGGTGGTCTGAAAGGCGGTCTCGATTGAAAAAGGAACTGAGGGAAGGGAGCCCGGTAATACTGCTTCTCAAGAAAACACCGCCCTGCCTCAAAGGGAAATGGGTAAATTCTACCAAGGTGGTGGCTGACCATTATATCGTTGCCGTTGGCTTTGACGACACCAAAAAAGAGTATTACGTAATGCCAGGCTGGCAAGAGCTAGAGAATTCTACAAGTACAGGACCTGAGGTACATGAGGCGGAGAATGAGGCCCATTGCAAATGCACCTATAAAGAAATTGCCAATTCGGATCCGAGCCTTATATGGATTAAAAGATAACAATGAGTAATTCGTATTGCGGATAACCGGAGGTCACACTCCGGTTTTTTCTTTGACTAATTCTGCCTCGAAAAGTGATAAAAAATGGCTTAAAAGTTTTTCCTTCACTTCTTCCAGGTTCAGGTCCCGGCCCAACTCCGCATTGAGGGAAGTAACCGACTTGTCTTTTATCCCGCACGGAATCATTAAATCAAAGTAACTCAGATCAGCGTTGACATTGAATGCAAAACCATGCATAGTTACCCAACGACTCGCGCGTACGCCCATGGCGCATATTTTCCGGGCTCTTGGAGTACCTGTATCGAGCCAAACTCCTGTTTCCCCTTTTGACCGTTCTCCTTTAATACCGTATTCTGCGAGCGTAAGAATCACCATTTCTTCGAGAAACCTAAGGTATTTATGAATGTCTGTAAAGAAGTTATCCAGGTCTAAAATAGGATAGCCCACAATTTGACCAGGGCCGTGATACGTTATGTCTCCACCCCGATTAATTTTATAGAAACTGGCATCCTTGGCTGCCAATTGCACTTCAGTGACTAATAGGTTATTCATATCCCCGCTTTTTCCCAGGGTAAAAACATGCGGGTGTTCAACAAAAACAAAGTGATTTGGAGTTTTGAGGCTGGTACTCTCTCTTCGGTTTCGGATTTTGAGCTGCAAAATTTCCTGAAACAAGGCTTCCTGAAGATCCCAGGTTTCCTTGTAATCTCTCAACCCTAAGTCACGCAGCCGTACCTCTTTATTCATTTTACAAAGATACGAATGACTTTGGTAAACCCTAGTCTTCCAGCTCTATCTCAATATTTAGCATCTCAGGGTTCTTCATATAGTCTAAGAACTTCACCTGATAGATCATCGTCTTGCCATCTGCACTAAAGGTAGCTTCCTCAGCAGTGGCAGACTTTACCCTCCTGGGAAAGTGATACTTCAGCGTATAAAAGGACCCAGATAAAAACATTTCTGCACCCGCCAAACTGTCTATACTTGCTTGATGCAATATTGAATCTGTTATCCTGGCCGACCTTTTAAAGGTATTCTTCTTAAACGAATAATCTACCTCAGAAGTCTGGTATTCTGTATTAATAGGGTTAGCCTGGCCATTATCTGAACCTGGCCCAAGCGAACTTGCATTTTGAAAGGCGTTAAAAGCATCGCCAACCTCCTTGATATCTTTAAACTCACTATACATATCAAACTTCATGGTCTTGGTTTCAGGATCCATGAGCATGTGGAGGTTAAAGGGCTCCAATTTCTTAAGTTTTGCCTGCTCTTCAGCTGAAAGTTGCGAAATGCTATCCTTTTTTTCCTCTAAAAACTCCTTAAAGGAGATTATTGAATCAATGGCTTTCTCATTGGTTTGCGCCATCTCTTCACCAGCCACCTCCATGAGTTCTGACCCGTCAAAGTTGATCGATATTTTTCCGGAACCGTCGTCTTCAAGGAAAATTTCTTCCGTAAAATTACATGCAGTTATCAGGGTCACTATCCCAAATAGCAACCACAATCTTTTTTTATACATACCAGTCTTCTAATTAGGGTTATTCAAGATAATAAGCGCAGCGATTACCCCAGGTACCCACCCGCACAGGGTTAAAAGTAGCACAATTAATATAGACCCACAACCTTTTCCTATAACAGATAAGGGTGGGAAAAGAATGGCCAGTAATACTCTCCAAAAGCTCATAACGTAGGTTTTTTGATTGATGCATATAATACATCTATGTGACGCAATAACGGGGCCTTTGTTACAGTTAGCCGGCCAATTCTGAATAAAATCAACTCCTTAATTGTTATATTTAAGACAGAAAGAGCAAAAACTTTTAATTGCCGTATAGCAGATGGAGCTTTATACTACCAGGCTGGTATTAAGAAAATTCAGGATGGACGATGCGCCCGTGCTAGCTGCGCTCTGTAATAATAAAAAAGTATGGGATAATGTCAGGGATTACCTGCCACATCCCTACAAAGAAGAAGATGCGGTTAATTTTATTGAAAAGCTTAAGGGCGAAAGCCCTCAGCAGACCTTCGCTATAGAATTTGAGGATCAATTGGTAGGATGTATCGGAATTCATCCACAGGATGATGTATACCGCTTATCTGCAGAAATAGGGTATTGGATTGGCGAACCCTACTGGGGCAAAGGTTTTGCCACTGAAGCCATAACTGGTGTAATTGCCTATGGTTTCGGTGAACTTGAATTGATTAGAATTTACGCTGGTTGTTTCGACTTCAATATTCCTTCTCAAAAAGTGCTTCTTAAGGCAGGATTTCATGAAGAGTCTGTTTCTGAAAAAGCCATAATTAAGAATGGTGTAATCTGCAATGAAATACGATACGCCCTCATCAAATCTCCGGATTAAGCCTATTGGCGTATTTTCAAATTTCCAAATTGATTCATTGTCCCATTGTACCTATATTTGCAGCTTTAATAAACAGTTTATGCAGCTTTCGGAACAGGAAATCGTACGAAGAGAAAAACTAGCAAAACTCAGAGCACTGGGAATTGAACCCTACCCTGCGGCTTTGTACCCCGTAAATGCTACTTCTGAAGAGATAAAAAGCGCTTTTCAGGAAGGAAAAAAAGTGGTGGTCGCCGGTAGGTTAATGTCTCGTAGAATTCAGGGTAAAGCTTCCTTTGCCGAGTTGCAGGATAGCAACGGACGTATTCAGGTGTATTTTAACCGGGATGAAATTTGCCCTGGGGAAGACAAAACACAATACAATGAGGTCTACAAAAAACTCCTGGATATTGGTGACATTATAGGAGTTGAAGGCGAACTGTTTATTACAAAAGTGGGTGAGAAAACGGTCATGGTTAAAGAATTTAGCCTTCTTAGTAAGGCGTTGCGACCACTTCCGCTTCCAAAAGTAGATGCTGAAGGAAAAATATTTGACGAGTTTAATGACCCTGAACAGCGTTATAGGCAGCGATATGTAGATTTGGCGGTAAATCCGGTGGTAAAAGAAACCTTTGTCAAGCGTACAAAGATCACCAATAGCATTAGACAATTTTACAATGACAGGGGGTATCTCGAGGTAGAGACACCTATACTGCAACCCATTCCAGGAGGTGCAGCCGCAAGACCATTTGTTACACATCACAATGCCTTAAACATTCCTTTATACCTAAGAATTGCCAATGAACTATATCTTAAACGCTTAATCGTTGGAGGTTTTGATGCGGTTTACGAGTTTTCCAAAGACTTTAGGAACGAGGGTATGGACCGTACACACAATCCCGAATTTACCGTGATGGAGCTGTACGTGGCCTACAAAGACTACAATTGGATGATGGAGACCACCGAGCAGCTGCTTGAAAAAGTGGCTAAAGACGCAAACGGTGACACAAAGGTGCTGGTTGGAGAGCACGAGATAGAGTTTAAGGCACCTTATCCCAGAGTCCCTATCCTGGAAGCCATCAAAGAGCATACGGGTTTTGATGTTGCCGATATGGATGAGACAGAATTACGCAATACAGCCAAAAAACTTCAAATTGAGGTGGATGAAACTATGGGGGTAGGAAAGCTCATCGATGAGATCTTTGGAGAAAAGTGCGAACATCATTATATACAACCCACTTTTATTATTGACTATCCAAAGGAAATGAGTCCGCTCACCAAGGAACATCGTTCTAATCCAAGACTGACAGAGCGGTTTGAGCTTATGGTAAATGGAAAGGAACTGGCCAACGCCTATTCTGAGCTTAACGACCCTATCGACCAGCGTGAGCGCTTTGAAGAGCAACTAAAGCTTTCAGAAAAGGGTGATGACGAAGCCATGTTTATTGATCAGGATTTCTTAAGGGCTCTGGAGTACGGAATGCCGCCAACAAGTGGTATAGGTATTGGGATAGACCGCCTGGTTATGTTACTTACCAACAATGCTTCTATCCAGGAGGTACTCTTTTTTCCTCAGATGCGACCTGAGAAAAAGCCTTTAGACCTCAAAGAAAACGAGAAGGTAATACTGGATATCCTAAAAAAGGAGAAAAAAATGCCGCTGTTAGAACTAAAAGATGCTGCCGGACTAAGCAATAAGGCCTGGGACAAGGGAATTAAGGCTCTGGGTAAATTTGCCTTGACCAAAGTCTATAAGGAAGCAGAAACGTTGTGGTGCGAGCTGCAAGACTAGTTTTTAGGCGATATTCCTAAAAGGTTTTGATGTAAATATCAGATTATCAGCGATATAACTATTTTACAGTTTGTCGATTTCCTGTTAAAATTTGAAATAAAAGGGTTTTTTGGGGCGTTTTATAGGTATAAACCCCAAATCCGTTAGTATGAAGCATATCTACCTACTAGGCTTGTGCCTTTTTTTCCTGAATTCATGCTCGAAAAACAGCGGCACTGCCGAACCCGAAAATCCCAGTTCAAATCTAAAAGCCTGCTTCACCGTAAGTACTGAAACCCCTTCAGTAGGTGATGTTTTAAAAATAGTAAGTTGCTCGGAAGGGGCTACTTCTTATTTATATGATTTTGGAAATGGCGAAACCAGTTTAAAGGAGAATCCCGAAATTATACTTCAAGAGGGTGGGGATTATACCATTCTACTTACCATTATGGATAATGATGAAAATACAGATTCCTTTTCGAAAGATATTGTAGTGACGGAGCCCATAGAAGTAAATTACATTTTTCCGGTAATTGACAACGGGTTTACAGCTTTTCCTTTAGAAAACGGAATTAATCCTTCTAATGGGGCTATCTATTCTATTGAACTTTTAGAGGATAATGTTGGCACAGGTGGTTCTAAATTCTACTACAATGAATTGGACGAAAACTACCAAGGAACTTTGACCTACATTGCCGATAAACCTTTTAATTCGAATAGTGCCTTTGTTAATTTTTATCCCAGCGGAAACAAAAATTTTGTGTTTACGCGAACCTTGGATGGCCTTTATGGGACACAAGAAGTGACATATAATGGTGCCTGGGGATTTGTAAATGGCATTAATTCAGCGACAAAACACAGTTATGGATACCTTCCTGAAGGCGCTAATTTTCTATACTTCGGGACAGAGGATGATGGTGGTGTTTACAAGACTGCAATAGAAACCAGAAACGCCAGCGGAGATGCTTTTCAAGTTAACTTGAATAACTTCGGACCTGCTGATTCTATGATTGGTGATATGATTAAGGTTAGTGGAGGCTATATAGCTTTTGGCGCTGTATTCACTAAAAATGCCGGAGCTCCTCATATCAGTAATTACAAACCCCTGCTTGTATTCTTTGACAGTAGTTTAAATGTAAGTTCTCATACGATATTTGACAGCTCTGTCTTAGATACCAAAATAGATTCGAGCAATGACCTGAACGGTTCTTACCACCTCGAACAGTTGTCAAACGGAAATTTGGTAATGTACGCCAACGGAGAACTCATCGTGAGTGACGCTTCAGGTAGCAAAATTAGCAGCACCTACTTTGAAGGGACCGAAAACAACCAGGCTTTATTATCGCTGGGCGACTCGTTCATAATTTCCAGTGATAATTATTTAAGGAAATTCAGCCTGGACGGGAGTGAACAAAAAGCACTAAAATATAACGGAAACTATCTTCCGGAGATTCTTGAGGTTTCAAATACCCTTTTCTTTATCGCCGGGTATAACACCACAGATCCCATTGACGGAGGAGGAAACCTGGCTACCGTAAAGACCTTCTACGGAGCGGTGGATGCAAATCTTGAACCGGTAAACCTCAACCAGTAATGAAAAGGGAGCTCCAGGGCTCCCTTTATTTTTAAAACTACCCGAAATAAGCTAGATTAGGGGCCAAATTAGCTTTCATGAGTCTAAGCAAAAAATTAGGCCTTGTACTGGGGCCCATACTTTTTTTACTCCTAATAAACATCCCCGATCTTATCCCAGGAAAAGAGAGTGCCAATGCTGTTATTGGTGTAGCAGCCTGGATGGTAATCTGGTGGATCACTGAAGCAGTTTCAATTTCTGTAACCGCCTTGTTGCCGCTATTACTTTTTCCTCTCCTTAAGGTCATGCCTATGGGAGAGGTGGGTGCCAATTATGGGAGCCCTATTGTGTTTTTGTTCTTTGGAGGGTTTGTCCTGGCACTTGCTCTGGAAAAAGTGAACTTACATAAACGAATAGCCTTAAATATCATCAAAATCACAGGTACGACCCCCAATAAAGTAGTATTGGGTTTTATGATCGCTACGGCCTCTTTGAGTATGTGGATCAGCAATACGGCAAGTACGGTTGTTATGCTCCCCATTGCGATATCTGTAATCCAACTCTTGATTGATGACGCCGATGGTTTTACCAAAAGCGACCGCAACTTCGCGCTGAGTGTCATGTTAGGAATTGCGTTCTCAGCTAATTCGGGTGGCATTGCCACGGTGATTGGTACACCTCCAAATTCTGTTCTTATAGGTCTCTTGGAAAACGAGTACAACATTGAGATCTCGTTCTTCCGGTGGATGACCATTGGTCTTCCCTTTTCCATCATCATGCTTACCATATGTTATCTCGTTTTGGTAAAATGGATGTTCCCAAATAAACAGTTACAATTTGGAGCTTCGAAAACAGTGATTGATGAAGAGCTTAAAAAGTTAGGCCCTACCGCCCCAAAAGAGAAAATGGTATTGGTTGTGTTTGCAATTACTGTATTCCTTTGGATTTTCAGAACGCTTATCAATAAGATTTTTCCTGGTCTTGGTTTATCAGATACCATAATAAGTATGGGAGCGGCCATTGCACTCTTTGCAGTGCCATTTAATTTGAAAAAAGGTGATTTTATCATCGGTTGGAAAGACACCCAAAAGTTGGCCTGGGGTATCCTTATACTCTTCGGAGGTGGGCTTGCACTGGCCAGAGGAATGTCTGTTAGTGGTATTGTTGATACGGTTTCAGCTGCGATAGCGACCAGCGAGATCAGTATTCTTTTAACCGCTTCTCTACTAATCTTCCTAATGCTTTTTATGACCGAGCTGATGAGCAACGTAGCCCTGGTGGCCGTCCTTGCGCCAGTAGTGGCAGGAATCGCAATCGGTCTTGATATTCCATTGCTTCATTTACTCATCCCAGTAACTATAGCCAGTAGTTGCGCTTTTATGCTGCCTATGGCCACACCACCAAACGCCATTGTTTTTGCCAGCGGTTATATCAAAGTACATCAAATGGCGAGGGTAGGAATCGTCTTAAACCTTATTGCGGTGGCCCTGTTAGTCCTGCTATTTCAGTTTGTACTACCACTCTTATTCTAAATAAAAACCCCCGATAGCGCATCGAGGGTCTATAGTAACCAGAAATGCGGGGGTTTACTTTCATAAGTGTTACAGTATTATATACGGGACACGTCTGGAAATCAGATGTTTTGTAAAAAAATAAAACCCTGACAGTGGTCAGGGCTTTATAGCTAACTAATCAAATAATCCGATAGAAAATGAGAAAATGTTCTATCCACTTATTTATCGTGAGTAAGGGTCAAAACCCTCTGGTAAATAATTCGATGGGTCAAAATTTAGTTCAACTTCTTCCTCTTCTTCAATGTACTCGATGGAGTCCAGATCAAAATAAGGCTCGTAAGGATCGAAACCTGCGGGCAGGTATTCTGTGGTATCAAAACCAAGGTCCTCTTCTTCCTCTTCTATATAAGAGATGGCCATAAAATCTTCGGGAGCAGCGTATGCGTTGAAACCGTCTGGCAAATACGCCACAGTATCGAATCCAGGATCCAAGACATTTTCGTCTTCAACGTATTCAACACTGCTAAGGTTGAAGTATACTTCATATGGGTCAAAGCCTTCAGGCAAATAATCTGCCGTATCAAACCCCAGGTCTAGTTCTGGTTCATCCTCTATGAAGATGATATCATCCAGATTAATTTCTTTGGGTGAATTAACTTTAACTCTGCTAATGAGCTTAGGAGCTTCTACTGCTGCTTTTACCGTACTGGTTGGAGTTACAGCAACTTTTATAACTTCTATATCGGTTGGGCTGTATACTTCCTGAGGATCACATTCTGAAGGTGATTTTCCTTCTTGCGGAGTGGAGACAGTGCCTAGCATTATCATTCCACAAATTAGTAACAACTTATTCATTTTTCGATTGATTGTTGATTGATGATTGTTTGCTTATAAGACTGCCGAAAAAACAAAATGTTACAGTCTTCTATTTTGTTTAACAGCTAGCCTCAGCCAAAGCGGAGGTATTTTTATGGAAAAAATAAATATTTACAATATTGATTATCAGTTATTTAAATTAGTTTTTAGGCCTTCAAACCCCTACGAGACACTTATGATTTTCTTAACAAAAGATTTATCTTATTTTTCAGTTCTTTGGGAAATTGTAAAAATCAAAACCGTCTTTTTATGACCCAAAAACTACTTTCCAGAATATTTCTGGCACTTTTACTTCTCAGTTTTATGCCGGGTGCCGAAGCCCAAATCTTTAAAAAGAAAAAGAAAAACACAGAACAGTCCAGCCCCGCTAAGGATAAAAAGGACAAAATAAAGCCTTATGACAAGGTAATTACGAAAGATGCGGTAACAGATAACGGACTCTTTGATGTACATGCAGTAGGCGACAAACATTTCTATGAGATCCCAGACTCGCTGTTCAATAGAGAAATGCTGATGGTAAGCAGAATTTCTAAAACCGCCTCGGGAATCGGTTTTGGTGGAGGTAAGATCAATACTCAGGTGCTGCGCTGGGAGAAAAAACCGAAGAAGGTTCTATTACGCGTTGTGAGTTATGGGGTCGTTGCGGCAGATTCACTACCCATCCATGAAGCCGTAGTAAATTCTAATTTCGAGCCTGTATTGTTTGCTTTCGATATCAAAGCCTTTAAAAAAGACTCTTTAAATCCGGCAACCGTAATTGAAGTTGATGAGCTTTTTACCAAAGATGCCAAAGCCCTGGGTATGCCGGAATTTTATAGAAAACGGTTCAAAGTAACCCGGCTAGATGAGAAACGTAGTTATATTGAATCTCTTAAAAGTTATCCTCTTAATCTGGAGGCCAGACACGTAAAGACCTATTTTGCGAACAACCCACCCTCCAATGGTAGCCTTGGTTCCATCTCTATAGAAGTAAACAACTCTATGGTTTTACTTCCTAAAGAACCCATGAAAAGGCGCTATTTTGATCGTAGAGTTGGCTGGTTCGCACGAGGGCAGACAGATTACGGTTTGGAGGCCCAAGAAAGTAAGACAGTTCGTTTTCTTGACCGATGGAGGCTCGAAGTCAAAGATGAAGATGTTGAAAAATATAAAAGTGGCGAATTGGTTGAACCAAAAAAGCCTATTGTATATTATGTAGACCGGGCTACACCCAAAAAATGGATTCCATATATAAAACAAGGTATAGAAGATTGGCAGGTTGCTTTTGAGGCGGCAGGATTTAAAAATGCCATTCTTGCCAAAGACCCTCCTACTCCCGAAGAAGACCCCGAATGGTCGCCTGAGGATGTTCGGTATTCTGTGGTACGCTACCTGGCCTCGCCAATTCCTAATGCCAACGGGCCTCATGTTAGCGATCCCAGAAGCGGGGAAATTCTTGAATCTGATATCAATTGGTACCACAATGTAATGACCTTGTTGAGAAATTGGTTCTTTGTACAAACCGCTGCAATAAATGACGATGCAAGAGGGGTTGCCTTTAAAGACGAAGTAATGGGAAGACTAATTCGTTTTGTATCTGCGCATGAAGTTGGTCATACCCTGGGATTACCGCACAATATGGGTAGCAGTGTTGCTTATCCCGTAGATTCGTTGCGTTCCGCTTCTTTTACAAAAAAATATGGAACAGCGCCCTCAATTATGGATTATGCGCGTTTTAATTACGTTGCACAGCCAGAAGACGGTGATGTAGCCTTAATGCCCAATATTGGGGTTTATGACAAGCATGCTATCCGCTGGGGTTATAAGCCTATTTTAGATAAGAGCGCTAAAGAAGAGAAACCCATCCTTGATCAGTGGATCTTAGCACATGCGGGAGATCCTCTTTACCGATTCGGACATCAACAGGTAGGTGATGTCGTTGATCCAAGTTCTCAAACAGAGGATTTGGGCGATGATGCTGTTAAAGCGAGTGACTACGGGATTCAGAATTTAAAGCGTATTGTTCCAAGTCTAACAGAATGGACCTCCGAGAATGGAAAGAACTACGATGACCTTGAAACTTTATACGGCCAGGTAATCGCCCAATATAATAGGTACATGGGGCATGTTTCTAACAATATTGGCGGTGTTTACGAGCATCACAAGACCTATGAGCAAGAAGGTCCCGTATATACGCATGTATCTAAAGAGCATCAAAAAAACTGTATGCAGTTCGTTCAGAAACAATTATTTCAAACCCCAAACTGGCTCTTAGATAAGGATTTGTTCAGTAAAATTGAATACTCAGGATCTGTAGAAAGGGTTAGAAATATTCAGGTAAGAACCTTAAACCGTATATTGAGCCTGGGCAAGATGGCCCGACTTATTGAAAACGAAACGCTTAACGGTTCGGAAGCTTATGCATTGAGCACTATGATGCGAGACTTGCGAACTGGTATTTGGTCTGAGCTTACAAGTGGTCGCAAGATCGACACCTACAGACGGAACCTTCAGAAGGCACATATAGATCGGTTAGATTATCTAATGACAGCAAAGAATCAGTCCAAAAGGCCAGAGTTTGGAGGATATCAGAAATCTACCGTTGTAAATACAAGTCAATCTGATATACGATCTATTGCCAGAGCAGAACTGAATACACTTAAGCGCACAATACGTGCATCTCTAGGAAGGACCAATGACCGCATGAGCAGGTACCACTTGCAGGATGCCGTAGAACGTATTGACAGAATACTGGATCCGAGCTAGAAAACCCGGATCAGAGATTACAAGCACCGTTTCTTCGACGAACGGTGCTTTCCTCATTTTATTGGGTAGATTTTGGTTCTAACACCACATTTTTTCTAAGATTCACCTCTTTTTGGTTGGCTTTTACAACATTGATGCGGCTTTAGCTCGCATTCTAGGTAATTTAGTAAAAGAATCAAAATCCCCAAACTATGAAAACTTACAAACTTAAAAGTCTAGCTTATTTCGCATGTTTTGTTGTAGCAATATTTGCCTACAATACTATTAGTCAGGAAACAGAACAGACGGTAACCAACCATCAGGAAACTATTGCGGAAGCAGATTTGGGGCAAATTTCTTCTACAAATTTTACAGCAGCGGAAGATTTAGAATAGTAATTTCGATTAACCTTTATAATAGTCAACAAACACTCAGGGCGCAGAAAATTCTGCGCCCTGAGTGCTTTATGATTTTGAGTTACTCCTAAGCTCCCCAATGTTAAAGCTCTCCTAAAGTGCTCTCAGGCATTAAACCCTATGAAATTCAAATGGTCTAAGGGTAGAAATCATTAAAATTTAAACAAATGAAACAAGTTATTACAACAGCAATATTGCTGATTGGGTTTCTCGGCTTTTCACAAAGAGGAGAACACCACACAGACCAGAGAAGAGCAATGAGGGATTTTAGCCCAAAGCAACTAGCAACGCTCGAAACCAAGAAATTAACCTTGGCCCTCGACCTTACAAAGGCCCAACAAGAGGAAGTTCAAGAACTAAGCCTTGAAAAAGCTACTGAACGAAAAGTCATGGCAGAAGCGCGTAAGGAGGCCAGAGCTAGTGAAGAAACCAGGAAACCTAGCTCAGACGAGCTTTACGAAATTCAAAGTAAGCGCCTGGATAAAGCTATTGCACACAAGGCAAAAATGAAATCCATCCTCACGGAGGAACAGTATGCCAAATGGGAAAAAATTATGGCCCACAAAGGCAAAAAGCGACGCCAAAAAATGAGTAAAAAACGTAAAAAATAAACATAAAAGCCACGGAATTTCCGTGGCTTTTAATTCATTGTACAAAATGGCGTTACTTTAATTGGCGTATCACTTTCTCCAATGCCGAAATGGTTTCATCAAGATCTTCATAACTAAGGGCGTCATTCAGAAAATAACTCTCAAATGCGCTGGGAGGCAAATAGATGCCCTGATCTAACATCCCGCGAAAGTATTTTTTGAACGTTTCGTTATTACCTCTTGCCGAGCTCTCAAAATCTTTGACCGGACTGTCTGTAAAGTGGACAGAGATCATACTCCCGAAACGATTTATTTGATGGGGCACACCTGAAGTTTTCAAAATCGAATCGAAGCCCTGATGCAAATACTCGGTCTTTGCTGCAAGACTGTCAAAGATTTCGGGCTTCGTATTCAATTCTTTGAGCATAGCTAAGCCCGCACTCATGGCTAGTGGATTCCCACTTAGAGTGCCTGCCTGATAAACAGGCCCTTCAGGAGCCAAATGCATCATGATTTCTTCTCTGGAAGCAAAAGCACCTACCGGAAGCCCTCCTCCTATTACTTTCCCGAAAGTTACAATATCAGCGGCTACTCCAAGTACCTCTTGCGCTCCTCCCCTCGCTAGTCTGAAGCCGGTCATTACTTCATCAAAAACCAATAAAATGCCTTCGTCTGTACACAATTTCCGGAGACCTTGAATAAAATTTGTTTCTGGGATAATGCAACCCATATTTCCTGCAACGGGTTCAATAATAATTGCAGCTACCTGCCCCTTATTTGCCGCGACCAATTCCTGGACTCCCGCCAGGTCGTTGTACGCGGCCAAAAGCGTATCCTTTGCAGTACCTTGAGTAACTCCCGGACTGTTAGGGCTTCCAAAGGTAACCGCGCCGCTCCCGGCCTGAATTAAAAATGAGTCCGCATGCCCGTGGTAACAACCTGCAAATTTTATGATCTTATCCTTTCCTGTAAATCCTCTGGCAAGGCGGATAGCACTCATACAGGCTTCCGTTCCACTATTTACAAAGCGGATCTTGTCTATATTGGGAACCATAGAAACTGCCAGTTGCGCAAGCGCTGTTTCTATAGCAGTAGGCATTCCAAAAGAAGTGCCTTTTTTAGCTTTTTCTACAACGGCATCAATAACCGGCTCAAAGGCATGCCCAAGTATAAGAGGGCCCCATGAAGCAATATAATCTATGAAACGGTTGCCGTCTTCATCATAGATATGCGCCCCTTTAGCGTGCGATACAAAAATGGGGTCTCCTCCTACCGCCTTAAACGCCCTCACAGGTGAATTTACTCCTCCGGGAATGTACTTTTTAGCCTCCGCGAATAGAGCACTGCTTCTTTTATAGATCATTCTCGCTGAACTTAGTCTGATTTTATTCTTAACTGTTGCCCTATAGAGAGCGTGCTGTCTTGCATACTGTTTAACTTCATTAGCTCTTCTACAGATACCAGGTATTTTCTGGAAATGGAATACAGCGTATCTCCTTTCTTCACCACATATAATTGTATGTCATCTTTTTGAGATACCGAGGGCTGCACCCCGAGATATCTATTACGCATTACCGCCCTGTCATACTCATACAGTTTGTAGCGTTCAATGAAGGAAATTAGTTTTTGTGGATAGCGTTTGTCCGTGGCATATCCTGCAGCTTTCAGCCCCCGCGCCCAGGCTTTGTAATTATCTTTTCTCAGCTCAAAAAGTGAAGCGTACCTGGACCTCGAAGAAAGAAATATGCTATGATCTCTAAAAGAGTACATAGGATGGTTGTATTTTCTAAAGCACTCTCCTTTTTCATCGTCATCGTGATAGGTTACCTGCCCATCCCAACCCTTATGGCACTTTATACCAAAATGATTATTAGATTTTGTGGTAAGTTCCCCCTTTCCAAATCCACTTTCCAGGATACCCTGGGCCAGGGTAATACTCGCGGGAATGCCATAGGCTTTCATTTCAAACTGCGCGATCTCAGCAAAGGTATCAATGTACTCTTCTATGGAGTTAACAGAGAAGGCAACAAATCTGCCCGTATCCTCTGGCATGGGGTACAGGCCGTCCTCCTTCTCTTTAGAAGATTTTTTTACTGTTGTAGAAGCCTGTTTCCCTCTTTTAGAATTAGTGGTTCTCTTTTTTGTTCCGCAACTTGCTATAAATAAGGTAAGGAGTGCAATAAAACACAGTCTTCTCATATCTCTATCAGTGGTAGGTTTTTCATTTTCAGTTTGCGATTCATTCCTTCTATGCCCTGAAGCCCTCCAGTATGGATGGCCATAATTTTAGAATCAGGAGTGAAAAAGTCATTTTGTATCAGATCAAAAAGGCCAAACATCATCTTTCCCGTATATATTGGTTCTAACGCTATTCCGTAGGTTTTATTAAATCCATTTACAAAAGAAATTAAGGGCTCCGTGACCCTGGCATAACCGCCAAAATGATATTCAGCTTGTAAATCCCAGTTCTCTCGGGTGGTAAATTTACGAATATCTTCCTTCAAAAAATCACCTTTTAGCGCAGGAAAACCATGAACCTTCTGCTGAGCAGACGAGGAGTTTACGACCCCAGCCAGTGTCCCTCCGGTTCCAACACTACAGCAGATGTGATTGAAAACGCTGTCCTCTTTGTTTAAGATCTCTTCACAACCTTTGATGGCCAATTCATTAGTTCCCCCTTCTGGCAGCAAATAAAACTTCCCAAATACTTTTTCCAAATCAACTAAAAGTTCAGAGCCAACTTTGTTCTTATATGCCGTTCTCGGAATAAACTTAAAACGCATACCGGCTTCAGCGGCTTCCCTTAAGGTTGGATTCTCCTCCCACTTTTCTGCTAACTCCTCTCCCCTGATAACACCAATGGTGTTAAAACCATAGTCCTTTCCGGCCAGGGCCGTGGCGTGAATATGGTTAGAGTAGGCCCCTCCGAAGGTTAATAAGCGGTCATACCCTCGTTCACGCGCACTCAAAAGGTTGTATTTTAATTTTCTATACTTATTTCCAGACAAGCGGGGGTGCAACAGGTCTTCACGCTTTATGTAAACGGAAACCTTTTTCTGCAATAATTCGGGTGAGAAGATTTGTTGTAATGGTGCTTTAAGCAAGTCTTAAGGGTTTAGCCCCAAAGATATTTAATAAAGCTAAATGGCCTACGCCTTTCAATATAGTCCATCTGCTTTTCGTTGTGATAGGCTTCGCGCTCAAAGCTAATATTTTGATACGCTTTGTAGCTATCCAGATAGATCACTGATCTGATCAACCATTCTACAACATACCAAAGGTAAAAAGGTACAATAAGGAGTTCTAGCTGTTGTCTAAGATGAATTTTCTCATGATTGATGAGTACAGCATCTTCCTTTAAATGTACATTTTTCAGGATGATGAATGGCCATATAGACAATCCTACGTAATTCTTGTAAAAAAAATGTCTTATTACCAAAATCATACGCAATGATTTAACGACATAAGGCAAAGATAATTGTTAAATTCCATATTTTTCTTACAAGCTGTTTTTTATTACCAACAATAAACAGATGAGCTTTAAGGAGTTAGCCTCCCCCTACATCTGCAATTCAAACGAATTAACATTACATTATTAACAAGAATGCCGTAATTTTACAGATATGAAGAAAATTATTCCTGTAGAGGAAGGCGATTTTTACCTTTCCAAGGAGGGATACAGGGTTTTCACGGAACAATATCATCTAAAAAGAGGATATTGCTGTGAAAGCGGATGTAGGCACTGCCCTTACGGCTATTCAAAAAAAACAGATTCCTACTAATTGCCTTAGCTATTCGGCATGGTATTTGTGACTCTTTTTGAAAGGAAAATTGTTGATAATAAAAAAAAGTAGTGTTATGAATAAACTCAAGCTGTTAGCCCTTCCGGTACTGGCTTTGCTCTTTTTGAGCTCCTGTACCTCGGTCCGTGTCCTTGCTGATTATGACAAGGAGGCCGACTTTAGATCGTATAAAAGTTATGCCTTTTACAAAACAGGCATCGACAAAGCGGAAATCTCAGATTTAGACAAAAAACGTATCCTGAGAGCCATTGACAATGAGATGAGCTCAAGGGGTTTTGTAAAGTCTGGCGATCCCGATATCCTTATCAGCATTTTTACCAAAGAACGTGAACGCGTTGATGTTTACAACAACAACTTCGGCTGGGGCTGGGGCTGGGGTTGGGGCTATGGCTACTGGAACCCCTGGTTTTGGGGTGGTGGACCTGGTTTCTACGGAAATAATGTAAGTACGCGCACCGAAGGATCTCTTTATATAGACCTTATTGATGCAAGAAATAAAGAATTGGTTTGGCAAGGTCGCGGTGTAGGTACCTTAAACAATACCAGCAACATTGAGCGAAAAGAAGAACGGATCAGAAAGTTTGTTTCACAGATCCTGCAAAAATATCCGCCAGACGCCCTGGCATCTAACTAAAAAATTCTAAGTCCTGAGGTAAAGCTCGGGACTTTTTTTATCTCAATTTTCGAGATTCTCCAGACCTACTCCACGATGTTGAAGAGTATCTATTGGAAGAGGTTCTGCGGCGAATTTCGTACCTTTATAGCTCAAAATTTCAGCAGTATATGTCGTACGAGAGTAACCCCATACTAGATAAGCTTCCTGAACACTTAAGGCAATACATTAAACCTCAAAACTATGAGGAGTATTCTGCCATCAATCAGGCAGTATGGCGTTATGTGATGCGAAAAAATGTGGATTACCTCAGTAAGGTAGCGCATACCTCCTATGTAGACGGTTTGCAAAAAACCGGGATTTCATTAGATCACATTCCCAATATGTATGGGATGAACCGTATTTTAAAGGAAATTGGATGGGCGGCGGTTGCCGTCGATGGCTTTATCCCTCCTTCGGCATTTATGGAATTTCAAGCCTACAATGTGCTGGTAATCGCTTCAGACATACGACAACTGGAGCATATAGAATACACCCCGGCACCAGATATCATCCACGAGGGGGCAGGGCATGCACCGATCATCGCCAACCCCGAATATGCCGAGTACTTGAGGCGTTTCGGAGAAATTGGCTGCAAAGCAATTTCTAGCGCCAAGGACTATGAACTTTATGAAGCGGTTAGGCATCTCTCTATCATAAAAGAGGCTCATGGGACACCGGAGGAAGAGATACAACAGGCCGAAGCCCTTATAGAAGAATTACAACAGAATATGGGTGAGCCCAGCGAGATGGCACTCATTAGAAACTTGCACTGGTGGACTGTTGAGTATGGCTTGATAGGTACTGTAGAGCAACCGAAAATTTATGGCGCCGGCTTATTGTCTTCTATTGGCGAAAGTGCGTGGTGTATGACAGATGAAGTGAAAAAGATTCCGTATTCCATAAAGGCAGCCCACACCTCTTTTGATATTACAAAACCGCAACCCCAATTATTTGTTACGCCAGACTTTGCCTATCTCAGCGAAGTGCTTGAAGAATTTGCAAGTACCATGGCCATTAGAAAAGGAGGTTTAGGCGGACTCAAAAAATTAATAAACTCAAAGGAGTTAGGTACGGTTGAATTGAGTACAGGCATTCAAATATCAGGAGTATTTTCTGAAGTTATTGAGCATGAGGGGAAGGCCTCATATCTGCAAACCAGAGGGGAAACAGCCCTGTCTTATCGTGAAAAGGAGTTGGTGGGGCATGGCAGAGAGCATCACGGCGATGGTTTCGGCTCTCCAATAGGCAAATTAAAGGGGATCAATCTGGCTATAGAGGATATGAGTCCGAAAGACCTAAAAGCCTATAATATCTTTGAAGGAGAAACAAAACGACTCGAGTTTGAGGGTGGTATCACGGTTACCGGAGAGATCATTACCGGTACCAGGAACCTAAGAGGTGAAATCATACTAATCACTTTTACCAATTGCACAGTTAAACACGGCAAAAAGACCTTGTTCAAACCAGAATGGGGACTTTATAATATGGCTGTGGGAGAAAACATTGTTTCTGCCTTTAACGGACCTGCAGACCTCAGCAGTTTTGACCTTATCACACATGAGGTTTCATCGACTACCATTAAACCACAACTCTCAGATGCCAAAAGAAAGTTAGAACAATATTATTTGCAAATTCGGGAATTCAGAGAAGGAACAAACCGAACCATATCCAGAAATAAGGTTTTTAAGGAAATCAGGGGAAACTACCCTCATGATTGGCTACTCCCGGTGGAGCTATACGAATTGGCAAAAACCAATAACGATGTGGAATTCGCCGCAGAAATAGCAGCACATCTTGAGACTGTAAAGCAAAATAATCCAAAAGTAGGGCACTTAATAGATGATGGCCTGTCTTTGGTGAATGCCGCCGTTGCTACAACTGAATCTTAGCTCTGTTTTCCGGGGTATCCTGCAATTGAGGGATCTTTGCCAGTTTCACAGCCCTATAAGATACCTCGGTTTCCGCCCCGCCTCTTACAAACGTAAGTTCTACAGGCCTTGTCATACTATCATAGTAGATACTTCTTGAAGTGATCTTATCTCCAGCTCTTAGCCCAGCTTTGTATGCATTTGAATTTGGATCTACCCACCTAATAGCCGATTGCTCTGCGTTAAATTCAAAACCCAGATCGAATACGCGGGCTTCAGCTTGGTACGTAAAACCCAGTTCATCAAAGATAGTGGCCAAGGGTAGCAACTTACCTTCCTCTATATGCTTCTGAAAAACGGCGTCAATTCCTCCTTCGAAATAACCATTTACCACGTCTACAAAATATTCGTGTGTAATTTTCTTTCCCTCTGTAACAGCAGCTTCCTGCAAATGGTGCATAATATCATCTAAACTAAATTTTCCTTTACTGCTGCGACGCAAGCTTTGGTCCAGGTAAAATGCAAAGATCGAACCACGGTAATATGGCAGTTTGCTGTAGTATCTGTTTGACCAAAAATTATCATAGTTAATTTCGGCGTTCGGAGCTTCCCTTACCGGAGATGCAAAAAGGTTTCGTATCGTTCCGTTAAGTTCCGTAATAAAATAGGATTTGTCCAAATCCTGAATCTTGTGCTTTGCAATATTTTTAATCGTATAGTAATCCGTAAAGCCCTCGCTGAACCAATACTGCTCTTCTTCATTGTCATTCTCTATGGTATGGCCTATCCAGTTATGCTGCAGTTCGTGATTAAACAGGTATACCAGTTGCTCTATATCCGTATGTTCGTTGTTTGAAATAGAGGTCGCGAATGAATTTGTAAGTCCGGTTCCCTGAAAACTGCTGCCTGTCTCTTGTGTTATCGGCCTCATGGTGACCGTGAAATACTTCTGAGAATGATCGCTCCAAAAGTTCCGCTGCAACTCAATGGTCCTGGACAACACTTTAAGAACGGTACTATCTTTAAAGGGTATCCATTCTCCCCGACTTGCCAGATAAATATCGTTCCCATTAATCTCTTCATGATACGTTCTAAAATCACCCCCAACAAAAATGGCCTGGTGGAACTCTGAAAGTCGGATATTCTGTATTCGCTGCTCTTTTTGGTTATGTCCGAAGCTATTGTGTATACTGTAATCTTTTCCAAACGCTTCCCAGCAAAGAACAATATTAAGGATATCCTCACCTTCGCTTCCCAGGTGTTCGGGCATCATAAAGAAATTATGTGAGAAAATATGAAAATAGCCCTCCTGAACCAGAGGTCTGTAACTTTCTCCTCGTTCGCCACGTTCTACAAAATCTTGTTGTAAAGTGTATTCCAGGGATACCTCCTTAAGATCTCTTGGGTGTTTGATAATTACCAGGCCACTATCTCTTTCTACGGTTAGCTTCGCTTTTTTGTTTCTTAAGGAAATGCCTGAGATGCAGTTAAAAAGGTTTTCTTCACCCCATGCCTCATCGTCGTAACGCACTTTGGTAATACCAGAGGTATCTGCAGGGAAGTTCATAACAATTCTCAACTGTGATACCGTATCCTTTTTGGCGTTTGAAATGGTATAGGTGATAACATTACCAGCCTCCTTCTCACAGGAGAAAAATGAAAATACGAGGCCAAACAAGGCTGTAAGCAAATAAAGTGATCTCATGGTCTGTCTCTTAACACCCATAAGACGAGTTATAATTTTAAATGTGACAAACAAAGTGTAGTAGGTGTTCCTAGCTAATTCTGCTCTTAATGAATTTCATTTGGCCATTGTGATTAGACTCATGCTCTACGACGTGAAACCACTTACAATAATTATTTGTAGGCTGCCCTCCAAAGAATGTAGTTGATTTCATAAGCCAGGAATCATCTAGCGATTTCAGTTTTTCTAAACTAAATTCTCTTACTTCGGCAAGCTGGTCTTTGTAGTAGGACAAGGAGTGACCCTTGATCTCTTTTTGCGCCTTGGTTCCTAAAGACATACCTGTTTGCCAGCGATCAGCATCTTTCTCATCCCAGTCTCCCCAATCACGGCCATCAAAGGTGTGAATCTGATAAAACCGCTCTGTCGCTGCCAGGTGTATTAGCATTGCCCCTATAGAATTAGATTCTTTATCCAGAAGAAAATCCAGATCTTTTTGAGAGAGTCCGTCCACAGACCTGAGAACAGTACTTCGCATCCAATCCATCATAGAAACAAGAATACTGAGCTGATCTGAATAACCTTCCCTTTTCCCAAACTCATGAATATTGTTATTGGAAGGCGTAGTGTTTTCAGAAGCAAATCCTGGTATTGGCAGAAGTAAGCCTGCGCCCAGCACTCCCGAAGCCCTTAAGAAATCTCTTCGGCTCTTAGTTTTTGTTGGTTTCATTTTGTTGTTTTTTCTTAAAATAAGGACAATTGTCCAAAGCAGTGCCTGCTTTCCGGAAAATTTAACATCAGTCGGTTAACAGGTATTCCAGATTGTCTGTCTTAACCACAGTATTTCGGTAATTAAGCGTCCATCCCAGCGAATTCGTAAGAATATAAAATTTAGAAAGTTCACTTATCAGACGGTTTTGAGCATTCGACACCAAAGAAGAAGCCTTGACTTTTTTCAAAAGTGAGGCCTTTACACTATTCTTTATCGCATTATAGTCTTCCGCTTCAAAAGGATTGAAAAAATCTGCGCTTACATCGTAATATTCGAAGTCTGGGTTTAGTTTGATCTCCGGATCGGGAATATTTTTGATATGTAGGGTTTTAGCAGCCTGGTCTAGCTCGAATTCTATCTTGCTGAGATCATAGGCTATAACGGCTTCAGCATTTACAACCACCAATGCTTTCTTATCAGCGGTTAAAAGTGAACCAAAAAGCTGTTGCGAATCTTCGTAATTATAGACTTCAGAAAAGTGTCCTTCAGTTACAATTAGTTTTGAAACATTGTTGATCTGCTTTTGAATAAGCATGGAATTTTCCCTGAGAATAGCTTTTTCATTTGAAGCGTTCAAACAGGAACGAACCACAAGTACAATGGCAATGGCAATAATAGCAATACTAAGTAGTTTCTTCACACCGGTTTTTTAATTGTTTACTGCTAATTGTTTACTGTTTATTGTTTATTGCTATATGTCAAAATCCATAAAAGGAAAATCTTTTTTTATATACGAGATTTTCTTTTGAAGCGACTTCAGAAAGTCTTGATGAGATTGAGAATTGGGGTTAAATGGCCTGTGATCTAAACCTTTTTGGATCTCTTCAACTTTTTGCATCACAGGAAGCACATGTTCGGCAAGCCAGGCTTCCGTAAAGCGCTCCCAGATATAATCTATAGCCAGCTTATTAGGGTGTACCATATCGGTTTTATAGAACCTGTAATCTCTTAGTTCGTCCATCATAATTTCGTAAGCCGGAAAATAAAAGGCCCTGTCTTGATTTTCAAACGTATTGATGACCTCCTGAACGGCAGCCAATAAATGCGCTTTACTGGTTTGATTCTCAACAAAGCCGTCTTTTAAGTGCCTGACCGGCGAAACCGTAAATATGAACCTAACTTTACTATTAAGGCCACTAACCCTGCCGATTATCTTCTCTAAAGCAGCGCTAATGGTTTCAATTGAAAGTAGTTCCTTTGAGAATTCTTTTTGAGGTACTTTATGACAATTTGCTACCAGTTTGCCACTTGTGTTAGACCGATATACCCAAGCGGTACCAAGTGTGATTACAATATGGCTAGCCTGATTTAATTGATGTTTTGTCTTTTCAATTGCCTTGTTCAGACTTTCCAGAAGTACTTCCTGTTGAGCATTGCTAAGATCGGAATGCGCATCAAAGCAATGCCATTGCTCATTTAAAAAAAAGATGTCTTCCTTTTGAAAATAGCTTTCATCGACAGCCCTTTCTATCAAAAGCTCTAGCGCTTTTGGGTGAAATAAAATACCCAAAGGGTTTTGGAGCGTCTTGAATTTGTAGTAGGATAATTTATTTCCGATATGCGTAGCAAAACAAGACCCTAGAAGTAGCAGTTGATCTTTGTAATCAATAGGTCCGTCCGATTTGAAAATTGGAACACAAGTTTGCAGTTTCATCGCTAATCCCTTAGGGTTATTTGCAGCTCTGTAAAGTCTCTAAAGCTTCCTGATAATCACTTTCCAATTGCTGGTCTAATTGCTTCACAAAATTCATTATCCTGAGTAGCCTGTTAACATCTCCTTCCTGAAGGGCCTCAGCGGCTTTAGTGATCTCATTTTGCACCAAATTCTGAACATTGTACATCCCTTCCAGGATGTAGAGGCATTCATAGCCGAAGGCACTCGTAATACCTGTAACTTTAGAGGTTTCCCAGGCTATCTGCGTGAGTTCTGTAAGTTCTAAATTAATATAGGTATCTCCCAGGTAAACAAACTGGTCGTTCTTATAGGCTGTTGAATCTTTAAGCTTAAAAAATCCTGGATATTTCTTTTGAAATTCTCGCATCTTCCCTGGGGTTGCGACGGTTCCTACCGTAGCCACCTGGAATGTTTCGTAAGCGTCAATTGCTTCTTTTATTTTTGAATTACTCTCTCGAGCCTGTAGCAGTTCCTGCAGGTTGTTCCCAATTTCACCCTCTATCTTTTCAATAGCTATCTTTTTATCGCTATCCGTCTTTCGAGAAGAGTTCCAGTTGTTAAACCAAATCGCCAAACTAATACCAACAAAGATCAGAAGCACTTCGCCAATGATGTACTTCCAATTGACTTTAGCTTTTCTGAATTTTTTCATTTCTCTGAGATGAAGTCTTTGGCTTTTTCTAAAGCTTCAGGAATACCTGATGGGTTTTTTCCGCCAGCCGTTGCAAAGAAGGGCTGTCCTCCACCCCCACCCTGTATATATTTTCCCAGTTCACGAACGATAGCTCCTGCATTTAAGCCTCTTTCGGCAACCAACTCTTTCGAAATATAACACGAAAGCAATGCTTTCCCGTTTTGCTCTGAGGCCAAAAGCAGAAAAAGGTCTTTTAGATTGGCGCCCATCTCAAAAGACAGGTCTTTGATGCCACCGGCATCAAGATCAACTTTTTTCGCCAGAAATTGAATATCAGAAACAGTTTCGAGCTCTTTTAGTAAATCGCTTTTTAAGCCTTTTGCTTTGGCCTTTTGCAATTGCTCTACTTCTTTTACTAGTTTGGCATTCTCTTCCTGTAAATCGTTCACCGCCTTCACCGGGTCTTTGGCACCTTTAAACAGGCTTTTTATGCTCCCCAAGGTCTTGTCATTTAGGGTAAAAAGTTCTTTTACGGCGTCTGAAGTGATGGCTTCAATTCTGCGGATCCCTGCAGCAATAGCGCTTTCTGAAGTGATCTTAAAGTGCCAGATATCTGCTGTATTGGCTACGTGGGTACCTCCGCAAAGTTCTATAGACTGTCCAAACCTTATGGTTCTTACGGCATCTCCGTATTTCTCTCCAAATAGCGCCATAGCGCCTTCCTCAAGAGCCTGCTTCATTGGAACAGCCCTATTCTCCTGAAGTGGTAGTTGTTCATCTATCCTGGCGTTGACAAAACTTTCTACAGCAATTAATTCCTCTTCTGTAAGTTTCGCAAAGTGCGAAAAATCAAAACGCAGGTATTTAGAGTGGACTGCAGAGCCTTTTTGCTCTACATGTTTTCCAAGTACCTCTCTTAAGCCCTGATGTAGCAAATGCGTGGCGGTATGATTCCTGGCAGTTCGCATACGTTGAGACTTGTCTACGACGGCACGCAGCATTTCTTTGGGATGTTTGGGAAGATTCTTGGCAAAATGTACAATTTCATTATTCTCTTTTTTGGTATCAAGAATGTAGACTACATCGCCATTAGGGACCTCCAGATAGCCTTTATCGCCTACCTGCCCTCCACCTTCTGCATAAAAGGGTGTAAGGTTGAAAACAAACTGGTACTGTTCTCCCTCTTTTTTGTTTGTTATTTTTCTGTATTTCACAAGCTTTACCTCAGCTTCAAGCGTATCATAACCTACGAACTCTTGTTCTGTATCCGATATAAGCACTGTCCAATCTTCTTTTGAAACTTCAGAAGCTGCCTTAGAACGCTCTTTTTGCTCCTTCATGGCGAGCTCAAAACCCTTCTCATCGAGCTCATATCCTTTTTCTCTGAGGATCAAAGCGGTTAAGTCTATAGGAAAACCATAGGTATCATACAATTCAAAAGCTTTGCGCCCGTCAATAAGCTTACCCTTTGAGGCGTTGATCACATTATCTAGTAGTAAAAGACCCTGATCCAGGGTTTTTAAGAACGAATGTTCTTCTTCCCGCACTACATTTTCAATAAGCTGATGTTGTTCTTTGAGTTCAGGGAAAGCGTCTCCCATGATCTCGGCCAACACCTTTACCAAAAGAAAAATAAAGGGTTCTTTTGTGTCAAGGAATGTAAAACCATAGCGGATGGCCCTTCGTAAAATCCTGCGAATTACATAACCTGCGCCGGTATTGCTTGGTAATTGGCCATCGGCAATAGCAAAAGCTACCGCCCTGATATGATCGGCTACCACCCGAATAGCAATATCTACCTCTTCATTAATCCCATATTTGGTATTTGAAATGATCTCTATTTCGCGAATAAGCGGAGTGAAAATATCCGTATCATAATTAGACTGAACGCCCTGCAGTACCATACAAAGCCGTTCAAAACCCATCCCGGTATCAATATGTTTCTCCGGTAAGGATTCTAGCTGGCCATTTGCCTTTCTGTTGTATTGAATAAAAACCAGATTCCAGATCTCAACCACTAAGGGGTGATCTTTGTTGACTAAAGCCGCCCCTGGAGTTTTTGTTCTTTCCGCATCTGGCCTGATATCTACATGGATCTCCGAGCAGGGTCCACATGGACCCTGATCGCCCATTTCCCAAAAATTGTCTTTTTTATCGCCCATGATAATGCGGTCCTCGGCTACTATTCCCTTCCAAAGATCGTAGGCCTCTTTATCCAGATCCAGATTGTCTGCGTCATCGCTACCCTCGAATACGGAAACATAGAGACGGTCTTTATCAATTTTACAAACTTCGGTCAGAAACTCCCAGGCCCATCCTATCGCTTCTTTTTTAAAGTAATCCCCAAAACTCCAATTGCCCAACATTTCGAACATGGTGTGGTGATAGGTGTCCTTCCCTACTTCTTCCAGGTCGTTGTGCTTGCCGCTTACCCTAAGGCATTTTTGAGTATCTGAAACCCGAGGATTTTTAGAAACGCTGTTTCCAAGAAAAAATTCTTTAAATTGGTTCATTCCGGCGTTGGTAAACATCAGGCTGGGATCGTCTTTGATCACCATTGGAGCCGAAGGCACGATTTTGTGGTTTTTCTCCTTAAAAAAGCTTAGAAAATGGGTTCTAATTTCCTTGGAAGTCATATAAAAAGGCAAGGTTTTGCGAATTTTAACAATTTATACAAAACAATTTTTATATTTGTTTGTTCTGATAAAACGAAAGCACAAAAATAGGACAAAAACCCCTCAATGTCTAAAGTAAAATATTATTACGATCCGGACACCCTTTCGTACCGAAAGATTGAGCCCAAAAAATCTAGAAGGTATCGAAACATATTCCTTTTTGTCCTGGGGTCAGCTTTGTTTGGATTTATAGGACTGACATTATTACTAAACACCAGTATTTTAAATACTCCTAAAGAGCTTTCCCTTCAGCGTGAAGTGCGAAATTACGAACTACAATATGAACTGCTCAACAGGAAAATGGAGCAGATAGAATACGTACTTGAAAACATCGAGGACCGGGACAATAATATCTACCGCCTGTATTTTGAGGCCAACCCCATTCCTGAAGAACAGCGAAGAGCAGGTTTCGGAGGGGTAAACAGGTATAAATCATTGGAGGGCTTCAACAATTCTGACATGATCATTGGTACCACCAAGCGTCTTGATATTCTTCAGAAGCAGATGGTAATTCAGTCTAAATCCTTGGATGAGATTACCAAGCTTGCAGAAGAAAAGGAGAAGCTTTTGGCAGCCATTCCTGCAATACAACCAATTAACAATGAAGACCTTACCCGAATGGCGTCAGGTTTTGGTTGGCGTTCAGACCCGTTTACAAAGGCTAGAAAAATGCATTGGGGTATGGACTTTACGGCTCCCAGAGGAATTCCGATCTACGCCACAGGTGATGGGAAGGTTAAGCGAGCCGATAACAATGCATCTGGTTTCGGGAAGCATATCAGAATAGATCATGGGTATGGATACCTCTCTCTATACGCTCATCTTAGTAAGTATAATGTAAAGAGAGGCCAGCTTGTAAAGCGTGGCGATCTTATAGGGTTTGTTGGTAGTACTGGCCGCTCTGAAGCACCTCACCTACACTATGAGGTCTGGAAAGACGGTGACCGTATTAACCCTATCAACTTCTATTACGGAAGTTTATCACCGGAAGAATTTGAGAACATGCTCAAATATGCCAATCAGGAAAATCAATCTCTGGATTAATGCACATAGAATTACCGGAAAAGCGTTATTATGGAATAGGTGAAGTTGCACGCGCATTTGACGTGAATGCTTCCCTAATTCGCTTTTGGGAGAAAGAATTCGATGTCATTCAACCAAAGAAAAATGCCAAAGGCAACCGTAAATTCACACCTAAGGACATCAAAAACCTACAATTGATCTACCACTTGGTTAAAGAGCGTGGATTTACTCTTGAAGGAGCTAAAATTCACCTTAGGGAAGAGCGCCAGAAAACACTTTCCAATTTTGAGATCATTCAAAAATTAGAGCGCGTTAAGACCGAGCTTATTAAGATCAAGAATCAGTTATAATTTATCACTAACCTAAAGAACACTAATATGAAAAAATGGTTAATTCCAGCAATTATCCTGGGGGTCATCGCTTTTGCTTTGTACCAATGGGGTGTGGGATTTAATAACACAGCTGTAACTTATGAAGCCGATGCAAAAACGGCCTGGTCTAATGTTGAGAGTAGTTACCAGCGGAGAAATGACCTCATTGGGAATCTCGTCAAAACCGTTCAGGGGGCGGCAGATTTCGAAAAAGAAACACTTGAAAGTGTTATTAATGCTCGTGCAGCGGCCACGAAAACGACTATCGATGTTGGCCAGCTTACACCAGAAAAAATGGCCGCTTTTCAACAGGCTCAAGACGGGCTGGCAGGAGCACTTAGTAAGTTAATGGTGGTTGTAGAACGTTATCCTGAGCTCAAGGCGAATCAGAACTTTTTAGAACTTCAGTCTCAATTAGAGGGCACCGAGAATAGAATCAATATCGCAAGAGATCGCTATAACGAGAAAGTAAACATCTACGATATCCATACCACCAAATTCCCCAACAAATTGTTGGCTGGTTGGTTTGGCTTCGAAGAAATGGCTCGCTATACGTCTGCTCCCGGTTCGGAACAAGCGCCTGATGTGAACTTTGAATTCGATTAAATATGCCCTCTGCAAAGGTAGAAGCATTTCTAACTGCTACAGAAGAACAAGAAGTGGTAAACGCCATACGTATGGCTGAAAGAAACACTTCCGGGGAAATACGCGTACATATCGAGGCTGAGTCAAAGCTCGCACCTATGAACAGGGCAAAAGAAATTTTCCACCTACTCAAAATGGATAATACAAAAGAGGAGAACGGGGTCTTAATCTATGTTGCCGTCAATAACAGGGTATTTAGCATTTACGGAGATCGGGGTATAGACAAGGTGGTACCCGACGATTTTTGGAACAGCACCAAAGATATCATACAAAAGCACTTTCTAAAAGGAGAATTTAAACAAGGACTTGTCGCAGGTATACTATTGGCAGGAAAAGAGTTAGAAGCTCATTTCCCATGGCTACACGGTGACAGTAATGAACTGAGCGATGAGATTTCTAAAGGATAAGCTTTGTCTAACCTTACTTTTTTTTGGTGCTTTAACCGGAGCTTATGGGCAATTTGATATCCCAGCTGTACCCAAAACGCAAACCAGCGTTTACGACTATGTTGATTTGCTTCCTGAAGGCCGGGAGACCGCGCTTAAAAACAAACTTATTCAATATGCAGACAGTACTTCTACCCAAATTGTGCTGGTAATTATCAATTCGACCGAGGGTGAAAACATTAACTATCTCGGCGCACAATGGGGAGAAAAGTGGGGTATCGGACAGGCAAAGGAAGATAACGGCATTCTAATCATACTTGCCAGGGAAGACAGACGTATTGCTATAAATACAGGTGATGGAATTGAAGCTATACTTACAGATGCGTTATCAAAGCGCATAATTGAAAACATTATTATCCCGGAATTTAAGAGTGGGGATTATAACGCCGGACTGAATAAAGGTGCCGACGCTATTTTTGATGTTCTACGTGGTGAATTCAAGGAAGATCGAAATTTTGAGGAGGGTGAAGACTTCCCATTGGGAGCACTTCTACCTTTCTTGATTTTCGTTATCATACTCATTATTTTAGCCAGCCGTAATCGCGGAAACAAGGGGGGGCGTGGCGGACGGAAAAGAACAGGAATTGATTTGTGGGATGTGATAATCCTTAGCAATATGGGCCGAGGCGGATTTGGCGGTTCTTCCGGTGGCAGTTTCGGCGGTGGTGGCTTCAGCGGCGGTTTCGGTGGTGGTGGTTTTAGTGGAGGAGGAGCTTCTGGGGGTTGGTGATTTTTATCGAACAGTAGTCAAAACAACTACTTCTTCCTCATAAAGATGGTAACGGGAACACCGGTGAAGTCAAAGTGTTCTCGAAGTTTATTTTCCAGAAATCGCTTATAGGGCTCACGAACATATTGAGGTAAATTGCAGAAAAATGCAAACTGTGGATAAGGGGTAGGTAGCTGGGTACAGAATTTTATTTTTACGTATTTTCCTTTGTACGCAGGTGGCGGGGTATGCTCAATGACGGGAAGCATCGCATCATTAAGTTTTCTGGTTGGAATTCGTTTGGCTCTGTTTTCGTATACCTTTACGGCCGTTTCAATGGCTTTAAAAATCCGTTGTTTCGTAAGGGTAGATATGAAGAGTATAGGTACATCGCTAAAGGGCTCTATGAGTTTTTTGATTCGCTCAGTATATTGCTTTACGGATTGGGTCTCCTTTTCTACCAAATCCCACTTATTCACCAGGATCACTATACCCTTATTATTGCGGGCCGCTAGCCAAAAAATATTTTCCACCTGCCCGTCAAAACCCCTTGTGGCATCAACAACTAAAAGACAAACATCACTGTGTTCTATGGCTCTGACAGATCGCATCACGGAATAAAACTCCAGGTCTTCCCTTACTTTTGCTTTTCTGCGTATTCCTGCGGTATCAATCAAATTAAACTCAAACCCAAAGCGGTTATAGCGTGTATCAATACTATCTCTTGTGGTGCCCGCGATATCAGTGACGATATACCGCTCTTCGCCAATTAGCGCATTAATAAATGAAGACTTTCCTGCATTTGGCCGGCCCACTACCGCAAAACGCGGTAGGTCGTCCTCTTTTTCCTGCCCCTCGGGAAGCACCTCAACAAGTGCATCTAATAACTCTCCGGTTCCACTGCCATTGATGCTCGAAAGTGAGTAATAATCCCCAAGCCCTAAGGAATAAAATTCTACCGCCTGTTCTGCTCTTTTGGCATTATCCACTTTATTAACTACAAGAAATACAGGTTTACTTACTTTTCTCAAAAGCCTGGCCACATCCTCGTCCATTCCGGTAATTCCGGTCTCTACATCCACCATAAAAACAATTGCATCGGCCTCATCTATGGCGAGCTCCACCTGTTTATCTATCTCCTGCTCAAAGATATCATCACTACCTACAACATAGCCTCCGGTGTCTATCAAAGAGAATTCTTTGCCATTCCAATCGCTCTTACCATAATGCCGGTCTCGGGTTACCCCACTAACGGCGTCAACAATGGCCTCCCGACGTTGAATCAGGCGATTAAAAAAAGTAGATTTGCCTACATTAGGTCTTCCCACAATGGCAACTATGGCGCTCATACGAAGAAATTAGGCCACAAAGGTAGTACTAATCAATCAACTGGCAAGCATAGGTTTTGGTGTAGTGAAAGGTGAAGTGTTCAGGCGTCTACTACATTAAGCAGATAGGGCATTTTTCCGGCAGATAAATATTTTTCTCCAACTGCTCTAATACGCACAACCTTTGCGGGAGAACCGTAGGCTACCGTGTGACTTTCAATGTCATTAATTACCAGTGAGCCGGCTCCAACTACCGCATGTTCTTTTATAGTAATGCTTTCAATTACATTAGCGCCAAGGCAAATTGCCGAACATTTTCCAAGATCTAAATTGGCCCCTGTGCAAACTCTGGGTGCCAGACTGGAATACATGTCCATCCGGCTATCATGGTCTAGAGAGGAATTTGTATTTAATATGCAAAAATCTGCAACCTTGCAGTTAGCATTGATAATAACTCCCGGCATAATGGCTACTCCCCTGCCAATGGTCACATCTTTTCCTATGGTCGCAGTTGGGTGAATAGTGGATACGAAATTAAAATCGGGGGCTATCTTAAAGATTTTTTCAGTGATTATTTTTCGGGTCCAGTTATCGCCGATAGCGACAATCCCTCCAAACAAATTGAATTTTTCCATTAGGAAAGGCAGGTCATATTCGTTCCCCAGGATTTCATAGCCATTTTGTCTTTTACCCTTCTTCTTGAAAGAATCAACGAAGCCGATAACATTGTATTTGCCTTCTTGCTCTAAACAATCAAGAACAACGCTGCCATGACCTGAAGCACCAAATATAACTATGTTTTTCATAGAGATCGGGGGGATTTGTGCATTTCATCGATAAAAATTGCATTTAATCGACAATCCAAATATAGGAAAAGAAAACAAAAGTCTGTGGAAAAGAAGTATTTTTTCGACAAAACGGAAGGTACTAACACTATTTCTTTGGCTGTCAGTGACTTGAGTACCTTCTAATTTTCAAGTATTGGTAGCAAATTAAGTATTTTTTTATTTATTTTCAAAAACAGGCCAAAGCTTTGTAAGAATTTTACTTAAAGGGTCTCCGGTTAAATAGGAAAAACGTATCTTTTTATAAAGAGTGACCTAAATTGTTTTGGCCATGGGTAGTTTACCAAATTCTGTTGTTTTAAGACCAAGGTTTAAAATTGCATTAGACAGTCCGGTTGAAAAAGTAGTAGCGGTATTTGACAATACAGAGCATCAATCGTTTTTATTAAATAAGATTGATGAGCATGTTTTTATCAAATTCAAGCTAAAATACCGACACTTTTGGTCACCTCAACTTCATCTTGAAGTACAGGAAGTCGATGAAAAGTCGTCAATACTTCATGGCCTTTTTGGTCCTAACCCAACTCTTTGGACTTTCTTTATGTTTCTTCATTTTGGAGTGGCATTATGTTTTTTGGCCCTAGGGGTTTGGGCCTACAGTAATGCAAGTTTAAAGCAGGATTACAAAGTTCAGCTAGGCGGGATGGTAATGCTGGCTGTACTGTGGTTCATATTTTATTTCTTTGGTAGAGCCGGCAAAAAAAAGGGACGGCCTCAGATGGAGGAAATGTACCTATTTATGCAAAACAGCCTTGAAAATCTATGATCCTTTTTTCTGATCGTAACCAAATCTTCTAAGCTGCCGGGGATTGCTACGCCAATTCTTGTTTACCTTAACATAAAGTTCTAAATGCACCTGTTTGTCAAAGAACTTTTCGAGATCCTTGCGCGCCTCTACTCCCACCCTTTTCAGGGCTTTGCCCTGGTGTCCGATGATAATACCCTTTTGCGAGTTGCGCTCTACCATAATGACTGCACGCATTCTAATGATTTTTTCATCTTCAAGAAATTCCTCAGTCTCTATCTCAACCGCATAGGGAATTTCCTTTTTGTAATGTTGGAGTATCTTTTCGCGTATGGTCTCATTGACGAAAAACCGTTCAGGCTTGTCTGTTAACTGATCTTTGGGATAGTAAGGGGGAGATTCTGGCAACAGCGCAATGACGCGTTCAAAAACCTCTTTGACATTGAAGTTTTCAAGTGCTGAAATAGGATGAATCTCGGCATTGGGCAGTTGCTCCTTCCAAAACGCAACTTGAGCTTCCAAAACTTCTTGTTCCGAGGTGTCAATTTTATTTAATAGCAATAAAACCGGAATCTTGCTGGTCTTTATTTTTGAAAAAAAGTGTTCGTCCTTCAGACTCTTTTCCCCAATTTCAACCATATAGATGAGTACATCGGCATCTTCTAATGCAGAGCGCACGAAGTCCATCATGGAATCCTGCAATTCGTATGCCGGCTTGATGATCCCGGGTGTATCTGAAAAAATCACCTGAAAATTGTCTCCGTTAACGATCCCTAAAATACGGTGGCGTGTGGTTTGCGCTTTAGAGGTAATAATAGACAACTTTTCGCCTACAAAAGCATTCATTAGTGTAGACTTCCCAACATTAGGATTCCCTATAATATTTACAAAACCTGCTTTATGTTCGGGCATTTTTTAAGTTTTCGAAATACGATTTCATTCGTGGATTTACCTTTGGGGCTAAATATAATACGGCCAGCATATTTGGTATTACCATAAGCGCATACGCCAGATCTATCAGATTAATTACCAAACCTACAGAAGCCACAGCCGCGAAGGTTATGGTAGCGATATAATAAATATTAAAAAGCTTGCCAGTTTTTGCATTCGTTAAAAAAGACAGGCATTTTACGCCGTAGTAGGAGTAAGTAAAAAGAGTGGATAAAGCAAAAGCCGCCACGATTAGCATCAGCAGGACATCTCCATATCCGAAGAGCGACTTTTTAAATGCTATCAGTGTCATCAGAATTCCATCACTCTCAGCTTCCAGGTAAGCGCCACTTAGAATGATAACCACAGCAGTAAGTGTACAAACGACGATTGTATCTATAAATGGCCCTAACATGGCCACCAACCCCTCCTGGATGGGCTCTTTGGTTTTAGATTGTCCGTGATACATAGGAGCGCTGCCCAAACCTGATTCGTTTGAGAATACTGCTCGCCTTACTCCTAGAATTACAATACCCCAGAATCCTCCTTCAATAGCAGTTTTAAAATTAAAGGCTTCTGTAACAATGAGCTTTAGGGAAGGTAGAATCTCACCTGCATTCATGATCATAACAACAAGCACAGCCAAAAAGTACAGCACTACCATGAAGGGTACTATGGCAGTTGCAACCCTGGCAATTTTTTTGAGTCCACCAAAAATCACGAAAGACGTAATAATAGACAACGCGATCCCCACGATCAATTTCCAATACAATTGCGGATTGGCCTCTGTACCTCCTAAATATGCGATAGTCGCGTCAGGTTTTACCACCTCCATAAAGGTTTGGGTAAACTGGTTTACCGTAAAGACCCCAAGGAATCCAACTAATCCCGCAATACAAAAAAAGATAGCCAGTGGTTTTGCCTTTTTACCCATCCCTTTCGTGATGTAGTACATTGGTCCACCTTGTAGTTCTCCGGCACTATTTTGATCGCGATACATAATGGCAAGGCTGCAAGAATAAAATTTGATGCACATTCCTATGATGGCAGTAAGCCAAATCCAAAAAATAACACCGGGGCCTCCGCGATAAATAGCTATAGCAACCCCTGAAATATTGCCAAGGCCAACAGTGGCGGCCACTGCAGATGAGAGGGCTTGCAAATGACTTACCTCTCCGGGGTCATTAGGATCGTCGTATTTCCCTGCCGTAACGCCAATAGCGTGTCTGAAATAACGGTATGGAATTCCTCGTGAATAAAAAACGAGATACAGCCCGCCTCCAATGACCAGAAATAGCATTACCCACTCCGCATAAGGGATCAGAGCCGAAAGAAAATCATTAATTGCGTCCATAGAGAAAGTAAAATCCCGAAGGTATGGAATTTAAGTTTTTCCCGAAGCCAGTCCAATAAATAATTCTTGTCAGAAGTTTGGATTAAAATAAAAAACGGTCGTATATTTGCCGTCCACATCGCGGGGTAGAGCAGTAGGTAGCTCGTCGGGCTCATAACCCGAAGGTCACTGGTTCGAGTCCAGTTCCCGCTACTAGAGTAGATAAGGCTTCACAGAAATGTGAAGCCTTTCTTTTTTGCTATGGGTACAGAATAGGTACAGAATATTGATTATTTCATTCCGAGTCATAGCATTTAGTGTTATTTGAATTAAAACAAACTTAAAAGGCACTTTTGCATTCACTTCCCTCTTTTTATTTACGAAAAGAAGCATCGATTACTTAAGTCTTGGGCAGATTATTAGGTTTAGAGCGATTAAACTTCTGTTAAACAAAATAACGAGTTGTTAAATTTTTCTACCTTTGTAACTAATATGAAGCAGTTTTTCCATAAAATAATGTCTTTAGCAATGGCTTTTGTAGTGTTATTCTCTACAATGTCATTTACTATTAATATGCATTATTGTGGAGATACTTTAGTAGAAACTGCTATCTTTCAAAAAGCCAAAGGTTGCGGAATGGAAATGGAAAAACCATCTACTGAAGGGTGTTCTATTACCAAGAAAAATTGTTGTGATGATGAACAATTAGCATTTGAAGGTCAAGACGAACTGCAACTGCAAGTTGACAAAATTACGTTTGAGCAACAAGTATTCATAGCTTCATTTGTTTACACTTACATTAACCTTTTTGAAGGTTTAGACAATAACGTATCTAGTTACGAAGAATACAAACCGCCGCTCGTCATAAGGCGCATCTACAAGATTGACGAGACATACTTAATTTGATTTTTAAAAAATAGACTCTTTTATCCTATGACTGCAATGTCGTAAGGATAATTTGCTGTATTCGGTGTTTTCCAAACACCAATGTCTAACTGTTTAATTATCAAAGCCAATGCTCAATAAAAGCATCAAATTTTTAATAGAAAATAAACTCGTAGCAGTTTTATTATTAGTTCTCTTTATAGGTTGGGGAACAGTCAACGCACCTTTCAATTGGGATACAGGATTCTTACCAAGCAATCCCGTGGCTGTAGATGCCATACCGGATATAGGGGAAAACCAACAAATCGTTTTTACCAAATGGGATGGTCGTTCGCCACAAGATATAGAAGACCAAATTACCTACCCACTTACAACGTCGCTACTCGGTATTCCTGGAGTAAAAACCATTCGTAGTTCTTCTATGTTCGGCTTTTCAAGTATCTATATCATTTTTGAAGAAGACATAGAATTTTACTGGAGTAGAAGTCGTATTCTCGAAAAACTCAATTCCTTACCAAGTGGCTTATTGCCAGAAGGTGTTAATCCTGCTTTGGGTCCAGATGCTACAGGTTTAGGACAAATATTTTGGTACACTCTTGAAGGTCGTGATGAAAATGGAAATGTTACTGGTGGTTGGGATTTGCAAGAGTTACGCAGTATTCAGGATTACTATGTAAAGTATGCGTTGTCCTCTGCAAGTGGTGTTTCAGAGGTTGCTTCTATTGGTGGCTATGTTCAAGAATATCAAGTGGACGTGAATCCAGAACTAATGCGTCAGTATAATATTGGATTGCATCACGTTGTAAAAGCGGTTAAGGAAAGTAATAAGGATATTGGTGCACAGACTTTGGAAATTAACCAAGCCGAATATTTAGTGCGTGGTTTGGGTTATGTGAAATCCATTTCAGACATCGAAAATGCAGTAGTCACTTCAGAAGATTATGCTTCAATTAGGATAAAGGATATTGGTAAAGTTTCATTAGGTCCTGCAACAAGACGTGGATTATTAGATAAAGAAGGTGCAGAGGTTGTTGGTGCTGTTGTGGTGGCTCGTTATGGCGCAAACCCAATGGAAGTCATTAATAACGTAAAGGAAAAAATTAATGAATTAAGTGCAGGATTACCTTCAAAAGTTTTGGCAGATGGAAGAACATCGCAAGTAACAATAGTTCCATTTTATGACAGAACAGAATTGATACAAGAAACTTTAGGTACACTCAATGAAGCCTTAACTCTTGAAATATTGATTACCATTTTGGTCATAATCATAATGGTGTTTAATCTTCGAGCTTCCGTACTAATTTCTGGACTATTACCTGTTGCAGTTTTAATGGTATTTATTGCGATGAAACTCTTTGGCGTCGATGCCAATATAGTCGCTTTATCTGGTATTGCAATTGCTATTGGTACAATGGTCGATGTTGGTGTCATACTATCAGAAAATATCATTCGACATTTAGATGAAGATGATGGAACACAATCCATTAATACGGTAGTTTACAACGCAACCGCTGAAGTATCTGGTGCAATCGTTACCGCAGTAATGACCACCATTATTAGTTTCATTCCCGTATTTACGATGATTGGAGCAGAAGGAAAACTGTTCAGACCATTAGCATTCACAAAAACTTTTGCATTAACAGCATCCATTATTGTAGCGTTATTTTTGATTCCACCGTTTGCTGCATTCTTATTCCGAAAGAAAAGCATTAAAAACACTTTTAAATTTGTTTTAAATGGTGTTTTAATAGCATTAGGTATCGCCGCAATTATCTATGGGTATTGGTTAGGGTTAATATTAATAGCTTTTGGAATTACAGCACTTCTCAATCTTCAAAATAAGATAACGGACAAACAAGCTAACCTTATTAATATTATTATTTCAGCATCAGCAATAGTCTTCTTGTTAGCCGAATATTGGAGACCATTAGGCGTTGATAAAAGCATTTTCTGGAATCTCATTTTCGTTAGTGTTATTTGCTTTGGTTTATTAGGTGTTTTCTCTTTATTCATAAAATACTATACACGTATTTTAAAGTGGTGTTTAGATAATAAGTTGCTCTTTTTGTCAGTCCCAACTGCAATTGTTATTGCAGGTTTTTTCATTATGAAAAACACAGGTAAAGAGTTTATGCCATCATTAAATGAAGGCTCATTTTTACTAATGCCAACCTCGATGCCACATTCTGGTGTAGAAGAAAATAAAAGGGTTTTACAGCAATTGGATATGGCAGTAGCCAGTATTCCAGAGATTGAAACCGTAGTTGGTAAAGCAGGTCGTACAGAATCAGCTTTAGACCCTGCACCTTTGTCGATGTATGAAAATATCATTCAGTACAAACCAGAATATATGCTGAATGAAAACAGAGAGCGTCAACGCTATAAAGTAAATGATGATGGCTTATTTGAGTTGAAAGATGGGCGATTTATCGCTAATCCAAACGATTCCGAAAATGTCACTTTAAGCACAGTCAAAAGGTCTCAATTAATAGAAGATAACAATGGCGAGTTCTATCGTAATTGGCGACCAGAAATTGAATCACCAGACGATATTTGGAATGAAATCGTAAAAGTCACCAAACTACCAGGTGTCACTTCTGCACCAAAATTACAGCCTATTGAAACCCGATTAGTGATGCTTCAAACAGGAATGCGAGCACCAATGGGAATTAAAGTTAAAGGTCAAGACTTAAAGCAAATTGAAGCGTTTGGAGTGCAGTTAGAAAACATTATCAAGGAAGCTGAAGGTGTTAAAAAAGAAGCTGTTTTTGCAGACCGAATTGTAGGGAAGCCTTATTTACTCATTGATATTGACAGAGAGAAAATAGCACGTTATGGTATATCTATTGATGATGTACAAAACGTACTAAAAGTTGCAGTTGGCGGAATGGTCTTAACTCAAACTGTTGAAGGTCGAGAGCGTTATGGTGTGCGCGTACGTTATCCAAGAGAGTTACGAGCAAATCCTACCGATTTACAACAAATTTACGTGCCTGTTGAAAAAGGGAGTCCTGTGCCTTTAAGTGAATTGGCAACCATTCGATACGAACAAGGTCCACAAGTCATTAAAAGTGAAGATACCTTTTTAGTTGGTTATGTGCTATTCGATAAAATGGATGGATATGCAGAAGTCAATGTGGTTGAAAATGCGCAAGCCTTAATTCAAGCAAAGATAGATAGTGGCGAATTAGTAGTTCCAAAAGGTATTAACTACCAATTTACAGGAACGTACGAAAATCAGTTGCGAGCTGAAAAAACCTTATCGGTTGTTGTTCCTTTAGCATTGGCAATCATTTTCTTGATTTTGTATTTCCAGTTTCGTTCTGTTGGAACATCCTTAATGGTATTTACAGGCATTGCAGTTGCATTTGCAGGAGGCTTTATTATGATATGGCTTTATGGTCAAGGATGGTTTTTAAACTTCAATTTCTTTGGTGAAAATCTACGTGATTTGTTCCAAATGCACCCGATTAATTTAAGTGTTGCAGTCTGGGTTGGGTTTATTGCACTATTCGGTATCGCAACGGATGATGGTGTGGTTATGGCAACCTATTTAACTCAAACGTTCGATAGAAATACACCGGAAAACAAAAAACAGGTTAGAGCATCAGTTGTTGAAGCTGGTGAAAAACGAATCAGACCGTGTTTAATGACTACAGCCACTACAATTTTGGCATTATTACCAGTACTCACATCAACAGGACGAGGAAGCGATATTATGATACCTATGGCAATACCAAGTTTTGGCGGAATGCTCATTGCCTTAATCACTTTGTTTGTTGTGCCAGTATTGTACAGCTGGAAGGCAGAAGTTCAACTTAAAAGAACATCAAAATGAAAAACATAATTTTAATAATCGGCATTTTGTTTGTTTCCGCTTTCGCGAAAGCACAAGACCTTCAATCCTACATTCAAGAAGCAGAATCAAACAGTCCAGAAATTCAAAAATTTGAGTTGCAATACAAAAGAACTTCCGAAAAAGTCAACGAAGTGAATACCATTCCCAATACCGAATTTGGTGTAGGCTATTTTGTGAGTGAGCCAGAAACAAGAACAGGTGCACAACGCTTTAAGGTCTCTGCTAAACAAATGTTACCGTGGTTCGGAACTATTACTTCACGAGAAAATTATGTGAATTCTTTGGCAGATGCTAAATACGAAGACATAGTTATCGCAAAGCGAAAGTTAATGGCTTCGGTATCACAATCCTATTACAATTTGTATGCTAACAAAGCAAAACAAGATGTGTTAACCGAAAACATCAACCTATTGGAAACTTATGAAAAATTAGCCTTAACATCGGTTGAAGTAGGTAAAGCATCCGCAGTTGATGTATTACGATTGCAAATGCGTCAAAACGAAATGCAACAACTAAAAGATGTGTTGCAACAACAATTTTTAGCAGAACAGACCAAATTCAATAACCTATTGAATAGGGATAATGATGTTACGGTTAATGTGTTAGATAGTTTAATGATACCTTCAGAAGACTTTGATTTAACTACTGAAAATTTAGCTTTACATCCCGAATTGCTGAAATATGATAAACTCTATGAATCCATAGAACAATCAGAATTATTGAATCAAAAAGAAAGCAGTCCTATGATTGGTTTTGGGTTAGATTATATCAATGTTTCTGAAAGACCAAATATGGATTTTAGTGACAACGGAAAAGATATTGTAATGCCAATGGTTTCGGTTTCTGTCCCAATTTTCAATAAGAAATACAAATCCCAAACCAAGCAAAATGAGTTGCAACAGCAGGAAATTACAGCTCAAAAACAGGAACGTTTAAACACTTTGGAAACGCTTTTAGCCAAGGCAATTAACGAACGTATTTCTGCAAGAATAAGTTACGATACTCAAACCAAAAATCTAAAACAAGCCAAAGATGCAGAAGATATTTTAATCAAAAGCTATGAAACAGGAACGATTGATTTTAATGATGTTTTGGATATTCAAGAGTTGCAGTTAAAATTTCAAATGAATCAAATAGAATCTGTAAAGACCTACTTTGTACAGACTACTATAATTAATTATTTAACTAATTAAACTATGAATAAACCAACATATATAATCGTATTGGTAATTATGGTAATTGCTTTTACCACTTGCCAACACACACACAAAAAAGAAGTCTCAATAGTAGTAAAACATTCGGGTGCTTTAAGAACAATAATGTCTGGTAACATTCAACCCGTAATTAGTTTAGATACACTTTCAGAAAAGAAACATCTATATGCTCTTGGTGCTATAGATAATCTCAAAGGTGAAATACAAATATTTGATAGCAAACCGAGCAACAGCTTTGTGGTTGATAGTAGTTTACAGATTAAGGATTCATATAATCAAAAAGCATCTTTATTAGTATATGCTGAAGTAGAAGAATGGGATTCATTTCAAATCGAGAATAGTAAAACAAAAAGTGATTTAGAAGAACAAATTTTTGAACTCGCAACAAATAGCGGAATCAATACTGAAGAACCATTTCCTTTCTTATTAGAAGGTACAATCGCTTCTTTAGATTGGCACGTCATAAATTGGAAAGATGGTGATACTATCCACAACCATAAAAAGCATAAGGAATCTGGTTTAAATGGAACTTTAGCAAATAAAAGGGTTCAAATTATAGGCTTCTATTCCACAAAGCACAAAGCCGTTTTCACTCATCATACTACCAATATGCATATGCATTTTAAAACTGATGATAATGCTATTGCTGGCCATATTGATGATTTATCATTAAATCAAACAGTAACACTAACACTAAAGCTGCCAAAACAATGACACACACATATCACATACACGGAATGACCTGTAATGGTTGTCGCAGTCACGTTGAGGAAACGCTCACTAAAGTAGTTGGTGTTTTAAAAGCAACAGTCGATTTAGATAAGGCAGAAGCTACCATCGAAATGGAATCGCATATTCCCATAGAAACTTTTCAAGAAGCCTTAAAAAAGGATGGTGGCAGATATAGCATTCATAAACAAGGTGAACAGCATCAACATTCAAAAGATAAAAAGAAAGAGCAACCTAAAGGTAAAGGTACAGGCACATTTTATTGTCCTATGCATTGCGAAGGCGATAAAATCTATAACAAACCAGGTGATTGTCCTGTTTGCGGAATGGATTTGGTCGAAGAACAAAATCTATCAGCAACTTCAAAGGAACAATGGACGTGCCCTATGCACCCAGAAATCGTGAAAGACGAAGCAGGTTCGTGTCCTATCTGCGGAATGGATTTAGTGCCAATGCAACCCGACCTTTCAGCAGAAGAAAAGACCTATAAAAAACTATTAAAGAAGTTTTGGATTGCCACAGCATTCACCTTACCAATTTTCTTAATTGCTATGAGCGAAATGCTCAATAACAATCCATTATACGATATAATGGAACAGAAATATTGGAATTGGATTCAGTTTGCATTATCAATTCCAGTCGTGTTTTATGCCACTTGGATGTTCTTTGAACGTGCCTATAAAAGCATTAAGACTTGGAATCTCAATATGTTTACGCTCATTGGAATTGGTGCAGGCGTAGCGTGGTTGTTTAGTGTAATTGGAATGTTATTTCCCGATGTGTTTCCAAGTCAATTTAAAACAGAATCAGGTGCAGTCCACGTCTATTTTGAAGCAGCAACGGTAATTCTAACATTGGTGCTTTTAGGTCAATTGTTAGAAGCTCGCGCACATAGTAAAACCAATTCGGCAGTAAAAGAACTGTTGAAATTAGCACCTAATAAAGCTATAAAAATTGTAGATGGTGAAGAAGTTGAAGTCAGTATTGACGAGATAGAACTTAATGATATTTTAAAAGTAAAACCGGGCGATAAAATTCCTGTAGATGGTGTCATTACGGAAGGCAATACAAGTATTGATGAATCAATGATTACTGGTGAGCCTATACCTGTAAACAAAGCTGTAGATGATAAAGTAAGTAGCGGAACAATCAATGGCAATCAATCCTTTTTAATGAAAGCTGAAAAGGTGGGTAGTGACACTTTACTATCACAAATCATTCATATGGTGAATGATGCCAGTAGAAGTCGTGCACCTATTCAAAATTTAGCAGATAAAGTTTCAGGTTATTTCGTGCCAGTTGTAGTTGTCATTTCTGTAATCACATTTATTAGTATGGTCTATTTGGGGACCAGAACCTGCTTACGTCTATGCGTTGGTCAATGCAATTGCAGTTCTAATCATAGCCTGTCCTTGTGCTTTAGGTTTAGCAACACCAATGTCTGTAATGGTTGGTGTGGGTAAAGGTGCTCAAAATGGTGTATTGATTAAAAATGCTGAAGCTCTTGAAAAAATGGATAAGGTAAATACGCTTATCGTTGACAAAACAGGAACAATTACCGAAGGAAAACCAACAGTTGAAACCGTTGGTGCTTTTAATGATGCTTTAAGCGAAAAAGAAGCGCTACAATACATCGTTTCATTAAATACCAATAGCGAACATCCTTTAGCAGAAGCGACAGTTAAATATGGAAAAGAACACAATGCAGAAATTTTAAAGTCCGAAGATTTTAGTGCAGTTACAGGAAAAGGTGTTGAAGCTAAAATAAAAGATAAAAAAGTAGCATTAGGTAATCCTAAAATGATGGAATATGCCAAAGCAGAAATTACTTCTAAAATGAAAGACGAAGCCAAAACCTACCAAAAACAAGGCAAAACGGTTTCTTATTTAGCGATAGATAAAACCGTTGTAGGCTACGTGGTCATTGGCGATAAGATAAAAGAAACAAGTGCCAATGCTATTAAAGCACTTCAAGATAAAGGCATTGATGTAATAATGCTTACAGGCGATAATCACGATACTGCACAAGCAGTAGCATCAGAATTGAATCTGGCAGACTTTAAAGCCAGTATGTTACCAGAGGACAAACTCAAAGAAGTAGAAAAATTACAAGAAAATGGAAAAGTAGTTGCTATGGCAGGTGATGGTATTAACGATGCACCAGCATTGGCAAAAAGTGATGTGGGTATTGCTATGGGAACAGGAACAGACGTAGCTATTGAAAGTGCAATGATAACGCTCGTAAAAGGCGATTTAAATGGCATTGTAAAAGCACGAAATTTAAGCGATTCAGTAATGAAGAATATCAAGCAAAACCTATTTTTTGCACTTATCTATAACACATTAGGTGTGCCTATTGCTGCAGGTGTTTTGTTCCCGTTTTTCGGAATATTACTCTCGCCAATGATAGCGGCTTTGGCTATGAGTTTTAGCTCTGTTTCGGTAATAGCAAACGCATTACGATTAAGAACAATTAAAGTATAACTATAAATAAAAAACTAATGAAAAATCTAACCCTATTAATTGTAATAATGCTTACAATAGTGAGTTGCAAAAATGAAAAATCAAGTTCGGAAGAGCAAAAACATAATCATAACAACGCAACTGAAAAAGTAGAAGAGCCAAAGAAAAAACCGTTAAGTCCACATACTGAAACGATGGCAATGATAGGTGATGCCCATATTCATATTGATTATTCTTCACCAGGAGTAAGAGGACGAATCATTTTTGGAGGATTAGTTGGTTACGACCAAGTATGGCAAGCAGGCGCTCATATGGCTACCTGGATAGAAACCAATAAAGATTTAATCATAAATGGAGAAACGCTTCCTAAAGGGAAATATGGTTTTTTTACAATTCCATCAAAAGGCGACTGGACTATAATGATTAATAAAAATTGGGAGCAACACGGTAAAGATGAATATGACGAAAACGATGATGTAATTAGATTTAAAGTGACACCAACATTATCAGAAGAAATCACAGAACATTTAGAATATAAAGTCAACAAAATAGATGATAAAAGTGGAACTATTTCGATGGCTTGGGAAAAAGTTAAACTCGAGTTTCCTTTTGCAATTAAAAATTAGAAAATGGTAAACAGGCATACAGCTTTAAAAATTAGAAAAACCCACAGGTATTTGGGTCTCTTTTTAGGGATTCAATTCCTGTTTTGGACCATTAGTGGTTTATATTTCAGTTGGACAAACATCGATGAAATACACGGAGACCAATTTAAAAACTTGGAGTATCAACCCAAAGCGTTTAATAGTTTAATAAGTCCGTCAAAACTTGGTACATCAGCAGGAGTTAATACTATTGAGTTAAGAGATATCGACAATACACCATATTATTGGGTTAACAATAAACAACTTTATAACGCTATCGACGGAAGTCCAAAAAATAGTATTACGCAGGATGAGGCACTCTATATTGCCAAAAACCATATGAAAAGTGGTTTAGAGGTAGAATCTGTTGAGCAAATTACTGAAACTGGAAAACACCACGAGTATCGAGAAAAACTGCTACCTGCTTATGTTATCTCATATAAAACAGATGAAGCTCTAAAAGCATACGTTTCTGTAAGCGACGGAAAATTTCAAACCGTAAGACATCGTTCTTGGCGTTGGTTTGATTTTTTATGGATGACACATACAATGGATTATGAGGGTAGAGATAACTTTAATACCCTTGTTTTAAGAGCATTTTCACTTTTAGGTTTGATAACCGTTTTAAGTGGGTTTTTGTTGTGGTACACCTCGTCACCTTCAATTAGGAAATTATTAAAACGAAAAAAATAAAGAAATGAAAAAATATATAGTTTATCTCGGAATATTAGCTGTAGGTCTACTTTTAGGTTGGATACTATTCGGTAGCTCATCAAAACCAGAAGCAGAACACAATCACTCTGAAGTTGAAGAGAGTAATCAAATGTGGACGTGCTCTATGCATCCACAGATTATGCAACCAGAAGCAGGAGATTGCCCCATTTGTGGTATGGATTTAATTCCTTCAGAAGCTGGCGCGGATGGTTTGGCAGCAGACGAATTTAAACTGACTGAAAATGCAATGGCTCTGGCAAATATCCAAACAACTGTTGTTGGTAAAGGCAATGTAGAAGGCAATACCATAAAACTATCTGGTAAAATTGCTGAAAATGAAGAAGCCAATGCAGTACAAGTCAGTTACTTTTCGGGTAGAATTGAACGTTTAAATGTGAGTTTTACTGGTGAAGAAGTTCGTAAAGGTCAGCTTTTGGCAACAATCTATTCGCCAGAACTCTATGCAGCACAACAAGAATTAATTACAGCAGCATCCTTAAAAGAATCGCAACCTGCTTTGTACAAAGCGGTTCGTAATAAACTGAAATTATGGAAGCTCTCTGAAAATCAAATCAATCAGATTGAAGAAACCCAAAAAGTGAAAGAAAACTTTCCTGTGTATGCAACAGTTTCAGGAACTGTCGCAGAAAAACTGGTAGAGCAAGGTGATTATATTAAACAAGGTCAACCTTTATTAAAAATTGCCAATCTAAACACAGTTTGGGGAAATTTTGATGTGTATGAAAATCAGATTGATTTGTTTAAAAAAGGACAGGAAGTAATGATTACAACCAATGCCTATTCTAATAAAGAATTTAAAGGTAAGGTCGATTTTATAGACCCAGTTTTAAACACAAAAACAAGAACAGTAACCTTGCGTGTGGTTCTAAACAACAAGGATGATGTATTTAAACCAGGAATGTTTGTAACCGCAAATATTGAAGGTGTTAAGAATAAAAATAAAGAAGCTTTATCTATTCCAGCATCTGCTGTGTTATGGACAGGTGAGCGTTCTGTGGTGTATTTAAAAACAAATCCAGACCAACCAGTTTTTGAAATGCGTGAAGTAGCGTTAGGCAATCAAATTGGTAATGAATATGAAGTTTTAGAAGGCTTGTTTGCCGGAAATGAAATAGTAACTAACGGAACATTTACGGTTGATGCAGCAGCACAATTACAGGGCAAGAAATCAATGATGAATAAAGATGGTGGTAAAGTAATGACTGGTCACGAAGGTCATTTAGGAATGGATAACAATTCACCCAACAAAGAAAATGACCACACCAATATGAATGAACGTTTGGAAGTATCAGAGAAATTTCAACAACAGTTAAATAGTGTTTACAATGAGTATATCAATTTAAAAGATGCTTTAGTAAAAGAAGATTCAAAAAGTACTTCAACAAGCGCATCAACTTTACTAAAGAATTTAACCAAAGTAGATATGAAATTGCTATCAGATAATAAGGCGCATAACCATTGGATGTCATTAGAAAAGGAAATAAAATATTCAGCGACCTCAATTTCTGAAACGTCCGATATAAAAGCACAAAGAGACCATTTCAAGCATTTGTCATCACATCTAATCAATGCTGTTCAACTATTTGGTGTAAATGAAAAAGTCTATTTAGAATTTTGTCCAATGGCAGATAATAACAAGGGTGCGTTTTGGTTGAGCAAAGAAGAAAAAGTAATCAACCCATATTTTGGTGATGCAATGCTAACCTGTGGAGAAGTAAAACAAATAATAGAATAATAACAATTAAATTTTAAACAATGAAGAGAGTAATTTTAAGTATCGCTGTAATAGCAGCGTTAGGTTTAACAAGTTGTAAAAACGAAACCAAAAAAGAAACAGAAACTACAACAACTACTGAAATGTCTAAAGATATGGCAATGACAGAGCTGTCTTTTGGTGTAAGAGGAAATTGCGGAATGTGTAAAAACACCATCGAGAAAGCAGCAAATGGTGTAGAAGGTGTTGCAAGCGCCAATTGGGACGTTGATAAAAAGAAAATAGATGTCTCTTTTGATGACACAAAAACTGATGCAATGGCAATTCACAAAGCAATTGCAGCTTCAGGTTACGATACCGAAAAAGTTGCAGGTGATGAAGAAGCATATGAAGGTTTACCAGGTTGTTGTAAATATGACCACGAAATGACAATGAACCAATCAGGTGAAACAAAAAGCGATGACCATTCAAATCACGACCATTAAGCTAATAATGAAAGAGTCTATTTATGTAGGCTCTTTTTTTCTCTTATAACTTTTCAACTAAATAAAACCCATCAAGTTATTTGCACTACAGTTGCATCAAAATCTTTTTATCTTTGCATTGTGAAATTTTTTGCAATCATACTATCATTTTATTTCTTGGCACTTCAAGTAGTGCCCTGTAATGATGATGTAAATACTGTAGATGATTCTCAAACTATATCAGTAGTTGATTTTGACGGTGACCACGACCAAGATTGCGAAATGTGCTCACCTTTTTGTCATTGTCACTGCTGTCACGCCCACGCCATTTCCGCCCTTAATTTCTTCACCGAGACGGAACACCAATTAATTGATGGAAAGATTACTTCAAAGGATATGGCTATTGTCCAAGATGTCTCGTTTCGCTTCTTTCAACCACCTCGTAAAATTGGCTAAAATTTTAAGCGATAAAGAAATCGCAACTTACATTATTTAGTCAATTTATTAAAAATACATATGAATAAAAGTCTATTAAGCCTTTGGCTTATGCTAATATTTTGTGCCGTTGGTTACGCTCAAAACACGTTAGAAATAAAAATTTTTACAGATAAAGAGAAGGAACCTTTGCTTGGTGCAAGCGTGTATATTGAAACCCTAAATAAAGGTGCAATAACTAATTTTGATGGAGTTGCTTTTTTAGAAGATATTCCAAATGGTGAATATAAATTGCAAATTTCCTTTTTGGGTTTCGAAACACTGGAAAAACTCATCACAATTCCCTCAAACGAAGAACTGATTTTCTATTTAAAAGAAAGTTCAAACGCTTTGGACGAAGTTGTACTTCAATCCACAAGAAGTACAAGAACCGTAAGAAAAATACCTACACGTATCGAGTTTATCGGTGCAGAGGAATTAGGAGAAAAAGCAATAATGAACCCTACTAATATTTCTATGGTACTTCGTGAAAGTACCGGAATACAAATGCAACAAACCTCATTGAGTAGTGCAAATACCAATATTAGAATACAAGGTTTGGATGGGCGTTATACTCAACTATTGCGTGATGGTTTTCCGCTCTACGGTGGTTTTTCAAGTGGATTGAGCATTTTACAGATTCCACCATTGGATTTAAGGCAATTTGAAATTATCAAAGGTAGTTCGTCAACATTATATGGAGGTGGTGCCATTGCAGGATTGGTAAATATGGTTTCAAAAACGCCAAACGAAGAACCTGCTTTAGATATTATGTTAACCCAAACCCAAGCCTTGGGTAGTACGGCCAATGTTTTCTATGGCGAACGAAGAGATAAATGGGGCTGGACACTTTACGGTTCAGGTCATTATCAAAAAGCATATGACCCAGAGGATGATGGTTTTAGTAATCTACCACAGACTCAATCTATAAGCTTTAATCCTAAATTGTTTTATTATCCCTCAGATAATACTACTTTCTGGTTTGGAATCAATGGAACTTATGATGATAGAAAAGGTGGTGATATTACAAAAATTGAAGATGGCGAAAATGGAATCCATCAATATACTGAAGAAAACCTATCCAAACGGGTAAGCACACAAGCCGTTTTTGAATCTCAATTAGATTCTGTTCAATCTATTTCCGTAAAGAACAGTATTGCTTTTTTTGATAGGAGTTTGGACATACCAGATTTATCTTTTAAAGGCAGTCAATGGAACACCTTTACAGAAGCTGCTTACCAAAAGCAAGGAGTAAAAGCAGATTGGGTTTTAGGAGCAAACTTATATTCTACAGTATTTAATGAACGGGGAAATCCTTTAGAACGTGACCAAAAGGACGTTACAGTTGGATTGTTTGCAAATAACATCTATGACCTTTCGGAACAATGGATTCTTGAAACAGGACTGCGCACCGATTATGCTATTGATTGGGGATTCTTTGCGCTGCCAAGAATTTCTCTTTTGTATAAATCCAACAACAACTTTTCTAGCAGACTTGGGGGTGGTTTGGGCTATAAAGTTCCAGATATTTTTACTGAGGAAGCGGAATTTATCAATTTTCGAAATGTCTTACAGATTGATAAGGATGCTTTGAAAGCGGAACGTTCTTATGGTCTTAACCTAGATTTTAACTATCAAACAAGATTGACCGATGAAATTGGTTTTTCCGTAAACCAATTATTTTATCTGACAGCTATTAGAAACGGATTACTACTTAATTCTGTTGATGGTGATTTATTTCAGTTTGAAAATGCTTCTGGAGAAATTCTAAGTAAAGGGGCTGAAACCAATATCAAGTTTACTTATAAAGATTTTAGGTGGTTTTTGAATTACGCATTTATAGACACGCGCCTAAATTATCTACCTGGCAATCCACAGAAACCACTTACTGCAAAGCACAATGCAGGGAGTGTTTTGATGTATGAATCTGAAAAATGGCGTATTGGTTATGAAACCTATTACACAGGAAAACAATTACTTTCAAATGGATTTGAAACAACAGATTTCTTTACAATGGGCTTACTTGTAATGCGTAATTTTAAATGGGGAAGCACATTTGTAAATTTTGAGAACTTTACAGACCGAAGACAAAGTAGGTTTTCGCCTTTGGTACTGCCGCCACACGAAAACCCTACCTTTCCAGAAATTTATGCGCCCACAGATGGTTTTATCTTTAGTGTAGGAATCATTTTAAAACCCTTTGGAAACGAAGACGACGATTAATTATGCAGACAATAGAAGAATTATTAGAATCAAAGGGAGTTCGGATAACGGCAATGCGCTTGCTGATATCCAAGTTCCTTGCAGGAAAAAAGGTGGCAGTTACTTTGAGTGATATAGAAAATGCTTTCGCGAAGGCAGATAGAACCACCCTTTATAGAACTCTTAAAACATTTGAGGAAAAAGCAATTGTACATCAAATAGATGATGGCACTGGCATCACCAAATATGCGATGTGTGAAGAAGGTTGCAATTGTGAAATGGAACAAGATTTACACCTTCATTTTCATTGTAACAATTGTGGAGAAACAGTGTGTTTAACGGAACATAAAATCCCACAAATAAAAGTCCCCGATGGTTTTGTTTCAGAAAATGTAAACTTGGTAGTAAAAGGTATTTGCGATAAATGCAGTGCCTAATAAATGCACTTCCGTTGCACAGACTATTAAGCTACTTTTATCCAAAATAGATGGATATGAAGTTTAATGTAAAAATACCGAGACATCTAAAAGAAGCTTATAGTTCAGAGTTAAAATATTATAGAGAATACCTCATAAAAAAGCAATATGCTAATGCTTGGTATCACTTAGAGCGTAGTCATATTATAGGTCAATCTTACCCAATAGAGCATACTTATTCCCATTGGTTAATGCTAAGGTTTGGTTTAATGCAAAGAAGCACCAAAGAAGTCTTTGGGCAAATAATAAGGCTAGTTGTCGGAGGTTGGAAATCATTTATAAATCACGTTCCACTTGGTAATACAGGTGGTGCAAACGTACCACCATTAAAACGTATGCCTATTCCAAATGATATTGAAAAATTATTAGATATTAAATGAAAAAAAAGAAAGTCAATTTAAGAGATTTAAAATCAAATTCAGAGACGAAACATTCTCACGATGATGGTCACGACCACGGAGATAGAAGTGCATTCAAAACATATATTCCTGCAATCATAAGTTTTACAATGCTAATTATTGGAATAGGATTAGATTTTTTTGATATTTCTTTTTTTAAGAATTGGGTTCGCATTGCTTGGTACAGTATCGCATATTTACCTGTAGGCTTTCCAGTAGTAAAAGAGGGTTGGAATAGTATTAAAAAAGGTGATGTATTTACCGAGTTCTTTTTAATGTCCATCGCCACAATTGGTGCATTTGTTATCGGTGAATATCCAGAAGGTGTTGCAGTAATGTTGTTCTATGCAGTAGGTGAATTATTTCAAAACGCAGCAGTTAACAGAGCAAAAGGAAATATAAAAGCGTTATTAGATGTTAGACCAAAAGAAGCCAATGTGTATCGTGATGGTGATTATAAAAGTGTGTCGCCAGAAGATGTAAATATTGGAGAGAAAATACAAATTCGCGTAGGCGAAAAAATACCGTTAGATGGTATTTTATTATCCGAAAAAGCATCTCTAAACACCGCAGCTTTAACGGGTGAAAGCAAACCAGATTCTATTTTAAAAGAAGCCAAAGTATATGCAGGTAGTATCAATTTAGAAAGTGTCATTGAAGTTGAAGTCACCAACACCTTTGAAAATAGTTCTATTGCAAGGATATTAGATTTGGTTCAAAATGCAACAGCACGTAAATCCAAGACAGAATTATTTATCAGACAGTTTGCACGAATCTATACGCCTATTGTAGTCTTCTTGGCTATTGGGGTTACTTTTCTGCCTTACTTTTTTGTGGAAGATTATGTCTTTAGAGATTGGCTGTACAGAGCCTTAATATTCTTGGTGATTTCTTGTCCTTGTGCGTTGGTGATTTCTATTCCGTTGGGTTATTTTGGTGGATTGGGCGCAGCCTCTAAAAATGGTATTTTGTTTAAAGGCGCTTCCTTTTTAGATGCAATAACCAAGATAAATACATTGGTAATGGACAAAACAGGAACCGTTACTAAAGGTGTTTTTATTATTAAAGACATAAAAACTATTGGGTGGGAAGAATCTGAATTTATGAAATACCTAATGGCTATGGAAGAGCAATCAACACATCCAATAGCAAAAGCCATAATGGAATATCAAGAAAATGAAGAAGATTTTGAAGCTAAAGAAGTTTCAGAAATTGCAGGTAAAGGCTTAAAAGGAATTGTAAACGGTAAAACCGTTTTAGTAGGAAATAAAGCCTTAATGACTGCCAATAATATTGGTGTTCCATCTGAAACGAAATCTATTGTAGAATCCATAGTATTAGTAGCAATCGATAATCAATTTGCAGGTTATGTCGTGATAGCAGACGAGTTAAAAGAGGACGCTAGAGAAACGATTACTACATTGCATAAAGTAGGTGTCAAAAATATTATGATGCTTTCAGGTGATAAAGATTCCATCACCCAACAAGTCGCTAAAGAGCTAAATATTGAAAATGCTAAAGGTGGACTACTACCAGAAGATAAATTAAACGAAGTAGAAGCTTTAAAGCAGAATCCTAAAAATAAAGTAGCTTTTATTGGTGATGGTATTAATGATGCACCAGTTTTAGCAGCAAGTAATGTTGGTATTGCAATGGGTGGTCTAGGTAGTGATGTCGCAATAGAAACGGCAGACGTCATCATTCAAACCGACCAACCTTCAAAAGTGGTTAGAGCCATTAAAATAAGTCGTTCCACACGTAAAATTGTTTGGCAGAATATCATATTAGCATTTGGCGTTAAAGTTATCGTTTTGATTTTGGGAGCTGGAGGTTTAGCAACAATGTGGGAGGCGGTATTTGCAGATGTTGGTGTAGCATTATTAGCAATTTTGAATGCTATACGATTACAAAGAATGAAATGGTCTTAGCTTGTAAATTAAGGGTTTTAAAAAGTTATTTTTATTATCGAGCAATCCCTTTTTATTGTCAAATCTTTAGGGTCAAATTCATTTTAACTCTAATTTATATTTAAGAATTTGCTTAAATAATTATATAGTTATAGCTTTACTTAAAATAAGTTATATGAAACTTGAAACTAGCTGCATCAGGGCAGAAGCGGACCACGCCCAAATACTGCGTTGTAAAGAAGATTTAAATGCTGTATCAACTTCGATTGAAGGCATCAGTAAAATTATGGCACTGGCTGGTAATGAGGTTCGTTTTAAAATATTGTTTTTGTTGCAAAAGGAAACTGAATTGTGCCCTTGTGACTTTGCCGATATTTTAGAAATGAGCGTTCCTGCTATTTCTCAACATTTACGAAAGATGAAAGACGTTAACGTCATTACTACCCGTAGAGACGGTCAAACCATATTTTATAGTATTTCGAAGGAAAATGAAGCTTTTTTGACTACTATTTTAAGTAATGTAGCATCTGAAAGAAAAATTGCATAATATGAAAAAAACAATGACATCTAATCGAACTGCTTTTGCTGGATTGTTTTCAGCTATTGTAGCTTCTTTATGTTGTATTACTCCTGTCTTGGCATTGCTTTCTGGTACTACAGGAATTGCTTCTACTTTTTCTTGGGTAGAACCCTACAGACCCATTTTAATAGGTATAACCGTTCTGATTCTTGGTTTTGCCTGGTATCAAAAATTAAAGCCACGTCCAAAGGATATTGATTGTGCCTGTGAAGACGAGAAACCTAAATTTATTCAATCGAAAAAGTTTTTGTTTTTGGTTACAATATTTGCAGGTACAATGTTGGCATTTCCGTATTATTCACATTTATTTTACTCCAATTCTAATGTTGAAAAGCAAGTTGTTTATGTATCTGAAAGTAACGTAAGTGAATTGACTTATTCTATTCAGGGAATGACGTGTGCAGGATGTGAAGCCCATATTAAAAACGAGGTAAATAAGCTAGAGGGCATTTTAGAAGTGGATGCAAATTATGAGACTTCCAAAGCTTTTGTAAAGTTTGATAATAGTAAGGTAACTGCTAGTGAAATTGCAACTGCCATTGGAAAAACAGGATATAAAATCATAGAATAATGGAAGCTATTTTAGAATCTACAATTACGTGTCCCAACTGTGGACATAAGAAAGAAGAAGAAATGCCAACAACAGCTTGTCAATTCTTTTATGATTGTGAAAATTGTAAAGAAGTATTACGCCCTAAAGAGGGCGATTGCTGTGTATTCTGTTCTTATGGCACCGTGGCTTGCCCACCTATTCAACAGGATAAAAGTTGTTGCAGTTAATGAATTATACTGCTAAAAATATTAGGACTTTTATTGGTGCTCGCCGTTTTAATGAGTCTCGCACTTTTTATAGAGAATTAGGTTTTGAAGAAGTAATACTCAATGAAAAGATGTCATTGTTCAAAGTGAATGAGAATCTCGCCTTTTACCTACAACGCTACTATGTGAAAAAATGGATTCATAATTCAATGATATTCTTAGAAGTAGATGATATTGAATCTTGTGAAAAAGACCTTAAATCAAGAGGTCTTCAAGACAAATATAAATATGTTCGTTTTACCGAAATTAAAACTTTTGATTGGGGACGGGAATTATTTATGCACGACCCTTCAGGGGTGCTTTGGCATTTTTGCCAGTTTAGTTGAACTAGTCAACTCGAAATATTAAATGCCAAAATATTGTTCTGGCATTTGGAATAAAAACGATAGTATCTATTCTGGGTACAGGTGGCTTGGTCACGATGTGGGCAACAGTATTCACCGATGTAGGCGTAGCACTATTGGCTATCTTGAATGCCATACGAATACAAAGAATGAGTTAGAAGTAAATCCCACTCAGCACATTCCCTTTCATTCCGTTACTCTCCATTTTCAGGAAAAGAGCTTCACTCACAGATATCTTGGACCCAATCCACAATTTTGAGTTTCCATTACGTTAACCCTTTCCGCAGAGGCTGGAAAGGAACACTTCACTCCATCTAAAAATTGCGGATTACGTCCGCTTGATAGGAAAATTGTATTTGCATTTTGTGCGACTTCCTATGATTTTATATTTCCCCAGAGCGGTTTTAACCCACTTCCCGAACCGCCACTATCCCCTTTTTTGACGGCAAAATAACAACATTCATTCTTGGACGACGGCATAAAGCCAGGCTCCTATGTCGCTCTTTTTTATACGTCTTACCAAGCCTGAATATTGAAAGGCACAAGCAACAAAAAAGGTAACAGCGACGGCTCTATGGGAAGTAAATCAAAACTGAATCTTATGAAATCTTACAAAATCATCAAAAAGGAAGCAGCACAAAAGTTAAAAAAACAACAAAAGGAAAACGCTTCGGATATAATAAGTAAATCAATTTTTTAAATAAATATTAATCTTTAAATCTTTTATTATGAGTACTCTAAAAAACAAAGTACAGTTAATCGGAAATGTGGGAAATGCTCCCGAAATCAAGACCCTTGAAAATGGTAAAAAAGTCGCTAATTTTTCAATTGCTACCAATGAGTTTTATAAGAACTCGAACGGAGAGAAAGTACAGAACACCCAATGGCATAATATCGTGGCTTGGGGTAAGATTGCCGAAATTGTTGAGAAATACGTAGGCAAAGGAAAAGAAGTTGCCATAGAGGGCAAATTGACATCGAGAAGCTATGAAACCGAAGCAGGTGAAAAACGATATGTTACCGAAGTGGTAGCTAACGAAATTCTATTGCTTGGCGTAAAAGGCGAAGAGTAGCCAAAACATAAAAGAGGGCGTTCCTGTGGAAAGATGCGCCCTCTTTTTCATTTATAACCTCTTAAAGAAAATTACAATGAAGAACAAAGTTAACGAAATTAAAATAAGCTACGTAGGCGGTGTTAAATCCCATCTATGGACAAAGGTTTCACATTCTAGTGATGCGGCAGAATTACTGTTTGAAAATTGGGATAAAGGCACGATTGGACTGTTTGAAACCTTTAAAATTCTACTGCTGAACAACAGTAATAAAGTGAAAGGAGAACATATAATTTCACAAGGTGGTATAACGGGAACATTGGTCGATATGCGCATCCTTTTTGCAACGGTATTAAAGTCGCTTTCAGTGGCGATAATTTTAGCCCATAATCATCCAAGTGGAAAGTTAGAACCGAGTGAAGCTGATAAACTTTTGACCAACAAAATAAAGAAAGCAGCTTCATTTTTTGACATCAAATTATTAGACCATTTAATCTTTGCACCTGATGGAGATTATTTCAGTTTTAAGGATAGTCACATTCTCTAAATTTTGCATTATGGTTTATCTCAACTACAATAATCTTGATGCAGAAACGCAACAAAAGTTGATGTCCGATTCCAAGCAAGATGTAGCTCGTAAATTTGGAAATGACTTGAAGAAATACGCCAAAAAAAATCATATTAATTATGAAACCCTTTTGGAAGAAGAAGCAATGCGAAACCTTTATTCTTATGATTATGTTTTTAGTATCTGAATGATAAATTTTATGCAACCAGACCTTTGAGAAATCGGAGGTCTTTTTTTATACCTCATTTTGTAATTCGCAATGAAAATTCAATTCTCTTAGAAATACTTTTAAAATTGAGTTTTTCAACTCTTAAAAATTCGTGTTTAGTTTTCCAGCAGTATAAAAGCCATTACATTTTTGGATGTAATGGTACTTGTTTTTTGTCCCGCACACGGGACGAAAAGGAATAGCAAGAGGGTAACACGCTGGCGCGATGTTTCGATATTCAGTTTTTTCAAAACCTAAGTAAAATCGATGGTTAACAAGGATTACTTGTTTTGATTTTAAAATTTTAAGTAGTGTTTTTTCAGAAAAAACTCTTGAAGCCCAATAAAACCAACAAATTTTTTCAGAAAAAATGGATAAAGGCTATGAAAAAGAACGATTTGAGAAGCTCGGAATTAAAGTATCCGTGGCAGAACGATTTCGTGTTTTCAGCAAGAAAATGAATAAATCTCAATCGATGACTTTGCTTTTAATGATTGAGTTTTTTGAAGAAAACGGCATCTCACCACACGAATCTATTGGTCCAAATATGCAAACGTTAGAACATAAAATATCGCTTCTTATTAAGAAAAGAATCAATGGTGTGATTGCTATAATGAAAGACATTGAAAAGAACCAAACCAAACCTACAGCAGCTATGATTCAATCGCTTTTTGTCGAGGCAGAACCACCAAAAAGAAAACGAATGGTTGAAAAGAATGACCCCTATAAAAAGAATAAAATGAGCTTGCGCGAAAAACTAGAACCGGATAACGAATTGTAAAAATTTAAGAAATGTATATCACTATAACAGCACAAAAATTAGGGGGGCAATATTCACAAAGTGTAGCCGATTTTGCGGATTATTTAGAGAAAGAAAATGAAGGTTTGCAGCAAGAGGAAATGGAACATTTTTTCAACCAATATGGTGATGAAATTAGTACATCTGAAGTAGTAAAAGATATTGATGGAAACACTGCGAAATTGAAAAAGAAAGAACCTAAATTTTATTCAATTACGGTAAGCCCTAGTAAATATGAATTGCGAAAACTACAAAACAATCGAGAAGATTTAAAGACCTACACAAGAGCCATAATGAAAGATTATGCAGCATCTTTTAATCGAGAAATTAATGGTAAACCCATCACGGTAGATGATATAAAATACTATGCTAAAATTGAGCATCAGCGCACGTACAAAGGAACAGATAAAAAAGTGCGTGAGAACCAACCTTTTGCCACCAAAATCCTCCAACTTAAAAATGAGGTTCGAAAAATTGAACGTGGTGAAACCGATGGCAACATCAATAAAATTCAGAGGAAAATAGCCAAACTAGAAGCCGAAGCTCCGCACCAACAAAACGGTAAACGTATTGTCCAAGGAATGCAAAAGGAAGGCAACCAAAGTCATATTCACATCATTGTAAGTCGCAAGGATATGTCTAATTCTGTAAGCCTATCTCCAGGAAGTAAGTACAAAGCTTCTGAAGTGATGATGAATGGCAAAATGGTAAAACGTGGTTTTGATAGGGATTCGTTTTTCACGAAAGCGGAACAGACCTTTGACACCACTTTTGGGTATAAGCGCAACTATGCAGAGTCCTATAAATCGAAGAAGGACTTTATTAAAAATCCGAGACTCTATTTTTCTACATTACTAGGTTTGCCAGCAAGTGAAAAAGCGGTAGCCTTTAAAATTTTAGGAAAAGCCGGAGTGCCTATGGCGAGCATTCCAACTAATAAAGTTCAGTTGGCTTTAAAGACCATACGCTACTTAAAGCGAGGCGTGGATATAGCCATAAAATCAGGTTCAATAGGCGTATGATATGGAACAAGGAAATGTATTATTTGTCGTCGGACTTTTACTCGGAATGGGACTGGTGTTTTCAAGTCTGTTCAAGCTCACTCGCTATGCCTACGGATTTAATCTTTTATTGAGTGGTCTCTGTTTAGGAGTGCTTTTTAAAACGAATCGGTATTTAGTACAATCGATTGAACAGCTACTGTACATAGGTTGTCCTTTACTACTTCTCAATACCGTTTTGTATGTTTTTTTACATAAAGAGAATGAAACCTTTAACGCAGATGACAAATATGTAGTTCGTTTCAAGGTGCAACGCGGTAGTTTTAAAATTGATAATGTAAAGCGAGGTGCTTCTATCATCGGTTCTGCAGGAAGTGGAAAAACGGAAAGTGTTGTTTTTAACTTATTGACTCATTTTAGCCAATATGGATTTTGTGGCGTAATACACGACTACAAGCATTTTGAAATTACCGAAATGGCATATCCACTTTTTGAAAAAAAAGGTATTGATTTTAAAGTCATTTCCTTTGATGATATCTATGACCGAGTGAATCCAATAGCTCCAAGATATATGCAAAATGAGGAAAGCGTGAATGAAGTAGCGCGCGTACTTATTGAAAATCTTTTGGAGCAAAAGGAATCTGGAAGCACAGGGGCAAGTAAATTCTTTAACGATGCAGCCGAGGGATTGATTGGTGGCTTGATTTGGAAGTTGCGTTGCTCATATCCAAAATACTGCACCTTACCACATCTCATAGCGATTTATCAAATACTGGAAACTGATGACCTTATTGATTTTTTAAGCTCAAACACGACCTCTAGAGCAATGGCAGATGCTTTTATAAGTGGTAAGGACTCCGACCGACAAACTGCAGGCGTAAAAAGCACTCTGGCCAATGCGCTTAAAAAGATAAGCACCCAACGGATTTTTATGGTTCTCTCTGCAGATGACATTGTCCTCGACATTAATAGTCAAGAAGAACCTTCCATTATATCTGTGGTGAATAATCCAAAATATGAAACTGCCTATTCGCCGATTATCGCCACCATTATTCACACCATTACAAAGCAAATGAGTATCAGGAATTCAAAACATTCGTTTTTGATGATGGAAGAAGCGCCTACTATTCGCTTACTAAATATGCATCGTATTCCGGCTACACTAAGAAGCTATGATATTGCTACTATTTATGTAATGCAGGATAAGATTCAGAATGATATGATGTACGGCGATAAGGCAAGTAAAGCCATATTAAGCAATTTATCTTATCAGTTTTTTGGTAAAGTAAACGACCCAGATACGGCTAAATATTATGAACGGTTTTTTGAAATCATTAAGCGAGAAACCACAAGTGTGAATCGAGGACATAATCTCAACTTTGATACTCGCATCACGACAGGAGAGCGAGAAATTCCAAAAATTAGAGCTGATGTTTTCTTCAGATTAAAGCAAGGTGAATTTATCACATTTGCTGATGGTGAGGATAAAAAAGTACAGTTTAAATTAGCCAAGATTGAAAAGTGGTTGCCAGTTAGAAGGCAAGCCTTTTCAGACGCAGATTTGGAAGCTAATTTTGAACGGATTTATAGTGAGGTCCAGGGGATATTTAAGTGATTTTAAGATATCCTATTTAATATTTAGGTAGCATTCTGAGAACTATGTATATTGAAAGTTGAAATAATAATAAGCTGTAAAACAATAGATTAATGGTAAAAAAGATTTTCGAAGAAGCTAAGTCGTCAAGTGAGTTTGATGTAGTTTTAACCTTAATTAACTATAGGGGGATTAGCTCTCCTAACTTGAATTCTAATCTTTATGAGTGGTTTGATGCTATAACTTTTTACAAGAGATTGTACAATGAGTTAGAAGGAAAAGAAAAAGCCCGTATAGGTTTACAAATCTACTCTACCTTTTTTGAGAATAGTGATTTTTATAATATCATAGGAAGTCTTTGTCGTATTAAATTAGGGTATAAAGGGTCATCTTATCTTTTCTGGAAAACCAAAAAATACGAACGTTTACTTGGGATAGGAGAAAAACAAGATTTCTTAATTGAACTTTTAGCAGATACTGATAATACTGATTTAATTGATTTTTATGAGCAAAATCATTTCAAAGAAATCCGCAACACGTTCTTTCATTCTGCATACTCAATTGAAGGTGATGAGTATATTATGCACGATTCAGAGCCAATTAATATTGATGGTATTCAACGCAACTCGTTTAGCTTAAATGATTTCTTTTATCCACGATTAGAGGTTGTAATCGAACTGTTCGAGTCATTCAAATCTCATTATTTGGATTCCATTGCTTCTTACAAAGAAGATAAAAAAGTGATAGGTAAGTTCCCAAACCTTTGCGAGATTACAATTATGGGGTCAGAAGATGGGTTGAAGGGTTTTAAGATTAAAGACTCGGTAAAATTCTATGGAAAGACACACGATTCGGGTATTTGGTTTGATGAACAATACGGTTTTTGGGCGGGACATAATATTACAATGAATTTTGCTAGAATTGAAGATATTGAAATTGATGAGCAGTTAAGCAGATTTGAGACTAAAGAAGACATCACTAAGAACAATGCTGATTTTTTTAACCTTATCGATAAGGTTAAGGAGCGCAACAATCCTCTAGAATTAAGGCGGGCAACATTACTACTTTTAAAATACGGGGATGTCCGAAAGGATAAAATGGATGCTGAGGAGAATCCTTTTAAAAAGAAGAGTTTCCCCAAAATAATTTTACCTTATTATCGCAAAGCATTGGAAATTGGAGAGAATATTTTTCAGGACATTGACGAATTCAAGAAGACCATTTCTGAATTGGAGGAAATCGATTCAAATAACTAATCAAATTACTTACCATCTAACCTTATGAATGAATTTGAGACTAGAGCAAATAATATAAGAACTGCTATAGGAGCAGCTAGGTATAGAGTAGATAATTTTGGTTATAAACAAGATAATACTGAAGAAACAGTCTCAAGAATTATAGGAATGTTTATAACTTGGCTTACATCTACTGAAGAGGCCAGACATCAAGACGACGAATTAAATGGGTCATTTAAAAAAGATGTGATTGACAAGCTTCCAGAAATCGATGACCCTACTTGGGATTCCTATATAAAACCAGCACCGACTTCTACACTAAAATCTAGAGTAGAGAGTTTATGGGGTATAAGAATTGCTTATACTCACGGAGATGGAGATATTAGTTTGATAAGAAATAGAACTAATAAAAATTATGCAATTCAAGCAGTTACTACTTTTGCTTCTGTTGAGCTGAAAGACGATAGACTACATATAAACGAAGGCATACTGCACGAGGCGATTAGAACGTTTGTCCAACTAAGAGATATCCTTCCTACTTAAAATTATTCATCGCCGTGATAAAAGCGAACAGCTAATGTCGATAACCTTACAAATTCTAAAAACTCCGATTCTAGTGTAACAACACTACCATTAAGAATAACACCTGGTAGATTTGCATTTTGGACCTCAGATAAGCTATTCGCACTATGATTTAATGATAAATCACCATTGTTATGAATTACCGCATTTCGGATATGAGATAAAGCTTTTAAGTTATTTTTTGAGATGTTTTTACTTGCAAAACTATCCTTTGGATGAGCTGGAAAATTCGAAGCAAAAACATCAAAATCATTCTCAGTAGTACCATTTCTATTCCAAGAGTAGCTGCCATCTTCACTTTCCAGATAGCCTAGATTTCCTGCTAAATAAAATCCAAGAATGGTATGAACAAAAATGGGATGTTCATCAGCAAACTTTCCCTCTAGAGAACCATCAGGACCATCTCTAATTGCTCTTTCTATTAAATTGCTTATTCTTCGGGTATGGACAAGTATTTTTTTTCTGTCGTGCATAATAATTAGATTACTTATGACAACAAAATAGCGGAAAAACATTTAGAATCAAAAAGGACTCTTCTCTCGCAATCCCTTTTCCGTAACCAACCACTTCCCATCCTGCATAGTCAATTTAAATGTTTCTGGCTTTTCAGCATAAGCGGAAGTAAATTGTACCCAAGCGGTTTCACCATCTGAGGTTTCCTTTAAGACCTTAAAGTTTGAGCTATTCACTTTCGGGTCGCCTGGTGCCATAACATTCTGTATGGCCATAAAAGAGGCGTAGCTATCGTCTGTGGTATGTTTCTTTAAAGTAGCATTGTCCTTTTCATAAAAGCTCTCGACTACAATCTTTGCAGTATCTGTATGTGATACTTGGGTCTGGCTGCAGGCCATTAGGACCAGCAGCATAACAAATAAGGGGATGTGTTTCATTTTCATTCTAATTTGGGTTATTGATATGTTCATTGGAGATTTTCAATTTTATATTGCGTTCCCCATTGGTTTCATTAAGCTCTAATACTACCGAACGTTCATTGCTTATGGAAAACTTAGGTAGTACATACACTAAGGTTTTGCTTTCGTTTTCTTTAATCTTATCAGGTAGCTTATATGTAAAATTTGGCTCTTGATATAGGCTTTGTAACGATTTTTTCTTTCCCTTTTTTCTGGTCTCGATAGAGAGGTTCAGGAAGTTCAAATCATAATCTAAAGACGACCTGTTTTCAATCTTGATAACGAAGTACAATTCCTCTTTATCAAAAACGATATTCTCAACGGTTAATATGATACCGCTGTTTCGCTTTTTAAGTCTTCCAATACGCTCTTTTCGCTGTAATAAATACGAACAAAAACGCCCATAATATTTCGACTTATCGAAGCGAGGCTCTTGTTTTTTAGTTGTAGTTAGTTGGTCGTCCATTGGTTTTTCATTGCCAATGGAGCTTGTTAAAGGAATAAAATAATTGAGCTTAGACAGCTCTTCCTTATACTTTACAATATACGAAAAAATTGACCCATTATTATTGATTATCAGTAAATTACTTTCGTTTCCCGGCTGCGCCTGAAGCAAGCCAAAGTATTGTTCTTGCTCTCTATTATAGGTGAATACAAAGTTCTCTGAACCCGTAATACCTTGTCGTATCGGATTAGGAAAAAACAGGGCAACATTCTTTTGGTCATTGGCATAAATGGTATCGAGAATTTCTCTTTGTTGCGCTTTCGCGAAAGCGGAAACAAAAACAAACGCTATGAGAATGATATACTTTTTCATAATTGTGGTTTTAAAATAAGTTTGTAATTATTGACGATGGTAACTTTTACGTTCCGGTTACTACGCTGAAAGAGTTGTTTTACACCAGTTACTTGTGGTACTCCCGAGATATTAATATCGTTCACGATGTCTTCAACAACTTCACGTTTGGCATCAGCTCTAAAGCTGTTTTCTACATAGATGCCTTCGCTACCATCTTGTAAATCGAAGGCTTTAAGACTGACAGGCTCGTGCATAATGTTTGTAATTTCAATCATTGCCCGATTGGGTTGAAAACTTAAGAAGCCAAAAACAGGGGTGTTCTTAGGAACGATTTTATTATTAATGAGTGCATCTTTGGCAAGTCGCATACGTAAGCGAAAATCTGCCTTGACCGTTTGGTTACCATCCACAACAACCTGAATGGTTGCATCGGTTTTGGTATTAAGTATTTCCGGATTTTTCTGCGGGTCCGAAGCAAAGAATAATTGATGCTCCAAGCCTAATTCCTTGGCCGCAATTTCTTTTTCAATTGGGGCAATGATTGTATCTATTGGTTTCGACTCTGCTACTTTTGGCTGTGCAGTTGATTGATTGCGATAGGTCATTGCTGTATAGTCAATCTTACCAGAACTGTAGATGCTATCTACAATGCGTTGCTTCTCTTTAATAAGATTATCTGGGTCGTAGAAGCCGAGGGAATCCAAATACTTTTCATCGTAAATGCTAGGCGCATTCGTTTCTCGTACCTCTTTAAGGTCATCAATAGCTTCTAATTTAGACGTATAATCTTCCTGCTCTTGCTGAAGCTCTGGTACTAATGTCTGTTTGAGATTTTCGGTTTCTGCTTCGTCATCGCCTAGCATTAGAATGCTGTATGAAACAATGAATAAAACAACAACACCGAGTATCGCCCCAAAGACAATTTTGTTTTTTTTAATCTTCATAACTGATTTTTTTTAAAGTGTTTTCAAAGTAATTTGTGATGAGTAGTCCGTGTGTGTTTTTGGGATAGTTGCGGTCTACTACAATGAGATTTCCAGTAGAGATAAGTTCATACGTATCGACTACAGTTCCTCTATTAATTTCAAAGACGGTTCTTGTTTTAAAGCCATAAATGTCCCCGTCAATATCTAGTTGTGATTCAATACTCAATACTTTTTGCACCAGGGAAAATTGAAGTAATCTGTTATACACACCATCTGCTTTTTTCTGCCGGTATAGATTATCTACAGAGCTATTTCCTAGCCATAAGGCTTTCTCTAAATTCTTTTCATAATTACTAGCATCAATGTCGTAGAAATAGTTGTGGAAAAGTTCTAAGTGTGCCAAAGCTTCCACTTGAAAATTCTCTTTCTGCGCTACCCATTTTAGGGGGATTACTGTACCATCTGTATTGATAGCAAAGGAGCTGTTTAATGCTTTGTTATGGATGTCATAAACAATCCAGCCACAAAAGGCACTAGAGCCGAGTGCGCATAGAATCACAGCCAATACAATAAAGCGATTGATATTGAGTACTGCATAGATGTTTTTATATGATGTTTTCATAGTTGTATTTGCTTTAGCCTGTGAAAAGTTTTAGTGTGAATGTTGTGGCTCGCTTGTAGAGCTTGAATTTCAGGAAGACAATAAAGACTACAGAACCCAATTGAACCACGGGAGCGAAAAAACGACTGCCTACATCGGTTCCAAACAGATTGACCCAAAAGTTGGTGTTGATTTCCGTATAAATGGCATTGATAAATACATTAACCAAAAAGAAAGCTGGCACGAGCATATAGACTGCTGCATATAATTTGAAGAAATTGTACGCCATAGACCTAAACTTTTCAAACACCGCAAGGCTTAATACCAGTGGGAAAAAGGCTTGCATTATGCCCAAAAGAAAATAGCGTTCTGCTAGAAATAAAGGGTAAATGAATAAGTCTAATATCCAAAGCCCTAGACTGATGATGAAGGCTATAATTTTCCAACCAAATAGTGGAGTAACGAGCGCATCATATAATAGTGCCATAGCCTTTTTGGCGGCTTCCAATGCGCCCACGTCTTCTTCAATAGGAATGTCCTGCATTTGAAGCGGAAGGAGCGCAGGAGCCGTGTTACGGTACTGACCTTCGATGGAGACCAGAATACCGTCAAAAAAACCTAGAATTTGAGTCGAGAAAATGACCAGGAGAACAATTGCAAAATTCTTTGCCAGTTCTCCCGGACTCAATCCCCAAGTATAACCATCTTTGTTGGCAACGCCTTCATTGTACTTTTTTAGGATATTGATTAAAAAGAACAGTACCGCAAGTGTTTTCATCCCAGCAATAGTGTATTGAGAGAAGTCACTAGCCTTTATCGTTTGAAAAACGGCATCGATATACTCTAAACCAATTCCTAAAAAAATCATTGCTGTCATCGCTAATAGTTTGTTTCTCTATTATTGATTTTATCTTGCATTTTTCTGAAAGAAATAATGTCTTTATAGCGTTCTACTTTTGAATTGATTTCGGCAACCATTTCTGCAGATTCTCGCTCTTTTTCCTTTAGGACTTTGGCACGCTCGCCGTCAGTCATTTTTAGGTAGTCACTTGATAGGACTTCATCCACAAAATCAACCGCATTTATGGAGTTTTCGATGATGGCATTAAATGAATTTGTAATGGCATCAATTTCTCCAACTTTGATATAAGGGGAATTGAGGATGTCGTTCAAATCATTCTGTAGGACATTGAATAGCGCCTGATTATTACTGGCAATTTCTTGTACAGCTTTCAGTTGTTGTATCGCGCTATTAACTTTTTCGATACTCTCTTTGGCATCTTTTAAGAACTGTACTGTCTTTAAAAGTTGTGAGGTCTGTTTTGCAGATTCTATAAGCGATTTTGCAAGGCTTATAAAATTGGTATTGTCATAAACTGGCATTCCTTGGCTCGTAGCACGAGCAGGTAATAAGAGGGTTACGGCTAGCGTAAGCCCAAATAGTATTGTTTTCATTTTTGTCTTCATTGTTTCCGTGTTTTTAAGATGAATATTCAGTGATTGCTTTTTCCATATCGTGATGCTTTTCGTAGAGCTGCATTATGGCTTCGTTTTCCGAACCATCCGTTAAATAGGCAGCGAATACCTTCTTGGGAACTTCCAGACGAAAGATGTTGCTCTCTTTACCTATTTTGATGAACATTTCGGTGTACTTGCGTGGTCCAGTCAAATTGTTTTTGATGGATTTTAGTTGGTTCAGGTCGTGGCTCGAAAGACTCAATCGTTTTACCAATTCGTCATACCCTTTCTCATTGTTCAAGCTGTAAATGACTTGGGTGTTTTCCAAGATGCTTGCCGATGTAGAATTGTTAGGAAGCTGATTGATGGACTGTAAAATGATACCGATAGCGCCATTCTGTTTTCTAATGGCTTGGTAATAGAATTCGACGCTTTCAAGTACATTTTCAAACTTCAATTGTTTGGCAAACTCATCGAATAAGATGATGCCTTTTTCGGCTCTGTTTTTCCAAATGGTCCTTTGTATGGCAGATTTGATGAGTTTGAGCATTACAGATAAAATCTCTTTGTTATCCTTTACTTCATCAAGCTCAAAAACAATCAATCGTTTGTCTTCAATTTTATAAGTTTGGTCTTCACTTACTTCAAAGAGAAAGCTGTACAAACCATCACCCACATACTCTGACATAATGTGCAAGAAGTTGGTAATATTGAAGTAATCTGAATGAATTTTAAGGCGTTCCAGTAAATCATCAGCATTCGTTTCTATAAAGTCATAAAAGCTATTTAGTGAATGTTGAATCGTTACTTGCTTGTAATAATGGCGCAGTATCTTTTTTACGGAAACCGATTGTGCTTTGGTCACTTTCATATCTGAAGCAAACAGCTCAAACAGAAAAACCGATAAGTCTTCTAGTCGCTCTGGAGTAAGGTCATTGACATCACTTATAAAAAAAGGATTGATACCAAGATTCTTTCCACTCTCATAGCGGAGTACAGTGTATTTTTCGGGATAGAGTTTGGCAAACTTGGTGTATGAGCCACCTAAATCGATAATAACCAGGCGTACACCACTTTCAAAATATTGGCGCAAGATGTTATTGGCCAAAAAGGACTTGCCTTCACCAGTAGGCGCGAAAATAGCAAAGTTCCGTGCCTTGATGCGTTTCTTTTGTTCGTCCCAAACATCTTTTAAAACAGGAATGTTATGCTCTCGGTCATTGAAAATAATTCCAGTAGCATCAGATTTGTAGTTGCTGTTATTGATGAGTAAACACAAGGCGTGTTTTAAATCGGTGACATATAAATCCTCGTTTGAAAAATTTGAAGAAAAACAGCAGTAACTATTCAGAATATAGTTCTTACGTTCTTCGCCTCTTGGGTAGTAGGGAATGATATCGACTTCCTTGAATTCGGTTTTAATCTTCGAGCCAATGCGTTCAAGGTTTTCAGCTTTCTTATCCCAAAATACAATGTTCAGATGCCCACGTATTACACGAGCTTGGTCGTCTGCATTTATTTGGTTTAGGATATGCTGTATTTTCTTTAGCACAACTTTGTTCTGTGAACCGAAATTGGAACTCTTGTTCAATTCTTCGACTTTCTTGTCAAGTTGTTTACGCCACTTTTGCTTATCGTCTAAATAGATGATTTGATTGACGATATGATTTTCATTTAGTGTAAGTCCTAGACCATCAATAAAGCCCTGATGAAAAACAAAATCGTCTGATGTAAATCGCTCATTGGTTTTACTGGTTTGTACGCTTTCGCCAAAGCATAATTCGCTATTTACAGCAAGGGCATCGAAGTAATTCTCGCCAATATTTGCATTCTTTTTATCCAACAGAATATCAGTATCAAAACCTGAATTAAATCCATTGAAATAGCTATTGGTCAAGGCGTGTATTTCTTTCGCTTCAAGCGGAACAAATTCCATCTTTCGGCTATTATTGATGAAAGACACCGAATCACTTACCGACCCTATAAAGCTGTTGAGCGTTTCATCTGCTTCACGTACGATACTTTTGGACACTTTTCGAAAGGGGTTGACAAACTTTTTATTGTTGAGTGCATTGTTCTTGGTCAAAATGAAGAACAGATAGCTTTGATGTTCCATAAACTCTCGACCTTTAAAATGCTCGTGTGTTGCTTTTTCTAGAAAGGTATTATTAGGTAGTTGGCTCGATGTATAATGTTGCTTCAAGTAAATATCTTGTTTGTGAACTACGCATCCTGTAGGCAACGATTTGATTGCCTGAAACCAGGCACCGTGCATATCCTCAAAGTCCTTTTCGGATAGCGAATATATTTCAGGAAGCATCCCTTTAAAACACAATACGACATTGCCATTATTGGCAAAAACCACGTTGTCTTGAATATCCACGATGGGATAGTGCGATGCTAGATTAATCTTATTCATAGTTGAGTGATGAGGATTTCTTATTACTAATGTTCTTGGGAAATACCTTGGCAAACTGAAGTAGTTGTGGGTTATGGGCAAACCTTGTCAGTGCTATATAAAGTGTAGCATTAAACGCTAATACACCAATGATAATCCCAAAACTGAAGGAAAAAATGATGACCAATAATGAAGCTATAATAGCTATCATCATAAGCGCGAACAACGACACGGGCAATCCAAAAATCATTGCCCGCTTTCGTATGTTTTTATAGACCTCAAATCGTTTCATTACACCACGATTGAGATTAGGTAGGTGAAGATGCCCACGACTGCGCCTGCGATAAGAACAAAGACCAATACGCGAGTGATTCCTTTTTTGAGGTCGGCATTCTCTCCAAAGAAATGCCCTGCATTAAACAAGAATCCAATCAGGAAAATAACACCCAAGAGTATCGGGAAGATGGCCCTAATGGTGTCTCCCACATCGTTTACGGAGTCTTCAATACCTCCAATTTGTGCAAAACTTGGTGATGTGACCAAGAGCAACGCCAATAGTAATAGAATTGATTTTTTCATTGTAATAGATTTTGCTTTTACTGCGATTCGTAAAAATGTTTTGCGAAATCTATTGTGGTAAGTCCTGTATGATTGAAATCTTCTAAAATTTAACGTGATGTGCTGTTAAATTTTGGAAGATTCTTATGGAAAGAAGGCAATCGTTGCATTTTGTGTAAACTAAAACTGTAACTATGAAAGCACCACACAAATTCATTAGGACCTTATTCTTATGTGGAATATTGAGCACCTTAAATGCGCAACGAGATGTTGCTAGAGACCAGAATCCAATTGTAATTATAGACCCAGGGCACGGCGGAACTGATGCCGGAGCGATATCAAGAATTGGAAGTAAAGAAAAAGAGATTACACTAAGTGTAGCCTCCAAAATGCTTGTATTGCATAGTAGACTTTACAAGAAACCCATAGAACTATATTTGACGAGATATACAGACACCTTAATTTCTTTAAATGATAGAACACAGCTAGCCAAAAAGCTAAAAGCGGATGTCTTTATCTCAATACATTGCAACCAAGCGATTAATCGAACAGCAGCAGGAACAGAAGTCTATATTCATCCAAAAAGCGAAGTTCAAGCAGAGGAATCTGTTTATTTGGGCTTTACAATTCAAAAAGGATTGGCAGATATTCTAGGCATCAAGAATAGAGGTATTAAGTACGGGAACTTTCAGGTGCTACGAGATAGTGAAACTAGTTGTACTACTGTCCTGTTAGAGCTTGGTTTCTTATCTCAAAATGATGAGGTGGTCTATCTAACAAAAGAAGAATCGCATCAGGCTATTGCGCTTTTGTTATTGCAGTCTATTGCTAAATTTTTGGGGTTATGATGGAGTTGGGTACTGCAATAATGAGAAGTTTGAGAGAATTGATAATATGCCTTTATTCTATGGTGGTAGCTTTAATTAGAGGTTAGATTTTGATAATATAAACACACTGTTTTTCAAATTATTATGAAAATATAGTTGACGAATTAATTATTTTTTATAGATTTGTCAACCAAACATAATTAAATGAAAACTGTGCAATTAGAAATATTCGGAGCTAGATTAAAATCTGCAAGGATGATTGCTGGACTTTCATTACGAGAGTTATCAGAAAAAATCGATAATGAAGTTACCAAACAATCATTAAGTAAATACGAGAAAGGTTTGATGCAACCTACCCCAAAAGTATTACACGCTTTGGCAAAGGCATTAAATCAAAAAATTGATTTTTTCCTTTTGAATTCCTTTACTGAATTCAAAAGTATCTCTTATCGCAAAAAGCAAGACTTACCAAAAAAGGAGGAGGAAGCAATCCTTGAAAAGGCTAGAGCCTATTATGAAAGTTATTCTGAGGTGGAAACTATTCTTGGAATAAAAACTGAATTTGTAAATCCCGTGTCGGACATTACAATTAATGATTACGAAGATGTAGAAAAGGCAGCAAGCACCCTGCGAAAAGAATGGGAACTAGGATTACAGCCCATAAGTAATTTAATCGAAATGCTTGAATCTGTTGGCATTAAGGTATATGTAATTGAACATAATGATAAAGTTGATGGTGTTTCTATTGAAGTTGACAATGGAGGGCCTTTAGTTGTAATCAATATTTCCGACAAGCCTCTAGAGAGGATTCGCTTTACCATATTGCACGAACTTGCACATACTTTTTTAAGGTTTAGTGAGGCGATAAAAAATTCCCCAAAACTAATAGAGAAACTGTGTCACTACTTTGCAAGCTGTTTACTCCTTCCTAAAGCCAAGCTGTTGGAAATGATTGGTGGTAAAAAGAGAACCTATATTAAAATCAAAGAATTAGAAACTATAAAAAATTATTATGGAATTTCTATTCGAGCGATAGTCTACAGACTCAAGCAAATAAAAATAATAACTGAGAATTATCATAAAAGATGGTCGATATGGCTGAATAAAACCTACGGAGTTAAAAGTGAGCCAGGAAATTATATAGGGGTTGAGAAGTCCCATAGATTTATGCAGTTGATAAATCGTGCATTGTCAGAGGAGTTAATTTCTATCAGTAAAGCTTCAACCTTGACAGGTGAAAATATTGGTGATATTAAAAGAATAGAACCGGTTGCTTAAAAATCCAAATCACATATTAGTTAAGGATGCCTGCATCATTATAGACTTAATTGAGCTAAATCTTTTAAACAGTTTTTCACTGCTTAATTATGAGGTGATGACAACTAGTGCGGTAGTATTGGAGATAACGGAAGAAAACCAAAAAATCGAGTTAGAAAAAAGTCTAGAAGCGGGCGAAATTAGAACTGAGGACAATGGAGCCTTAATGGATATTATGGCGCTGCAGCAAAAATATAGGGGTCTCAGTTATGCAGATGCAAGTGTTTTAGAGGTGGCTTTAAGAAAACAAGTACTGCTTATTACGGCAGATGGTTTGTTAAGAAAAGCAGCTGTGAATGAAGGAAACGCGGTTCACGGCACTCTGTGGGCTATTGAAACATTACATTATAATCGAATAATTTCAGTTAAAATGGCGACTGAAAAGATAAAAGAGCTAATACAAATAAATAAGCGTATTTCTTCCGAAATATGCTACACTACCATCAAAAAGATTGAAGAAGAAGAAACCACATATCATATTAATAAATAGTCCATTATTCCGATGCGTGAATCCACGCTATGATGAAGACTCTTTGCCACCCTTGGGACTTGGCTACATAGCTACGCACCTAAGTGAGAATGATATTGATGTAACACTGAAAGATGCTATTGCCGAAAGAACGCCGTTACAGATGCTTATAGAGTATTTAGATAAGGAAGAGCCTAATTTTATTGGGATTAATATTTTTACTACAAACTATGAGTTGGTTAAAGAGTTGATAGAATCTCTATCCATTAAAACAAAAATAATAATTGGTGGATTATCTACTAAAGAACTTTACAAGGACATTTTTGAATGGGAAACTGACAATCATATTGATGTGGTAACTGGTGATGGTGAGCTCATAACTTTGGATATAATTCGTAATCAGGTTAAACAAGAACCTGTAGAATCTATTACCAATAGGAATTTATATAGAATAGATACCAGTTCTAAATATTATGTAAAGTGCTTGAATGACCTAAAACTAGATAGAACTTTTTTCATCAATGAACCAATAGAACATCCATTGGGGTTTAGCGAAGTGAACATTGTAACTAGTCGAGGGTGCATATTCAACTGTGCTTTCTGCGCCGCTGCCTATGGACAAAATAAAGAGTTTGGTATAAGAGAGCGCTCCATTGAGTCGGTTCAGAAAGAACTCCAGTTTATCCAATCTACCAGAAAAGGCATAGACTCTATAAGGGTTTTAGATGACCTTTTTTTAAAGACTAAAAGACATATAAATTATGCAATAGACGTTTTCAAACCTTTCAATTTTTCCTGGCGTTCAATGGCTCACGTTCAGACTTTTAAGAAGGTACCCATACAAGACATAAAAAGATTAAGAGACAGCGGCTGTAAAGAGTTGTTTATTGGAATTGAATCTGGTTCTCCAAAAATTTTAAAATCTATCAATAAGACCAGTAATGTAGATGTTATTTTGAATAATCTATCTAACGTTTTAAAGGCGGGAATCGAAATCAAGGCGTATTTCATTTTCGGTTTTCCTAATGAAACAGAGGAAGATATGGAGAATACTTACCAATTAGCTTACAAATTATCAGAAGTAGCTAAAGAGAATAATACTCACTTTAGAACTTCAGTTTTTCAGTATCGGCCTTACCACGGTACAACTTTATACGAGGCTCTATTGGATGAAGGACATAGACCGCAAGAGGTTACCAATATACAACCAGACGACAAGCTTTCAGGGCTGGTCAAAAGACTTCAATACAATTTTCATAGCGGTAATTACTCAAAAGTTGGTTTGGAAATTTTACATTCCTATATTTGCAAGACAACCAATCTTAACTCCACAGAATTATTTGAAAGTCTGCAAAACGATAATAAACCCAAAGAAATCAAGCCACTGCCAAGCTTGCGGACTATACATTAATCAATTTCCTATTAGCGACAATAAAAAACAAGCTGACATTTTTTGGGTAGGACTTTCAGCTGTGCAAATCGATGAAAATGATGAACACAAAATACCATTATCACCATCGACCAAATCCGGTAAACTTATTCAGGATGTTGAGTTAGCCTCAAATGGCAATATTTCATTTTTTAAGACAAACCTAGTTAAATGTTTGCCTCTTAATGAGAAAAAAATAAGGTATCCAGAACGAGTTGAAATGAATAAGTGCTATCCTAATCTTGAAACCGAAATTGATATCTACAAACCTAAAGTAGTTTTTCTTTTGGGAAGATTAGTAGCTGAGTTCACTTTAAAAAAATATGGTCATAAATTAGGTGGATTGGGTTCTGATTTTTTATACAAGGAGTATAAAGTTGGTGAAACGACTTTTGTCCCAATTCATCATCCATCCTATATGCTTGTATACAAAAGAAAAGCCATTGATAAGTATATCAAAGGAATTCAAACAGTAATTTCAGCCAATTTACTTTGTGAAACAGGATTGGTCCAGGCCGTATAGATGAAAAAAACCGCAATTTCTTGCGGTTTTAGTGACAGACCAAGGAATCGAACCTAGCCACCCTATTGACTTCATATTTTAGAGTTTTACACACAATCACTTATTGCACAGAATCTGTCGGTATTGATGGTCTGCCATCCAATTAGTGGTAAAACGCTTTCTAGCATTGTTAGTAAAAATGAAATAACTAGATGAACACTTACTTTGTATATTAATTCTTTCATACTCTTAATTTTAAATGTGTTAAAGAAAATTTCTGACAGAACAACAACAATAATTGTATGTATCTGCAATGAATCTATTGAATCTATGAAGCCTAGACCAAAATATTTTGATTCTACAAGCAGAAAGTAAATATATTAAATTCTAACAACCTAAACCTTAATCTTCCCCCAAACCACAGGATGTCTACTTGCAGCATTATGTTTGCTCGTAACAGATTTGTAAATTGACCATTGCGGGCGCTTTTCTGGCCATACTGCTTTTCGGTTAATGCCACTATCTATTAATTGATTGAAGAGTACTGGAGAAAGCAACATATAGTCTTTTTGTTTAATGTTTACTCCCAATCTATAGGCCCCTAATCGGAAGTATGATGCATCATCACCTTCATCAATATCGACCTCAAAAGAAAGGTGTTTGGTAATGTCCTTGACATTAGTTTTTTGGAGTAAGGGAGATAAGGAGTCGCAATACGAGGGTGCATTAAATGTTCCGGCAATAATCACATTTTTCTTTCCTTCAGAAATGAGTTTTTCATAAATTTTTGAGATGTTGCGCACTTGACTTTTACGAATCACATCGGCTGTTTTTTCATCTACATCTTGTTTGGTGAGATAAATGGACAGCAACCATATCTTTTGTGACGATGGTGTCGTAATCTCATATTCTACAAGGTGTTGAAACTGGTCGCTGTAACCACCAATAAGATGAGTTTTAATGCTATTAAGTTTATACCCATCTCTTAAGAGAATAGCCGTTTCCAAACCTTTCATTTCATTACTCTGGATAACAAAAGAATGTGCATAGGGTTTGCAATCAAATTTAGGCAACACTTCTTGGTTAAATTCTTCTAATGAGCCTCGGTCTTCCACTTCGTGCAATAGTAAAATATCAGCATTAACATCGGCTATGACCAATGCTTTGTTATCGGTTGCCGTAGGTCTTATAGGGAGTGTTTGTAATTCTATCCAACCATTCCAGTCGGTAAGATGATTGGCCTTAGTTTCGGTAGAGTGATGGATGCCTTTCATATACAGAAATCCTGCTTTTCTGCGCATTACAGCATAAGGTCTTGGACTTGTTTTTTCAAAACCAATTAAAAAAGAAAGTTCGCGTATGCGGTCGTGTTCTGGGATGGACTTAACTGATTTTCGCATAAGCGTATCGAGTTCAGTAATCCAATCAGTAATCATCTTACTAATGGATTTTTCAATAAGACTTTTATCTCTGTGAAAGAGGTTCTGGATATTAAATGTTGCTATTTTCATACTATTTGCGTTTGTCACTGGCATTCTTATCGAAAGCAATGAGATTGAACAATTCACGCATACGACTGCGCACTCGATTGCCATAGAGGTCTTCTAGTTCCTGGGCGTTTAGATTGGTAGTAGCGTGTGTCTTTATTTTAGTTTTTAAGAAGAGTTCGTGCCTGGAGAGTAGTATTTCCCCCATTACATTGCAATCCTTTCCGTAATGACGCCCTATGGGTTCTACACCTAAGTCATCAAAACAGAAGAATTGCCCATTGCCATAATCTTCAATGGTCTTAAACCCTATATGGTTAAAACCAAACACTATGTTCCTAGATGGGGTCATTATGTATGGTCTTTGGTGGGGTACAAGGTATTTGAGCAAGCGCATTAAACTGGTTTTGCCACAGCCCACAGGTCCGGAAAGCAAAACCCCTTTGTTAGGGTCAATTTCATTTCGCTCACAGTTAGCTTTATCTTTCACGATGTAGTTGCAGAGTTTTAAAATAATTTCGTGGTCTTCCTCGTAGATTTTGAAGTCTTTACCAAAGAGTAGTTTCCCTTTGGCGTCGAGATAAATCAAGATTTTTGGAAAATCATAGATTACAGATTTCCCATCGAACTTCCCTATCGAATATTCGATACCGCCTTCCACTATTTTAGAGGGGTTGACCATAATCCTTGTGTTTAGTAGTTCGCAAGTTGTCCTTGTTTTGAGACAGCTCGTTTTTAGTTTCTATTTCTTCAGCTTTTAACATCCAATTACTTGCTGTGGCTTGCCAGTCCACGATTTTTATTTTGCCACCTACTTTCCAGCCAATGGACTGATAGTGGTTGTAAAACTTCAAAGCTTCAGTAGCTGGCCATTTTTCATTTTTAAAGAATTCAATGACTTCAATTTCATTTTTTGGTAGCTTAGGTTTATTACTGTTTTCTATTTGTTTATTATTGTTTGTATTAGGTACCAGTGCTTGTTTCACATCTTGTTCACTGCTTGTTTCAGTAGTAGGTGCAGTACTTGTACCAGAGGTTGTATCAAAAATGAGCATCTTGACTTGGCTACCTTTGTAAGGGTTATGGGAAGGGAAATAATCGAGATAGTTCCAGTCTTCGAGTTGTTTCAGACAGCGATGATAGGTCGCTTTTGAGCCAACCTTGCCCAGCTTCATTATCTCTTGTCTGTCCAGATAGAATATTTCTGGAAAACGACTTAAATTCCAGACTTGAAACAATGCCATATACAGGCTTATGTGTGCAGGGTTCAACCGAGAGTCTTCCCAGAATTTCTGAAACACAGCGTTGAGATGTTTTATATAGTTCATACATCATTATTCCAGATTGTGGTTTACTCGGTTTGTGGTCATTAGTTTTTGTATTTCTTCAGCCTCATAGAAGATGATGCCGCCTATTTTGGTGTAAGGAAGTGTGCCGTTTACTCTTAAGTTTTGAAGTGTACCAGGACTAATCTTCAGCAGCTCCATTAGTTCTGAAGATTTGAGATATTTTTTTAGCTCTGTGTTACCTTGTTGTAGTAATAATTGCTTGATACTATCTAGTAGTTCTAGTTTAAAATCTATGAGGTCGTCGGTAGTAACAATACTTGCTGGCATAGTCGAAATGTTTTGTAAATAAGCAGCTCATTGTAATTGATGATGCTTACCTAGGTTTGCTAATCTTTCGACAAAATTGCTATGGATTGTTCGGTTTTAATCACAAGTTCAACCAGAGTACGGTGAAAATTTAACATCTTGAGATTTGATGCTATTTAGCGTGATATGAGGTGCCGAAGTTCGCTTTCGCGAAAGTGAAACAACAAAAAATTGATAAGAAAACAGAATACAGGAGGTCAACCGAGTACGGTGTTTAGTTCTTCAAATTTCGGAATTGTCCATTTGGGAAAGTAACCCAGCTGATAGGTCGTCCAAAAACTTAGTGCGGCTAATCTTACGAGCTTTAATTTCGGTATAGGTTTTATAAAAATCTCCAATATCAAAATGAAACAAATTACATAGTGCATCGGCAATATCTTTAATATCTGTGTTTCCGTTATTTATGATGCGGTTGGAGTGTAGTGCGTAAACCAATTCTGTTAGTGCTGTTTTTGAAGATGTCCATTTCAGATTATACCTGCTTCCATTCAGCGGAACACCTTCCGATGGGGGTGATATCAGTCTGTTTTGCAAGTAATTTATTAAAGAGTCATACGCTTTTACCTTACCTAAGAGCATATCTCTGGGCGTTGAAAAATCGGGGTCTTGAAAGTAGAATTTAGACGATACTATATGGAAGGAGTCTAGAAAAGCTCTTGTATAATATTGTACGTCAAAATGACTAAAACCGCGTTCTGTATATTGTATAAAATCTAAGTTATTTGTAAAGAATCGATTTAGTTTTGCAAGCTTTCTTTTTATGAATTTCTTCTGAGAATGAAAATCTCCTTTAGGGAGTTGTAGTTCGAAAGAGCGAATTTCTGAATAGTAAATGAGGGGTTGTAAAGCTATTTGTTTGGTCTTCTTGAAAAAGTTAATTTCATCTTTAGTGCTTACTTCTTTTTCTAGTAGTCGTTTCTTGAATTCATATAGGGTGTTTCTACATATCCTAATCATCTTATCTGAACACTCTAACATATTTGGGGTGTCAGATTTAATGATGTCAAAATCTGATAAAAATTGATTTGATATTTCTTTAAACTCCAAAACCATTCGACTAATAGGTTGTGTCAACTGCCTTGGAAGTCAATTAAAATTCATTAAAGAAAGGGATATTCACTTGGGTCCAAATACAGAGGTTTGGAAAAATTTTCTTTTCCATCATAGCTAACAATATCTACTTTAGATATTGTTACTAAAAGTAGTCGATAAATAAAGAATTGTGCAGAAAATACAACGTATTTATGTACGGATTGAGCTATTACGATGCTTAACGAGTTCTATTTAGAAATAAATCTTTTATAAAACTCGGTTCGATTTTTTACCCCGGTCTTTTTAAAAATATTTGAGGCGTGTTTGGAAACGGTACTTTCTGCAATAAATAAATCTTCCGCAATGCGTTTATAACTCAACTTGGATAAAATAGAAATAGCGATTTCAATTTCACGCCGAGTTAGATTTCCATTGATGACTTGTGACTCATTAATAGTGTCTGTATTGCCCCTGTTGAACAGAAATACTTCGTATAATTTGTTCTTGTTTTCTAGGAAGAATAGATGCCTATCCACCTCAATAATACTTATGGCGTAAAAGGCCATATTCATTACGGTAAAGGTCATCCATTGATAATCGCCTATTACAGTACAGATTGGAAGTAATGCAATAGCGGTAACACTTATTATAGACAACTTATTTCTTCTCAAAATAAAACGATTAGGGTTTCTTGGATGTGAAATCCTCTTATAGAAAATGATAAGAAAGACAAACGCAATTGCCGACATCGGAATGGTGTATAGCAACCGAGCTGTGTTGAGTGAGTTTGTAAATATATACGTCAAAAGATAGAGAAGCACAAAACCGCCTAATGCAACTAAAGCCAGATTTCGTATGGATGAGCGGTATGCCAATACGACAATGTCATATTCCTTATACAAGTAGTAGACTATATAAACACAAAGAGCAATTGCTACACTGTAAGTGATAATGTATTGAAAGATTAGTGGTCCTGGAAATCTATCTGAAGGTAAAAAACCACCAGAGGCATTGTAGACAATAAAAAGTAACCCTAAATATAAAAACCTCACAAGGCTATTCCTGTTTAGTTTTCGAGATTGATAAAAAGTAAACAATACAATGACTGTATCTATTAAAAGATAGAAGAATGTTGTCCAATGTATTGAGGTGCCAAACACTTGCTATTCATCTTTGCGCTCAAATTTGTTGGTTTCTAAATTTTTGTAAACGTTGTTCCAATCAAAAATTTGACCGTTCATTGCCACATAAACACCTTGTTTTAGAAATTGTAAAGAGCTAATTGCATAACCTAAATTAAATGGGGCATCTGTATTGGCAGATGAACCTAAAAGAAATGACCCAACCAGAACAATCGTTTTATTCAGGTTGAGTTTTCCTATATATCTTGCGGTTTCTTCCATCGTGAAAGTACCGTGTGTAATCAATATTTTTGTCGCGGGAGACGACGTAATCTTACCAACTAATATGTTGCGGTCATTATCATCTATTGCTCTACTGTCTTTTTTAAATGCGGTTTCTATGGAGTAATCTATGGAAACATTGGCAGCTTCAAGAAAGTCTGATATAGAAACATTAGATTTTGTGATGCCACTTTCATCAACATAATCTAGTCCCTCTATTGTACCTCCTGTGGTTAAAATTTTAATCATTGAATATCGTTTAATGCCTCTTTCTAAAGAGGTAAAATCTAGAAATTGACCACACTGTCAAGCGCTTCATCTGCATCTTTATGGATGAAATTTGCTTGATAATTTAAGGTTGTCTTTAAGTCGCTATGTCTATATAGTTTTTGGAGCATTAAGGGGTGAATTTTATCTCCCGCAATATTGCCAAAAGTGTGTCTTGCAATATGATTTGATAAGTTCTTTTCTATATCGCACATTACAGCGATACGCTTTAAATACTTGTTAAATAGTTTTGTGGCGTTACGTAGTTTTTTAAAGACCTCTTCATCGTTTCGAGGGTTGGTGTCTTTAAGAAAAGGAAAAACGTAACCATTGTTTTCTTCACGGTGTTTTCTATACTCTTTTAGAATTTTCAATGCCTTATCTGGAATTTTAAGACTAACCGGCTTTTCATTCTTATCCATCGTGTAAAGAAGTCTGTTATCCTTAAAATCTTCCCACCTTAACTTAACACTATCAGAAATTCGAATGCCAGCAAAATAAAAAGCAATGAGCCATACGTTTTTAGTATGCCACATTGATGAGCCTGCATTTGTATTTAGGTTCTCAATTTTTTCAACCTCTTCGATGGTCAACCCTATTTTATGACCAGAACCAATTCGTATCTTTTCTTTCTCACCACCAAACGGGTAATACTTTGAATCTACCATACCTTGCTTTATGGCTTTATTAAATAGAGTGCGAATAAAAATTAACTGGTTAGTAATAGTCCGGGATTTTTGCTGTAGGTATACGGTGCAAAAATCTTTGTACTTACTCAAAAATGCTTCATTAATGTCTTGAAATTTTAGCTTCCTATTCTTTTTAAAATATTGAACAGAATCCATAAAAGTTTGTTCGCCTTTTCGTCCTTTGCTAATCCGTATTTTTCTACGGTTCTTGATTTCTAGAATTACATCTTCCTTATCTTCAGATTTATTAAAATTCAGAAATTCTTCCAAATTGTAAAGAATTGATAATTCAGCTTTAGCTACAGAAAACACGCCTTTCTCATATTTGTTTTTAACTCTGTCCGAAGCTACACCAAAGAAAGATTTGGTGCCACCAGCTCCTTTCAATTTTAGTTTGACTTCTTTTGGAGTGAGGTTCTTCTTGGAATCAAAGTAAACATCATTTGCCTCAGTTAATTTCTTACGAAGATGGTTATTTAATTTCTTGGAATTGGGGTGAGACCTTTTGACTTTACCAGCATCTTTATCCCAATCTTTTTCGAGAACGTACTGTCCCAGAAACTTGTAATTTGTTGTGTAATTATGGCTGATTCTTAAGGCGAGTGGAGCATTACCGTCTTTGCGTTCCTTGTTTTTTCGTCGTACTATTTTAATGCTAGCCATAACAACAATTTGTGTTTTATAAAGATAATTAAAAGAAATTAAAAAGGGTACAGAATAGGTACAGAATAATCTGGTATTAGATGAGTTTAATTAACATCAGATTTTATTTAAGTATTTGTAAATCATAGGTTTTGTAAGGAATTACGATATATTTGGCTTTATTACCTTTAAGCTCATAACCCGAAGGTCGCTGGTTCGAGTCCAGTCCCCGCTACAAGGAAAACCAGATAGTTAACTATCTGGTTTTTTTATGGAGCAAATTCTGGAAGCTTGCTTTCTTGAATTTGTGAAATAAAAAGACAAGAATGCGTAGCATACCTGGTTTTCGTTGTAAAGCCCTCCCTAAGGCCCTTTCCGAAACGTCGTAAAGGAAAGAATCCAGTCCCCGCTACAAGGAAAGCCATCAACGAAAGTTGGTGGCTTTTTATTTATGAAAATTCTAAAACTTAACTTCTATAGTTTCGAATTCCTATCCCCTTCCCTAAACTACCATTCATTCTCCCAATTGTACACAAAAAGAAGAGGTCGTGGAAGTACTTTTGCCTATCAAATAGTTTTTAGTAATCAAAATGAATAATTGATATGAAAAAAAGAGCATTAATTTTAGGAGGTAGCAGCGGGATCGGTAGAGCCACAGCCCAGAATTTATTGGAACAAGATGTTCAAGTACATGTGGTTGGGACTAATGAACAAAAGCTGGAAGCTCTGAAAAAAGAAACCCCGGGAAATCTGCATACACACAAAGTAGATATTACAGATCAGGTGCAAGTAGACGAGTTTAATGAGCAAATTGCAGGCTGGGACAGATTAGATTTTCTAGTAAATGCTTCGGGTATTTTTGGACCAAAATCATTTTTGGATCATACTGTTGCCGATTACGATTCTTACTTAAACCTCAATCGTGGGTTTTTTTTCATCACCCAGGCAGCAGCCAGGAAGATGAGTTTTACAGGAGGCGGGTCTATAGTAAATGTAGGTTCCATGTGGGCAAAACAGGCCATAAAGGCAACACCCTCTTCGGCATATTCCATGCAGAAGGCCGGATTACACTCTTTAACTCAGCATCTTGCCATGGAACTGGCAGATCACAAAATCAGGGTAAATGCGGTATCCCCTGCCGTGGTTGAAACTCCGGTATATGAAAGTGTCTTTGGAGGGAAAGAAGAAGCACAGGATGCGCTTCAAAATTTCCATGGGTTTCATCCTTTGGGTAGAAATGGTAAAGCTCAAGATGTGGCAGACACCATTTCGTTTTTACTCTCGGATAAGGCGGGTTGGGTAACCGGAGCCATTTGGGACACGGATGGTGGTGTTATGGCCGGTAGAAACTAACCCTTGCTCGATCCATAAACTATTAAGACAATGCTTTTGGAGCATTGTCTTTTTTCATTTTAAAGTATTCGCTTCAAAAAAAAGAAGTCTAAAAGGTAATTAAAGCGCTAAGATCCGAACTATATATTTAAGTATATTGAGGATCAATGGAAAAAGCGACCATCTCACAGTACCATCTACATAAAATGCATCCTGAAAAGTTGCAATTTGAAGTATATGATTTAAACACCTACCGCAACAAGAGCGGTTCTAAAGCCGCTATTCCACACTCTCATAGCTATTACCAAATTATCTGGTTTTCCTGCAATTGTGGGACACATACAGTAGATTTTAAGTCCTACGACATAAAAGAAAACACCATTCTTTTTATAGCAAAGGATCAGGTTCATTCGTTTGATGATAACTTAGAAGTGGAGGGATGGCTCATACATTTTAATGAGAGCTTCTTTATGCATTCTGATATCGATATTTTTTTAAAATACAACTTGTTTAAAACACAGAGCAATCCCTGCTACGGCATCCCCCCAAAACTTATCTCTACCCTCTCAAATTACCTGGATCTAATTAAGAAAGAGCTTGAAAACAGACCGCAATTTGGCTATGGAGACATTATTAGGTTCTTGCTAAAATCCTTTCTTATTACACTTGAACGCATGCATCGGACCAATGCTGATGAGCGCTTAGAACTCAATAGTCGTTATGAATTGGAATTTTTCAAATTCAAAGAGTTGCTGGAACTTCACTATACAGAAGCTCTTTCTGTCAAGGACTATGCTGATCTGCTCAATATTTCATCAAAAACGCTTACCACCATTACTAAAACCATCATTCAGAAATCACCTTCGGTAATTATTTCGGAACGGGTAACTCTTGAGGCAAAACGCCTTCTTAAGTTTACACCCTTACAAATAGGAGAAATTGCTTTTAAGCTCGGGTTCAACGATGTCTCATACTTCTTAAAACATTTCAAGCGTAATGTGGGACTTTCCCCCAGCGGGTATCGAAAGCATCAAATTGACTAACCTAAAATCTGGTTTTCCTTATTACAGAACCTTTGCACTTGTAGTTAGAAAAACAGAGTGATTTTTTAAGATAAGCGGGGCGTATTTCAATGATTTCGTATCTTTCCTGGCCAATCATAAAAACCTATGTATACCAGAAGAATATTTCCTATAAAAGGAGTCATTAGATGGACTCGCCGTCATATTTTCTTATTTCTTTTCATCTCCTTTATTCCTGTTTTTTTATTTGAAGTGCTTCGATGGAAGTGGTTGCATGTGCCGTGGCTGCCCCTCGCAGTTTTGGGTACAGCCGTTGCCTTTGTTGTAAGTTTTAAGAACAATGCTTCATACGACAGACTTTGGGAAGCTCGGAAAATTTGGGGAGGTATTGTTAATGCTTCGCGTTCCTGGACGATAATGGTAAAGGATTTTATTACCAACAAGCACGCCCATTCTTCAAAAACCAAACAAGAATTACACCAAATTCACCGTGAATTGGTACATAGGCATGTAGCGTGGTTGACCGCGCTTCGCTATCAATTGCGTAAAGACAAACCCTGGGAATCGCATCTAAAGACCAGCAAATCGAATCGCGAATTCAGAGAGACACAGCTTTTTGTACATGAAGATAGTATTCCTATAGAGGAGGTTATTCAGCCCTATCTATCAGAAGAAGATTTTAAAGAGATTTTTGCCAAAGGCAATCAATCATCACAGCTTTTGGGCATTCAGTCCAGACGCCTACGTCAGCTACTTGACGAGGGCTTAATTGAAGACTTCCGTCATATGGAACTTAGTAATATGCTGGTTGAATTCTACACCTTGCAGGGTAAAAGTGAACGCATTAAAAACTTCCCGTATCCTCGTCAATTTGCAACCTTGAATTACATATTTGTATGGGTGTTTATTCTGTTGCTTCCTTTTGGTGTCATGGAGAGTTTTGAGGTCATCGGCGATCAAATCACAAAAGACATTACCAACGGCATCACATATTTTGAGTTTACCCGGAAATTACAACTATTTATAGGAGACCACTTTGTTTGGTTCTCCATTCCGTTCAGCGCCTTAATTATGTGGGTGTTCCACACCATGGAAGCTATTGGTGAAAATACAGAAAACCCTTTTGAGGGCGGGCCTAACGATATTCCCATCACTGATATGAGCAGAGGGATCGAAATAGATATCCGCCAGCTTATTGATGACACCGACATCCCCGAACCTTATAGCTGGAAGAACGATATTGTGATGTGAAAAGACCTAGGTCGGTATAACTTCGCCAAGACCGACCTTACTTTTCCTGGTTTTTAAGAAGTTTATTGCCATTAATATTGTGATCAGCAAAAAAATCACAGCCCCAATACCAAATACCTGCGTTGCAATACTCTCAAACAATACACCTCCAATGATAAGGCCAAACATGCTTGCCATGCTCCCCATACTGTTTCCGTAACCTTGAATAGCACCCTGCATTTGTTTGTTCCCGGTTTTAGCTAACAACGCCATAAAGCTGGGCCACATAATACCGTTACCAATAGACATTAGGGTGTTCGCAACATATAAGATGGCGACATTCTGCATAGATAGGAGCGAAAAGCTTATTGCCAGTAGAACAGATCCTGTTAGGATCAAAGTTTTATTAGAAATCTTATCTGATAGTCTTGAGAGTAACGGCCCTTGTACCAGGACCATTACAAAACTAAAGTAGGCCAAATAAATTCCCAAATCTATTGCTGTCCAGTTGAGCAATGTATTCGCGTAAATTGGAAGTCCGGCATAAAAGAGGCTAAAACCCAGAAAGGTGAGAAAATAAACCGCATAAAGCAATGGAATCCCTGGTTGCTTTAGCACGGCTCGCCATCCTTTTGCGGCCGGGTTGGCTTCGAGTTGCCCTTCTTCGTAGCAATTTTTATGTTCTACCTGAAAAAACCTGCGAAACTGCCTCAATTTAAGCCCTCCGGTATCTACAACGCAAGGCACACTCTCCTTTAGGCGGGAGTTAATCACAAAAATGGCTACTAACGATATGATCGCGGCCAGAATTAATGGCAAAGCCTCCCCCAAAAATGTGGATGCCAGTATTCCTGCAACAGCCGGACCCAAGACAAAGCCAAGGCTGGTAGAAGCACCCATTTTACCAAAATTTCTATTCCTGTCCTCGTCTGTAGAAATATCAGACAAATAAGCATTGGCCACAGAAACATTTCCTCCCGTAAAACCATCAAAAATTCTGGCTAGAAATATTACCAGCAGCGGAATGGTCATTGCGTAACTCCCGGTGATTTCAGTGTCTTGAGACCAAAGGGTGGTTTTAGGAAGAAGAAAAGCCAAAAGGAAGAGGCACCAGGCAATAAAAGTCCCTAACTGACTTATAACCAGTACTTTCTTTCTGCCAATTCTATCTGAAAGACTCCCCAAAATTGGCGCCCCGATAAATTGAAAAAATGGGTACATCGCGCCGAGTACTCCATAAATAAAGCCATTGCCCCCCAGGTCTGTTACTATAAAAATTAGTATTGGTATAACAATACTGTAACCCAGGATTCCTATGAAGTTCACCAAAAGAATTGGAAATATCTTCGAAGGAATGAGTTTGGAAAGTTTCAAGAATTTAGCCTTAGGAGTTCAATATAAAAATAACAAATCCCGATGGGAAACTAAGACAAGTCACCTGTTTTTAATTAGCCTCTATACACTAAAAATTTGAAGAAATGTAAAATTATAATCTTTCCATAAAACCAAGCATTCGTTTCTTCATAGCAGTATCGGGCAACTTTCCGAACCCTGCTCCCATATTGTCAACTAAGTGATGGGGCTTAGAAGTGCCAGGAATCACGCAGTTGACCGCAGTATGCGAAAGAATATATTTTAAGAAAAATTGACCCCAGGAATTGATGTCGGCCTCCTGACACCACAGGGGTAGTGTCTTTCCGCGGGTTTTTCGAAACAAGGAACCTCCATCATAGGGCCTATTAATGATCACTGCAGTTCCGTGATCTGCGGCAGCAGAAAGTAGTCTTTTCTCGGCATTTCGCTGATTGATGGAATAGTTGAATTGTACGAAATCTGGCTTTTGGGTTTTGATGAGGCGCTCCAGTTCGGTATGAGAAGAATTCGTATAATGTGTAATTCCCCAATATTTAATTTTACCGGCCTCCTGCCAGCTTCTCAGCGTCTTAAGATGGGTTTTCCAATCTACCAGGTTGTGAATTTGCATAAGATCCATTTCGGCTCTTTTCATCTTAAGTAGGGAGTTTTCCATCTGGCGGATCCCTGATTGTGCTCCACTGGTCCACACTTTGGTCGCATAGAAGAAATCGTTTTGCAATCCCAGTTCAGAGCTAAGGTCGCCTACAACGCCCTCGGAAGAACCGTACATAGGAGAACTATCAATTAGTTTCCCTCCCAGCTTTTTCATGGCTAAAAGCACTTCTTTTAAAGGGGCTCTGGTACGGGCACTGCCACCCACGTCGAAGGTCTGCCAGGTACCGAGGCCAACAATAGGTAGAAAGGCTCCGGAGGCTGGAATTTTTCTTTCAATCATAGTTTTTTCTTTAAACGATAGCAAGGTGGGAAACACCATTGCTGTTGCAGAAAGAAGGGCTGTTCGCCTGGCCATTTCACGTCTAGAATACTTTTTCATATTAGGATCTTTTAAAAGGTACAAACTTATTTGAAACACCATCGACTTTTTTTCCCAATTGAAATCCAATGTAAGACCATACAATGGCCAGGGGTACTCCAATGAGTGCTATCGCAGACAAACCCATTCCAAGGGAAGCTAGCCCTGAAAAAGCCCAGCCAGTTAGCGCATCTCCTCCCCTGTAAACCGCTGTATCTATAAAATTCTTAGCTCGGTACTTCTCCGCTCTGTTACAATTGGTGTACAAAATTTCTCTTCCCGGTCTTAGGATAACAAAATTCCCTGCCCTATGCAAGATCATTAGAAATGCAATGATATATAGAGAGTTTTCAATACTAAGTGCTATAAAACCCATTCCTACAAGAATGGGAATACCACACAAACTAATGGCAATACCCACTTTTCTCATAATCCTATTGGTGAGCAATAACTGACCGGAGACAGCTAGAGAATTTGTAATTAGATCGATTTGAGAAAAATACCGCAGCCGGGCCAGACTATCTGTGTAAGTCGCTTCTAAAATATGAGCCTGCTCAAAATACAGGAAGGTCGAAACCGAAGTGTATAAAAGCATAAATAGTACAAGTTTTTTTAGAAATGGCGACCTAGTCACCAACTTTATGCCATCCCAAACAGACTGGCCAACTGGCCTGGTACTGTTACCCCTAAATCTTACCTCGCTCAAAACTACCTTAGTCATTTTCTGGTGTTGAATTTTCAATAGCTTGTTAAGTGCGACATATACAAAAACCAAAAGCAAAGCTGCCAGGAGAAAAAGGCTTTCATACCCAAATGCCGAAAGCATCCCCTGTGTAAATGCGGGTCCGGCAATTGCCCCAAGACTTCCACCGACTGCAATGATCCCAAAAAGCCTCTTGGAGGCATTTGTGGGAAAGATGTCTACCATAAGGCTCCAGAAAAGCGAAACCGCAAACAAATTGAATACACTTAACCATATGAAGAAAATGATGGGCAGGAAGTTTTGCAACCACCCCTGTATAACGAAAACGAAGAACAATAGGATATTGCTTATAAAGAACAAATAAGAGAATTGAAGTACGAAACTTACTTTAAACCGATTCGTCAGGATTCCAAATATTGGAACAATGCCCAACATGGCTAGAAAAGTACCGCTAAATAACCATTGCATGTTGGCAGCTCCATTCGCGACACCCATCTCATCTCGTATGGGGCGAAGTACAAAATAAGAGGCCAAAAGCAGAAAAAAATAGAACGACGCCCAGAACACCTTCACCTTTTCCGAAGGTTCAATAAGTAACAGTTTAGTAAGTTTGATCTCAGGCATATGCATTTTTAACAAATGCAAGATGCCCTAACAAAATTGGGCCCTTTAAGTGATTTTTAAATAAGACTTACCGATTTATAAAACGGTCAGTTCAAGACGATTTATCTCGGAATTTAGAAGGTGTACAACCGGTATGCTTTTTAAAAGCCGCGTTAAAAGCCGAAAGTGAATTAAAGCCGCACTCATGTGCGATTTCCGCAATTTTAATTTGTGATTTCCTATTGGAAAGAAGATAGGCTTTAGCCTGCTTAATCCGGTAAGCGTTGATGAAATCTGAAAAGTTGGTTGAGAATCCTTTGTTGATCACATGGGAAGTTAAATATTTCGGAGTTTTTATATTTTTTGACAAAGCTTCCAACGAAAAATCCTCGCTTAAAAAGGGCTTTTTCTCGTTCATAAAGACCAGTATTCTCTGTTTAATACGGTCAAAATCAATATCGCTTATTTGAATATTTCGATATTTTACGAGAGTCTTTCGGGTTTCAAAAACCTCAGGATTTGTAACTGCAAAAAGTGTGATAGGAAAAATGATAATACCATAAATTGTCGGGCCGGTAAGATATGGCGTTAAGCCTAGGATATAATTAGAGAAATAGGCCAGTTGAATGCTAATTGCCCCGGCTGCCAATATTGCCAACCATATGCGCTGCTTTTTCGTTAATTGATGCCTCACGAGGTGCCTTCCCCTGGTTAAAGAATATACTAATGCGCTTAAGAATAGTACGGTATAAAACAGCTGTTGATACAGCAAAAAAGTATAACCTCCCCTATACCAAAAATTTGATTCTGTTAAGCTAAAAAGCGTCAGTACCAAAAAAGTCGAGGGAATAAAATGCAGGAGTTGAATCCAATTCCATTTACCACCCCTAAGAAAATACAAAAGGTATAGAAAAAGCATGGGGCCCGAGGCGCTATGAGCGGCAAATCCAAGATTCAAAAACCAGCCTGGAACAGACTCAAGATATACCCAGGCTAGCGATTTAAAAATCCTAAGCGTAATTAAAGCGAAAAAAAGGGTAAGTAAAATATTCTTCGTATTCGGCCTTCTGGTAAAGGCCACATAAATGGCAAGAAATATGCTTTGTAAACTGCCAAAGCTACCCAGGATCAATTCTGCTCCTTCGCCTATAGTCAGCAGCCCTTTCTTATCATCACGTGAATAGGATATCAAAATTACCAAAGTTTTGTAATCTGAAAATACTACATTTTCTTCAAACTAGTTGCTCTTAAGCAACAGATGGTTTTATTGCCCGATTTCCTTGATCTCGATGTTCAAAAGTTCAGTATCGATAAACTCCGGCGAAATTTCAATAGGATTGCAGCACACTTCACAATCCTCGACATAGGTTTGTCTTTGGACCGAGCTGTCAAGCAACATGGAAATTTGTTCCCAGCAATATGGGCATTGAAAAAAGTGCTCATACATGGTTAAAAGTCACATAAATAAGAGAATTGAAATTCTCAAGTTCGTTTAGGAAACTATTCTGGATTATTAATTCCTAATTCTAGATCCCTTACAATTCAACATTCAAGAGCTGTCCGGTCAGTTGAAGCAGCTGTAATTCTGCCAGTTTCGCATCGTACTTGGCCAAATTTTTATTGGTTTGGGCATTGAGCAGATTAATTTGCGCCTGTCTAAATTCGATAGAGGTAATTCTCCCTAACTGAAATTGTTCTTTAGACCGCTCAAAATTATTCTGGTTTGTAATGACATTTTGTTCCTGAATCTTAAAAATGTTCAGGCGGTTTTCATAGATGGTGCGGGCGTTTAAAATATCGCGTTCTACTTCTAACCCTACCTGCTCGTTTAGTAGTTCCTGGTTTTCAAAGGCTAGTTTAGCGTTCTTGACGCGTACGGTAGTTCCTCCTCCATCGAAGAGGTTCCAGGTTAGGCTGGCGCCCAATGCAAAATTCCAGGTTTCGGTATTTGTTCCGGGAAAGAAAGCAGAAGCCGCGCTTTGATTAAGGTTCCAACCATAAGATCCGTTCAATCCAACAGTTGGGAGATAGCCAGATTTACTAATTTTTATATCGTACTCATTGATAGCCACATTCCGTTCTTGCTGCAAAAGGGCGACATTATTCTCTTTCGCCTTACTTAGAAACTCATCTAACCTCAGCTTAGGAATAAAACGTACCAATGTGTCTACACTAAAGAATTCATTAAGACTTCTGTTGAGGACAACATTAAGATCTCTCTTGGCATTTACTAATTGCTGCTGTGTATTTAGCAAGTTAATGCTATCATTGGTAACATCTACTTGCGCGTTCAGAATATCGAGCTTGGTATTTTGGCCATACTCAAAAGAATACTCAGCCCTGGTAATCCTATCTTTTGAAATTTGCAGGGCTTCCTTTAAGACATTTTCATTTTCGGTAAGTCTTGCAACCTCAAAATACACGGTAAACATCTGCAGCATTGTATTTTCTATGGTCTCTCTCGCCTGGAGTTCACTCAACTGGTATTGCTCTTTTAAGCTTTTGTAGTTATATAACCTTCCCAGACCGTCAAAGAGCGTATAGTTTAAGGTAACTCCAGAATTATAGCGCTGGGCTTCGGCCTTGTACAAGATAACATCCTGCCTTGGATCTCCATTTTCCAGGATCTGCCCGGGAAACTCAATAACCGAATCATCGCGGTTATAGGTAGCCCCTGCTGTCCCGGTCACGGTTGGCAAATATCCAGAATTGAGGACACTTTTATTGTTTTTAGCGATCTCTACCTGGTTCTTTGCCACCGCAATACCAAAGTTGTTTTCAAGGGCTATTTCTACCGCATTCTCCTTAGACAAAAGGTTTTCCTGAGCTTTTAGGCCAAAACAGGCAATGAAAAACAGGCTAAAAAGTGAAAAAATCTGTTTCATTTTTCTTTTACTTCAACTTCTTTAGAAAATTCTCCATTGTTATCTGAAGAACTTCCCAGGTTTTTATCTAAACTTGTTTCAGGTGCTAATAGGTCCCCGCTAAGCTGCCGTTCCTCTGTCTGTTCTTTGATGGCTCGTTCTACTTCCTCTCTAGTAATATCTGCCCCTGTCCTTAGCCATTTTGCTCCTACCTTGATTTTGTTATTGAAGGATAGGAAAAGTGGGACCATCAACAAGGTTAATAAGGTGGCAAAACCAATACCATAGGCAATAGAAATGGCCATAGGTTTTAAAAACTGAGCCTGCCTGCTCTTTTCTAATAAGAGCGGGGCCAAACCTGCGATAGTCGTAACTGAGGTTAAGAAGATCGCTCTGAATCTGGAACGTCCTGCTTCGTAAATGGCTTGGTCGAACTTCATACCTGATCGGAGGTTGCTATTGAATTTACTTATGAGTACCAGCCCATCGTTCACCATAATTCCAATCAAGGCAATGATTCCTAACACAGATAATATATTTATAGGAAAGCCGTGGATCCAATGCCCCCAAGCCACAGCAGTAAAGCTAAAGGGGACCAATAACAGCAACAAAAGTGGCTGGCTAAAGCTCCTAAATGTAAAGGCTATAGTAATATAGATCAACAGTAGTACAGTGAGTCCGGCCGCATTCAGGGATTTTTGCAGCTTTAGGAGCTCCCTGTTTTGCCCTTCATACGAGGGGTCGATACTTGGGTACTTCGATAAAATATCGGGCATTACCTCATTCCTGATCCAGGCCATAATGTCTGTAGAACTTGTTGTTGCTGCATTTTTAAGATCTGCAGACAGCAAAATTTCCCTACGCCCGTCCATATGATTAATGGCGACATCACCTCGTTCTATACTATAGCTTGCTATTTCTTTAAGAGGCACTCTTCCGCCATTTGGAGTAGCGATACGCATTTCGTCCAGATCTGTAATCGACGACCTGTTTTCGCGATCGTAACGTACCCAAACCCGGATTTCATCCTGCCCTCTTTGAAAGCGCTGTGCCTGGGTACCAAAAAACCCCGCCCGTACCTGGGCCATAACGGTTCTAAGATCTAAGCCAAGCAAATAGGCATTTTCTTTAAGCTCTAGTCTAATTTCCTTGATCCCGGCAGGATCGTTGTCTTCGACGTCTTTAAGCAGTGCGTTGTTCAACATGGCTGCTTTCAATTCTTCTTTAGCAGCCTTTAATTCTGGAATATTGGAGCCTTGCAAAGACACGGATACTGGTGAACCACCAAAATTACCTCCCGAACCGTAAACCAAGCTCTCTATTCCAATAACAGGGCCCACCAATTCTTCAAGTCTTCTCGTGACCATGTCTGATCTGATCTCGTCGGGCCGGTCTTCACCGGGTAAAAGATTCAGGGTCAAGGTAGCAGCCGAAGAACCCGGACCAATACTTTTAATTATATTTTCAAAAAGTTCCTTCCCTGTCCCGTCAAGATATTCTTTGGTGAGCTCATCGTTAACAATGCCAGCCTTTTCTTCAATCATACTGATGATAGAGTCAGTGACCTTCTCGTTGGTACCATTAGGCATTAATAATTCTATCCGAACCTGATCACTAGCAATCCGTGGAAAAAAAGAAGTACGGATAATACCACCTCCTACCGAACCGAAAGTGAGTACTAAAGCCATCACAAAAAAGGAAAAAGTGAGCAGTTTATAGTTCAGTGCAAAACGCAAGGCCGGGCTATACATATTATCTCTCATCCACACCATAATGCGGTCTCCGGTTCTATTAAAGCCCCGTAACTTGGAAAATATAAGCGCCAGACCCTGTTTTGGGGTATTATCCTGAGGTTTTAGGGCTTTTGAATGCGCTAAATGAGCGGGCAAAATGATCAGTGCTTCAATCAATGATACGGCAAGTGTTAACAGCACTATAATGGACACCTCACCAAAGAAATCGCCAATTCTTCCATCCAGGAAAAGGAATAAAGAAAAGGCCAGTATTGTAGTTATTATTGCCGAAACGATTGGCGGTATCACCTCCATAGTGCCATCAATGGCAGCCCTGATAGGTGATTTTCCTTTCTCATAATGCTGGTAAATATTCTCGGCGATTACAATCCCGTCATCCACCAAGATCCCAATCACGATGATCATTCCGAAAAGGGAAAGCACATTGATAGTCACATTGAACAAGGGAGCGAAAACAAACATCCCCAGAAAAGATATAGGTAGGCCGAAGGCCACCCAGAAAGCGAGCCGGGTGTTTAAAAAGAGGGATAAAAAGATCAAGACCAAAATCATCCCTACTATGGCATTTTCGGCAAGCAGATCTGTACGCTGCGTCAGTACCTTAGACTGATCACTTACAATGGTCAGTTGAACATTGTTATACTTATGATTGAATGCTTCTATATACTCTTTGACTTTCTCTGCCGATGAAACCAAATCCTCCGTATTGGTACTTGTAATGGCCGTACTTACAGACAATTGGCCGTTAAAATAGGCTTGGTTCGGGGTTTCGGAAAACCGGTCTCTAATAAACGCGACATCTTTTAGCCTTACCGTCTTACCGCTTGCGTCGGCCCTAATGATCAGGTTAGACAATTCATCTCCGTAATAAGAGCGATTATTGGCCCTGATAAGATACTCTTCGGCACTTGTTTTAATATTCCCGCCAGTCACCAAAATGTTGGCATTGGCCACGGCACTGGCCACCTGATTAAATGACATATCGTAGGCAAGAAGCCTATCTTCATTTACCGCGATTTCAATTTCTTCTTCGGGATAGCCAGAAATTGTGATTTGTGAAATACCTTCTATTGCCCGAAGTTCATTCTCTACCTGCCTGGCTATTTGTTTCAAGGTAACCAATGGAACATTCTCACCGCTGATGGCAAAGTTTATAGTCTGTCTTACCACCTCTAATTTTGAAACAATCAAAGGCTCCATTTCTGCGGGAAAAGTAGGCACACGATCTACAGCATTCTTGACCTCGAGCAACATAAAGTCTATATCCCTGCCTTTTTCTATTTCAACATTAATAGAGCCGCTATTCTCCCTGGATGTAGATGTCACCCGATCCACTCCCTGAAGCCCCTTTAGGTTGTCTTCAATTTTAAGTACAATACCCTCTTCAATTTCCTGTGGAGAAGCGCCCGGGTAGGTTATCGTAATAAGAATATTCTTTGAGTCTGCCAGGGGAAAGAAAGAAGACTTTAATGACTTGGCCCCGAAAATACCGAAAACAAAAAAAGCAATAATGATTACGTCAACTGCGACGTGATATCTGATGAAATATGCGATGACCTGTCTCATGACCTCAACTCTAAATTATTTCGTTGTGTTTTCGTTTTGATAGATCTTTACCAACATCCCGGCATAACCGCCAACGACAGGCTTAGAAACAATGGCAATACCTTCCGGGACCTCTTTTAACACCACTTTAGTATCTGAAAAATAGACTGGTTTTACAGGTATTAAATCTAAAATTGAGTCCCGGACTACAAAAATTTGATTGTTCTCCAACAGCAAGTTGCGATCTACTTCAATGGCATTGGGTTCGGATTTGGCCGTAAGCCTGGCCTCTAAATACATCCCTTCTTTAAGGTCTGGATCCTTCGCCTCTATAAATGCCGTAATCGTTTGTGTAGCCAGGTCTACCCTACCGTTTATTCTACTTATGACACCCTTGTACGTTTTTGTTTTTTCCAAATTGATAAGTTCTACGGTTTCTCCAACCTTGAGCAAATCGCTATAACTTTTGCTAACAGCTACTTCCAATTCATAGATACCTGTATCGATGAACTCTCCAAGTTTTTGCCCCGCTCTTATAAGGGTGCCTTCGGTAACAAGGGCTTCTGTAAGTACTCCATTAAAAGGAGCCCGAATCGAGTACTTTGCCAGGCGCTGTTCTAAATTTTTAAGGTTATAATAGTTGGTTAATATGCCTCTACCTGATATAAAGTATTTTTCCTTTTCGGAGGTCATTTCAGGTAAAGGAGGGGTTCCTTTGTTAATATCAAAACTATTCAAATATGTCTGCCATTTTGGGTAAACCTCAGGATAATCTAACCTAAGATCTGGCATAATCGAAGTAATTAAGTTGTAAAGGTTGCTCTTAGCCGATTGTACACTTGCGTAGTACTCTGAGGCGTCCATCCTTATGATAGATTCCCCCTTTTTGTATACCTGACCCGTTTTAAAAAGCCTATTGCCTTTTCTGAATACTCCTTGCACCTCGGAATAAAGTTCAAGTCGTTGTTTGGCGACAAGATTTCCATTCGCCGGCACAATAATAGGAATTGTGGTATTCTGCGCAGTATTTACGAAAACTGTTTTGATGACCTTATCTGGTCTTGGTTTTGGGGTTGTCTTGCTCTTTATGATCAACCTAGCACCATATATGGAGGCTATTATTATAAGCAAGCCAAGGATTGATAATACTATCTTTCTCATAATCTAAGTTATAAGGATGCTGTCTCAGCAGTAAAATTGAATTGCACTTTTTTTAAAATTTTGATGATCTGTCGCTTTTCTTCATCAGAGATGTTCCTTTCCATAGTATCCATTAGCGATTTTATTACTGGCCTTGTCTTTTCGAACATTTCTCTGCCCCTTTTCGTTATAAAAACCTCATTGCTGCGTTTGTCCTCCTTACTCTGTTTTCTGGTGATGTATTGTTTTTTCTCCATTTTAGACAGTAATCTGGCTAAAGAAGATTTGTCTCTAAAGGTTAAAAAGGCCAATTCATTTTGGTTTAAGCCATCTTTATCATGCAGTTTCTTCAGAACAATCATTTGTTCCTTGCTTAAATCCAAGCCATTTTTTTGAAAAGCTTCATAGAGGTAGTAATCCACAATTTTGGAGGTTTTCCCCAACCAGGGGCCTATTGAACTTTCAAAATCTATCTTCATATCCCGGAATTCCATGGAGCGAAGCTAAACATAAATCAATTAGTTGCATATGCAACTAATGTTAAATATGTCTTAAATATTAGACTAAGTAGGCAGGTGAGAAAAGCATTTGTTCTGGTATTAGGCTGGCAAAAGGGGGCTTCCAAAAAATAAAAGGGACGCTGCCCGCATCCCTTTTGCCAAACTAACTAAATAAAAAACTGACTACTAATTGTCAATGTCGTCTTCAAATTTTGTATCGGCCATTCTCGTTCTGGAAAAATTAAGATCCTTGAAGTTCTTCTTATCGGTTTCCTGATCTGAATCAAAAACTAAAAAACCCTCCGAGTTCATAGTTTCAAGACCCTTAAACGAGCTAAACTTATTGTTTTGTATTTGTAATACCTTCAAGCTTGCCAATTCACCGAACTCTGTGGGGATAGTCCCGTCTAACTGGTTGTTAGACAACACCAATTCTTCCAACATGCTCAATTGCCCCATTTCTGATGGTATCTCACCATATAAGGTATTCTGAAAAAGTCCAAGACTCTTCAATTTGGTAAGCTTACCGATACTGTTAGGAATTCTTCCGAAAATATCGTTACTAGACAGGTTGAGTACCTTCAAATTGCTCAATTCCCCAATACTTTCGGGTATCTTTCCAGACAGAAAGTTATTAAAAGCAGTGAACTGCCTAAGTTGGGTAAGTTTTCCAATGTCTCTAGGTATCGGTCCTTTTATACTGTTCATTTCCAGTTTCAAGACCCGCAAGGCGGTTAAATGCGTGATTGCCTCGGGTAGTGATCCTGTTAGGTTATTGAAGGCCAGGTTGAGCACTCTCACATTCTTTAATTCTCCAATAGTTTCAGGTAGTGTGCCACTAAGGTTATTACGGAATAAATTAATCTCAACGACATGGTCGTTCATAATCTTAATCCCATACCATTCGGATACGGGTAAACTTAGATTCCATTTTTTTACCCAATCCTTTCCATTTGTACTATTATAAAGATCAACAAGCGCCTTCTTTTCCAAATCGGAGACCTCCGCAAACGCCGTAGGCGTCGCAATAGCGAAGAAGATTAGAAAAATCAGTAATTTTTTCATATTTTTGATTTAGGAACTATCTCCACTCAATTATCATAAATACTTATACGTATTTTAAGAATACTCCTACAAAAATAACGTAAGAACCAGACTAAATGCACATTTTATCGATGAACTGTTCATTTTTGTTGTGAAAGTCCCTTTATCTGTTGTGAACGAAAAATGGAAGTTAAAATTGTACCCGTTCAACGAGTTTTTTCAAGTTCAATTGTAAGGTTTTCCCAGTCTTTCATAAGGTTTTCGAGACTAGTTTTCTTTTCATTGTAAGAATCGAAAAAATTAGTTTGGGCTATGGTAGCATCGTAATTTATGAGTAGTTCGTGGTCTATTTCCGCGATCTCTTTCTCAAGACTTGCAATTTTTGCTTCTACACTGCTTAGTTTGTTCTTCAGGGATTTAAGCCTTTTTTGCTCCTGGTAATCTAAATCTTTTTCCTTTCGGGGTTTCGAGTTCTCCTTTTGAACCTTTGCCTTTTCTATTTCCCTAAAATTTTCTGCTTGTCGCTGTTCGAGATAAAAATTGATATCTCCAAGATATTCTTTTATCTTTTTGTCCTTAAATTCATATACCTTATTGCTGAGCCCCTGGAGAAAATCCCTGTCATGAGAAACAAGAATCAAGGTTCCGTTAAATTTTTGAAGCGCCTTTTTCAGCACTTGCTTCGAACGAATATCAAGGTGGTTAGTGGGTTCATCCATAACCAGAACGTTGAATGGCTGAAGCAGCAGTTTGGCAAGGGCCAGGCGGTTTCTCTCGCCCCCTGAGAGTACCTTGACATATTTATCGACATCATCACCTCTAAATAAAAAAGACCCCAAAATGTCCCTCACTTTGCTTCGATTGCTCTCGTTAGCTGCATCTGTCATGGTTTCTAGTACCGTCTTACTTCCATCGAGGTATTCGGCTTGATTTTGAGCAAAATATCCAATCTGTACATTATGTCCCAGTTTCAAATGACCTTCAAATTCCAATTCGCCTACAAGAATTTTAGCAAGGGTGGTTTTTCCCTGGCCGTTTTGGCCAACAAAAGCGGTTTTGCTATCTCGTTCTAATAACAAGTCTATATTTCTTAAAACTTCCTTGGGGCCATAATTTTTTGATAGCTCTTCCATTTCCGCAACCACCTTGCCAGGTACCACGGAGACCTCAAAGCGAAGATTCATAGCGCTTTTGTCTTCTTCATCAACTTCAATGCGCTCCATTTTGTCGAGTTTTTTAATAAGGGATTGCGCCATGGAAGCTTTGGTAGACTTTGCCCTAAACTTTTCTATAAGACGTTCTGCCTGCTGTATTTCCCGATCCTGGTTCTTTTTTGCACTCAGTTGCTGCTCCTTTATTTCCTGTCTTAGTTTAAGGTATTTAGAATAGGGCTTGTTATAGTCATAGATTTTCCCAAGAGAAATCTCTATAGTTCTATTGGTCACAGTATCCAAGAACATCTTATCATGTGAAACAATAACAACAGCGCCACTAAAATTTTTAAGGAATTGCTCTAGCCATATAATAGACTCAATATCCAGGTGGTTCGTTGGCTCATCAAGTAGCAGTACATCATTGCTTTGCAGCAACAGTTTGGCCAGTTCTATTCGCATACGCCAACCCCCTGAAAAAGTATCTGTCTTCTTATCAAAATCTTCGCGTTTAAAACCAAGTCCGATAAGTACTTTTTCGGTATCTCCCTTATAATTATATCCTCCCAGGATTTCGTAACTGCTGGTAAGATCGTTTAGATCTATGATCAATTGATTATAGGCTTCGCTTTCATAGTCTGTACGTTCTGCCAGCTGGGTATTGATCGCTTCTAATTGCTTTTCCAAACCCTTCAGTTCTTCAAAAGCCTCATATGCTTCTTCAAGAACGGTCCTTCCCATAACAAAATCAATATCCTGGCGTAGAAAGCCTATTTTCACCTCCTTTTCAATAGCCAGACTCCCGGTATCGGGGTTTAGCTCACCTGACAACAATTTAAGTAAGGTAGACTTCCCGGCTCCGTTTTTCCCAATTAGGCCAACCCGGTCCCCGGCTTTAAGTCGAAAACCGATCTCTTTGAACAAATACTCGCCCCCGAAGGCAACAGAAAGTTTGTGAATATTAAGCATTATTTGTGACCTGAGTTACAGTGAAAATCTGCCTTATACCTTACTTTTGCAGAAACTTTTGCAAATGTTAAAAAAAGGAAACAAACTCTACAGCATTTTAACAGGAACTTGCCCAAAATGCCATGCGGAAAGTATGTATAAGCATACAAATCCCTATCGGTTAGGGGGTCTCTTCCTGATGCGGGAAAGGTGCTCGCATTGTGGCACCAAGTATAAGATAGAACCTTCTTTTTTTTATGGGGCCATGTATGTAAGCTATGCAGTGGGCATTGCATTTGCCACAGTAACCTTTGTTATATCATACCTCATCCTTGGAGCGCCACTTTCAACTACCTTTATTGCTATTGTGGCAACACTTGTTCTTTTTTTACCAATAATCATCAGATTATCTAGAAACATCTGGATCAATTTTTTCTTCAAATACGATAAGGAAGCCATTAAGGGGTAAAGACGCCCATTACGGTACTCAGAAATGCGTTTAAAGTCCTTTGTACTTCGCTGCATACCTTGCGATGTCCAGGTCTTTATTTAAGGGCTTCTGGTGCTCTATATGATTAAAAAGTTGTATTGAAGCATAAGGCGCTATCAGCACCCCTCTGGAACCTAATCCGTTTAAAACATAGATGTTTTTATACTCAGGCTGTTTCCCCACCAGGGGCCTCCTGTCTGCAACCGTAGGTCTCACTGCCGCAACATGCTCTCTTAACTCATAACGGCATTTTAAGAAGACTTCAAGCTTTTCCTGAAGTTCTAATCTGGCCTCTTCGGTTGGGACATTGGTTTTATCTTTCCATTTGTAGGTTGCACCAACACGGTAACGATCTTCGCCCAAAGGGATACAAAATACTGACGCCTTAATGATATGGTTTTCCTTTAGTTCCGGGGCATGAATGGTAAGTAATTCTCCCTTGGTTCCCTGAAGAGGCAAATAATTAAAATAGGGGTTTTTCTTTAGGCCAAAACCCGACGCAAAAACTATTTGCTTTGCTTTGAGCCCTTTGTATTCAATGAACTCATTGTTGGCAACGAGTTCATTAAAATCAAAAGTAGTGTCCATGATACGTTTGCTTTTCGCGAGGTAGGCCGCATAGGCTTTTACTAGCATGTTCGTGTCTACTCTCCCTGTATGCAGCACCTGTCCATAACCAAAGGGCGCTTCGATATTCGGGTTTGAGTTTTCTAGCAATTGGAGAGACATAAAAGGGCTTAAGGCAGGTTTATCGGCGGCTTCAAACCACAAATTTTGTTCTTCAATAGAAGCAAACCTCCTTAAAAGTGGGATTTTATAATCTAAAGGGGTTTTTAATTTCTTCTCAAGCTTACTATAAAAAGGAAGCGCTGTTTTCAATTGCCCGTCGGCATTCCAGGCTAGGTTAAATCTCTTTAAAACAACAGGATTGTACAATCCTGCCGCAACTACAGAAGAAGCCTGCGAATGGTCACTAATAACCAAAAAGCGCTTTCCATGTTCTTCAAGTGTTTCACAGAGCGCTATACCAGCCAGCCCCAGGCCAACGATAAGGTAGTCATGCATAAAGCAAAGTTAGAAAAAGGGATTGGTTGTTAATAGGAAGAAATGACTTTGCAGGCGTAGATTTTTCCTTTTATAACTATTGTACCTTGATTTAGATTTCTCCCTTCTCTGCGAGGTAACAGCGGTCAGGGGGACAGGATAGAAATGCAAAAAACGCCGCACCTTTCGGTACAGCGTTTTTTGTTTCGTTGAATTGGAATAAAATGAGCTTTTAATACGCCCACATATCTTGTTCCCTGTCTCTAATAGTTTCTTTAATACGATTTGCCTCTAGAAGTTGGAACAAAGCATTGTCTGTAATATAGTCTTGAATAACACGGTCTCCGTGAACATTGTCCTCCCTGTAGATAATACCGTTAAAACGTCTGGCGTTCAAAAGCATATCAAAGGATATGGGTTGTGCAGAGTTGCGCTGGTTAAACACCTTTGCATCGTGTAAAATCTGCCTGGCACTTGGCAGCCAAACCCAGAACAATTCCACTTTGTTATCCGCAGGATCCATGGAATCATCATCAATAAAGTTAACATCCGGAGCCACAGGAGCTATTCCCAGCATGCGATACTTTAGTTCGCCCTGACGCTTGTCAAAGTACCATATTCCTTTAATACGATACTCTTCTATATCTGCGGCAGTAAGCTCACGTCTATTAATGTACTCTTCGGAGAGTTGTTCTCCGGCATTGATCTGTTCGTAACCAAGATCTGTAGTATCTACTTTCTGCAACGTAGCGGACAAATCGCCGAAATTTCTTTTTTCGGTGAAATAAGAGTCTACATATACATCTGTAAGTTCTCCATTCTTAATGTTCTTTATAAAAACATCGTAAAGAGATCTTCTGTCAGCACCAATATCTACGGTATCAATAGGATAGTACAAAGGGAAGTTTACCCGCTCATCCAGGTCAACAACCTCCCATACTGTTTTAGACCAGAGAATATCCCTGTCGTCTACATAACCGTACTCAAGAGGAGCATCCTTATCTAATTCCTTTTGTGTTTCGGTTTTCATACCAATTTCCTCGGGCTTTTTGGCGTTCAAAATGTTAGCCTGTGCCATCATAGAAACTGGTAAAAGTGAAACCGCTCCAACAATTAAAACATTCTTCCAATTCATTTGTAACTAATTATTTGCTGTTATAGGTTTAATGTAATGCGCCAATCTGAATTTGAACGCTTCTTAAAGCCATACGAGAATGGCGCATTACATAATTAAGTTTTCCCTATTTCTAGTTGGTAAGCTCCACAACTACTGGAGATACCTTCTTCAATTTATAACTTCTGTTATTTGTGATGTACGCCTGGATATCGAAAATCTGAACGGCATCACCTCTTTTAGCTCGCTTCAAGGCCGACTTGGCTCTTGAATCTAATTTCTGACCATTTACGCTAACAGTAGGCTGGCCTGGCACTTTGAATTTAAATCCGCTTACTGCAAGATTTAAGTCGAAATCAAAGTCTTCTAACAAGGCTCCAACTGTTGCGATCTCAAGGTTTCTACGAGGCATTTTTACACTTCCCGCTTCTCCGCGGATAGAACCTGCAGGCCTTGGAATATCTTTGATCCTAAATTCAGATCTAGAAGAGACTGGTTGGCCATCTGGCAATGTACCTGATGCTGTAATAGTAACCGTTCGTCCTTTTCCAGGATTCATTACGTATTTGCTACCACTTACCTGTCTTAATCCGGTTGCAGAAGCTCTTACTTTATTATTAGGAATACCTGGGATAGAGATAGACATAGGGTTGGCTACTCCTCGGTAAACCACATTCATCTTATCTGCCGCGATCAGTGCTGCATTTGGCTTCGTGATCGTAGCAAAAGAATTCTTCACCTCAACCGGAATTTCTTCCCCGTCCTGCATAAAGTAAAGGGTTCCGGTAACGGCATGATCGCCAGCACTTCCAGCGCTTATCAACATTTGAACTCCTCCCGCTTCAAGACGAAAGTCTTTTCCTTCGCTAAGCTTTCTTCCATCAAGGTTCAACTCAGCTCTAACAGGTTGTGAAGAGTTATCGGTCTTACTTATAATGATCTTCCCATCGTACTTCTCACCTGAGTAAAAAGCAGACTTAGAAGCATTCAAAGAAGTAGCAAAGTTTTTCAAAGAGATTTCGCTGGTTAACTGTCCTTCTAACATCGCTTTTAAAGAAGCTTCTTCTGTAGCTCTGATATCGGACTGTAAAGCAGTGATTTTGGTCAACGAAGCAATTAAAGGAAATCCTTCGTAGTGGTAGTTGATCCAATCAACTTTGGCACCATCTCTTCGCGCTACTTTTCCACTGGTATCGCCAGTTTGAAACCTGGCGTTTACCGCATTCTTCACATCGTCGAAGCTATCTCCCAAGATGCCAGTTACCTGACTTCTATAGTCCTTGATCCTTTTCAAAAATTCCTTTCCCTGAGGAGCCAGGTTATCTCCCTGGAAGAATTTTTGATCTAGATAGTCCGACTTGTCCATTACCTGGTAATCTTTAGGATCTTCAATTTCCTTTACCATTTCACTTTTCAGACTTTCAAGGTAATCAAAGTACTCCTGAGAGAGACTTTTAATCTTATTGGCATCTTCGTAAAGCTTACTGTATTTTTCAGCGTTTTCCGATGCTTTCGTTTCTAAACCACCCAAGAAGGCTAGGTTACTTTCCGTGGTTTTTACGTTAGAAGCTTCCAGCTTTTCGTTCATTAGTCCGAAAGCTGCCAGAACTTCTTTACTCATGTTTAGGGCCAACATCGCGATGAAGATCAAATACATTAAGTTGATCATCTTCTGACGTGGTGATAATTTTCCTCCTGCCATGTTTTCTAATTAGCTTTTAATTAAATAATTTGATTTGGGTTTTTGATTCAATAAACTAATTAGCTTCTGTTCATTGCAGTTAACATGCCACCGTAAACACCATTCAAAGAAGAAAGGTTAGAGGCCAAAGATTCCATTTGATCTTTAAGGGCACTAGCATTCTGAACTACTTCTTCGTTCACTGAAGCTTGTCTGCTAGCACTTTCTAATTGTACTTTGTAAAGGCTATTTAAAGATTCCATCTGAGCGGCAGCGTGTACCATCTCATCAGAGTACTTTTTGGTAGACTCCATAGCGTCAACTGTAGGAGCAATACCTTTAGCAGCACCTTCGAAGTTTTTGATACCATCACTAAGGCTTTCCATAAGGCTAGCATCAATTCCGGCTTCTTCTAAAAGGTTGTCTAATTTTTTAGATAGAGAAGTCTCAGCTTCTTTCAATTCGGCAAGTTCATCTGCTTTACCGCTATTCAGTCCTCCTGCTAATTCAGGATAAACTAGAGACCAATCATATTCATCGTCTACTGGCTCAAAGGCACTAATAGCAAAAATAAGTGCTTCTGTTATAAGACCTACTGCAAGAAGCAATCCACCTGTAAGAGGACCGAATTCCCAGTGTAGGATTTTAAATAACGCACCGATAATTACTACCGAAGCCCCAAGGCCATAGGCCATGTTAAATAATTTTTTTGTTGATTTTGACTGTGCCATAATTTTAAATTTAATTTAAGTTTAATGTTATAAATAGGTATTTGGTTAAAGGTTTGATTTTTCTATATACGTAAAATTATTGTGTAGAGTCTTCTTCACCCATATAATCTTGTACAGTACGGAAACCAATATAGCTTCTTGCTGAATCCATGTACTCGTAATCACGCGTGCTTACCTGTAGGAAATAAGCAACATCTTTCCATGATCCACCGCGGATAACTTTTCTGGCGTTACCGCCATCTTTCCCGTTCGGGTTCATAGTAGATACAAATTCGTAGGAGCTTGGATCGTAGCTAGACGTGGTCCATTCTGAAACATTTCCGGCCATGTTGTACAAATTAAAATCATTAGGCTCGTAAGACTTCGCTTCAACAGTATATAAAGCAGCATCAGCAGCATAGTCACCTCGTTGCGGTTTAAAGTTGGCCATAAAACAACCCGTGTCACTAATGACATAAGGGCCACCCCATGGATAGGTTCCACCTTCAATACCACCTCTGGCGGCATACTCCCATTCTGCTTCTGTAGGTAATCTAAATTGATTTACAAATTGCCTGCCTCTATCTTTCTGGTCGTCATTCTTAAACTTTGTTCTCCAGTTACAGAATGCTTTGGCTTGTTTCCAGGATACTCCTACTACAGGATAATCGCTGTAAGCATCATGCCAGAAATAATCATTATGCATAGGCTCATTGTAAGAGTATTCAAAGTCTCGAATCCAAACAGTGGTGTCTGGGTAGACCTCTAACTCTTCTTGTCTGATAAAATCTTTTCTTCGTGCATCTCTGTTTCGGGCAGCGGCTTCAATGTCCATCCAACTGTACTTGTACTTTAGTTGAGTAACATCAACGGTGCGCTGTCCGTTATAAGATTCTTCTTCCGGGATGTATAGAGAATCCATCACCTCGGTATAGTACTCATCAGGATAGTCTGAAGTATCCCAGATAAGGCTCTCGTCTGTATTAAGACCACGGCCCTCATATCCAGTTTCTCCAAGTCCCGCATAGTTGTCAAGCATATACTTGTCATAGGTAGACATCTTGGTTGTATCTGCATCCTTGAACGCAAATTCTCCAATTCCACCATCATCAGGACCCATACCTAGTTCATCTGCAAGGATGGCTAGTTTGGTTCTTACAACAGAGTCTTTTACCCACTCCACAAACTGACGGTACTCGCTGTTGGTTATTTCCGTATCATCCATGTAAAAGGAACGAACGGTAACGGTTTTGGTGGGAGCATTTAAAACCTGGCCCATGTCTTCCTCACTTTTACCCATGATAAAAGATCCTCTAGGGATCAATTCCATGCCGTAAGGTTTTTCGGGGTACCATTTTTTTCCTTTCACTCCAACCAGTTCTCCTTTTGTTTTAGAGCCGCAACTACTTAGCAAAAAAACAAACGCTATAGATGATAACAATAGCTTCTTCATACTTTAGGTTAAATTTCGATTAAGACTATAAACAGTAATGACAATTCGTATTATTCAGTAAAACTAATTTTTGAATAATTTATTGTGCAAAACAGCCTATCCTTTTAAATTATTTTTTGTTAGCTAAAGCCTTTCTTATAGGCCTTAAACCACCTTTCAGGAAGATTTTGATCGCAAGCGTCTAAATAGTCCTGCTCGGTGCATGGTAATAACGCCGCTGAATTGGTTTTAGTATGTGAAGATAAAATTGAAGGAACCTCTACCCACCATCTTTCGGTAAGATGACTTTTGTAAAATACAAGTTCTTCTGTTTCGGAGGGGACAATAAACTTTGAAAAGTCCTGGTTTTTGGCACTTGGTTTTTCTTTG
>CBDBVE010000007.1:0-711965 GCA_965212595.1 Flavobacteriaceae bacterium
TTGCCCATAAAATGTTGTTCAGTTGTGGGTTTCCGGTATCTGAGAATGTGCTGACATCAATCGCCAAGAATCTTCCATCGGTTAATCCAGTATGATCTTGAGGACTTAACCATGAAGGTACGGGATTGGTTACGAAATTGGTAACCGTATATTCGCCATTCACCAAGATGCCTGCTGGCCCACGATTACAGACCGTTAATGAGCCATTTTGGGGCTCATAGCAGTAGTCAGCTCCTACTTCAGCAATTTGGGTGGTAGGACCATCTCCAAAATCTTCAAAGAAAATAGTGCTTTGGTTAGGAGCTATGGTACTGGAATAATCGACGGTTACAGTATGTGAACCAGCAGCGACATTGGTAAATACGTTACTATCAGCTGGCGTATTAAGTGTTGTATTGAGACTGTAGGTATAATCAAAATCTGTACCATTGGATGTTGAAATGGTAATGGTTCCTTCACCATTACAATCATAGTCTACGGCATAAGATAAGTTAGGGTCAGCGACTTCGGTCGGTACGGTTAAGTCCATATCATAGGTACACCCTAAGGCATCCCTCAGTACCAGTTGATAGTTTCCTGAACCCAAATTTCTTTCATTCAGTGTTCCAAAATTACTGCCACCGTCAAAACTATATTCGTAAGGTGCTTGTCCTCCGTTGACATTTAAAATTTTAACCAATGCGCCGCTCGGATTACAAGAGGCATCCTCAACTATGGCAGCCGATGCCGTTAGTCTAAAAGGTTGGTCAATTTCATAATCAATAGCTTCAACGCAACCGGCACCTCCACTTCCGCTAGAATCCATAACGGTGATAGTGTACAAGCCAGCGGGCAGGTTTACAAAAGTATCGCTACTTTGGTAATTTGTACCACCATCCAAACTGTATTGATAAGGTAATGTGCCGCCAGTAACAGATACGGTTAAAGAAGAAGTAGATGAATCTGCACAAACTATTCCTGAATGGGAAGCAGACACAGAAAGCCCTCCTAATTCTTCTACACTTACACTGTTCGAGATCGTAAAACAGCCGTTATCATCGAAAACGATAAACTCATAATCCCCATCTTTCATTCGGAAAATAGGTGGTTGGTGTTCCTCTATACCCAAACAGGAAGTTAGGGTTGGTTTGTAATTCGGAGGCGGGTACATCTGTGGGGCTTGTATATAGATCCACACCGTCTTTGCTCCAAATGGCCATTTGATAGTCGGGATTTGGGCTTCCACCTCCAGGTGTCAGGGTAACTATCCCTGCGGTACAGGTAATATTTTCCGTAGTTAAGGCTACAAGCGTTAATTCAGGAATTTCAGCAACTGTAATTTGTTGTGTATCGGTACAGCCGTCATCAGTTGTGGTGATTACGATATAATCTCCAGAATTAACATTCGTAAATGTATGGGTGTTGTCGCCTGAAGCGAGTCTGCTATCTATAAATGTTCCCTGGCCGCCATTGCTGCCATCATCTAGTCGAAGCTCGTAATTGTAGTTGGGCAAGACATTCAAAGCCTGGATACCTATAGTTCCTAGTTGATTGCAATCTGCCGGTGTTGTACTTAAACTAACCTGATAGTCCCTTTCAAGTATGCCAATATCTTCGGTTTCAAAAATACAGCTCCCGGGATGGGATCGCCGGTCGCTGGGTTTAATTGGGTTACCTCAACTCTATAGGTACCGCTGCTTGTTATATTGAAATCAGGACCGTTATCATCTGCGAATGGGACAAGTATATTACCGTTTGAAGCATCAACCAATTGAAAGCCGTAGTTAGCTCCAATATTGGTAATTCTAATGTTACCAGCTGTGCTACACAGGACATCATCAGCAGTGTGCTGAATATCTAAAGTGTTTTCAAACACATTAAAGTAAAAACGGCTAAAGCAACCATTTAGGTAGTTGATGACCACCCTATATCTTCCACTGTCCGTGACTGTATAATTAGACTGGGTAGCCAGGTCATTCCAAACACAGCTGCTATTGGTATTGGCACAATCATCTCCTACATCAGAACAACTTGTCTCGTCTAGCTTTTGCCAGACAATGCTTAGTGCATCTGTTATTCCCAATTGAATGCTAGCTTCATCATTTTCACCGCACAAAAATATTTTAGGCATAAGTGATCCATCGATAGCGCAACTAACAATTTCGCCTTGTAAATCGTTATCAGGATTGCTATCTGCGTTTACCTGGTTGAAGTAGGTAATAATCGGGTTGGTTTGTGTGCTACCAAACCGCTCTACGGTAATCAATTCAACTAAATCGGGACAACCACTGCTACCAGATTTTTCAACGATATAGTTTCCAATATCGGTAACCAGCAAAGTACTAGGGTCGCCATCAGGATCGCCATCGTTCAATACGGTATCTGAGGGGTCAATCTGTCCGTTTCCATTGAGATCCAGCGCCCAGGTATAGGTAGTAAAGCCTGCACCTGCAGTTAATATTGCATTATCGCCACACAAATTGAACCGTCCTTGCCTGGCTGCAATTTGCCAAATCATCCAGGATATTATTGCTGGCTATTTCAGGAACATTATTACAGGGAAAATTAGAAGATCCTTCTTCATCCGTAAAAACAGTTGGGTTTAGTACTCCCTGAAAGGTAGAATACACCCTGTTTTCAAGTTGAGATGAACAGGCATCAACGAAATCTGAACAATTAGCCGAAAGGCTTACTGTAATCCTGATGCTGTATTGCGGGTCTCCAACTTCCACCAGATTATCTGGTACCTGAAATTCAATGGTGTTAGTAGCAATATCGTGATTGTATACTGTCCCCGGAGCATTAGAGACATCGATATTGTCGAGTGTTATATTGTTGGGTAAAATATCTGTGATCACATAGTTAGTAGCATCATCATCTCCTGTGTTTTGGAATCGAAGCACATATTGAAAGGTTTCTCCCGAGGTTTACGCCCTGACCATTGATATCAGTTCCTCCCAGGTCCTCGGAGGTGTTCCCTAATAAGATTTCTGGAGCAAATACAGCGGTATAGGAAGCTCCATTTACAGTACCATTGGTTGGGTTAACAACCGGAACACCAGAACCGTATTCCCCGCCATCACCGCCATCTGCATTATTATCTTTATAGTATTCGTTGGCATCGCTACAACCATCATCATCGCTATCCAGGTCTAAGGGGTCAGGGAAACCATCTGAATCTGTATCACATCCCGCGGTTAAAAGTACTCCACGCATATTGGTAGAGCCGGCAACGGCTTGCCCTATGCCAATGTTGTTACTACCCGGAGAATTCCAACTAGTCGTGTTTGCGGGTGTAGTAAGAACCATCGGTTCTAAGGGTCCATTTGAAGACCTCGTACCAAACAACTGAAATTGACCTGTTTGATCGATCACCACTCGAAGCAGTGGGCTGCCATGGGTGCCGGTAAGTGTCCAGATATCCGGGTTACCACTTTCACCGTATGCGGTTCCATCAAAGAACCTTGCTTCATTGCCCCCACCGCCGGTCTGAAATTGTATTTCTCCGGCTACGTCGTTGCCATTAATTTGTAAGTTGAACGAATTGTCAATACTGAATACGTCTAGTACCACATAATTGTCCGTAGTCAGTAGACCACTGTTGTGCGGATCGCCGTTCGAAATATTAAACAATAAGTTGGCACATTCCTCTTCGTCATAAATACCATCATTGTCATCATCTAAATCTGTTATGTCGTTAACACCATCATTATCAAAATCATTGTGGACGGTAATTATCGCCGATGGATTGTCTGGTGTGATATTGGCATCAATTTGATCCTGGGTATTGGTTACCGTATTTATTAGGCTTAATAGGGGTAGTGTGTCAATTTCATCTGCTTGAACTTCCAGTTCCAATTCAGCGACTTCACCACCATCTAGGGTACCAATATTCCAGGTATTTCCGCTCCAACTTCCAGAGATTGTAAAAGTATTGATTAAAGTAAGCCCGGTTGGAATGTTATCTGTAATTTGTAAGTTGGTCAATGGGCCTACTCCCAAGTTTTGAACGCGTATGGTAAAGATGGCCGTTTCTCCTTCCATAATTTCGGATGTGTCAACCGTTTTTTCGACTACAACATCAGGATCGCAATACAGCGCTTGAATGGCATTACTATCATAAGTACAAGGCCCTTTGGTACCCCTAAGAAAGAACTCTCCAGCACCCGAAGGGGCATAACTTGGACCATTGGCTCCTGGAATGGGGAGGCCATTTTCATACCACTGGAAAGCGTCAAAATTGTTACTTGTGGCTTCAAAAAGCTCAGACCCGACAAAACAACCACTGCCACCTCGAATTTCAAGGGTCACTTCTGGTAAAGTGTCAAATCCGGAAAAGTAACCGGCAACCCCCCTAGCTCCATTGAAACCAAAAAAACCAACTGCCATGGGGCCGGTTGATTGTACGCTTACATTGCCATTTAGGTTGGGAACATAAAAGGTCTTCCAATCTGTTGAACCGGCGACAGGATTGGAGGGTGGCAAACTAACCGGTCCGCTTCCATCGGTCACGATGATATTGGCATCTGGAGTATTCACAGCTGCGATAATGGTCATACCACCAGTTACGTCAAGACCTGCCATATCACGGATATCAGGAATATTGTCCATTACATCAGGTAGCAAACAGTTTACAGGAGCTACGAAATTGAGTCCCTGGGTATAAGGTGTGGTTGCTCCGGCCATACATTGATAGGCATAGACATCTTTGGATGTTTGTACCAGCATATTTGCACCTACTGTATTTGCCGAATAATAGCTACTGGGTATCTCAAAGTACTCACCATTATCAATCGTGGCGATAGGAGTGGTGTTTCCGTTTACAAAAATTTGCGTGTTATCAGAAATTGCAATCAATAGTGGAAACTCAGTCCAGCCATTGGTATTTCCGTTACCCCTTATAAACACATATTCTTTTCCTAATCTATTTTCGGGCACGGGTTGGTCAATACCAGCATCTCGATTACTTGCGCCAACCTGCCTTCCAAAGTTTATAGATCCGTTACTTATGACGATATCCTTATCTGATTCGATCGTTGCTCCGATCCAACCATCTTCATGTGCCTGTGTCGGCGCGTTGCCAATGTAAGTTTCAAATACAAAAGATTCGTTGGCATCCAACACAACTTGATAGGTGTTTGCCGTAATTCCGGCCCTATTATTTCCAACTCGAAATTCGCATCCTGGGTCATAGCCATAAACATCAATAGTAGTATTGTCTTCGGTGGCCATGATGCCCAGGGTGTTAGATTTGGAGGGGTGTGATCCACGATTGGGAACACCTCCCCATTTAAATTCTGTTCCCATTGCTTGTCGACCTTTGGCCGTCAAGGAAGCTGCCTGGGCATTAGAATTCCCCCTGTAGTTTACATAAAACCTGTCACCACTTGGGGATTCGAATCGCAATCCACTATTTTGAAGTACAATCCCCGTATTGGCATTGTTTACTAAGGTGATATTATTGTCGCCGTCGGCTAAAGTCCAAACAGCAGGGCTTATATTGGATATATTAAATGTTGCTACAGGAGTAGGATTTGTACCCTGATAGGCATTTACTGTGAAGATTGTTGGTTCTGGTGTAGAGAGATAAATGGCCTGGTCCCGTATCCCTGCATTGTTTTGTCCCTGCTTTAATGGGGGTAGGTAATGCAGGTCACTTAACTGAGCATTGATGAAGTTAAATGCAAAAAGTAATAGCAAGAATACATACTTCTTGTGCGAACCTTTGCTAAGCAGGTTAATCAAGTTGGTCATTTGGGCGGTCTTATACTAACAAAATAAGGGACTATAAAGGCCATTTGCAGATATTTGTTGTTAACAGTGCGGTATAGGTGGTAAACATGGGTTCATTTGTTGTTTGTTTTTGTGACTTATCCCTGTTTTAGGGAGGTATGAGCAGTTTGTCCCGAAATTTTGCCGTTTATCCTCTAGTTGGCTGAGAGGTGGTTTTCGAGGCACTTTTAGCGTTCGCAACCCAAAGAAAATTGCTGAATTGCGCAGTGCTATCAGCTACCATACAACCATCATTTGCATATTGTTTGTATATTAATCTTATCAGCTGCTTATTTATATAAACATCTGCATGAATTACATCTCAATCAGTCTTTATAAAAAAATGATCGGTCATGCCATAAATGAGGGTATGAACAGGGATGATTTTAAGGGTCTGCCAACATCTGTAGATACCATGGAAGGCCTACAGGCGGTACCTGCCGATCATTTCTTTGAATTGCACGAATTCCTTGATGAAAAATTAGGACCGGGGTTCTCAGTCAGAGTTGGTCAGGAAATGAAAATAGAAGACTATGGCGTGCTGGGTCTTTCCTGGCGAACCTGTTCCTGGGCCGGTGAAATCTTTGAAAGAAGCGAGCGCTATTTTAAACTGCTTTCAAACACCTATGTTTTTGAAGTGAAAAAAAGAGTTGATCAATCTCAAATCCTTCTACATAGAGAGCCTCATAGAAGAGGCCTGGAGTTATCCAATGAAGCAACACTATCTGCAACCGTTGTTGTTCTTCAGGCCATGACTGAAACTGATATTGCTCCTACCCAGGTAACTTTCAAGCACGGCCCGCCAAAAGATCTAAGCAGCTATCAAAAGGCCTTTAAATGTTCCATTCTTTTTCACCAAGCTTTCTATTCTATTACCTATAAGACATCAGATCTTGAAACACGAACTGCCAAAGCAGATACCAGTATCAACAAGTTTTTGGTAGAAAGAGTTGCGGAAGAAACCAAGGGAATTGAGCTAAATGCCAACAAAATATCAGCTGATGTAGAAGCATTGATCAAGGATGCCTTACCCAGCGGTATTCCAGGCATCGCTCAGATATCACAGCATATGGGGATGAGTAATCGTACGCTTACAAGGCGACTTGCAAAAAATGGTGTCAGCTTTCGCGATTTGATCAAGAAAACGCAGGAAGAACTGTCCAAGAACCTCCTCAAAAATTCGAAAAGGAGCATTGCCGAAATTGCCTTTGAAACGGGCTTCTCTGAACAAAGCGCTTTTAACCGTGCTTTTAAAAGATGGACATCTCTTTCTCCTACTGAATTCAGGAAAATGTCGTAATAAACCCCTTTTGGCTTAAACTGTCAAAACATTGGCTTAAACTGTCAAGCATGGCCTCTTCGGCCTGGCTAGTTTTACTCCATAATTAAAAACGATCAAAAATTATGGAGCTATCTATTAAATCTTGCGTCCTTTTAGGAGCTGTCATTTTAACCGGACTTTCGGCCGGCCTATTCTACTCCTGGTCTGTTTCGGTAATTCCGGGGACACAAAATTTAAGCAATACTACTTACCTGGAAACCATGCAGGCTATTAACCGGGCCATTCTAAACCCGGCCTTTTATACTGTCTTTTTTGGGAGTGTGGTATTTCTGAGTATTGGCAGTATTTATGAGTTCGACCTCAACAAGACTGCTTTCTGGTTAATCCTGGCATCTTCAATTTGCTATCTGATTGGCACTATTGGTGTGACCGGACTAGGCAATGTGCCACTAAATAACCAATTGGATGTTCTTAAGATTGAGGAATTAAGCAGTGACAAAATCGCCGAGTTCAGAGCGTTCTATGAAAGCAAATGGAACAGACTGCATTTGATACGTACCATCTGCTCTATGGTATCATTTGTCCTGGCAGTACTATCGTTATTTATCCATTTAAAATTATTCAAATAATTACAATTTTATTCATCTAAAACTTAAATAAAATGAAACACAACATCTTAGTAATCGGAGGAACCGGTAAGACCGGTCGCAGAGTCGTAGAAGGATTAACAAAAGAAGGACACCATGTAAGAGTGGCCTCAAGAAACAATACCCCTGCATTTGACTGGGACGATGTCTCTACGTATTCAGCTGCCCTAAAGGGAATGGATAGGGCTTATATTGTATACTATCCAGATCTGGCCGTGCCCGGGGCAAGAGAAGCTATCTCTGCATTAACCGAAATAGCCCTGAAAGAAGGGCTCGAAAAAGTAGTACTTCTTTCCGGGAAGGGAGAAACAGAGGCAGAGGCATGTGAGGAAATTGTAGCAAATTCTGGTCTCAACTATACGCTGGTTAGAGCGTCCTGGTTCAATCAAAATTTTAGCGAAGGAGCCTTTTTTGGATTTTATATTGGCCGGCCATGTGGCGCTTCCTATGCCAGAAGCTGAGATTCCCTTTGTAGATACAGATGATATTGCCGAGGTAGTAACCAAAGTACTGTTAGATGATTCATATAATGGAGAAACTGTTACGGTGACCGGACCTCGAAAAATGACCTTCAAAGAAGTTGTGGAGAGTATGGCAAAGGGTATTGGCAGGAAAATCCATTATCAGCCTATTTCCCTGGAAGAATTTAAAGCAGGAATGAAGGCTGCCGGACTGCCAGATTCTTATGTATGGCTTTTTGGCTACCTATTTAAAGAGGTCTTAGGGAATCCTGACAATCAGGAGGTATCCAATGATGTGGAGCGTGTTTTGGGAAGAAAAGCGACAGACTTTAAGGAGTATGTAGAAAAAACTGTTGAGAGTGGGGTTTGGAATCAATCACTTCCCCAAACCATTTAATATTTCAATGGACTACCCGCTATGTCGGGTGGTCCTTTTTTTTATCCTAAGTAATTTATTGAGCATTATAAGCCCGGAAAAGATCAGCGGTCAACGATTTCCTATGATTTTCCCATGCAAATCAATCGGCAGCTCAAAGGGGTTTAGGAAGGTGTCAAGCAGGATACTGATTGTTCTTCGGTTTAATGCTAATTCGGTTTCGTATTCCTGGTCAATAGGCAAGCTCATCCATTTCGCCTGAAACTCCGCAGTCGAAATTTTTCTATTAAGGTTTGAGAGTATATGAAGCAGAAAGCCAGGAGTAGCAGCCTGTTCTGAGGCGAACAGTTCTACAATTTCGGGATAGTAATCTATAAGTCCCTCTTTTAACTCAATTTCCGAGACGACTTGTTTTGGGAAGAACCAGCTTTGGTTGGCCCATTTGTACGGTACTCCCTGCCCCTTCAGGATACCTGTTGCTCCTATGCGTTGTACTGCCTGGAAAGCAGGGTCTTCTGGTTTCACATCAATAAAAGGCATGAGGTAAACTTGCGCTTTCAATAGCTGCTGCTGTACGCTGCGCACGGATACTTCGCTTGTATTTTGGTTATTTTGCAGCACAGTTACCGCAATGGCTCCGGCCGCTTGCCCCACTCCTAATACAACGGGCTGCAAGCGGGTTGTCCCATTAACGATATTAGACACACTTATGTTCTTCTCTGCAACCAAAAAGTTTTCTGTACTCTCCGGAATCAAAACCCCCAAGGGTACATTATAGCTCGGTATTTTTATCTCAATGAAATCTATTTGGGGTGCTTCGGCATTCTTATCGTGATGATGGTCTATGGGGTAATCTCCAACTGCAATCCCTGTTCTATAGAGGTCAAAATCATAGGGCTTTTCCAAATGATCTGCTGTTAGAAAAACCTTGCCTTTTACCCGTCTTCCCTCGCGGTGATAAGGGATCATCGGATAGCCATCTTTAGTTGGAAATTCATCCGCCAATCTCAGATGATCAAAACCGAGTTCGTTTTGAATGTAATACACAAAACCCTGGGTAAAGGTTTTAGCGTGCTCAATTGCCACTTTATAAGCATCATCTGAGAGTTCTGGCCAGGGCACATACGAATCGTTGCCGCAATTGGGCCAGTTGATCATATACTTGTTGTTAGGTAGTTTTCCATAATTCAGCATTTGAAGGCAATCCGTAACCGACCCGAACATTTCATTGCCATCGCGCTTACAGGCGCATTTATAGGCTTCTGGGTCGTAAGCTACCGGCTTTTCCACTAAGCCTTTCAAATCTTCGGTAGTGCCTACGTCTTCCAGTATGGCTACATAGGTCAAATCCTGAACAATAGTATTCGCGCTCTGTGGAGCCTGCTTTTCAGCAGTATCTTGTTGGGCATCCATCCCCAGACGAAAATCTGCCTGGACCAGAGGTAATATTTCCCCGGTTTCTGTGGCATCAATCAGTATTTTTGCTTTAGTAGTATGGGTTTTCCCTTCTAGCTGATAACTCACTTCCCAGGAACCGTCTCTCTTCAGGATATCTTGGTATTTCGCCTTAAAAACAATTTCCAGACCGGACATATCGGCCATTTCGTTCAATATCTTATTCCCTATATGAGGTTCAAAAAGCGCGTGGCTGACCCAACCGGTTGCCAGTGTATTGGCACCAGCGTAATGATCTCGAAGCCGTTGCCTGAATTCGCCCCATAAGCCCGAGGGCAGTTCGTGATTACCATCTATGGCAGACACCCCTGCCGATGTAAGCATACCCCCAAGCCAGTTAGTGGGTTCCAGAATCTTTACTTTTACATCGGCACGCGCGGCCTGTATAGCGGCAGCTGTTCCTCCGGCCCCTCCACCGAGGATCAGAACATCCACCTCGTCTTGTGTGAATGCCCTAGACAGGAACGAAAACGCGATTAAAAGGCAAACGGCTCTCTTCACTATGATAAGTTTTACACTCACTTTCAGGATTAAGTCAATTGAATTTTAACAGTGAACCATAAGAATCAACCTTTGCTCGGCGTGCCTTATCCATCATAACGACTAATACACATGATAGTCTCATCTATATTTACCGGAGGGGTCGCAATTTTATACAGTATAATACCGGTTACAGGGGCTGTGAATTCTGAAATTACATTTCCGAATTCGTCGGTGATATACCCTACTTTATCTCCTTTGTTTACCGAATCGCCCGCCTTATAGGTACTGTAGAATATACCCTTACGGTTAGAATCTATGTATTTTTGATCGTTAAGATTAATTATTTTTTTTGGGGGATTTTCTATGTTTTTGCCATACATTTTCATCTCCTTAAGCATACTGTAAACCCCGTTTTTAATTAAAGTAACTTCTTTCTCCTGAACATTACCCAGTTTGCCGCTTTCTATACTCAAGGCTATTTTCCCGTCCTGGCAGGCCTGCTTGAAGGTATATTTTGCCGGATCATCGGGTTTTAGGGTATAGGGATAGGAGACAACATACTCAAATCCGCTGATTTCTGAGAGCCTTTTAGCCATTCTTGTTTGTTCGGGGAAATTTTCGTTGTTGTAATAGCAGACAAAAGGCAATAAATCCTCAGAGGCATCCCCGCCGTGGATATCTAAGAAAACATCGCTAAGCGGAATAACATTTGTTTTAATAAAATGCGCTATTTTTTGCGTAACGGTGCCATCAGATTTACCGGGGAATGCTCCGTTTAAGTTCAGCTTGTCTTGAGGATTAATAAACGGTGTTCGAGTATAAAATGATCCTGTGTTGGCAATGGGGACGACAATTAAAGTACCGCTTAAGCTGTCTATATTAATTTCCTTCAGAAGCTCCTGGGTGGCCACTATTGGGGGATATTCAAAACCGTGTACGCCAGCAACAATTGTAAAAACCGGCCCTTCGGTTTTTCCTTTTAAAACAGAGATAGGCATGAAGGTCTGGTTACCAATGAAATCCTGAAACTCCAGACGTATATTTTCTTTGTGAGGTCTTGTGCTGTCTTTAAAAACGTTCTGAAACTGATTTTGCGCGCTAGCTATTGGTGAAGCTAAAACAAATAAAATAATGAAGAGCGTTTTTTGCATGGGATTTAAAGTATTTATTCCTAGATTTTCTAAAGATATAAAACTTGTACTTTTCAAGATTAGCTCACTTTGTTCACTGATCCTGAGTAAGGGGTTGTTGCTCAACAAAAGCTAACCAAACTTTGCTTGGTTTATAATAGTGTGTGTTCTTAGTTAGTGGGAAACATGTGAAAGCCCCAGGGATTTCCCAGGCTTTAAAAAGGGTTAATGCGCTGTAGTGGAAAAAACATCAAACTGTCCTTCAGTCACCTCTATCCGTGGTATACCGGGTTGCGAAATGGTAAAATTAAACTGCCCACGGGTTCGGGCAGTTCTATTTTCAAAAATTCTTAGTTCACCCTCTTCATCATTAGGGGTCACTCCGTTAATGGCATATTCAACTCCATCCAAATACATCTGTATATGAGCATTCCCTAAATTTCTATCGGATCTTATGGGATATGTACCCTCAACATTCGATCCTAGACTTATGAATATAGAAAAAATTCTTCCGTCAGGAAGAACCCCACCTGCTCGCCAAAAAGTGCTGCCGCTAATTCCAAACCTGCAAAAATCAGCATTAAACAATACTCCATTTATCCTAGCCTGAAAACTACTTTCTTCCACTGCAACGGGATTTCTATCACTTTGATCGTCATCGGAAGAACAGCTTACCAGTGTGATAATTGCCATCAAAAAAAAATATCTAAAATTTTTCATAGCCATCCTCTTTTAAATTCGACACTAAAATTAAAGCTAGCTATATTAAAATGATAAGTGTCTGCCCTTACAAACTTTGACAGAATAAGATGCCAAATAATAAAAAGTTTAGTCTTTTGCCTGTTAGATCGGTTTGAATTTAAAGGTCCTCTATGGCTTTTTCATGCTTGGCTCTTGTTGGTCGAGTTGGCAGGATTACCTCACTTCGTTCGCTGATCCTGAACTGGGATTGTTGCTCAACCAAAGCCAACCTGGTTTGGGTCGAATCTTAGCTCGTACTTGAACTTGCGATTTGCAGGATTACCTCAATTCGTTCGCTGATCCTGAACTGGGATTGTTGCTCAACCAAAGCCAACCACGCTCCGCGTGGTGGTTTTTTTATTTTCCGTACCATGCAAAGCAAGCTTTCGATGGAGGAAAATAAAAAAGCCAAACATGTACATGTTTGGCTTTTGTTGGTCGGGGTGGCAGGATTCGAACCTGCGACCTCCTGCTCCCAAAGCAGGCGCGATAACCGGGCTACGCTACACCCCGAATGGTGTAAAATTTATGAACTTTTGGCGGACTTGTCCGTCCAGGTCATCCAAGGCTTTTACGAAAGATGACGATGGCGGAGAGACCGGGATTCGAACCCGGGCAACACTTACGCGTTGACAGATTAGCAATCTGCTCCATTACCACTCTGGCACCTCTCCAATATGCCCTAAATTATAAGACCTTATTTTGCCCTTTACTGACAGCGGGCCCAGCCGCTGAGGCAAATGCATTAGCATTTTGCGTAGGCGGGTGCAAATGTAATTCTATATCGCGTGGAACGCAACTTTTTTTGCCACTTTTTAAGCATTAAAACATTTTAAAATCCTGTTAATTTTTAATTGGCATACATAACTTTCTTATTTTTAGAATAGAATGCCAGTTTCCTAACAAGCATCCTAAGTTTTATCCTATGAAAAAAGTACTTCTTGCCATACTATTGCTGGTAAATGCAACGGCCTTTGGGCAAACGCAATTACCAACTGCCTTAGGTGATGTGTACTATTCCACAGATTTATATAAGGTTCAGTATGATTCGCCGGAAGGGTCACCATATCTCAATCCGGAGTTCAGCCCAGCCAAGATCAACAATATCCGGGAAACCAAACTAGTGCGTTTTGATGCTTTTGAGGGTAGGATTGAAGTGATGGCGAATTCCTCACAAGTAATAGTATTAAATCCAAGTCAGACCTTCATCATCTCACTACTTGACGGTTCTGACCGTAAGTTTGAAACGCAGGCCTATATCGACGAAAAAGGAAGTAAGAAAAATTCCTTTTTTGAATTGCTCGCAACACAAGAAAATTTTAAACTCTATTTTAAAGAAAAGATCAAACTTTTTAAAGCAAAGAAAGCCCAGGCTTATAAAGCCGGTGAACCCGCACAATTTAGAAGGATAAAGGCCACTTATTACATCACAGATTTTAAGAACAATTCTGAAACTTTAATTGGCGTCCCGCAGAGCAAGAAGTCCTTTGCAGAGTTCTTTCCTAAACACACGAAAGAAATTAAAGATCTTATAAAGAAAAAAAAACTAAAGATCAGCAAGCGGGAAGACCTTGTGGAGATTTTTGAGTTTTATTTTGAGCAGTCTTAGAGGCCTTTATTTTTTTCTAATCTTGATCCTTATTACCTCCTACCAGCACAATTTTTCCGTCGTCCTCATCTGTCAGCAAATATAATTTGCCCCCAGGGGAGACCACAGCCTTTCTCAGACGTACTCGTTCAGAAACAAAAAGCTCTTCAACGCTTTTTACCGAATCACCTTCCATCTCCAGCCTCCAAAGACTGCCCTTACTAAGTCCGGGCATAATTATGCTTCCCTCCCACTGTGGCCAGTAGTTTCCACGATAAACAGCAAGTCCGGTGGGCGCAATGGTCTGGTCCCAATAATGTATGGGCGCCGTAAAATTGGCGCCAGCAGGAATTGGCGGATTATAGTCCCTGGACCTATAGCGACCCGAAGTTTTGTGCGGCCAGCCATAGTTAGCACCTGGCTGCAATAAATTGAGTTCGTCTCCCTGCAGGGTTCCATGGTCGCTGAACCAAATTTTGCCGGTACTATCGTCTAGAATCATTCCTTGTGTAGCCCTGATACCTGTCGCATAAAGCCCCCGCACAGCTCCATTCCCAAAATCAGGATTATCATTAGGAATGCTACCATCTGGATTAATCCTAAAAATTTTTCCACGCATGTCCGAGACATCTTGTGCCAAAGGCGGAATAGGATTGAGATGTTCATAAAAATTGCGTTCGCCAGTGGCGATATACAATTTGTCATCTTTCCCAAAGACCATCCCTCCACCAAAATGAAAGAGTCCGTGAGTGTAGGGACCAGCAAATAATAGGGTCTTCATTTCTTCCAATCGATTTTCTATCAACCTGGCGCGAATCACCTTTAGCGCGGCGGCCTCTGTATCGTCCATACTGGCATAGGAAAGGTAGACGTATTGATTCTCCTGGAAGTTTGGGTCTAACAATACTTGAAACCAGCCGGCATTAAAGGCATGAGTTTGCCCATGTGCAGAGGCGGGATATACGCCTTTTTGAAATTTAGTAGTGTCTATTTGTATGGCTTTGCCCACATCTGTAGGTAGGCCACCAATGATAGTCCTGGACTTGGTCTGCAAATTCATCCTTAAGAGGGTCCCCTCCTTTTCGGCTAACAGTACTTCATTCTCATTTATAAAATCCATACTCCAGGGCTTTTTCAAGCCAGACATCACAATTTGCTTTTCTGGAGATGGCTTATGTTCTTGGGCCGTTTTAGGGATAGGTTCTGCAGACGTTACTTTGGCAACAATTAACCACTTTCCCTCTATTCTTTTAAGCAATAGCAGATCGTAAAAACGAAATCCAAATGTGGGGATGCTTACCTGAAGTTTAGCATAGGCTACATCTAATAAGATGTCTAAGGCCAGAACTTTACTATACCTTTTGTTACGTTGTCCGGGGGGCCTTCTTTTATAGAGGGAGGCATATTGATCAGGAGAAAACCTCAACAAGGTGTCGGCTGTATTAAATAGGAACATTTGCGCCTCAGGATAGAAAGCGGCTTCAATTCTATCAGGATAATTGTATTCTGTACCTACAATGAAATCTTCCAATACCTTTTCTATCGCTTCCTTAGAGGTCTGAGCATTTAAGCTTATACTCATAAATACCAGAGTCCTGAGTAACCAGTGTTTTGCTTGCATCTTAAATAATTTGGATTCAAATTTAAACGGGCAAAGCAATTTTGAAGGTCGGAAAAACCGCTTTTTGGTGCAAGATTATAATTTTGGACTCATTTAATAGCCTATTTCAATGCAGCGGTGCGATTCTTATATTCAGCCGGGGTATATCCACTTAGTCTTTTGAAAGTTGCATAAAAGGATGATTTTGAATTGAAGCCAGATTCATAACCTATGCCTTCCAGGGTAAGCTGAGGCTTAGAACGGATCATTTGCTTTGCCTCTTCTACCCTTTTCTCATTAATAAAGGTTGCAAAGCCGTGCTCATAAACCTCATTGAGTACCCGTGACAGTATATGTACTTTTATCCCACTAGCCTTCTCCAGATCGGGTAATTTTAGTGCAGGATTTTTATAAAGTTTCTTTTGTGTAATGAGCTGGTTGATTTGTTCTAAGATTTGATCTCCATCAGGCAATTCTGCGAATCTGTTACGCCTTTTTCGACCTTGCTTACGAATAAGACCAGATACTTCTTTGTACATCAAATAATAAAATACTGAAGTAAAAATTAGGCTTCCCCATAGATAGGTAAATCCCTGTATCCATAGGGCAAACTGATAGGTGGCTGTAATAAATAAAAAAGCAGTAAATAGGACCACAAGCCTTCGGTCTTCTTTCGATGCTTTCCTAAGCACTAAAAATCTACGAAGTGAAGGGGTTAACACCGTAGCGCTAAGAGCCAGGAATATCATCCAGATGAAATAGATACCTCTAATCAACCAACCATTCCATATTTCTGGAAAAGTGTTATATGGGTAGCGTAGGCCTATTCCTAAAATCGCGATAATAATTGCAGCCAGAAGCCATTTATCTATAAGTGATAGCGTATTGCGCTTGTACACAGACTCCTTAAAATAGAGATAAGCCAGAGGGCCTATAAAAATACAGGCAGAGAGGCCAATCTGCAGGATAAGTCTATCAGGTTCTGGCGCATAGTAGGCATATATGCTTTTCCCTATTCGAATACAAATCACGAGTATCAACCATCCGAGCAGCCTATGCTTTAAATTTCTATTCTTTGACAGCAGCAATAAGTTGGAAAAAAAGAAGCCATTCACCACCCCGATCGCACCAAACAATAACAAAGCCGTTTTCCCAAATTCCATAGTTCAAATTTAAGAACTAGGCGATAATTAACTAATAGAAGGCACTCTAAATGATATTTCTTCCTACTCTACACAGTAAGCAGATAAACGGTTACCGTTGACGAGTACTCTTCCTGAAAGCCTCTGGATGAAACACATATAACGAGGAGGGGATATAAAAATCTTCAACCTTATACAAGTGGTTTGCCCTTGAGGCGTTTTTCGATTTTGCGTTTGAGAAGCGTAAGCCGTTTCATAATATCCATTACTTTGCGGTCCTTTTCTTGCTTGTATATTTCATTTAATTCTAAAATGAGGGATTTGGCTTGCCTCGAGGCAACAATCCGATCGCTGGTTGTCATCCCGGACAATTTCATTTGTTCAAACTCAGCAATTCTATCCATCAATTTCATAGCAATTCTTTATTTGATTCTAGTCTTGGAGCCTTCAAACACTCCTTTCAATTTGTTTTAATAACTGTGTTGCTTCGTATATTTTGTCCTCGCTAAGTCTCCTATTTACCGATGACAATTGATGCGCTTCCTTTAGCAGTTTCTTGTAACGCTGCTCCAACTTTGCCTTTTCACTTCTTTTTTTAAACAATGCAAACATGTGTAATTAGATTTTGATGATTCTGAACCTCAGCTTTTTAGTATTTTAAAAATACTATATGTTTAACTTAAAATAAAAAAAACTAAACAAAATAACATGAAATTAACACTTGCATTTTTGGCTAGTTACAAAGGTAAGTAATATGATCAAATACAGAGATTGGAAGATATTGATCCTCAACGTGGAAAGGCTTACTCAGGGTATTCAATGCGCAGGTGGTAAATATTTGTCAGCTTGTGCTTAAGTACTTTTTTGACAATCTCGATTTCCTTAAAAGTGATATTCGCATTTAGAAATTGATTGGCCTGCATCTGGCCTGCAACTATCTTATCTACGAATTCGTCTATAATCTGGTAGGTAGGGTTGGTTAAACTTTTTGAAGCGGCTTCAACGGCATCAGCCATCATTAAAATTGCTGTTTCTCTGGAAAAAGGAATAGGGCCCGGATACCTAAAATCATCTTCATTGACCTCTCCACCAAGTTCTTGCTGTTTCTTATAAAAGTAGAAAACCAGCGTTGTGCCATGATGCGCCCGGATAAAGTCGATCACACGGTCTGGGAGTTTATTCTTTTGAGCGATTTCTATCCCCTCAATAACGTGATTAATAATAATTTTAGCGCTGTCTTTGGCACTGAGATCATTATGAGGATTGACTTTGGTGATCTGATTCTCCGTAAAATAGGTGGGGTTGTTCATCTTGCCAATATCATGATACAGTGCCCCAACCCTAACCAACATCGCGTTAGCACCAATTTCGTTGGCGGCGGCCTCTGCCAAATTAGCCACTTGAAGTGAGTGATGGAAAGTGCCTGGCGCTTTATTAGACAATTCTTTGAGCAGCTTGGAGTTGGTGTCCGAAAGTTCCAGTAGCGATACATCTGATACCATTCCGAACATCTTTTCGTAAATGTAGATCAAGGGTTGCGCGAATAAAGTGATCATTCCATTTAAGAGGAAGAAACCAAAGGTAAACCAGTGTACATTGTCTAAATTGCCTTCATGAATAATGTGAAAAGCAAAATATCCTACGATATAAATCAGCGTTATTTGTCCAACTGAAACAAAGAGATTAGCTCGTTTATACAACTCTGAAACCGTAAGAATTGTAACGATTCCGGCAATAATTTGCAAAAAGATATACTCAAAACTATTGGGCACCACAAAACCTAGAATAAGCACCGTAAGGACGTGTACAAAAAGCCCTAACCTCGCATCAAAAAAGGTTTTTAGGATAAGGGGTAAGATGCAGAGGGGTACTACAAAAACATAAATTTCATTGTACTTTACCACCAGGGTAGTAATAAAGACCATGAGTAGAATGTTAAAAAATATAAAGGTGACCTTTACATTGTTCCCATAGATTTCTGGCCGGTACTTTTTTAGGAATAACAGAAGCATCATTAGAACCAGTGCCACCAGGATAGTATAACCAAACAAGATAAAGTAGTAATTGCTCTCCGCCCAAAGTTCTGATTCAAACTCCTCTTTTAAAGAGTTCAAAATTTTCAAATTCTCGGCCTCAACCACCTCGCCTTTAACTATAATAAGTTTTCCCTCATCAACATTGCCCCGGGTTAGTGAAATCTTAGAGAGGGCATCTTGTAGTTCCTTTAGGGAAAGTTCCTCATCGTAAGTCACATTTGGCCGAAGTACCTCAAAAAAGAGTTGATTGTACCTGGACTTAAAACTTAACAATCCCCTTTCCCTCAGTATTCTGTCTCTAACTTCGTTGGCATCGTTCAACCGATATAAATCTGAGGCATTTATGCGCCTGGCTTCGTTATTTTTAAACAGGTATAAACTGCTGCCTTTAACCTCTTTCCCACTGGTCTGAAGAATACCGTTGGTATAGATAATATCCATGATATCCTTGCCAACGGCAAACAAGGTTCGTCTTTGGTTAGCGCTAAACGCATCAACATTGAAAACCTGGTCAAAACGGGTATTGAAAGCATTGTACGCTTCTTCTGCTATTTGTTGGTTGTATAAATAATAGTCTGTTTGATTTTCTTCAATTTCCTTCCGCTCCACGCTGAGCTCTTCCTGGGTCTTTTTGATGCTGAAGTCGAAGGGGGCATAGTAGTTATTGTATTGCCAGGGTTTCCCTTTCTGAAACTCGTACTTAAATTGCCCGCCTTTGGGGAAGAAAAAGACAATACAACCAATGGAAACCAGGTAAAGAAAATATTTGTAAATAACTGATTGCCTTTTATATAGGGTATCTAAGGGTTTTCCCATGCGCTGCCGTATCTAAATCAAAAATAGAAAATTAAACGGTTTGGGAAGCGTTTTAGAATTTTTACTCCCTTAATTGCACTTTAATTTATTAATTTCGCGGTACAAAATTCATAGGATGAAAGAGGTAGTTATCGTTTCTATGGCAAGAACGCCAATAGGAAGTTTTATGGGGGCTTTATCTAGTATTCCAGCACCAAAGTTAGGCGCAATCGCGATCAAGGGTGCGTTGGAAAAAATAAATCTAAAACCAGAGTTGGTCGAGGAAGTTTTAATGGGGAACGTCGTTCAGGCCGGGACCGGGCAGGCTCCGGCAAGGCAGGCAGCCATATTTGCCGGCATTCCAGACACTGTGCCTTGTACTACAATAAACAAGGTATGTGCTTCGGGGATGAAAACTGTAATGCAAGCGGCTCAATCTATTGCCCTTGGAGATACATCGATAGTTGTAGCGGGAGGTATGGAGAGCATGAGCTTAATTCCGCACTATGTCCATATGCGAAACGGTCAAAAATTTGGACCTGCCTCGCTTATTGACGGAATGCAAAAGGATGGTTTGGTAGATGTATACGATCAAAACGCTATGGGAGTTTGCGCGGATGCATGTGCTCTAGAGTATGATTTTAGCAGGGAAGATCAGGACAACTTTGCAATACAATCTTATAAACGTTCAGCCGATGCCTGGGCGTCAGGAAAATTCTCGGATGAAGTGGTCCCTGTAGAGGTCCCTCAAAGGCGAGGAGAACCTATAGTGGTTGCTGAAGACGAAGAGTTTAAGAATGTCAAAATGGAGAAAATTCCAGCTCTCAGACCTGCTTTCTCAAAAGACGGTACAGTTACTGCCGCCAACGCTTCGACCATAAATGACGGTGCAGCTGCACTTGTTTTGATGAGTGCTGATAAAGCCAAAGAAATGGGCCTAAAACCACTGGCCACCATAAAAAGCTACGCGGATGCTGCCCAGGAACCGAAATGGTTTACTACAGCGCCCGCAAAGGCATTACCCAAGGCTATTGCAAAAGCTGGTATTAGTTTGGATGATGTCGATTATTTTGAGTTCAACGAGGCTTTCGCGGTTGTAGGGTTGGCCAATATGAAACTTCTAGGCTTAACAGATGACAAGGTTAACATTAATGGTGGGGCAGTCTCATTGGGACACCCATTGGGGTGTTCAGGGGCCAGAATAACTATTACCTTGCTAAGTGTCTTAGAACAAAATAACGGTAAAATAGGAGCGGCTGCCATCTGTAATGGTGGGGGCGGGGCTTCGGCAATTGTTTTGGAGCGCAATACCCAGACGGCCTAAAATATCTATATGCAATACGGTATTTGCCACCTCAGCGTAGTTGCAATAAAGCAAGAGGCAGACAATGCCGGTGAGATGGTGACCCAAATACTTTACGGGGAGCATTTTAAAGTACTGGAACAACGCAAGCACTGGAGCAAAATTAGAAACGCCTATGACGGCTGTGAAGGCTGGGTCTTAAACACCCAATTCACTTCTATTTCTCAAGAGGATTATGAGCGTATTGAAAAACACCATAAACACAAATTTTCAGCAGATTTGGTTTCCTTTGTTAGTACAAAGAACCAATTATTAATTCCTGTGGTACTGGGCTCCTGCATTGATCGCTCACAAGTACTGGATCACAAGCATGAAGGCCAGCAAACCAAAGGCACTATTTCTAAAGCTACCATCTTAGATACAGCACTTTTGTATTTAAATGCGCCCTATCTTCACGGAGGAAAAACGCCTTTCGGGATAGATGCGAGCGGACTCGCTCAAATGGTATACAGAATACACGGATATAAACTTGAACGAAGCTCGGAAAAGCAAGCTAAACAGGGAGAAGCCCTGAGTTTCATTGAGGAAAGTGAGCCAGGTGATCTGGCTTTTTTTGATAATAAAGAAGGGGTTATAGACCACGTCGGTATTATTATGAAGGACAATTATATTATCCATTCCTATGGAAAAGTCCGCATTGATCGCCTTGATCATACTGGAATCTTCAATGATGATCTTCGCAATTATTCTCACCCTCTAAGGGTGATTAAGAAAATGACTTAGCAAAAAAACCCTCCATAGCCAGGGCTAAGAAGGGTTTTCATAGATCGTATTTTTAAGCTTATTCTCCTAACAACTTCTTTATTCTCATAAAGTTTTCGTTATCTCCTAAAGCTCCGTAAATATTTTTAAGCTGACTAAGAATACCCTGGTTATCAGGATTCATCTTGAGTGCTTCCTCTAAAACGCCTGCACCTTCAACAAACAAATCATCCTTCTGTTGCTTCAATTCTTCATAGCGGGCAATATCGGCTCTTGAATTGCCAAGGCTGTTCATCTCGTCAATGAGTCCGTTCCCTTCATTTACATAGGTAGTAGAAAGGTTTAACTGTGCATTGACATAGCTTGGGTTCGCTTCTAAAGCTCTTCTGTACGATGCTCTGGCTTCTTCAATGTTACCCTGCTCCATATTGATAACTCCAATATTATAGTGTAAGTCCGGGTTGTCTGGTTCCATTTCAGCAGCTTCAGACATTAAATCCTTAAACTTTTCTTTATCACCGGTTTGGTAATAAAGATTGGCTTCACTCAATACTAAATTAACATCGTCAGGGTTAGATACACGGGCATCCTTATAGGCAGCGAAGGCTTTGTCATTTTGACCCAACTGAGTATAGATCAAGGCAATATTCTTAATGATTTCAGCACTTTTCGAAGGTGATTTTTCGTCTTGAGGATCTTTGTAAGTTCCAGATTTCACCATAAGATCTCGCTGAGTCTTGTCCATCTCTTCTACTTCACCAGTTTCGGTGTTCGTAGCTTTGTAGATCGTAGAACTACCATCATAGCCAAGGTCCTTAAGCTCGTTGTAATACTTAAGGGCATTTTCGTAATCACCACCATTTACCGCACTACTTGCAGCAAAATATAGGTAATTGGTGTCCTTAGGGCTTAATTTGTAACCCAAATACAGTTTCCCTGCAGCCTCTTTGAATTTCTTATTGTTGTTGTCTTCAACGGCAGCATTAATAAGATCGGCTGTCATAGCACTCATTTGTTGCTGAGAATCAGCAGAGTACTTGGCCTTTCCACTTTTTTCTTCTAAGCTCAAAACCTCTCTAAAGGAAGAAACCGCTTCATCAAAGGCACTCTCATCTCCTTTGTTTGCAAGATCGGCATAAACCTTTCCGCGTGTAAAGTGATATTGCGCTTTTGTTTTATCATCAGCGGCACCTATTAAACCTGATGCCCCTTCAAGTGCAGTCTTAGCCGTCTGTGAGTCACCGCTCTTAAGTGCTTTTTCGGCAGCTTTGATCTCCGATTTTTGAGCAAACGTTACCATGGTAAAAGTCATGGCAGCGAACATTAAAATCTTTGTTTTCATTTTAAAATTGAATTTGATGTATTAGTGTTTATTATTTATTCTTCTTCTTCAGATTCCGCGCTACCTATATCAATAGCCGTGCCATCCTCAGTATTAACTTCAATGTTCAGGATATCGGCATCATCTAAATCGTCCTCATCTTTCATCACTTTTGCTACCGCGGCAATGGAGTCGCTATCTTTTAAGTTAATCAGCTTAACACCCTGGGTAGCCCTTCCCATCGTTCTCAGATCTTCAACGCTCATCCTTATAGCGATCCCCGATTTGTTTATGATCATAAGATCATCAGAGTCACAGACATTCTTTATGGCTACAAGCCCTCCTGTTTTATCAGTGATAGAAATTGTTTTTACTCCTTTACCTCCTCTGTTTGTAATACGATAATCATCAATACTGGAGCGCTTCCCAAAACCATTTTCGGAGACGACAAGAATTTCATCGTCAAAATTATGGACCGAAATCATGCCAATAACTTCATCATCTTCGCTCGCAAGACTAATTCCTCTTACGCCTGAAGCATTTCTTCCCATCGGTCTTGTTTTGCCTTCCTCAAAACGAATGGCTTTACCTGATTTGAGTCCAAGAAAGATCTGACTCGTCCCTGTTGTGAGTTTTGCCTCCAACAATTCATCGCCCTCCCGAATGTTTATCGCAATAATTCCATTTTGTCTTGGCCGGGAGTACTGCTCTAATGAGGTCTTTTTGACCGTTCCCTTTTTAGTCGCCATTATAACATAGTGGCTATTTACATATTCTTCATCCTTAAGGTCCCTGGTGCAAATGAAGGCTTTTACCTTATCATCTTGCTCAATATTGATCAGGTTTTGTATGGCCCTTCCCTTTGAAGTTCTACTGCCTTCCGGGATCTCATAAACCCGCATCCAGAAGCACTTTCCTTTTTGAGTAAAGAAAAGCATATACTGATGGTTCGTCCCTACAAACAAGTGTTCTAGGAAATCTTCATTTCTCGTAGATGAAGCTTTTTGGCCTACTCCTCCCCTGTTCTGTGTTTTGTATTCAGAAAGCGGTGTCCTTTTAATATAACCCGCATGCGAAATAGTGATAACCACCTGTTCATCTGGGATCATGTCCTCTATGCTGAGATCACCACCGGCAAAATTAATTTCAGACCTACGAACATCTCCGTACTTATCTTTTACTTCAAGCAGTTCATCCTTAATGATCTGCATTCTTCGATCTTTATTAGCCAAAATATCTTTTAGATCGGCTATTCTGGCAATGACCTCATCGTACTCGGACCGCAGTTTTTCCTGTTCCAGACCGGTAAGCTGGCGTAGTCGCATCTCTACAATTGCCCTGGCCTGTATTTCTGACAACTCAAAGCGTTTGATAAGATTCGCTCTTGCCTCATCTGCATTTGCCGAGCCCTTTATAATTTCAATAACTTCGTCAATATTATCCGAGGCAATAATAAGTCCCTCCAGGATGTGCGCCCGATCTTCAGCTTTTTTAAGCTCAAACTTGGTTCGGCGAACAACTACTTCATGCCTGTGATCAACAAAATGGCCTATAATTTCTTTTACATTCAACAATTTTGGCCTCCCCTTAACCAGGGCAATATTGTTGACGCTAAAAGAAGACTGTAAGGCTGTATACTTATACAGGGTGTTGAGCACAATATTTGGAATAGCATCCCGCTTTAAAATATAGACGATGCGCATCCCTTTTCGGTCTGACTCATCGCGGATGGTAGAAATTCCTTCGATCTTTTTGTCGTTGACCAGATCGGCGGTCTTTTTGATCATATCCGCTTTGTTGACCTGATACGGTATCTCTGTTACAATAATGCATTCTCTACCCTGCACTTCTTCGAAAGTGGCCTTGGCGCGCATGACAATTCGTCCTCTGCCGGTATGAAATGCTTCCTTAACACCATCATAACCATAGATAGTACCCCCAGTAGGAAAGTCTGGTGCCTTTATATGGGTTATAAGCTCATCAATCTCTATGGCGTTATTGTCAATATAGGCTATAGTGCCGTCAACTACTTCGGAAAGGTTATGTGGAGGCATGTTCGTAGCCATCCCTACCGCAATTCCTGAAGCACCATTGATCAAAAGGTTGGGAATACGGGTAGGAAGTACGGTGGGCTCTTCGAGCGAATCGTCAAAATTTAGCTGATGATCTACAGTGTCTTTGTCAATATCAGACAACATTTCATCGGCTATTTTACGCATACGAGCCTCGGTATATCGCATGGCCGCCGGACTATCACCGTCAATAGAACCAAAATTACCCTGCCCGTCAATGAGCATATAACGAAGGCTCCATTCCTGAGCCATCCTAACCATCGTATCATAGACTGAGGTATCACCATGGGGGTGATATTTACCTAAAACCTCCCCTACGATACGGGCCGATTTTTTATGTGAACTTGTAGAACGCACTCCTAATTCATGCATGCCATAAAGAACTCTTCTGTGTACCGGTTTCAAACCGTCTCTGACATCGGGTAGAGCACGTGACACAATGACCGACATTGAATAATCAATGTAGGCAGATTTCATCTCATCTTCAATGTTAATAGGAATTAATTTTTCTCCTTCCGCCATATAAAAATCTTAATACTTCTTTGTGGTTAAAATATCAGGCCAATATACGCAAAATCATAGCATACAAAGCAACTTCAAGATACTTTATTAAAGAATTTATCAACACCAATTTAGGGAGGGTTGGTTAATAATTCGGCTGTTAATTTTTTTGTAAATCGGGGTTTTTTTCGTCATTTAGACCTAGTTTATCGAATATAGGTACGGTATTTGACGTTCTTATGTATAGATTTACTAATTTTAAACTTCATAAGGATAATTTATGGACGATAATTTTTCACCAAGAGTAAAAGATGTTATTGCGTATAGTAAGGAAGAGGCCTTGCGTCTTGGCCACGACTTTATCGGTACTGAACATCTTATGCTGGGATTGCTTCGGGATGGTAATGGCAAGGCCATAAGTATTCTGGATGCTTTGGATGTAGATCTGGACCATTTGAGACGGAAGGTTGAAATATTGAGTCCGGCAAATCCTAATTCGGGCAATGCTCAGAAAGATAAGAAGAACTTACATCTTACCAGACAGGCAGAACGGGCATTAAAAACAACATTTTTAGAGGCTAAGCTTTTTCAGAGCTCATCTATCAATACAGCACATTTGCTTTTGTGTATTCTAAGGAATGAGAATGATCCTACCACCAAGCTTTTGCATAAGTTAAAAGTAGATTATGACGGGGTTAAAGATCAGTTTAAATCCATGATCACCAGCGATGACGATTTTATGGATTCTCCAACTTCAGAATCGTTTCCCAGTGATTCAGATGAGCCCATTGAAGGCAAGGAAGGGTCTTTTGGCTCAGCTACGGGACAAAAAGGCAGCAAAAAGTCTAAAACACCAGTGCTGGATAATTTCGGGAGAGATCTGACTCGTCTGGCCGAGGACAACAAATTGGATCCGGTGGTTGGAAGAGAAAAGGAGATTGAAAGAGTATCACAGATCTTAAGCAGACGTAAGAAAAACAATCCGCTCCTCATAGGAGAACCCGGAGTGGGTAAAAGTGCTATTGCAGAGGGTCTTGCTCTCCGCATTATCAACAAAAAAGTTTCACGTATTCTCTACAACAAACGCGTGGTTACCTTAGACCTTGCTTCTTTGGTTGCAGGAACAAAATATCGCGGACAGTTTGAAGAGCGAATGAAAGCGGTGATGAATGAGCTCGAAAAGAATGATGATGTCATTCTTTTTATTGACGAGATCCATACCATTGTAGGCGCAGGTGGCGCAACGGGAAGCCTAGATGCTTCCAATATGTTTAAGCCAGCGCTTGCCAGAGGAGAAATTCAATGTATAGGAGCCACAACCCTGGATGAGTACAGACAGTATATAGAAAAAGATGGGGCACTAGAAAGAAGGTTCCAGAAAGTGATGGTAGAACCTACCACAGTGGAAGAGACCATTGAGATCTTAAAGAACATCAAAGGAAAATACGAGGATCATCACAACGTAAATTACACAGATGACGCTTTGATTGCATGTGTAAAGTTGACGAACCGATATATGACAGACCGTTTTCTTCCAGACAAGGCTATTGACGCCTTAGACGAAGCCGGTTCCAGAGTGCATATCGTCAATATGGATGTCCCTAAGCAGATTCTTGAGTTGGAGAAGCAACTGGAGGACGTTAGAGATCTCAAAAACAGCGTTGTTAAAAAGCAGCGTTATGAAGAGGCCGCAAAGCTGAGAGATGACGAGAAAAGGCTGGAAAAAGAGTTGGCTGTCGCCCAGGAGAAATGGGAAGAAGATAGTAAGCTCCACCGCGAGACAGTTTCGGAAGAAAATGTAGCAGACGTGGTTTCCATGATGAGCGGCATTCCGGTCAATAAAATTGCACAGACAGAAAGCAATAAGCTTGCCGAGCTGCCCGAACTTATTAAAGGCAATGTAATTGGGCAAGACGAGGCCGTAGCCAAGGTGGCAAAAGCCATACAACGAAACCGGGCAGGGCTCAAAGACCCTAATAAGCCTATAGGTTCATTTATATTCCTGGGACAAACCGGGGTGGGAAAAACCCAGCTGGCTAAAATTCTCGCTAAAGAATTATTTGATTCTGAAGATGCGCTCATACGGATCGATATGAGCGAATACATGGAGAAATTTGCTATCTCGCGTCTGGTAGGAGCACCTCCGGGATATGTGGGCTATGAAGAAGGCGGACAGCTTACAGAGAAGGTAAGGAGAAAGCCCTATTCCGTGATCTTGTTAGATGAAGTTGAAAAAGCACATCCCGATGTGTTTAATATGTTACTGCAGGTGTTAGATGATGGTTTCTTAACAGACAGCCTTGGGCGTAAGATCGATTTTAGGAATACTATTATTATAATGACCTCAAACATTGGGGCGCGCCAGCTTAAAGATTTTGGCCAAGGAGTTGGATTCGGAACTTCTGCCAAGAAATCTCAGGCAGACACCCATCATAAGACCGTTATTGAAAATGCGCTTAAAAAGGCATTTGCACCTGAATTTTTGAATAGAATTGACGATGTTATTGTATTTAATCCGTTGGAAAGAGAGCATATCCATAAGATTATCGACATTGAACTGAATAAGTTGTATGAGAGAATAAAGGATATTGGTTATGATCTTAATCTTTCGGAAAAAGCCAAGGATTATATAGCAGAAAAAGGTTTTGACAAACAATATGGGGCTCGACCATTAAAAAGAGCCATCCAGAAGTATATAGAAGATACGCTGGCTGAAGAGATAGTGAATTCTAAACTTCAAGAAGGCGATAGTATTTTTATGGACCTGGACGAAAAAAAGGACGAATTGTCTATCAAAATTAAAAAAGCAAAGAAGTCTTCTAAGGCTTAGTATTGTAAGAATTTATGGATAAGGGAGCCCATACTTTTGGCTCCCTTTTTTTATGCCTAAATCCTTCCGGGTAGGAAATAAAATACAGTTTTGGCGCGCCCAAAGCCGTATAAACGATATTTACGCCTTTAGTCTAATATTTTTCCTAAAATTTATGCTTAGGTCTACTTTCGTTTTAGGACACGTAAACTATTTGGAAATGAAAGTCGGACCGACTAAGAAAAAGGTCATCGTAAGAGAATACCAGCTTGATATTGGGAAGATCCAAGTATTCAAAAATCACATGGTATCTATCTTCGATGAGGGAGCTACCCTGACTCTAGAAAGGGCGTATCAAATCATTGGAATCTCTGAAATACATTTTAGAGACCGAAATTTTGGTTTTATCAGTCTTCGAAAGAATTCTTACGCAATAGACCCAACTATCTACAATTATTTAAGGGAATTAAAAAACCTCAAAGCCTTTGCAATAGTATCTGTGAAAGAAGTTGACATGCACAACTTTAAGATAGAGAAATTGTTTTACAAAAGGCCAATGAAGTTTTTTATTGACTACGCTAATGCCCTGGTATGGGTTAAAAGAAGAGTTAAGGTAAAGCAGAAAGGGCTTTGATGCTCAGGATTTACCGCTAAATAAAGTTCTTCCGTCAATAATTGCTATTTATTTTTATTGATCTTCTGCCTGAACGGGCTGATCTGGGGGTTTAAGCAGTTCCAGATAAGAACTACCGATGGCTTCTATAATTTTGCCTGCGGTGACACTATCTTGCCCTTCACTGAGCGCAGCTATATCTCCGGCCCTTCCATGAAGATATACACCCAGAATTGCAGCCTGAAATGGTTTATATCCGCATGCGACCAATCCTGTGATCATGCCGGTAAGGACATCACCACTTCCCGCAGTGGCCATCCCTGGATTTCCAGTGTTATTGATAAACCCTTTGCCCTCATGAAAGGTAATGGTATGAGCTCCCTTTAGGACTAAAATACAATGGTATTCCTCCGTAAATTTTTTGGCCTTTTCCAGTTTTTCAAAGTCATCTTTCCAGGCTCCAACCAAACGTTCAAACTCTTTTGGGTGCGGTGTTAAAACTGAGTGGGGCGCTAATTTCTTTAAAAGTGTTTTCTTCTTCGCAAGCAAGTTTAAGCCGTCTGCATCGACAACTAGAGGGGCCTTATTTTCCGTCAAAAAACTTGAAAAACTATTAGCCGTTTTCACAGCTGTTCCCAAACCAATACCCAATCCAATAACCGACGGCTTTATCTCAAATTTAATATCGGCAATAGCTCTGTCATCTTTGTCTGTAATAACCATGGCCTCCGGCACAGCGGTTTGCAAAGGAAGGTTTCCACATTCTGGCACATAGGCCGTAACCAGGCCGCTACCAGTACTCAGGCAAGCTTTTGCCGCGAGGATTACAGCTCCAATTTTACCGAAACTTCCTCCAAGGATCAAAGCATGGCCATAGGAACCCTTGTGTGAGAATTTTGGCCTGGGTTTATAAATACCTTTTGCCTGCTGCTTGGTAACCAGTTGAAAAGTAACATCGGCCTTATTCAAGAATTGCGTATCCAATCCAATATCAAGCACTTCCCATTGCTTACAATACGGTCCGGTTTGGGGAAGAAAAAAAACCAATTTGGGTGCCTGAAAACTTAAGACGAAATCTGCCTTTATAATACCAACAGTATCTTTTGCTGCCCTTTCTAAAAAGAGTCCGGAGGGTACATCAACAGAGAGTATAAATGTTCCCGTATTATTTAAGTAGTCGATAAGCTTGGCCACCCAGGATGATGGAGGCCGATTAAGGCCAATTCCAAAAATAGCGTCTACAATGATATCGTCTACTCCTATTTGCGGTAAAGGACTATCTTCATTGATAAAGTTGGGCCAGATCTTTCGGGCCTTCAAGCGCTCTAAGTTGATTAAAAAATCCTGAGATCGCTTTTCGCTGTAATTGACAACATTGACATCGATGTGATAACCATGCTCTTGCAAGTGCCTTGCCAAAGCAATCCCGTCACCACCGTTGTTGCCAATTCCACAGAACAAATGAATCTTTACCGGTGCTCCCTGCATGCGGCTGTGCAGCCAATTAAAAAGTTGCAAAGCTGCTCTTTCCATGAGGGATTCGCTTGTAATTTGCTGCTCCTCAATGGTAAATTTATCCGCCTCGTAAATTTGCTGTGCATTAAAAATTTTCATGATACTGCTATAACTTTTACAAAGTTGCTGATTAAATTCTTAGGCGCTGGAAGTACTTACTTATTTTTGAAAAATTAAAGATTATTCTGCAATGACAGGGCCTATTCTTTAAAAATATCTGAAAATTACTGGCAAGACTGTAAAAATTACAGAAATCTTGGCTTGGCATTTTAAAAGTACTACATTTGACTCTCTAATGTTTAAAAGCAAAACAAAGTGAACATCTCTTTTTTGTCGTTCTACAAAATAAACGGTGTTAAAGCAATCACTACTTTCCGTACTACAACCCCTTTGGGGTAAGCTGTTATTCTATTTCCGTATTCGCGTTTTGCATTTGCATTTTTTCTATTTAAATCAGTAGTATAATGAAAGTTTTAAAATTTGGCGGCACTTCGGTTGCTAACTCCACCAATATTGAGCAGGTTAAAAAAATAGTCCGCAATCAGGGTTCTGAAACTGTGGTTGTGGTAGTATCAGCTCTTGGTGGAATAACAGATCTATTACTAAAATCCCTATACATAGCATCCCTGCAAAACAATGGCTACAAGGCTATTCTAAAAGAGATTGAAGAACGGCACATAAGTACCATAAGGGAGTTACTTCCTATTGATGAACACAGCAGGGTTTTGAGCAAGGTTAAAAGTGATCTTAATTCTCTTGAAACTCTAATTGAAGGTGCATTTCTTATAGGTGAAAATACACCGCAGCTTTCCGATAAAATCTTGGGTTTTGGAGAGCTGTTGTCATCCTATATCATCAGTCAATATTTTGCGTCTGAAGACCTGGATTGTGGTTTTAAGGACAGTAGAGATCTCATTGTAACCGACTCTAATTACGGTCGGGCGGCGGTAGATTTTGAAATAACCAATACCAACTGCCTTGGTTTTTTTAAAACGCCGGCCCATGCAATTACGGTTATTCCCGGTTTTGTTGCCTCCTCAAAGGAAGGCAACCCCACTACCCTGGGTCGTGGAGGTTCTGACTATACCGCCGCGATCGTAGCAGGGAGCTTAAATGCCGATGAGCTTCAAATATGGACCGATGTTAGTGGTATGTATACGGCCAATCCTAAACTGGTAAAACAAGCAAGGCCCATTCCTACGATTTCTTACAAGGAAGCTATGGAACTTTCGCATTTTGGCGCCAAGGTGCTCTACCCTCCTACAATTCAACCCGTATTAGCCAAAGAAATTCCGATTCGGATAAGCAACACCTTTAGTCCAGAGGCAACAGGGACGCTCATATCAAATGTTGAAAGCAGTCATTTAAAAACCGTTCGTGGAATAAGCAATATTGAAAACATTGCGCTATTGTCTCTTGAAGGCTCTGGTATGATAGGGATTCCAGGAGTTTCCAGACGATTTTTTGAAATACTATCTACGGCAAACATTAGTGTGGCCCTTATTACTCAGGCATCCTCCGAGCATTCTATATGCATCGGTATTTCCTCTGAAGATATGGATCTCGCAGTCTCTGAAATCAATACGGCTTTTAGCTATGAAATAAGTTCGGGAAGACTAAACCCGGTTATTGCAGAATGCGATCTTTCTATAATCGCTTTAGTGGGCGATAATATGAAAAGTCATCAAGGCCTGAGTGGTAAAATGTTCAGTGCTTTGGGGAAAAATAATGTAAATATCAGGGCCATAGCCCAGGGAGCCTCCGAAAGGAATATTTCTGCGGTAATTAATTCTGGAGACGTAAAAAAAGCTTTGAACACCCTGCATGAAGCGTTTTTTGAGGAGCAAATAAAACAGCTTAATATTTACATGATGGGGGTAGGGAACGTAGGTTCAAAATTGCTAAATCAGCTGAGGCAACAGCAAAAATACTTAAAAAAACACCTGGGCTTAAACCTTCGGGTTATAGGAATTTCCAATTCGCGGAAAATGTATTTTGATGAAGGAGGTATGTCTTTAGAAGATTGGGAAACCGCTCTCGAGGACGGGGAAACCGCTGATAAAGAAGAATTTTTTCATCGGGTTAAGCAACTCAATTACAGGAATAGCATTTTTGTTGACAATACTGCTAGCCAGGTTATTTCGGACAGCTATGCCAACTACTTAAATCACAATATTGCGGTTGTTACCTGCAATAAAATTGCATGTTCGGGAGACTATTCAAAGTATCTGGAGCTAAAAACCCTATCCCATACTTTCAACGCTCCATTTTTGTTTGAAACCAATGTAGGTGCGGGATTGCCAATTATAGATACGCTTAAAAATTTAATAGCCTCCGGAGATAAGATTCGTAAAATACAAGCAGTGCTTTCTGGAAGCCTTAATTTTGTCTTTAATAATTTCAATGAAAAGACGAGCTTTCAAAGTATTGTAAAGCAGGCACAGGAAGAAGGTTACACAGAACCAGATCCAAAAATAGATCTAAGCGGCATTGATGTAATGCGTAAGATCCTGATTCTGGCCAGAGAAAGTGGTTACGAGCTTGAATTGATGGATATCAAAAACAACTCCTTTCTACCAAAGGAAAGTATGGAAACGAAAAATACAGAGGACTTTCTTTCAAGTCTTATGGCCCATGAAGCGAATTTTCAAAGCATTTATGAGAAAGCTGTTAAGTCTAAAAGCAAGTTAAAATATGTAGCGCAGTTTGAAAACGGAAAAGCCTCTGTTGGGCTTCAGGAAATTCCTAAAGGCCATGATTTTTACAATTTGGAGGGAAGCGATAATATTGTTCTGTTTTTTACAGATCGCTATGCCGAACAGCCCTTGATAGTCAAAGGCGCCGGTGCGGGTGCCGAGGTCACTGCTTCAGGAATTTTTGCAGATATAATACGAATAGGTAATTTTTAGAGAAGTCTTTATACGCAATTCCAAACTGGTTTAATGAAAAACAATGAAATAAAAATATTCTGTCCGGCCACCATCGCGAACATTTCGTGCGGTTTTGATGTTTTAGGCCTAGCTCTCAACTCTGTTGGTGATGAAATGATTGTTAGAAAAGTCTCAAAAAAAGGTGTTGTTATTTCAAAAATAAGTGGTCAGGACTTACCTCTGGATACTCATAAAAATGTGGCTGGAGTGGCGGCAGAAGCATTGTTGAAAGCAATAAAATACGAAGAGGGTTTTGAAATTGAAATCCAAAAAAATATCAAAGCGGGGAGCGGTATTGGGAGTAGCGCCGCAAGTGCTGCAGGCGCGGTATGGGCTATAAACGAACTATTGGACCGCCCCTTTGAAAATGTGGAGTTGGTAAAATTTGCGATGGAAGGTGAAAAGTTGGCTAGTGGGGTAGCGCATGCAGACAATGTTGCTCCGGCTCTATTGGGAGGTTTTACTTTAGTGCGTTCCTATAACCCGCTGGATATTGTAAAGATACATACGCCAAAAGATCTCTATGCCAGTATTATTCATCCGCAAATTGAAGTTAAGACTTCCGATTCCAGGAAAATTCTCAAAACTTCTATTGCCCTCGAAGATGGGATACGGCAGTGGGGAAATGTCGGAGGTTTAATTGCAGGGCTTTTTACTGAAAATTATGACCTCATTGGTCGATCCTTGGAAGATCATATCGTAGAACCTATACGTTCTATCCTTATCCCTGCTTTTGATAACTTAAAACAGACATGTTTACAAGAAGGGGCTTTGGGTTGCGGTATTTCGGGTTCGGGACCTTCCGTCTTTGCGCTGAGCCATGGTGAAGAAACCGCTCTGAAGGTGAGGGAGGCAATGAAGAGTGTTTATAAGGACATGGGTATTCTATATGAGCTTCACGTTTCAGGAATGAACCTGGAAGGAGTGAGAAGGTTGAACAATTAGCAATTAGCAATATACCAAGATTAATTCATGAGGTATTATAGTCTAAATAAGAAGGCAGCAAAAGTTTCTTTTAGGGAAGCAGTGGTCAACGGAATTGCGCCTGACCGGGGCCTTTATTTCCCAGAATGTATTCCACAGCTCCCCTCCTCTTTTTTTGAGGGCATAGAAGCCTTAAGCAATATAGAAATTGCATTGCAGGCAATGTTGCCCTTTGTCGAAGAAGATATTCCTGAGGACGTGTTGGAAGATATCTTAGGCGAGGTCCTTGATTTTGATTTTCCTGTACTTAGTTTAGACCAGGATATCGGCACGCTAGAGTTGTTCCACGGCCCCACGATGGCCTTTAAAGACGTAGGGGCCAGATTTATGGCAAGGTGCTTAGGGTACTTTTCAAAAGACCATCATGAAGAAATAACAGTCTTAGTAGCAACCTCCGGGGATACAGGAGGGGCGGTCGCAAATGGGTTTTTAGGAGTAGTTGGGGTAAAGGTGGTAATTCTTTATCCAAGCGGAAAAGTGAGTGATATTCAGGAAAGGCAGCTTACGACACTTGGTAAAAATATAAGTGCCCTTGAAGTTGATGGTACCTTCGACGACTGTCAGGAGATGGTAAAAACCGCCTTTCTAGACGCTGACATTTTACAGCATTTACAGCTGACCTCGGCAAACTCAATTAATGTTGCCAGATGGCTACCCCAGTTGCTTTATTTTCTTTTTGCCTATAAGCAAATAAAATCCCGCAATAAAGAATTTTTCTTTTCTGTTCCTAGCGGGAATTTCGGTAATATCTGTGCGGGCATGGTAGCGCAGCAAATGGGCCTCCCCTGTGCACATTTCATTGCTGCCACCAACGTGAATGACACTGTACCTGAATTCATGAAAACTGCATCGTACGAACCCAAAACATCTGTAGCCACAATTTCAAACGCCATGGATGTGGGCGATCCCAGTAATTTTATTAGGATCAGGCATTTGTACAAGGACAAGTTTAACCTACTTGAAGAAAACCTCTCCTCCTATGCCTTTACAGATAGGGCAACGAAGCAAGCACTTAAAGAATTATACGCTCGATCTGGCTATGTGGCAGACCCTCATGGCGCTGTTGGGTATCTTGGGTTAAAGAGGCATCTCGAAGACCACCCCAATCGGTACGGAATATTTCTGGAAACCGCACATCCTGTTAAATTCATCGATATCGTTGAAGAGACCTTAAACATCCGTTTAGACATTCCGCCCCAAATACAAAAAGTGATGCATAAAGAAAAGAAATCTCAAAAAATCAAGTCTTACGAAGATCTAAAAGCGTATTTGCTTTTGTAAACGAGCTTGTTTTCCTAGTCCAGACCCGGCAACACAAAATCATCTAACGGACTGGGTTCCTCCATTAGAGATTCAATGGCTTCAGTGGTCCTGGGTGCTGCTATAGAAAGGTTTAGAGGCCCTTTTTTTGTGATCAGGATATCATCTTCAATTCTTACTGCAATCCCCCACCATTTTTTGTCGCAGTCACTACCTTCAGGGATATAAATACCAGGCTCGACCGTAATTACTGTATTCTCTCTAAATGGCTGGTAGGTGCCTCGATCGTGAACGTCCAGACCCAAATAGTGCGATGTCCCGTGCGGGAAATACGTCCTGGCCTCTTTTACATCTGAAATAATCCCGAGTTTTAACAGACCTTTCTCTACCACCTTTCTTGCGGCCTCTCCGGGGGCTTTAAATGGAGCGCCAACAACACTTGCTCTAATGCCTGCTTCCTGAGCCTGGTAAACAATATCATAGATTTGCTTTTGCTCCTTAGAAAACTTTCCATTGGCTGGAATAGTGCGTGTAATATCGGCTGTATAGCCATGGTATTCGGCGCCTAAGTCCATAAGCACCAAATCATCTCCAACCTGAGTCTTGTTGTTTTCAATATAATGCAAGATGCAACCGTTATGACCACCTCCAACAATAGAGGGGTAACCTTCATATTCAGCACCATACTTTTTATAGACAAACTCATGTACCCCTTGAATTTCAGTTTCAGACATATTGGGGTGCATCGCTTTCATTACTTCAATCTGGCCAATGGCAGAAATTTCAACGGCTTTTTTGAGCAAAACCAATTCTTCAGCAGTTTTGGTTTCTCGAAGTTCATTCATTATTTCAGGTAGTAAAAACGAATTCAGATTGTTAGACTTCAATTGAAGGCTTACTTTATCTTTTATTTCGCTTCTAAGGCTATGGTCCTTGGCATTTGCAAAATCGCTTAACAACTTGTCTGTCCTCAGCTCCTTATAATAGTTAAGGTATCTACCCAAGGTTTGGGCCACATTTGCGCTATTGCTTTCATCAGATGACCCGATCATCGCATAAAGACGCTGTCTGGTACTATTGTAATCTGCAGGATAATTTACTTTCTCTTTGAAATTTTTAATAAGGTCAAAAAGGTCTGCATTTCCTCTTTTATCTCTGTAATCATTCTTAAAATCAAAAAACAGTACTTCTTTAAAATTTCTAAAATCTATAGAAGAAGACCTAAATTCACCGCCGTTAAAAGCTACTTTAAAGCCAAGATGCTCTTTAACACCTCCTGTTCCGAGACGTTTTCCGTTCCACTGTTCGGCCCTGGGGTCTTTTTCCTGAACAAAAAGAACCTCATCATATTTCTCACCCTTACTCCCGGTTTGCGTTTCAGAGAAGATCAGTAATAGCGAATTAGGCTCTTTGTAGCCTGTGAGGTAGTAGAAATCAGGGTCCTGGTGATAAATATAATCCACGTCATTTGCCCTGTTACGTTCAGGATTTGCAAAAACTACCGCAACACTGTTAGGAGGCATCATAGCTCTGACGGCCTCTCTCCTTTCTTTATGAAAATCTGCGGGCAGGTAGTCTTGCGGCTGTTGCCCTAAGGCTCCCGAAAAACAAATAAAAAGGGCTATTAATACAAAAATCTGTCTCATCATTTGTAGGCTTAATTTGCCCAAAATAGGCATTTTTATCGGAACAAAACGTTAAAATTAATTTCACAATTCAGTTGCATAAACATCGCTTTAGAAATCTACGCCGTGATAAAATATTTCGATACATTTGCGCAATCAAAATGAGATGACTAATGAAAGCAACTGCTTTGACCAAAACGCATGAAACTCTTGGGGCAAAAATGGTGCCATTTGCTGGCTACAACATGCCGGTATCCTATGAAGGTGTTAGTATAGAACATGAAACGGTCAGGAAGGCTGTGGGGGTTTTTGACGTTTCGCACATGGGTGAATTCTTAATCGAAGGACCGGGCGCTCTAAATTTGATACAGCGCGTTTCCTCTAATGACGTGTCTAAACTTACCGTAGGTAAAGCCCAATACAGTTGCCTGCCTAACGAAACAGGAGGTATTGTTGACGACCTGATTATCTACAGGGTAAAAGAAGATACCTACCTGCTCGTAGTAAATGCTTCCAATATAGAAAAAGACTGGCTTCATATTTCTAAGTACAACGAGGAATACGGTGCAACAATGCGAGACCTTTCAGATAGTTATTCCCTATTGGCAATACAAGGCCCTAAGGCCGTGGAAGCTATGCAATCGCTTTCTTCGGTAGATTTGGCAGCTATAAAGTTCTACAATTTTGTGGTAGGCGATTTTGCCGGTATCCCACATGCGATCATCTCGGCCACCGGCTATACCGGCTCGGGTGGTTTTGAGATCTATTGTAAAAATGAAGAAGTACAACAGGTTTGGGACAAAGTGATGGAAGCTGGCGCCGATTTTGGTATTAAACCCATTGGTCTTGCCGCCAGAGATACCCTACGCCTGGAAATGGGGTATTGCCTCTACGGAAATGATATCACAGACGAAACCTCGCCTTTTGAAGCTGGTTTGGGATGGATCACCAAGTTCTCTAAAGACTTTGTAAATAGCGAAGCATTGGCTAAAGAAAAAGAACACGGACCAGAAAAGAAGTTGGTTGCTTTTGAGCTCGATGAACGAGGTATTCCCAGGCAGGGTTATGATATTGTGGATAGCCAGGGCAAAAAGATCGGAATTGTTACCTCAGGTACAATGTCACCCTCATTAGGAAAGGGTATCGGACTAGGGTATGTTCCTTCAATCTTCTCTGAAGCAGGCAGTAAAATCCAGATTCAAATCAGAAAAAATGCTGTTCCGGCGACTATTGTAAAACTACCATTTTATAAGCACTAAATACCAAAATGCCAAAAGGAAGGGGAAAGATGGAGCGAAAGGGCAAAAAAATACTGATTCTTGGGGCAAGTGGTTTCATTGGCAAGGCTCTTTACAAAGAGCTTTGTAACTACTACGATACTTATGGTACCTATTGTAGTTCAAGACGGTCTTTTGAACACAATCAACAGTTCTTTAAGTATGACATGCGGGAAGACGACATTGTTCGACTCTTGGAGCATATCAAGCCAAAAATTATCATCTCTGCACTTAGAGGAGATTTTGCTGCACAAATACAAGCCCATCAGCATATGATGGAGTATGTTGCAAAACATCAATGCAAATTCTACTTCATTTCTTCCGCCAATGTGTTTGATGCGTATAGCAAGTACCCTTCCTATGAATATGACAAAACCCTCTCGGAAAGCGTTTACGGACGCTTAAAAATAAAAATTGAAAATATGTTGCTGCGCCTCCCTAAATCTAAAATGGCCATCCTGAGGGTACCTATGGTGTTTGGCAATGCTTCTCCAAGAGTTAAGGAAATGAAGCAGCTTATTTGGAACAATGAGCCTTTGGAGGTCTTTCCTAACCTCGTGATGAATGTAACCAATGACGACCGTTTAAGCCAACAGATACATTATATGATAAACCGGGGCAAAACGGGCATCTATCATTTGGGAAGCCAGGATCTTGTACACCACGAAGACTTCATAAAAGAAGTGATTGAAAGAATAGGCAAGTTTAACCCGATATATAAAAGAGTTTTTACTACCAATGAGGAGCGCTATCTGGCGGTACTTCCAAGGGATAACAAACTTCCAAAAAACCTACAAATAGGATACCAGGAAATTATTGATCATCATGTGATCGGCTAAGTAGATTTCATCTTTTCTTTACAAACCATCCAATCAGTATTTAATACTTTTGGAAAAACAGTGATCCATGGAAAAATTATCAGAACAAACTATTCAAGAACGTTTAGACAAACTTGAGGGATGGGATTATGTTGACGGTTGTATTGAGGCCAACTACAAATTCAAAGATTTTAGAGAAGCCTTTTCCGCAATGACCTTAATCGCATTTGAGTGCGAAATGCAAAATCACCATCCAGACTGGACGAACGTTTACAATAGTCTAAAAATCCGTCTCAATACCCACGATGCGGGTGGAGTCACAGAAAACGATTTCACACTAGCACACAGCATAGAAGAGTTAATACATGAAAAAAGGTAGGTCTGCATAAGTGGTTCTCCATACCTTATTTGCCATTTAAGCGCTCCTTGCCAGCCTTTCAAAATTTGTTAAATTTGCTCCCTATCCACAACCTAATGCACTAATGGGAAGAGCATTTGAATTTAGAAAGGCCAGAAAAATGAAGCGATGGGCAGCTATGTCTAAAGCTTTTACCAGAATTGGGAAGGACATTGTTATGGCTGTGAAAGAAGGCGGTCCGGATCCTGATGCTAATTCCAGGCTTCGTGCGGTTATCCAAAATGCTAAGTCTGTTAATATGCCCAAGGATAATATTGAAAGGGCAATTAAAAGGGCTAGCGACAAATCTCAGGGTGATTTTAAGGAAGTACTTTTTGAAGGCTATGCCCCTCACGGGATTGCTATCCTGATTGAGACGGCAACTGATAACAATACTCGAACTGTGGCTAATATCAGAAGTTACTTTAATAAGTGTGATGGAAGTCTTGGAACTTCGGGCTCGGTAGAATTCATGTTCGATCACAGTTGCAATTTTAGAATTAACGGAGAAGGAATAGATCCTGAGGAACTGGAATTAGACATGATTGATTACGGTGCCGAAGAAGTCTTCGTTGATGAGGATGGAATTCTGATATATGCTCCTTTTGAAAGTTTTGGAGCGCTTCAGAAAGAATTGGAAGGGCGTGAAATTGAAATTCTGTCCTCTGGTTTCGAACGTATTCCACAGGTCACCAAAGAACTGAATCCTGAACAAATGGAAGATGTGGAAAAGTTACTGGAAAAGATCGAAGAAGATGACGATGTGCAGAATGTTTGGCACAACGGGAATTTTTAAGATCAAAACTTCTATTTAGGCCCCAGAACCATTTAAAGCTTCAAAATCGTAGTCTTATAAACTCCGAGTGCAGCCAGAGGCTGCACTGAGATGTTTCGGGGAATCTTGTTTAATGTCGCGTTTTAAATATTCAGGTATACAACAAATGTATGACCCCTATTGTTGCTTGTTATCTTGCCAAGAACTGTAATATCTGGCATAATTAGAACAATCTAAATATACAAAAATGTTATATATTTTTCTATTTTTATTAATATATGTATTATTTTTATAGAAAATAGAGTACAATTTTGACAAAAGAACAAGTCATCGAAATCAGGCATCGGTTAGGCTACAGTCAACAAGAGCTGAGTGCGCTCGTAGGGTACTCTATTGGGACTATTAGGCGTATGGAAAAGGGCACTATTGCGGTGCCCACGCCTATTAGTATTATTCTGGGCTATGTTTTAAAGTACGAGGTTGGGCCCTATGCCGAAATGATCCAGGCCATAGACGGCTATATGAAATCATTGGTAGCATCGGAAACCCACCTGATGAAAACGCAGCTCGAAGTTATAAGACGGCGTTTTAAAAGAATGGACAATCAATCCCTGAATGAGGACGAAGAATCAAGCAGTCTTCCTGTTTGATACCACTTTCATTCCACTTACCCATTTCATCTCTTTTTTCTTGAGTTTGATCAGGAATTTGCAAGTTTTGCAGTCATGCGTATTGATCATGTACTGCAAATGTTTAATAATCTCTTCAGAATTGTCCTTAAATAAAATGGCTTCCTTTTCTACTTTCATGTTTTCAACCTGAAATAAGGCGATGACGTCTAGCAGCAAAGTTTCAAAAAAATGCACCTGATCCTCATCTCCCACATCAATGCAGAGTTGAAGTCCTTTGATGAGTTCTTCAAGGCCTCCGGGAAACTTATTGATATCGTCTACTAGTTTTTGTTGAAGCGTTTTCATAAAGTTAGTTTTTGTTTGTCTCAAGGGTCATATAAGTTAATAAATAGCAAGAAACAAAAGGAAAAATCACTTAAAAATCCCTGCTTTTCCTGTAAAATACATTCAGTTTACGTAAGAAAATAACTACCTAGATTTTTCATGAAATAGGTGATGCTATGCTAGTCCACCGCGGATAATTTAAATAGTAAAATAGCTATGTAATGCGAGTTAGTGAAATCCTGGTCTAAGTCATTTCAAAATAGTTAAATCGCGTTTTTTTTCGGTAAAATACCTAGGGTTTTATCAGAAAAAACCTCAACTTGATGTTAAGAACCTCTGGCCTGGCCGACAAATAAAGAAATCCTCTTATGAAGCGTCTTTTATTACTCTCTGTATTTACCTTCTTTAGTTTGCAAAGTTTTGCGCAGGAAATGAACCCTGAAAAGCTCAAAGAACTGATTACTCAGGCGGCTGATACTGTACAGGTTAATGGTAACAGCTTGCAGTTCATGTACAAAGAGCGACTGCTGGTTTGTATTTATGACGCAAATGCCAACCGCATGCGTATTATCGCGCCAATTATAGAGCGCAAGGAGGTAGGTGAGGAAGAATTATTAAATGCTTTAGTGGCAAATTTTCACTCTGCATTAGATGTAAAATACGCACTCAGCGATGAGATCATCTGGTCTGTTTTTGTGCATCCGCTCAGAGAACTGGCAGATCACCAGCTTATCGATGCCATAGACCAGGTATACCTCGCGGCGATGACTTTTGGGACTACCTACTCCAGTACGCATCTGGTCTTCCCGGGGAACAACAAAAAAGAGGAAAAAACCGAGCCTAAGAAGCTTTTAAAAAAGACCTAAAATGCACAAGCCCGGTATAAAACCGGGCCTGCTTTGAATGGTTATAAAGATTACGGTCCAGGTTCGTCTCCAGAGGTATTAAAATTAGATGCCAAAAGAGAGAAATCTAGAGCCGAAACTACTCCATCCCCATTGAAATCTGCCCTTGCGTCGTAACCCGCATCTCCATCACTTAAATTAAAGGTCGTTGCCAAAACAGAGAAGTCAAGAGCTGAAACCTGATTATCGTTATTGGCGTCTCCGCCCCTCAATTCTCCTATATCCATGGTGTTGCTTCCTGCAACGACTGTTATGCTACCTATCTTCTGTAGATAGTTGGCAGATTTTATGGCTACATCATAAGTCCCCGGTGCCATGCCTGTCACAATTGCCTCTCCAATAGTAGAACCAGTAGGCGTAAATTGATAGGAAGGTGTTGTAGATCCCTGAGGATAGACATCTATAGTGAGATCCATGCTGTAGTCAGTTCTGCCCTGTAACGTATAAGACACGGTAAGGTCAGATACCGCAGTAGGATCGTAAAGCAAAGTAATTAAGTTGGATGTCATACTTACCTGCTGATCTACCGCATAGGCTCCGGCCGATGTAACAGCAACCAACTGGTTTAACCCACCATCGGGTGTTCCTGCGGCGCCTGCAGTTTCAAGCAAAGTAATTGGTATATCAACCGTTCCACCCGTACCAATAACTCCAGAATAAAGTGTTTTACCTGCCATTGCTTCGTTCGCATAATACGTCGGATCTGGCACATTAAATGGTGGACCACCAGAAGCGATATACAACCTTGAATCCATAAGGAGGAGGGATACGTTATTTCCAGGAATCCCGGTTACGGTAACTGTTTGGTTTAAACTGCCTACTGTTGCTTGCCCTGTTCCTACTCCAACTACCGAAATAGAAGGGGTTGAAGGAGCTGTAGGTGCTACTACTGCCTGACTTCCACCAGGACTGCCATCTTCGTACAAGCTGCTGGTTATCACAGAACCATCGCTAAAGGTTATGGTAACGGTTGCTCCGGTAAGTTCGTAGCCTGAGACGGCACCGGCAGCGCCCGCACCTGGAACACCTTGTATACTATTGGGATCAACATCTGTAGTAAAATCAAAGTATTCTCCCGGATCAAACTCACTAAAATCAACACTGATAATATCAAAACCACCATTTCTTGGTTGACTAAAAGGATCAACACAAGGATCCGTTGGAGTTACCAGGCCGACAAGGGCAGCACCCGTGTTCGGAGTGAAACAACTGGCGGTAGCATCTCCACCTGCTCCTACAGGATCGAACACCATATCGGGTAGGATACCTGTGCTTAGGTCTATTGAGACATTGGTAATTTGAACACCTCCGGTAGAAGTATTCGTAATCTGGAAACTACTGGCACTAAACGTACTAGCGTCTAAAGCGGCTCCGGGTGTAATTTCCACCAAAGCTGATGGTGCAATAACTGCAGTAGGATCGTATTCCAGGACAATAACATTAGATGCAATACTATTCTCACCCGTTACCAGGTCTGTCACGGCGATAAAGTGATTAATTCCACCATCTGGCGTTCCAGGCGCACCGGGAGATTGAGTTAGGACCACAGGAATACTTCCCATTCCTGAAGCGTCTAATGTAATGCTGTACAACTGCTTTGTCATCGCTTCATTGGCTTCAAAGAGGTCTACGTCATAGCCTACACCAGGGTTACCCGGGTCTATAAATAATCTTCCATCTACCCTTAGTAAGGTAACGTTGGTATTTGGTTCTCCAGTAATTTGAACTGTTTGATTGGCATCTGTGACCAATCTATTTAGTCCCGATCCGTCTACCAAAATTGAAGGCGCGACCAGCATATTGCTCGTTCCATCAATAATTGCATCAGAACCCCCAACCGAACCTTCATCAAATAGGCTGGAAGTATAAATTACCCCACTTGCGAATTCAATAGATATCGTTCCGCCGATAAACTCAAATCCTGAGATAGAGCCTGCATCTCCCGTAGATAGATCTCCTTTTATAGATGTAGGGTCCATATCTACTCCAAAGGCAAAGGATTCTCCAGGATTAAAATCGGTGAAATCTAAGGTCATCTCATCGTATCCCTCATCATTGTCAACTCCGTTGTGTGGTTCCGCAAAAACACTTTCACAGTCCTGCGGATCTGTACCTCCGTTGGCGGGAACGGTTATCCCAACCTCTGCGGCTGTATTACCTGCGGTCCCTGCAGTAAGGCATTTTGCGCCATTATCACCCGCGGTACCTACCGGATCAAAGACCACATCCATCATATAACCCGAAGCGGTATTTATCGTCACATTGACAATATTGTCATCTCCGGTGTTTTGAATAATAAACGAATTATTGCCGAAAGTAGAGGCGCTCAATGGAGCTCCCGGAGTAACCTGTACCAGGGCTGCCGGGTTTCCGATTGGAGTGGCTGTAACATTCCAGCTAAAGTCTACCTGCGCTACGCCTGCAGGATCACATGCATCTGTAACTATCACTGAAACATCATAGGGACTATTCTCAGAAGCTCCAGGCATACCTCCCATATTTTGTTGTGAATCTGGAATGTTGTTAAGTTGATTTTGACCTTGACCTGTAAACTGATCATCTATATGCACCAGCGCCAATCGGTCTATTTTATGGCCTGCAGAACGCTCCGACATGGTTAGGGTAAAGGTACCTGCATTTGGGAAGTAGCCATAAATTGGGAATCCGTTGTTGTCAATAGTATTGGTATTCCACTTATTACCTCCACCTCCACTGCGGTATACTTTAAAGTATCCTTGATTTCCGGGGTTCTCATTGCCATGATCAGGCCTTCCTTGAGCATTCCCTGCGGGATAGTATAGCGTTTTGGCAGTATTTGTGCCGTTGAGAATATCTAAAAACTGGCTAGTTCCGGTTAGAGCTCCTCCTTCTACACAAAAGAAATGGACATCCGAAGTATTGTCAATCTTAAACCAAGAATCGTTTTCCTCGGTAGTATTCGTTCCGGTGATGTTCGATTTCATATGGAAGCGATACACACCAGGTGTAGAAATTTCGAGGTTATAGACGATCTGTTGCCCGGCAGTGGCATTCCCAAAGCTGTTGAGACTAGCGACCAGGAAGTCTTCACCTCCTTCAGTAGTCAGATTCCAACCTCCAGGGGTATCAACAAAATCTGTTTCTGCTTCGAAAGCTATAAATCCATTATTTTCTATGAAAGCTCCAGGGGTACCCATACCAGTTCCTACCAGTAAAGTACCTGAGATGATTCCGGTTGCCGGATCGATCGTCAAATTAGGGGGTAAACCAGTAGCCTGATAGCTCAATGGGCCACAGGGAACTGTATTGCCATCTGTGGCATCAATCTGCAGACTTACAACATCGCCTTCAACACCTACCTGACCTCCAGGATTAGCCACTATTGGTGGTGTCCCTGAGACTCCACCTGAAACATCAACAATCTCTATTCCCTTAATGGCAGGATTTTCAATGACATCATGCAGTAGTTCAATATCTAAAGTCCCATCTGTCACCGTAAGGGTATGAGAGAGCATAAAGGCTCCAAGTGCTCCTGTAGTTCCAAAAGGATCAATATCATTCATAACAGCCGGTACTACACCTTCAATAGAAACATCAAACACGCGTTGTCCGCCGGCGGTTACACCGTTGAAAAGTTCAGCGAAATAAAGACGAACCTCCACTTCTGTACCTACTGGAATAGGGAATTGCCAAAGCATTTCAGGGTTTTCCGTACCATCAAAACGTTCCGTCGTGAACAGATCGCTAGGCGTGCTGTTAGGGAGTGATGGATCGGACATATTAATTGCACCTTGATAAGCCGAAGGTGAAGCCTGTGTAAATACGCCACCGGTAGGATTAGATGCGGCCAAATATGGAGAATTTGCGGCATCGCCAAACACACCCTGATCTAAGCCCCAATCAGGATTGGGTGCGTCCAGGGCCGCAACCAACGGTCCGCCTGCATTCACTCGATAGAGAATGTTAGAAGCCATTTGACCGCTTGTAAGGCCTACATTGGCCACTGATGAGCCTCCGTAGGAAATCGCCAGAGTGGCTGTCTCTCCCTCAGCAGTGCCTATATGTGAAACTTCTATTACGCTGCTTCCTCCTGCAGGAACTAAAAAGCTGGTATTGCTAATAATATTAAAATTAGCTGCATCTGTGCCGCTAAGTCCAAGTGAGGTAACAAATATCCCCTGATTTCCACCAGTGTTATCTATGGTGAAAGTGTCGCTACTGGCAGCAGGAATACTTACGGTTGCAGGAGTATTTAATGTTCCAGCCGAAATGGCCGCTCCGCTAGGGTTATCATTCCCATAGACTTCCATATTGGTTTGCATGCCTCCTCCTTGCATAGGAGATCCTGAGGTAATCCAAATTCCACTACCGGAAACTATAGCTTGTGTTCCGTGACGCGCATTATTCAAATCGTCTAGCGCTGTCCAATTTCCAGTACTTGGATCTAAAGCATCTGTATTGGCATAGGCTTGTCCGCCGCCTTCGCCTCCCATGACCACTACATTACCTTGGAACGTCACCGTCCCGGAGGCTGCTCTTGGTGTTGGCAAGTTACTACCTACAGGTAGTGTGGACCAGGAATTTGTGTTGAAGTTATATACATCAACGTCTGCGATTAGAGGAGCGAAAACACCTCCAGGACCTCCTGAAAGTCTTCCACCTACAACATACAATTCATTACCTACCACGGTGGCATGGAAATGATCTCTGGAGTTTGGCGCATCGGTCAAAGGAGTCCAGATCCCTGTAGCGGGGTCGAACTCATCAAACCAGGGTACATAACCCCCGTCATGCCCGTCTGTATTTCCGGCGATGACATAAAATTTGTCATTGTGTACGACCAGGGCTGCCGAACCTCGCTTTCGCGCATTGGGAATTGCAGGGCCCTGAATCCAGGTATCCGTCACAGGATCGTACATATAAATATTGTTTGCAGGGGTTTCATTAGGGAAACCGTTGTCCTGAAAAGAACCTATCACCCATATTAATCCCTGATACTCAGTTGCCTGGAAGTGATTAAACTCAAAAGGAGCTGTAGAAGCCGCTGTTGACCAGGAATCAGCATCGTAGTCATATACTTCTACTTTGTCAGCATTCTCTCGCCCACCAAACAAATAGAATTTATCACCTGCCTGAACAAAAGAATTTTCGTGCCGTGGTGTATGATCCGGACTATTGGTGATGTTTGTCCACTGGTCTGGCGCAGGTGCTGAGGCAGAAAGTATTTCTATCCCTTTAATACTGGGGTTTTGGGTATCCATGATAAAATTGATATCCAGATTTCCATCATTTACAGTCACATTGAAGGTTTCAACTCCGGCAGTGGCCCAGTTATAAGCTGCGGTTTGATCGAAATTATTTAGAACCAGTACTCCTTCAATCTCCACATCAAATACTCGGACCCCAGCGGTCTGAGCACCATCCCATATCTCTGCGAACAACAGATTTATGACATAGTCTCCATTATCTACCGGAAAGTCCCATTGCAAATTATCAGGAGCTGCCATTGTGTTATAGCGCTCGGTTAAGAAAATAGCATCCGGATATCCGGTATTGTTGGTTAGTCCTCCCGCGGGATTAGCACCAAAAGTAATATCTTCAGTTCCACTATTTACATAAGGCGAAGGCGTACCTGTGGTTGCCGTACCGTTTGCTGTAGCTGTAGCTTGATCTTCAGACCAATTGATTGGTGAAGTATCGATAGAATTTGTCAACGGACCCCCGGCGTTCACACGATAAATCACATCTGTAGGATTGTTCGGGTCGAGCACCGTCCAGCCGAAATTGATAATCACAGGGCTGGAAGACGGCTTGCTAACGGTCACCTGAACCTGATAGAAGCCTGCATCCGCAGGATTTGATGAAATTGAGCCCAGCATTGAACCGTTCGTAGGTTCGATACTTACTCCTGGTGGCAGGCCTGAGGCCACAAAACTAAAAGTCTCATTGGGATCTCCACCACTCGCAATAACACTAAAAAGTGGGGTTTCACCAAGATCGTTGACCTGGTTGGCCACCGGATCTACGGTAATGGGTGGTCCGGATGACGGCGCGCCCAAAATTTCAATTCCATTGATCAATGGATTTTCTACCACATGCTCAAATAAAATATTAATGGTACCATCTGTAAGGGTTACGGGATATTCCAGCATCCCTCCTACCTGGTGACCGAAAGTCGTGACGAGGTCCAGATCATTCTGTACCAAAACGCCTTCTATTGAAATGTCAAAAACCCTTTGTCCGGCACCTGATGTACCAGAAAATCCGTTCCCCATATACAATCTAACCGTGTAATTTCCGTTGGGGAGATTTCCGAAAGTCCATTCCATTTCGGGATCGGGTCCGGGATCCCAGCGCTCATTTGTAAAAATTGCCTGTGGTACGTAGGCCGGGACGGAAGCATCTCTCCCGGAAATATTCTGCGTAGAGTGATTTCCAGTATTGACATTATAGGATATTCCATTAAAATTTCCTCCTTGTGCGCCTGTGGCTGTAATTCCTGTCCAATTCGGGTTTGGTGCGTCTGTGGCCGTCAAAGTAGCACCATTAGCCCGAACCCTAATTAAGGGAACAGGTTGGTCTGTGACATTTACAGTAAAGGTTTGCTCGACGAAAAAATTATCCAGGTCTGTTGCTCTAATGGTAATATTGGAGCTAGCCGGTGACCCAGGATAGCTAAGTGTTAGGTTATTTCCAGAAATGGAAGCTCCTATGGCGTTATTTGAATTGGCTTCTACGGTATAGGTTAGGTTTCCAACTCCGTTGTCATCACCGAAATAAGAATCTAAACCAATTACATCGTTTGCATCATTAATAAACTTATCGAGATCGGGTAGTTGCTGAGTTACGAAAGGAACACTACCAGCCACGTTGAGAAAATCCCAGGTAGCGCTAAAGTCGTCATCGCTGTCTGCTGTACCAATTATACCCACGTAAACCGGGCTAGAACTCTGAAGATCGGTAAGCACTTTTCCTTGAAGGTTAAAAGGGCTTCCGAGATCCATGATTGGCCCGTTATCTATCTGATACCTTGCCTGAACCTCACCTGTGGCAGCATTAACTACCATAAACAAATCCAGGTTGTTGGTTGTTGGCGTTGGCGTAAATCCTATGGAGGTAGGAGATAGTAAGTTGATGGGTGAACCATTATCTTCACCTACGACACTTAGGTTAAAGTTTTCGCCAATAACTAGCTTTACGTAATCGTCCTGAAAGCCATCTCCGATAAACATCCCTTGAGATTCTGTGGCGGAGAAGTTCTCAAATAGTGGGAACATACGACCGTGGATTGTAAAGGTGCCTGAGCTACTATTTACATTAATACCGTATTGAAAGGCCTTTTCCTGATCGTCTGTCAGTGCATCCCCGGTGGTCTGGTACATGGTTGTCGCGCCAATAGCACCACCTAGGATATCATCAACATCAGAATTTGAAGCATCCGGGTCATCCAGCCAATTCTGATAATTCGGATTTGGATCCCCGTTGTTCATTAATCCGGTAAAACCTAAGCCTAGATATCCGCCGAGATCTGTCCCTAGGAAGAGTTCATTTTCTACAGGGAGGTCGAAAGGAGCTCCCAACTGAAGTGGATCTAAGTTGTCATTTATTCCATCCCCATCGTCATCCAGGTCTAAAAGATCTGACACTAGGTCGTTGTCAAAATCTGTTGGCTGAGATGCTCCAGAACACAAATCAGTACCGTTTTGTAGTTCGTCGTCGTTGGTGTAGCCATCAGAATCGTTATCGCCATTAGGATCGTAACCTGTTTCACCAGGAAGAATGCAAATCACGAAGTCGTTGGGTTCTAATACGACGATTCCATCGCCATTGTAATTCGCTACCCAAATGGTTCCAGGAAAAATTTCGGCATCACCCTGGGTATCTATACCAAGAGCGTTTCCGGTAACAGACCACTTGTCTGGCTCAAAATTAATGATTGCACCAGTACCAGGATCTCTATCAACGCGGTGTAGATTCCCTCCTTTTCCTGCGATTAAGTCGCCTTGCATAGTACCCCCGAAATTGGAAGCTGTGTATTCTGCAATAGCGTTAGTATTGTTACTCCAGTTAACAACGATAATATCATTTGGCCCTTCAGGATTCACCCCAGGTGTGGTTGTCGGCTGTATAAAATCTGCATTAGAAGCATTTAATAAACTTGGGTCTACAGGTGGCCAGTTGGCTGGCAGCGCCATCATAGGGTCTGTCTCGGAGTTGGGCGAAGAACCGTCAGGATCGTATTTCTGCGTTCTGAAAAAGGAATCAGAAAAAGCCTGTCCGGCACCTCCGGGCGAATGTGACCCTCGAGTAAAAAGTCCAGCATCTTCATTGGCTCTAACGGGGCATGGATGCCCGCCATAAACGGAGCCAAAGGTATAACTATCGATATTTGTCGTTACCAGGTTTAGGTGGTCGCTGTTATTCACTTGTGGATCAAAAGGCATTGAGTTAGGAGCAGCATCTGGTCCTGTACTCCCAGGTTCTCCAGATCGGTAATTGTTGTTCACCTGATTGGCATCTCCCTCAAACTCGGGGAAACCACCCCAATTTCCGTTAGCACCGTTATCGGTAACGTATACATGACCATCTGCGGTAACCACCATATCGTAAGTGTTACGATAACCTGGTGAAAACATTTGTACAGGACTTCCAGGCACCAACATTCCCATGTTTAATCCATCGTTGCCTCCCCAGGGATCGTTTACATCTATGCCGTTATACCCTGGGGTATTGGGGTCTGTAATACCATTAGCATTATTTCTGGTTGGGTCATCTAAGGTTGGAACGTCATAAATATAGTCCCGGCTACCGTCGTTCTGAATTGAAAAATTGTCTTCCAGATCTGTCAAGTCAATTGCCAGTACGGCACCAGACAGTGCATATTCTGTGATATAGGCAAAGTTGTTAGATGGTGATCCTGCATTGGTAAAACCTCCGCTACAGACCAAAAGCCAATCGTTACCACCAATAGACCTAAAGACCATCCCGTTAGTAGCATGGTTTTCTTCAGATCTTGGTAAACCTCTTACAATATCAACAGCTTCCCATGTACTTCCGTTAAGTGTGAGTCTGGTAATAACCCCCGAATTGGTATCCAGGTTAACATCACCACCGCCCCCTCCGGCACCTCTTCTTCTATCGCTAGAAGACACATAGACAACAGGGTCTACAGCGGTACCAGTGACGGTTACACCAGTAACCTGACGGTTACCGGGCCCGCCCAGTCCGCCATCATCATCGTCATGATTTGGTATATCCTGGACCAGAGTAAGCACTTCAGCATCCAGCACTTCATAGTTTGTGGAATTAATTCTCTGAATAGTGTAGATTTTCACCAATCCGTCTTCTTCTACCACATACAAACGGCCATCTGGCCCAAACTCAAGGGCTGTGGCATTGTTTACTCCGGTAAAGCCATTAAAATTTAGGGTAGAAGAATCAAAGGCCTGAGCCTGAAGGTCTGTGGCAAAGGCCAGCAGCAAAAATAATGCTGCCAGCAACTTAGTCCACATTTGTATGCTAATTCTTCTATTTCCTTCTCTGTTAACCCCTATAGCGATAGCATTCACCATAGGTTTTCTTTCTAATCTTTTCATCTTCTTCAATTTTAACCTATGATACTTATCGCTTAATCACTACCCTTTCCATCATCTCCTTGCCTTCCGCATCTCTAATCCGCACGTAGTAGGTAGCTTCGGGTAAGTCCTGTACGCGTAAGAGATAGGTATTGACATCTTCTCCTGTATCCGCATTTATGACTTTCACCAGTTTACCTGTGACATCATAAAGGTAGATTTCACTTAATCTAACCGGCTCTTCGAATTCCATAGTGGCTAACCTGTCCGCAGGATTCGGGTGTACACTTACAGGATCTTCCTGCTCTACTCTAGCTAAAGGCATAGGAACGGCATCGATTACTGTGAAATCAATGGTGAGCGGTAATCCGGCATCTCCGTTACCACCAGATTGGCTAAATGGTGTAGCCGTAAGGGTATAATCTCCAGGTGGAAGATTGGCCAAATTATAATTACCCGCGTTGTCGCCATACAAGGCGTACGGAGCAAAGGATTCTGTTTGCATCTTGTTCACCGGACCAGAAAGTTGCATTTTTACACTTCCTACCACTCCGGGATCTGTATTTGCTCGGATATTAATGCCCTCATTCTCGGTAAAGCCGATATTGTTTGAAAGCTCCATAATATCATTGTTTGTCACTGCATCAACCAATACAAAGCTTACCACCATGTCTACATCATTAGGATCAACTGCTTCAACCTGAATGGTAGCTGTGTCCATTGCTCCTTCGTTATCAGTAACTTTTAAGGTAACCGTATAAGAGCCTCCTGCTGCATAGGTATGCGTTGGGTTCTGCTGGGTACTGGTATTGGTATCCCCAAAATTCCAATCGTAGCTTACGATCATACCATCTGGGTCATTAGAACCTGCGCTAGAGAAATCTACCTCAAATGCCGTAGTAGCATCGGGAGTTGCGCTCGCAACCGCATTCGGTGGCTGATTAACAGGCGGGCCATCGATCACAGAGAAGTTAACCACTATCGTTGGTCCTACCTTAGGATTGGCGGAAAGTGTGTAATCTCCAACTGGGAAAGGCATTCCCTGGATATTTACTCCAATATCACCGAATAAAGAATAAGGTGGATTTGGCCCTTCATTCCGGGTCTCATTGATGGGTCCTGTAAGTATGAATTTCACTCTTACGGGGTTTAGATCTTCATTGTAAATGATTCCTAGAGGTGTATTGCCGATATCATTTTTGTTGATCTGCATTCCATCTGTTAAACCAAATAAAGGTGTATCTGTAGTGGCATCCAATACAATTAAATCTGCATCGATAACTGGTACGCCAACCGTGATGTTTTGTACGGCGCTATTACTACAACCGTTTCCATCGGTAAACGTATAGGTTATTGGATAGGTTCCGGTGCCGATAGACGGATCGAACATACCACTGCTTACGCCAGGCCCTGAATAAGTGCCTCCGGCTGGAGACCCTCCTGTAAGGGCAAATGGTGGATCTGTATCCAGTACATTGGCAAAAGGTGCCAAAGTAACTGTGGGCAGATCTGGATCTGAAATGGTTACCGTAACGGTATCCGTACAGTTGTTCTGATCTGTCACTGTTACAGTGTAGATTCCTGCAGCCAAACCTGTGGCCAAAGAGCTATTCAATCCGCCATCATGGCTCCAGGAATAGGTATACGGACCAGTTCCCCCATTAACGTCGATGCTTATGGCCCCGTCAGAAGCACCACAACTGCTAGTATCGCTCATGTCTGAAAGGAAGGCGTCAAAACCAACACAGTTCGGATCTACATCGCTTACTTCAAAGTTTACTGTAATCGTTGGTCCGTTAACCGGATCAGCAACAAGTGTGTATAAACCGATAGGAAATGGTTGTCCCTGAACGTCGTCACCGATATCACCAAAGAGCGATTGCGGTGGTGTGGGCCCTTCATTTTGGACACGGTTGATCGGACCGGTAAGGGTAAATTTCATCCCTCCGGCCATTAGGTTTGTATTGTAGATAATTCCTAAAGGAGTTTCTCCAATCTGAGTTTTAGGTATTATCATGCCATCCTCTAAATCGAATAATGGCGTATCTGTTGTCGCATCCAGAACGATTAATTCTCCTGTTCCCACTGCAGGTTCTACGATCATAGTGATCGGGATACTGGCATCAAAATAACCCGTTACAGGGCCCGCCATCAATTCACCTGTATAAGTGCCAGGAGTTAAACCAGTGGCATTGAAACCAACTTCGTATGAAGTATTCTGGTTTGCTGCACTAGTGGTTGCCGCCCAGGTAGCATCAGTACCGGTATCCTCATCAATAATCTTCATTGCTGCCGGAGTAGGTAATGTACTGCCGTCATCAGAATTTACCACATAGAATACATCTTCCATCTCCCCTACTTTTAGGGTTACAGACATGCTCGATGGAGTTATTGTCAATGAAGGTGCAGGATTCACCGTTACATCAAAGCTACAGCTCATCATATTCCCTGCGGCATCCATTGCCTCAAAAGTATTTGTGGTTGTACCAATTGGGAAGGTAGCTCCGGCTGGAAGTCCAGCGGTTTGCATAACCGAAACTCCAGGACAATTATCTGATCCTACAGGTAAACTGTAACCCACAAAGGCATGAGGATCTCCTGGTAGAGCACTTACAACGATATCTGCCGGACACGTAATCGAAGGGGGCTCAGTATCATTCACGGTTACATTGAACATACATTGTACCGAATTACCTGCGTCATCTGTTGCGGTTACGGTAACCTGGGTTGTTCCTACTGGGAAGAACGTACCACTCATAGGACTTGCCGAAACTGTTACAGAACCACTATTATCTGTTGCCGAAGGGCTAAAGTTAACGTTAGCACCACACTGGCCAGGATCATTGCTTACAACAATATCAGCTGGGCAGGTGACTACCGGATCTTCCATATCTGTTGCTACGTTAACCGTAACCGTCCATTGCTGCGGATCGCCATTTTCGGCGGTCACAGTGTATTGTACCGGACTGCTAAAATTCTGAGCTACCCCAGACATTGGGTTAACCGTTGCAAAGGCAGATATCGCTATCGTTGGCGTTAATGCACTTACATCTGTACCGAACGGAACCGTAAGCTCTACCGTTTTTCCAGTGCCATCTATATTCTCATCGCCCACCTGATTTGGTACATCAAAGGCGAGGATATCATTGGCTCCTGAAAGTGGTGCGCTGATTGTCACGGTTTGCTGACACATTGCAGGGTTTCCTGCAATATCAGTTGCCTGCCAGGTGATTGTAGTAATACCCAATGGGAACGGATCGGTTAACTCATCACCATCGCTTCGTGTGGCAATTAATCCGTCTACTCCACAATTGTCTGTAGGCGTTGGGGGTGTAATTGGCAATACCAAAGGTGTTGGACTTACCATTACGATATTCGCCGGGCAATCGATCTCTGGTGGGATATTATCCTCAACAGTCACCGTAGCCGTACAGCTGCTTACATTACCATTGTTATCTGTTACCGTAAGTGTTACTGTATTCGGACCGAGGTCAGCGCAGGTAAAGGAGTTTGGACTAACCGATAAACTGGCAATCCCTGCCGCATCATTAGATCCATTATCAATATCGGCAGCTGTAATACTTGCAATGCCATTGGCGTCTAATTGTACAGTGGTGTTCTGGCAAATTGCTATTGGCGCAACATTGTCCTCAACTGTAACAGTTGCGGAACATGAACTGCTGTTTCCATTAACATCTGTAACTGTTAAATTAACCGTATTGGCACCAACATTGGATATGTTGAAGCTACTATTATCAATAGATATACTAGCCACTGCACAGTTGTCTGAAGATCCTCCATCTACATCTCCTGCAGTAATGCTTGCGTTTCCGGAAGCATCTAGCTGTACCGTAATGTTTTGACAAACTGCATTTGGTGCTTCGTTATCAGTAACCGTTACCAATTGATCACAACTCAGAGAAACATTTCCGGCCTCATCTTCAGCTGTCCAGGTTATGGTCGTGGTTCCAACTGGGAATGGATCTGTTAAGGCCATGCCATCTGATCTTATACCATCAAAAATGAATTCTGTAGAAACATTATCTGTTGCCGTTGGGTCTGGTAATACAATGATTGCACTACAAGCCGCAGGGTCGTTATTGACGCTGATATCTGCCGGACAGGTAATTACTGGAAGTTCATCATCTGGGATTTCTGTAACGGTAACCGAAGCCGAAGTTCCTGAACAACCGTTTGCATCTACCACAGTCACTGTATACGAGCCTGCCAGAGCAGTAATTGTCTGTGTGGTTTCGCCTCCTGGAGACCAGGAATAGCTAGAGAAACCAGCTCCGGCATCAAGCATTACTCCACCGGTACCTTCTAAATAACTTAGAGGTCCTGAAATAACAGGATTTGGAGAGGCAGGGTCGTTAAGATTTGCATTTCCATTGGCCTCGCAATTTCCAGTGTCAATAACGACAACAGAAATAGTATAGGCTCCGGCAGGTAGCCCTGTAAAGACTCCTGTTCCGTTGCTTTGAGAAACAGGACCGCTAATGCTGTAATCAAGGTTACTTCCTGTAGCCGTCACAATGATCTGGCCGTCGGTTCCGCTACAAGTTGTAGGATCGGTCTCGTCGATATTTGTAATCATCGGAGCTTCAGGCGCCGTTATGCTTACCATTTGAGTAGCACTACAGCTGTTAGCATCCGATCTTCTTACTGTAACCGTATAATCACCGGCAGCAAGGCCACTGAACACATTAGAAGGCTGGAAAGCCCCACCAATGCTGTATTCCAGATTAGAACCTGTTGCGGTGATGGTAATCTGTCCGTTGGTAACATTACAATCTGTATTGTTTACCACTGCCACATTAGTAATGGCCGGAGCAGCAGGATCTGAGAGTATGTGCTGAGCTGTGACCGCACAATTCATTGTTCCTACTTCTCGAACAACGATATCATAGGTTCCCATTGTAAGTCCTGCAAAAGAATTATCAGTTTGGAAGGTAGATCCTCCATCAATACTGTACTCCAGGTCTACTCCTGTTGCCAAAATAGCCAGGCTACCGTCAGAACCTCCACAATCTGTGGGGCCCGAACTCTCAATAGATGCGATTGATGGTGCTGCTGGTGCCGTTAGCACTACATTGCTTAAAGCGTTACAGGTGGTTGTACCTGCTTCCCTTACAGCTATATCATAGCTACCTCCTCCTAAACCGGTAAATACATTGTTGCCCAAGAAGGTGGTTCCGCCGTCAATGCTGTACTCCAAATTCGTACCTGAGGCGTCTATCGTAATTGTACCGTCCATAAGACCGCAGTCTGTAGGATCCGTACCCGTCACATTATTAATAGTTGGCACTGTGGGGTCTGTAAGGGTAGCTGTCCCGCTTGCCACACAGTTTCCGGTATCAATAATTACCACGGAAACATTGTATACTCCGGCTGCAAGTCCGGCAAAATTTCCTGTACCATTACTTTGCAGTCCGCCTGGGCCATCAATGCTGTATTCCAGATTCGAGCCAGTGGCTGTAATATCAATCTGCCCGTCGCTGGCTCCGCAGTCTGTGGGATCGGTTTCCACAATATTCGTGATCTCAGGAGCCACAGGCCCACCCACGTTGGCAGTTGTGGTGGCAAGACAGTTCTGAGCACCAAACTCACGAACTACGATATCATAGCTTCCCATTGCCAATCCTGGGAATGTTCCCGTATTCTGGAAAGTTGCTCCATTGTCAATGCTGTATTCCAGGTTAGTTCCTGTAGCCGTGATTACAATTTGTCCATCGTCCGAATCGCAGTCGGATAGGTCGTTAACTGCTACATCATCAATGGTAGGTGCGGCAGGATCTGTAAGGATTGCCGTTGTATTATCAGAACAACTATTATCATCAGTAGACCTAACCACGATGTTATAAGAACCTGCGCTTAAGCCACTAAAAGTGTTGCTGGCCTGGAAGGTAGCCCCTCCGTCATTACTGTACTCCAGGTTGGTACCGCTAGCAGTAACAACCACCTGACCATCGCTTGCTGCGCAATCTGATGGATCGGTGATAGCAAGATCATCAATGCTTACTGAGCACACAGTGAAATTGACAACATCTCTGGCTTCGGGGTTCGTAAATTCTGTATGAATACCCTCAGCCGCAACGATAACCACGGTATTTGGCCCATCAACTATTCCTTCTGCAGCTCCTAAATCCCAGAACAACTGTCCTGATTGGCTGGCGGTAGATATTCTATCCGCTGGATTGAGATTATTTGGATCCGCTGGATTCACATAGAGATGAAAATGCTCATCGAAAGGCGATGTAAAGATCATGTTAGCGGCCGTCCACGTAAACTGGATCTCTGTAGTTGCAAGATTAGCGCCTTCCATCGGAGCTGTAAAGTCTACATCCGGGCCAGGTATCGTAATCATTACCTCATCCGTACCTGTTTCACCTCCACTATCTGTTGCGCTTGCGGTAACGGTATAGTCACCCGGAACAAAAAGCTGGTCGTCAAAAGAGCCTCCAGAACCTCCAAAACTAGGTTCGAACGGATCTATGCTCCAACTAATTGCCGCAGTAAGCGTAGCGTCATCGTCTTCCGTATCTGTGGCGGTTGCACTGAAAGTAGTAAGCACACCGCGTTCTACCGTGATTGGTTCAGTTCCTGACGGAGCTGTAATATTCACGATTGGAGTATCGTTTGGTAGGTCTGAAACAAAGCAAATATCAAAACCTTTTACAGAAGGGTTCTGGGTACCCTTGATAAAATCAATATTAAGTACACCATCAGTAACAGTGGCTTGATAGGTCTCTACCTTGGCGACGTTGACATCGGCACCTGACGGTCCTGAAGGACGGTAGTCGTCCAGGGCCAAAGCCCCTTCAATTTCAACGTCAAAAACTCTTGGATTCGTAATTTCTCCGGTCCAGTTTTCATTGAATAGGATTTTAACATCGAAAACTCCGTCACCAGTTGGGAAGGACCACTGCATATTATTTGGGTTTTCGGCATCACTCCAACGTTCGGTCTGAAATAGAATATCCGCATAGCCTGTAGCATTCGATACTAAAGCTGCGGTTGAACCAAAGGTATTATCCACTACAGAGGTATCTACATAGGTTGAAGGAGTTCCTGTTTGGGCAGAACCACCTGCGTTGGCAGCTGATCGATCTTCTTCGAAGTTTCCTCCTGCATCTGCATAGAGGTCGCCACCGGCGTTCACTCTAAAGCGTACATCGCAGTTTGGTGCGGTGGCAAAGACATTTACAATTATAGTGGCTGTACCAGTCAACGGATCTGTAGGATCTGTATCTGTAGCCGAGGCGGTAATCGTATGCGATCCAATACTAAGAATCGCCGTGTTGATACTTGCACCGGTTCCTAAAGGCCCATTTATGCTTGAACTCCATTCTAGACTTGTTGAAATGTCGCCTTCTTCCGGATCAATCGCGGTCCCTGTAAAATTGACGGATACGTTTTGTCCTGTTCCAAATCCATCAACCGGAGCAGTAATTGTCACTGCGGGAGCCTGATTTGCATTTGGATCAACGAACTCGAATTCGTTAATATTCATTCCGCCATTAAAATCAAAGCGCAGCGTTTGTAAACCTGCATTGGCAAAAGTGACCGTAGTGTTGTAGTCGGCAAAATTCGTCCATCCGTTTTGGATCACTGTGATATTGCCTATTGGGTTGAAGCCTCCTCCACTCTCTTCCGAGATGGTAAGAAGACCACTATCTCCGCTACCTTTAGATGCGTTGATCCTAAGATTGAAATCGCCAGGAGCGGGTACATCGATAAGGTACTCTACAAAGTCGTTATTATTAATCCAGCCAATATTTCCGGCGCCTTCTATAGAAACCGAGAAATCCTGACCAGCAGGCCCTGCCGGACTATTTCCGTACCAGGGTAAGGGGTTGGCAAAAGTTCGTGCTAATATCACATCAGGGATGTCCTGTGCAACGTCTATCTTAAAAATAGCTTCGACCGGCGGGTTCACACCATCATTGGCGGTAAGCCTGGCTTCGTAAGAACGGCCGTCACCAATAGAAGTAGGCCAATTTAGGGTATAATCTCCAGCACCCGGTGTACCTTCTGTAAAGGTAAATCCGGCAATTGTCGCTGCCGGGGTGTACGGCGCATTGTTTCCGCCAGGAGCACTTTTGTCATAAATTACAATGGTGGCTGCAGGATTAAGATTATCATTTACCTGGATAGCCAGATTAAGTGTACCTCCCTCGTCTATTTCTACGTCAGCAATGGGGTCAATCGTCGGAGAGGTATCAGGCGCTGGCGTAAAACTGAATTCTGAAACGTTTACCGGCCCTCCAAAATCTAATCTGATCGTTTGAAGACCGGAAGTATTGAAAACTACATTAGCAGTATATTCTGCATAGTCTTGCCAACCGCCGCCATTGTTAACGACACCTACTACCCCAGGCGTATCTATTCCGCCATTAATTTCAGATAAGGTAATATTCGTAACGCCTGCTGGGTTCTTTGCGCCCATCAGCGCAAATACATATTCTCCTGCGGACGGTACATCTATAAGGTATTCGGCAAATTCACCATTGTCAATAAAGCCAATATTTTGAGCTCCATTATTCTCTATAATAATGGAAAAAGGTGCTTGAGGTGAAGTAGCATACCATGGCAAAGGATTACTAAAGGTTTTAGCCTGCACCGTGGCGGGTATAGGCTGCCCCACATTAATACTGAATAAGGCTTCAACCGGAGGATTGACGCCGTCGTCTGTAGTAAGTCTGGCTAGATACGAACGTCCGTCACCCGGGCTGGTAAGCCAGGAGAATGAGTAGCTTCCACCACCATTATCGGTAAAAGTATAATTGGACGGATCTATTACCGTGGAAGGTGTTATTGGGTTGTTGGTACTTCCTATAGGATTACTTTTATCATAAAGGACAAAGCTGGTATTGAACACATTATTATCGTCTGTAATCGTAATACTGGTTGAGGCCGTGCCTCCTTCCGCAACATTTATGTCGTCAATGGCAGCAATAGTAGGAGCCATGTCTGCAGAGGACGGATCAATGGTCAGTGTAAATTCTTCTGTGATTGGCGAACTGTTGCCATCACTAATAATTGCGTTTATGGTATATGAACCGATATCAGCTATTTGAGGGGTACCTTCGAGAAGGTCAGTTCCATTGTTGTATGACAATGAAGCCGGAAGGCCATTAAGTACTACCGTGAGGTCATCATTCTCAGGATCGTTTAGGTTTAGTGCAGAAGATACCGCCAGCAATGCTTCAAAATTGAGGTTTCCAATACTGGAAGTTGGGTGCAGATTGGCACTGGTAACTTCAGTAACACAAAGCCCTGAAATCTTGCCGTTATCTGTACTTGCCGGACCGATCTGAACTTCGACCGAACCATCAGAAATTTGTACAAAGTAGGTTCTGGTTATTGCAGTTTGGTTAGATGGAAGGCCATCTTTGGTTGGGTCTACCAGATCGTATTCATCGAGCATTAAATTTCCTTCAAGGAATACATCAAAAATTCTTCCTCCGGCATTGGGATGAAAGACCTCAGCAAAATAAATATCTACCCGATAAAATCCGCTTCCTGGGACAGGAATGCTGTAAAGGGCATTATTAGCACCGCCATTTCCTCCAAAAACTTCTTTTTGGAAGAGCAGTTCTTCATCACTACCAGGAGTTGTTCCGGCAATGGTTCCGCTATAACCTGTAAAAAAACTACCTCCAGTACGGGCAGCATTGGGAGAAGCAGGACTGTCTGCTTCAAAGCTCATTCCGAAGGCGTTTAAAGCATCACTACCACTTGCGATACAAAGTTGAAAAGGTATTGCACCAAAGCTTGCCGAAATCGTAGCATTTGCCAGCACATTTGCAAATTCAAAGCTTGCCGTTGGTCCAATCGGATTACCATCTATCAGTACTTCCGAAATTTCAAAACCTGCATCTGGGGTAATGGTAAACGTTTGATCATCTCCAGCATTTACAGATACCGCTCCACTCGGTGAGATTGTCCCACCAGCACCTGCAGAAGCCGTGATCGTATACATGGTCACAACTACCGGATTCACATTTACTACTCTTATCACTTCAGTGGCAGGATTGCCTGCAGCATCCATGACATTATAAGTTACTTGATAGCTCCCTTCTGCTGCCGTGTTTACAGCGCTGTTATCAATAACAATATTACCAGAGATATCTCCATCTATATCATCGTTTGCAGTGGCTCCAGGTTCTACATAGGTATCCCCTACGGTTAGTTCTAAAGGGTTATCTCCCAAAAGTGCGATTACAGGAGGCGTATTATCTGAGGTCCCCACGGTATAGGATCCCCCCGTAGCCGTTCCCAGAACAGATGAACCTCCAAAAGTAATGATGGTGGAGGGCGGACCAGCTGGATCAAAAAAGTCTAAGGTAGAGGTACCTGTTGCCAGGGCTCTAAATTCGATCTGCAACAGATCAATCCCCGAACTCGGAAAATTGGAAAAAGTAGAAGCCCCGTACTGCAGGGTTCCCGCAAAATTATCAAATGCAGCAGGTACCAAAGGTAAAGGCAAGACCGAAGTAGACTGCGGAGTAAGGCTAACCACCTCGAGAATCGCCGGGTCAAAACTTAAGTATGCCTCTGCCAGGTCGTATTGCTGACCCGATGAAACCACCTGCAACGTAACGAAAAAGGTATCGTTTACATTTATGGTACTGGCATTTGTTGCCGGATCTACTTCAAAATCTGCCTGCGCGTGTATTGAAGTCCCAAAACCCAATAGCAGGAAAGCCAGAACAAAGGTGAGTAACCCAGGTCTTCTTGGTTTTCTTATGCCCTCCCTTTCAATAGGAATAGGAATAGGTTGTTTAGTAATAAAGGCTCTTTTGTCATAGGTATCGGTACCTAGTACCAATACCTCAAGGGCCTTGCGGATCGAAAGGAGCGTAATTTTGTGCATAGTGTGGAGTGTTAATAAATTTCAATTTGTGTGTTTCGATTCTGATGAACCGACTTAAAAGCACCAAATAACCGGGAAGGGTATTACCATAAACTCCAGGGGTAGAGTCTATGCCACACGAAGGAAGGTTCATTAGCTTTAACACAAATGTTTGGCGTAATGAATCAAAGGGGGACCAAGATGTGTTGAAAATGTAAAATTTCCCCATACAAGGCTGGTTTGGTTATACCAATAACCAAGTAAGGACATCATAGGGATTTGGGGTGAAAAATCTCCTATAAAAATCTAACGGGGGTTAGCAATTTTTCTAGAAAGTAAGCGCTAAATCTTTCAGGAAATGAAATGAAAGAATAGGGCTACAAAATGTAATTGATTAATTACGGTACAATTTTTTTGATCAAAATAAAGATTGGGATAATAATCGATAATATCGGATGAAGTGCATGAGATTTCGATAAAAAGCACTAAAATTCGGATGAGTGACACTCTATTTTCAATGACTTTTTTTGGGAAAAGTAACTTCCCGGATTATTAACTTTAGCTTTAAATATGACTAACATTTTGCCAACTCAGCTGCCTAGGATTATAAGTCAGACAAACGCTTATTTATCCTACTCAGAATTGTCTAATTATCCCTCAAAATGGCACTCTTGAAGTGAATTTGTTCTTACAGGAAAGGCCAAAAATGGTCTTTTTTCATTTTTTTTATAGACAATACCCTCAATCAAGAATCAGTTCTTTTTTCAGCTGAATTCCGTTGTTATCCTCGATACAAATGAAGTATATACCTTCAGGTAAATCACCGACATATAAACGGTATTCATTTCCACTTTTTACATCCCCGGCCGGATACCTTTTTAGTTGTCTGCCATAAATATCGAAGAGGGCCAATTTTTGTATCGCCACAGGAGGGTCAAAACTTACGCTAACTTCAACCTTAGCGGGATTGGGGTATATCTTCAGTTGGTTTTTGGGTTCCGCTTTGAAAAACACGGTAGCATCAAGCATTTCAAAATTAATGGTCAAAGCGCTTCCCGCTTTTCCTTTTAGCCCGTTCTTTGGGTATGGGATGGCTAGAAGGGAATAACTACCGTTTGAGAGCTTTCCAGTAAAAAATTCACCAGAACGGTCGCCAAATAACGCATACGGAGATTTGTTCTCGGTTCGTTCGGTTTTCTGGCTGCCAGAAAGCACAAATTGAACACTCTCAGTACCAGCACTGGATGCTGCTCTAATATTCAGGTTCTGGGTTGGAAGTTTAGAACTTTCTATTGTCATGCCATCGGATATGGTCATAATATCGCTGTTGTTATCTGCATCGACAAGAACAAAGGAATCAATAGAAAGATCAATGGTAAGCTCAAAGCTTATGTTTAAGGACCGACCCTGAACTCCTCCTAAACGATCTTCTGAAAACGGCGTAGCACTAAGGATGTAATTTCCCGGTTTAAAGGCCTTTCCGTTGTACTTTCCGGCCTTATCGCCAAAAAGCGCATAGGGGATTATATTTTCGGTTCTTTTGAAATTTCGTTCTCCATTTAATTCAAAAAAAACACTTTCGGTGTCTTCCGATGCAATTGCCTTAATACTAAAATTTTCAATAGATAGATTGGAAAGATTAATTGTTGTGTTTTCTGTAATAGGCATGATTTCGGCCCCTGTGTTTGCATCTACGAGAACAAACTCCAGAATTTCAAGTGCCTCTGGAGGCATTGCACTCAAGTTTCCTGGAGAACCCACATCCTCACCGCTGTTACCGGCCAGAGCCAAACTCTTATAAGCAGTACCGCCAAGCGCGTCTATAAGCTCTAGTGTACTTAACTGAAAACTACTTAGGTCTTGCAAGTTCTTCAGAAATACAGAACCAGCATTGTCGTCAATATCAGGATAAGAGACGGATATTAAGGCATTAGTATGTGTTACATGATCTCCGTTATAGGCTTCATAGTTCTGCCATAAACCAATGGTATCCGTACTGTTATTTAGTCCCATAACAGACCAATTGGTTACCGCCACAAGATTAATTCCGCTACCCCAGGCCATGGCAAAATCCTCTGCGGTAATATCATCCGCATTATAAAGTACTGCCATGGCACCCGGAGCAACGACCCCAGCAGCAATGTTTGAAACCGTATGTGCTGTGCTATTGTTATCGTCAATTACAAAGCCGCTAAGATCAACCATCTGGTTTCCCGCATTATAGAGTTCTATCCATTCCCAATCATTTTCCGGGCTGGCTGGGTTAAACATAATTTCCGTAATGAGGAGATTAACTTCTACATTTTGTGCGGAATTTTTCTCAGCAACGGATGTCGAAGCAGAGGTTACGGTTTTAGGGTTTAATGTAGCACTGTAGGTACTAAGTGTGTAAGCGAAACAGAGCAGTGTCAGTATCAGTATTCTAGATCTTCTTGTATTTTTCATGGTAAAAGCTTTAAAACTTTGGCAGTTTAAGCCCTAAGCCTGAAAAAATATTGCAAAGAGATGATTTGTTGATAAATAGGGTGGAATGTGCCAGGCAGGATGTGTGATCATCCTTCGAATTGAAAATATATTCTCTGAAGGGGTTCTAAACCCCACCCCAGAACAAGTTAATCGTAATCACTGTAATTTACTTGCAGGATTGAGTTAAAAGTTCAATGTTGTTAAATACAAAAAATTTTACATTCTTAATTCAATAAAAAAGCCCTCCTTCGCTCTTTGAGCTAGGGAGGACTCTGAATTTATGGAAAGTTTGGAATATTTATATCAACGTTTTACAATCAATTGTTTTTGGAACACAAAGCCTCTGGCATCGGTCATCCGCACTACGTAACTGCCTGATTGCAATTGCGCAACATTAAAGGGATAATCTTTTCCGCTGGCTTGTACAGCAGCTTCAAAACTCTGTACAAGTCTTCCATGCATATCAAAGACTGCGATTTCTATAATCTCTGCCGGAACTTCAAAGCTTGCCGTAACTTCCCTGTCTGCAGGATTTGGGAAAATGCTTAAACCATTTAGCGCGGCTTCCCTGCTAAGCAGGAGTGTATTGACAAATTCAAAGTTTACTGTAAGTGCCGTACCCTCCATTCCATTGCCATTATTACCCGCAAATGGAGTAGCTGTGAGACTGTATTCTCCTGTCGTAAATACATTACCAAAATAGTTAGGAGCCACATCGCCATATAAGGCATAGGGGCTTACATTCTCCGTTCTGGTATTGCTTTGCTGACCGCTAAGCATCAGAACCACACTTTCAACATCGTTGGTAGCATTGGCCTGAATATTCAAGTTGTTAGTAGGTAGCCCTGCAAAATCTATGATCATTCCATCAGTGATTTCAAACAGTACCACATCGGCATCGGCATCTATCAGTTCAAAATTGATAATTCTTAAGACATCTGTATTGATCACCGTGATATTCTGAGATGCACTGCCCTCACAATTTGTACTTGGATCTGTATAGGAGTAGGTGATTTCATAATCGCCAGGACCTACTGCCTGAGGGTCGAACATACCTCCACTTACACCAGGACCACCATAATCTCCACCTGCTGGTGAGCCTCCGGTTAAGGCAAAGGCGGCATCTGTATCTAAAACATCTGCAAATGGATCTAAGGTCACCACCGGCGGCGGGGGATCACTTAAGGTAACCTCTAATGTTTCAGAACAAAGGCTATCATCTGTTACTATAATCGTATAGGTTCCTGCTGCCAAGTTGGTAAAAGTACTTGCTCCACCAGGTCCGGATATTCCAACTAGTTCAATAGATACTGGCGGATTGCCATTAACCACTCCAACTACAATGCTTCCATCACTACCTCCACATGTACTTGGATCTGTTGTATCGTCGATAAAGGCATCAAAACCTGCACATAGCGGATCCTCGTCGATTACCTCAAAGTTTACGGTAACCGTTGGCCCGTTCTTCGGATTAGCCACTAGCATATAGTCTCCGACAGGGAATTGCATCCCCTGAATGTTCACCCCAATATCACCAAAGAGTGAATACGGTGGATTTGGGCCTTCGGTCCTCATTTCATTTATAGGCCCTGTAAGGGTGAATTTGACTCTACCCGGATTTAAGTCGGGATTAAATATTACCCCGAAAGGAATATTACCCGTATTCATCTTATTGATCACCAAACCGTCTGTAAGGTTAAAGAGTGGGACATCGGTATCTGCATTAAGCAGAATTAATGGGCTATCGCCTACCGGACTGGTAAACTCAAAGTTTACCATCAGCGGTGTACCCGTCGTGCCGCCCTGATTGTCAGTACTAAAAGGTGTGGCCATAAGGCCATAGCTGCCTACCGCAAAGTTATTTGCTGCGTAGTTACCGGCGTTATCTCCAAAGAGCGCATAAGGTGCCACGTTTTCCGTCATATTCTTGATCTGTGTTCCGCTTAACTGAAGGAACACACTCTCTACATCATCCGTGGTCTCTGCCCTGATATTCAAGTTGGCCGTTGGTAACGTGCTTAAATCTATTGAAGCGCCATCGGTAATAGACATGATATCCGTATTGTTATCTGCATTGACCAATACAAAGTTGGTTACAGAAAGTGGCACTACAGGTGGCGTGAACTCGTTCACAAAAGTTACCGTAACATCATCACCATCTGCGATGATAAATTGGATTTCATTCCCTGGAATATCCAATACCGTAACATTTGAATTACCATTGGCGCTGGAGAATTGGATATCACTTACGTCATAACCTTCAGGGAGATCCTGTTCTACCAACTGGAACAAGTTACCTCCTGGCACATCAAATGTTCCTCCTTCGGGCTCAGGTGAACCTATACCACTCTGACTTAAATAGAAGTTACCTAGAAGTCCGCCAATAGAACTATTAAAGAAGAACTTGAACTGTTGATCGGGATCTGCTCCAGGACCAGTAACCATTTTTACCACCGTAATGCTTGACAGTCCGATGACTTCAATATCATCGCTAGCTGAATTCTCACAGCCATTCCCATCAATGAAGGTATAGGTCAAAGTATGTACTCCAACCCCCGCAGCAGCAGGATCAAAGCTATAGGTCATACCATTACCATCGTCAGTCACGCCAGGACCGGTATATACTCCTCCTACAGGCGTACCTCCTCCAAGGCCGGCCTGAACTCCAGCATCAATAGAAATATCTGCAGGTGCTGTAAAGGTTACTATTGGTAGTGGGTTAACAGTTAACGTAGCAATATCGCTGGTGACTTCACAGTCATCTCCAGGAGTACCAGGTGTTCCGTTATCTGAAGTCACCACTACCCTATATTGATTAGCATTTGCAAAGGTGCTAACGCCATTTAAGTTTAGTGTCGCAGCTTGCTCCGTTGGAATTGGATTAAACGTATTGGTTCCCTGAAAATTAAGGAACCATTGATAAGATAAGGTTCCCGTTCCTGAGGCTACGACTGTAAACGAAGGACTTCCTCCGTCGCATAGTTCAACATCCATTGGCTGAGTATCTATTGTCACCATGCAATCCGGCCCTACCGTCATAAAACTCCATACGGTGGTTCCAGAGAAACCCTGATATGAGTTTCCGGCCAAGTCTTCAATAGCCCCATTATCAATTGTTAGGTAGTATTCCGTATCTAAATCCAGATCATTGGTTGGATCAATAGTAAGTTTGTCACCACTAATAGAAAGTTGCATAGGAGTAGCCACATCAAAGGTTTCTACAATAGTATCATCTGAAGACAGTCTCAAAAACAGACTCCCCGAACTACCTAATTGAACGTTTTCATTGAAGGTTACCATTAGGCTCATATCTACCGGAACATCTATAGAATCATCTGCAGGATCAAATGCGCTTATCAATGGCGGGGAACTGTCTGCAGGTCCTAAGGAGACTAAAAGATCTACCGCAGATCCTGGAGCCGCCAAGCTGCCTCCTGTTGGGTTCTGGCTGATCACATCTCCTGCGGGTACGGTATTACTATTAGCCGTTGTTATCGCGCCAACCATGAAGCCGGCGCCCATGATGGTACTTTCTGCGAGGGCTTGACTCAAACCTACTACATCGGGCACAGGTGCTGTTGGAGAGGCTGTGGTGAACGTCCAGTCGTTTCCAAGCAAGCCAGCAAAATCATTTCCTACCAGATCTTCAAAGGCATTGGAGGGTACCTGTATCCTGTATTCAGTATCATTGAGCAGATCAATAGGGAAGTCTATTGTTACCATACTTCCATTAATCACTACGTCACCACTACCAGAAAAAACTTGTGTAAAAGGTGTTGGACTTCCTACCTCAAATACCTGTATAAAGCCTCCATTTACCTGAACGTCCTCATCAAAATTGATGACAAAATCTGAATCTATAGGAACATTTGTAGCATCATCAGGAGGATTAAGGGATAGCACCATAGGTGGGCTCATATCTGTGGTAGTGATCGTTGAAAAATTCCAGGTTGTCTGGTCTATAAAGCCTGGAAAACTTACTCCTGAAAGACTTTGGAAAGTATCAGGATTAATTTCTACATGATAAGCAGTGTTAGGGTTTAGGTTAGACTGAGGTGTAATGGTCACCTGTGAACCACTTATAGCTACCTGAGATCCCGTACCCTGGATGCCCAGAGAAGTGCCGCCAGCAGTTGGTTTGATAAACATAAATCCTGAACCTCCCTGTACGGGTTGGTCAAAATTTAAAACCAGAGTGGTGTTCAGGGGTACATCGATCGCATCGTCCATTGGGGTCATACTAAGCAAACTAGGTTGCGTAGGGGTCCCAACAAGGCTAACGTCATTACCATCACCACCCATATAGGTGATAAACCCACTAAAAGCTCCAAAATTCACAGCACTACTTTCTGGCAGGCCGTTAAAAGTTCCCACAACAGGGTCGTTCCCGTCGTTATTGATGATTATTATTTCGTCTGCGGGGTCATTGGCATAGCCTCCTCCAAAGAAGTTAAAACCTCCAAGGGTTACCGTGCCATTGACGATAAGTTGATCATGATCAGTACCAGCAGTTGGTCCGTTAATATTTAGTTCCAGGGTACCATTACTTATTTCAGTATCACCAACTGTAAGAAAGTCTGTGTTGTTGTCTCCAGGAAAGATCACACCTTCTACTGCATGTACAGCTCCATTGACTGCCGAATTGGCGCCACCAATAAGGAAACCGGTAACGGCTCCTGAATCAAAAAGTTGTATTAGTTCTACATTAATAGTAGCGTTATCTGGAATTATCAGGTTCCCCGTAGAATTTAGCGTTCCAAAAGTATCTCCGTTGCTAAGGGTTGTAGAGCTAATGCTCACATCCGTCGTAGTTCCGGCGGCTCCACTATACGCAATATTCGTTAAATTTAAGGGCTGAGAATTGATTAGGATATTTCCTGCGTTCTGGTTGATGGTGCCCGTACCGCTAAATGCATTGCCGGTTGTATTTACTGAGCTGTTTCCGCTACCATTCTTGTTTATGGTAGTTCCGTTGAGTGCGATGTCTCCACCGGTTGTCAGACTAAATTCATCTAAAGTTAGATTCCCAAGAAGTAGAGTATTGCTATCTACCAGGGTCAATTCTTGCCCTGGGAGGTCCATACTAACCGATCCCATAAAATCATTCCCAGGATTGTCAAGAACCACATTTCCGGTTGGAATGGGAGCAACATTGGCGAAGTTCGTATTTCCATTTACCGTAATCCCACCCGTCTGTGACATTCCGTTAGTGGAAAAAGCCTCCAGCTTGCCAAAGCTAGAACTTCCTAGGAAACTTATAGGTCCGGCCGTGCCTCCATTCCCGTTAGTCATTGTAAAGTCAGTTGTTCCAAGATTAACAGACTCTATGGTCATTGTTGAAGTGTTGGCAGCATTTCCGGTAGCTAAAAGGCCAATGGAAGAAGAAGTAATATTGGCAATATCGGCATCCGTAATTTCGAAGGTATCTGCACTTGCATCTTCTGAAGCCACCCCAAATGCTGTAGCATCTACCTGATTGTTTACAAAACTCAAGAGAGTTGATTCCAGCGGGCTCGGAATCGAAATATCTGAGGCCGCCAAGGTTAGATTAGCATTTACCTGTGTAAAGGCGGTCTCAGGAACAACTAGTTCTCCACTTCCCGCCTCTACTCTTAAAACAGTAACAGGAGTTGTTGAGGTTAACCTACTGGCAACACCCCCACCAACACTTAGTGAAACAGTACCTGAAGCTATAATATCACAAAAACCTGACGCGCCGATATTTCCGTTATTGTTGCCATTCAAATCGGCAGTTAGGGAAATATTTCCATTGGCACTTATAATGTTAGCAGCGTTAAGTTGAATCGTATTATTACAATTGATAACTATATCACCATCTACATTTAAATCAACATTCTGGGTATAGAACTCCGCATCATTTACGGTGAAGGACCCGCTTGGTAGTGTTATTGCACCTCCTATTATGACCTGATCACTGCCTCCTTCGGCATTAATAACGATACCGGCAGTTATGTCGGCCAAGGCAACAGTTACAGTTGTCGGATCTTGTAAAATAGGTCCGCCACTAACGGCAACAGGACTTGTGAGGCTTCCTAGAGTAAGTGTAACCCCATCATTTCCAATAATTATGACATCATTAGAAATACCACCGTTAATATCTTCTATGGTCAAAACACCGCCACTTAATTCCACTAGAGTTTCTGCTGGCTGGATGGTTACTGAACAACCTGCATTCGCAACAGGATCGAAAGCCATGGTATCGCTGCTGTTCCAGTTTGCTCTGTTATGGAGTACTGCTCTTATGCCGCTTGGAGTACCCGAAACCGGGCTTCCGCCTGCCAGGTCGCAACTAAACTGCCAATTGTTTTGTTCTAAGCCCCCAGCCGTTATGAGTCTAACCGCGGTATCTCCCGTGGTAAGCCCCGGAGGTAATTGAGAAGTAGAATTGGTATCTGCTACGCCATCCCAGTCGCCATCGGTTCCTCCGCCTGCTACTTCATTAAACTGTAAGCCTGCTATAAAAGTTGGGCTTGCAATACTGCCCTGGATGGCAAAGAGTTGATCTCCAATCAGCGCATAGGCTGCTGGAAAGAGCGGTCCTAAATCTAAGGTGACTATGTCACCGGCAGACATGGCCCCGGAAGCGGTCCATGTAAATTCGCCATCACCATTAAAGTTGGTAAATGCACTGGCGGTATTATCCCAGCCGCGATCTGTAAAAATGATCTGTGTCCCAGACTCGATATCCTTGAGCAATACAAAAGCGAACATATCGTCGCTATTGGTTGCTCCTTGCACATTACTCCCCAAAAAGGCGATGTCTCCGGCTTGGAGGGTAGTTTGACTGTATGTATAAAGACTGCATAGCGCCAGGGCCAGCAGCAGCGTAATTTTTTTCATATTGGCTTTCTTTTAGTTGGTGGGGTTTAGAAACAACTTCCTTGAACCTAGTTCCTGGAAGGAAAAAGACCTACCAATGCGATAATGTAATTCACCACTCGATAAGGAGGCATATTATTCACAGACTGCCCTCCACCAGTGTTACCCGTAGCGGTTGCCCCCAAAATTCCATCTGTAGTAGTGCCAAAAGCATTGGTGCCGTCTCCTGCAATCGAATTTCCTGCTGGATTGTCCGTATCTCCTTCTTCCTTTACTGGCAAGGCCACCTGATGATTGTGTGAAGGCAATTGATTGATGCTAAGCGTGTTGGTTTCTGAGCCACCTGAAGAGCCAAGAGGTCTTGGGCTAAGTCCAGGACCGGAGCCTTCGTGAAGTGCTACTCTGCCGCGAAGGTCAGGCAAACCGAAAGTAGTACGACCGTCCCCGCCGTAAGTGGTGCCTAGAATTGAAAATAAAGCAGAATTCTCGGCAATGCTGAGCAGTTGTCCGTCACATAAAGCCCAGCCTCTTGGGGCAAAATTGCCTCCAAACATGATAATTTGTCCTATAAATGGTTCCATAGTTGATTAGTTTAAATAGTGTTTATAGCGATATTGAATTGAATCTTTGAATGATTTAAAAAAGAAGTTTTGGTTGGAAAAAGCCGGTCCTCTCCTAATTGGTTATTCTTTTCCCAATGTTTACTTGAAATGAACGCCTGAGTATTATTAAATGAAAGCTCTGTAAAATAGGTTTCTCCGTCCTGTGAGACTCTAAAGAATACTTTGTAATGTTTCCCTAATTCGCGGTTGGGCTTATCGGTTACAAAATGATACTCCCCATTCTCATTGGTAGTGAGCTTTGCCCTATGTCTAAATTTTTCAGAATTCGGGCTCAAATGCCAAACCTCAACCTTTGCATTAGGTAAGGGTTTCTCACCTGAAGCATCGTAAATCTTTCCAAAGACTTCCAGATGTTCACCGAAGGGGTATTCCCTCAAATCCGTTTTCGCATCTGCAAAGGGATTGTAGCCCTTAAAAGGGCTGTCATCACCAGAAAATGCTTTTAAAGAAGTTGCGGAAGAAAGGTATGCCAAACCAGCGGTAGCCATCAGAGAATTTCCCAGAAAGGTTCTTCTCGAAGTAGTTTTTTTCATATAATGTTGGCTTTAGGTTATAACCATAACCTAAGGGAAAGACAGGCGAAGAGGGGGTACAGCTTCACATGGAAATACAATGAAAAATCAAAATCGACCGATTTTGAGTTTGCAGGGGGAATTAGAATGTATCGCAATGTGGGGTTGCGGGGTGAAAATAGTTAAATTTTAACAAATTCTGTTATTTCACTCCATTAATTCCATCTTATTATCGATAAACGGCATAAAATGGGGACATCTGTTTTGGTTCGATAGCGCCGAAAAGTTGAATGTTGATGGATGCCAGATGCCCTAGGTACAGGGTTTTATACCTTTAGGTTTAAAGGAGAAGCATTGAATGGAAAAAGAGAGTTTTAAGTTTTGGGGTTCTAAACCCCGCCCCATTATAAGTTAAGTGAACCTACTGTAACTTTATTGCAATTAGCCAAAATCTATGAACAAGCGTCATTAAATAACCCCCTAAGCTCCAAAACTATATTCTGGCACCCTTCCTATCACTCCCTCATAGAATTTATGGTATACTTTAAAATCAGTCTCTTTGTCTTCAGTAGTCCAATGCACCCCAGAGATCTTTACCAGCTTCTTCCCAAAATCGAAGGCTACCATTACAATAGGTACATTCGCTGCCTTTGCAATATAGTAGAAGCCTGTTTTCCATTGATCTACTTTTTTCCTTGTACCTTCTGGGGCCAAAGCCAATCGAAACTGCTTGCGCTCCTTAAAGATCTCAGCGATGGCCGCAACCTTATCACTACTCTTGCTTCGATCTATGGGTGCACCTCCCATCCACTTGAAATACCAGCCAAAAGGGGGGTTGAAGAGACTTTTTTTAGCGATGAAATTTATATTCTTATTGATTATCCTTCGAACTAAAACGCCTAGAAAGAAGTCGTGCCAATGTGTATGTGGCACTACAATGACCACACATTTATCAAGCTCAGGGAAATCCCCGGACATCTGCCAACCAAGAAGCTTGAAGTAAATAAATTTGGCTATACTGTGCATTACGCTCTTTCTTATAGAATTGTTTATGCGAAGTTAAAGGGTAATTCAGAATATTGAACTGAACTTCGAATTCGCAAGCTTCGGCAGACAAATCGATAGAACTGATTAAAAAACCTGTTTAGATCTTATTATAAATTGATCTTAACTTTTCGGTGCTTATCTTGCTTCGCCAATCTTTGCCTAGGGCGTTTTCCCAAAGCGGATGCATACTTAAGGCAACTTCAATCATCGTATCGAACTCACTTTCACATAAATTACTACACACTCCTGCCGGAAGTTCAATCTCATTTTTGGCCATCATCTTACGGAACAAAACTACACCTTCTGGGTAAAATTCCTCCAGGTGTTGAAATACCATGCAATTTCCTATGCCGTGTTTTACACCGAGAACATAAGACAGGCCATAACTCATAGCATGCGCGACGCCTACTTGCGAATAGGCAATACTCATCCCACCGTGCCAGGAAGCCATCATAAGTTTATCTCTGGATTCCTCTTCGCTGAGATCGCCAAGAAAAACCTCTTTGCAAAGTTCCAGGGCTTTCTCCCCGTAACTCTGACTAAAGGCATTCAAATAGGTGCCTTTCAGCGATTCAATGCAATGGATAAAACAGTCCATTCCCGTATAGAACCATTGATCCTTAGGTACACCCAATATAAGATCGGGATCTAAAATAACCTGGTCAAATGTCGTATAATCTGAATTGATACCGAGTTTTTTTTGGGGGCCCAATAGCACCGTAGTCCTGGATACTTCGGCTCCGGTTCCACTTATAGTAGGGACGCCAACGTGATAAACGGAAGCCTTGTGAACCAAGTCCCAACCCTGATACTCGGCGGAGCTACCCTTGTTGGTAAGCATAATGGAAACGGCCTTTGCAAGATCTAATAAAGTTCCACCTCCTATTCCAATAATACCGGAAGGTAATTCTGAAAAATCGGCTAATATCTTTGCAACCAAGCTGTCTACCTGTGTAGTCTTAGGCTCTTCTTCCGAGGAGATATAGATAATTTGATCATTAAAGATTAAAGGTATCCTACTTTCAAAGGAGGTTCCTTCAAAAACATCGTCAATAAGGTAAATCATTGGAGCATCAGAACTTTTGCGCCGGGGCATAAGTATTTCTCCCAATTGATCAAAACTTCCCTGTCCAAAGACTACCCTGGGCACCATGGGAAAATTCCTGTACTTTAATTTTTTTTCTTGTGATGTGTACTGCAAATCCATTTCTTTATTAGCCTTAAAGTATTACTTCAAATACTTAAGGATATCTGTGATCTTACCAACGGTAAGATGATTGTTTGTTTGTTCTTCTATTGGTACTTCTTCATGCGCCCAGGTGGTATGAAAAGGAACATGAATAGCCTGTGCACCCAAATTAATGATGGGCAAAACATCTGATTTCAGTGAATTTCCGACCATCAAAAACTCCTTTATCGGGATTTCAAGATGATCTAACAAATTCTGATAGTTCTCTTCCTTTTTCTCGCTCAAGACTTCAACATGATGAAAATACCTGGTAAGACCCGATTTTTCCAGCTTGCGTTCCTGATCTAACAAATCGCCTTTGGTCAGTACGATCAAACGGTATTTGTCTTGCAACTTCTGCAAAACTTCTTCAACACCATGTAGAAGTTCAACTGACCGGGCAATCATTCCTTTTCCAAGATTCAGAATGTCTATGATGGTTGTCTGCTTAACATTATTATTCGATAACTCGAGTGCAGATTCTATCATAGACAATACAAAACCCTTGACGCCATAGCCGTACAACTCCAGGTTCTTCATTTCCATTAGAAACAACTCCTGATCTACTTTGTTCTTGGTTTCATAATTTTCCAGCAATTCGGCAAACTTCTCCTCGGCTTGCCTAAAATAGGTTTCGTTGACCCACAGCGTATCGTCCGCGTCGAAACCGATAACCTTTATATTCTTGAAATCTATGTCCATGCCTCTTTTGCCCTTTCCAGGTCTTCAGGAGTATCAATTTCTATGCCGCTTACTTCTGTCTCGACCATCTTAATTTTTTTTCCATATTCCAGATATCGTATTGCCTCAATTTTTTCTGCTGCCTCCAGCGGTTGTATGGATAATCTTTTGAAATCTAGCAAAGCGCTTTTTCTAAAAGCGTAAATACCTTTGTGTTTGTAATAGGGGATCTGCTCCTCGGTAGCCCTGGGAAATGGGATAGCAGCACGGGAAAAGTATAAAGCGAAATTCCTATGATCTACAATTACTTTTACCGTATTAGGATTATTAACTTCCTCCGCATCTGAAATCCTGGTCATTAGTGACGCCAGGTCAATTTCTTCATCAGGATCGTCCTTAAAAACCTCTAAAACGCCTTCAAGGCTTTTGCGGTCTGTAAAAGGTTCATCTCCCTGCACATTGACAACTATATCTGCCTCTATCTCTTCAACTGCCTCGGCAATTCTGTCGCTACCCGTCTCATGTTCCTCATGACTCATCAAGGCCATTCCGCCCGCATCATTTATAGTATCGTAAATTATGCTACTGTCTGTAACCACGTATACTTCATCAAAAAGTCCGGTGTTTACCGCTGCCTCATAAGTGCGTAAGATCACAGGCTTGCCAGCTAAATCTTGCATGAGCTTTCCTGGAAATCTGGAAGCGGCATAGCGCGCAGGTATCATGGCGATAATTTTCATAATGCTCGTACGGGGATATATTATTTTAGGTCCTTCTTGGTCGCAATTTCCTATAGATTGCAAAGATGATAATCAAAATGATGATTACCAAAATTACGGCGACAATTGGTGCAAAAATAGAAGCAGTAGATACGGCCGTAGCCGCTACTGTTTCCACCGCAGATACTGCAGGATTTCCCAGTCCGCCTGTCGTAGCGGTAGAAGTAAGTCTGCTCGTGGCAGAGGCTCCCTTGATGGCTGTAGCAGTTCCGCCTCCCGCGATTATGGCAAGAGACCAGGTGACCACAGGGTCCAGGTTTGCAACGGTCGAAACCATCACTGCCGTACCTGCTATGGCTGCTAAAGGTATGGCCATACTATCCAATACATTGTCTACCCATGGAATAAAATAAGCGAATACTTCTACTGCTGTTGCCACCCCTAAGGTAATAACCGCAGCCAAACTGCCGATCCATTCCCAACTGGGATTCAAATCCCAAACGCCAAAATAGGCTGCAAGGCTCAATGCAAATAGCGGTAAAAATACCCGAAAACCAACGGAGGCCGCTAGCCCTATGCCAAGAAAAATGCTAATAATTGTTTCGGAAGTCATGCTTGTGCTATTTTTACTAAAATAGGCTATTCCATGCTCACAAAAAAATCACTTTTAAAACCAATCAAAAAGACTTTTTTCTCAGCCCGGGTTATTGCGGTATAGAGCCATCTAAGGTATTCCCTGTCCACGCCATTGGGGAGGTAGGGTTGTTCTACGAAAACCGTATTCCATTGCCCTCCCTGGGATTTGTGGCAGGTAATGGCGTAAGAAAATTTGACCTGTAGTGCATTGAAATATTTATTGTTTTTTACGCCGAGAAATCGCTTGTATTTCGACTTTTCATGGGCGTAATCCTGTTGTACTTCCTGATACAATCGGTTTCCATCTTCATAAGAAAGTGATGGGGTCTCTGAACGTATGGTATCTAACAGTAAAACAGTTTCAAAAGGTTTCTGCTTGGGATAGTCTACCATTTGAACCTTAACCTCAGCGAATTTAAACCCGTATAGTTCTTTTAAGGCAAAAATCTCCAGCACTTCTATAATGTCTCCATTGGCAATAAAACCGGCTTCTGACTCTGGCTTTAGCCAGAAATAATTGTTTTTTACAACCATCATATAATCTCCAACCGCCAACTCATTTTCCAGATAAAGAATACGTTGCCGGATGTTCTCGTTATAAAGATTGGCCCGCTTATTAGAACGCACGATAAACACCGTTTCTTCCCTCCCATTCTCACGGTAAGACTGGTCTATCGCATCTTGAATTTCATAACCATCGGTAAGTCTGATAATATCTTTAAAATTGGCAATATCAAATTTGAATTCGTCAAAAAAATGAGATTGAAGTTGCTGCCTTAAAAGCGTAGCATTGCTAAGAATTCCAGAATCTTCGGCCTGCCTCACCACCTCGTCTAGTTCCATTTTTTTTACCTCTTTCGCATAATTTATCGACAACCTTTCAGCATCTAAAGCCGGACTCAAATCAAGACGAACAGGTGGAAGCTGTGCAGTGTCACCAATTAATATCAGCTTACAATTATGCCCGGAATACACGTATTGCAGCAGGTCGTCTAGGAGTGAGCCATTCTCAAAAAGTTTAGAATCTGTTGGCGTATCGGGAATCATGGAAGCTTCATCCACAATAAAGACCGTTTTCCTATGCTTGTTAGGAGCTAGCACAAACTTTACTCCTCCGCCTCGTTCCTTTTTTGGAAAGTAAATTTTTCTGTGAATGGTAAATGCCTGGGTCCCAGAATAGCTAGACATTACCTTAGCAGCCCTGCCTGTAGGGGCCATCAATACTGCCTTCATACCTGTTTTCCAAAGGTTGGTGACGAGATCTCCCACAATAGTAGTCTTTCCGGTTCCGGCGAATCCTTTCAGTAAAAACAGGGCATCTTTTTCATCGGAAAGCAGGAAGTTAGAAAGTCTTTGTAAGGCAACCGCTTGTTTGGCGGTAGGCTGATGGGGAAATTTTTCCTTTAGGATTTTAAAAAAAGAGGTTGGCGAAAGGGTCTTCATGGACTTCAAAGATAATCAGGATTTTAAGCCTGTCTTTGAGAAAGAACAAAAATTAAAAAAATACAATATGAAACCCATTTTCACAAACCACACAAATGGTGGTGAAAAATATTATTACAAAACAGACTGACTTTCTGAAAGGCTATAAAACACGGTGATAGGATGGCCCGGGTACTGTCTGAAATCCGCAGATAAAATATTAGGCAGTTTCCAAAAAAATTGTAGATTTGTGTTAACCACTAAATCTAATTAACACAAGGAAGAAAATGAAAACCATACTTCAAATTGTACTTTGGATACTCTGCGTTGTTCTGGGATACATGATTTACCGATCTGTTACCGGTCCTATTGAGTTCAAAAAGGTAAAAGAGGAACGATTCTCTCAGGTGATCGCCAAACTCAAGGACATCAGAAATGCACAGGAAGCCCATAAGACGGTAACCGGCAAATATGCCAATGACTTTAAGTCTTTGGTACGTTTTGTTGATACTGCCCAATACACTATTACCCAACGAAGAGATTCCTCATACATGCAGTTCGATGAAACCTATCAAATTGATTTGTTAAAAGAGGTTACCATCATAGACACCTTAGGTTTTGTTTCGGTAAAAGATTCTTTGTTCAAAAATGATGATCGCTACAAGAGCATAATGAATGTTCCCTTTGCTCAGGGAGGCGAGACTTTTACGATGAAGTCTGATGTGGTTGACAAAGGAGGGTACAGAACACCCGTTTTTGAAGCCAAAGTGGACAAAACTGTCGTGCTTTACGACCAGCCCAAAGACCTTGTATCCAGAGAAAACGCTCAGATCAGTGTAGAAGAGGTGAATGGAAGCAGTATTAGTGTAGGGTCACTTTCGGAAGTAAGCACCAGTGGAAACTGGCCTCCAATCTATGACAAAAAAGGAGAACAATAATAGCGGGGATCAACCGTTAGAAAATTATCATAAATTGTCCATTCAGGTAAGCTTGAATGGACTTTCTTTTTGCATACTGGATACCATTGGTAATACCATTACCCTAGGTCAAAATCTCAGTTTTGGAAAAGAGTTGTCTCCTTATGAAGTTCAAAAAGAGCTGAAGGATTTTTTCAGGGAATACGGTATCACCGATTATTCCTTTTCTGAAGTAGTAGTAATTCACAGAAACCATTTATTTAGTCTGGTGCCTAAGGCTCTTTTTCAGGAGGATGACCTGGCCAACTATCTTAAGTTCAATGCTAAGATCCTTGCAAACGACCTTATCGAATACGATGAGATTGCCAATTACGATATGGTAAATGTCTATGTCCCCTTTGTGAACATTAATAACTATATCTATGACCTTTTCGGTGAGTTTGAATTTATGCACAACGGAACCGTAATGGTTCAAACCTTACTAAATTCACACAATAATGGTAAAGAGCCAATTTGCTATTTACACCTTGGTGAAAAGCAAATGGATCTGGCTGTTATCGCTCAAAAAAAACTACTGTATTACAACAGTTTTGATTTCAATACCAAAGAAGACTTCCTTTACTACCTATTGTTTACCCTAGAACAATTAAATCTGGATCCGGGAACAGTTAAACTTCGTCTTTTTGGAAATATAGAGGAGGGAGACGAAATTTACTCGCTTTGCTACGAATACGTTCAGCATCTCTCTATTTTTGTACCCTCTAATGCGAATTACGAGAATTCCGCTGACGAAGAGGTCATAGATTTCACTGTCCTTAACGCGCTTTAATGCGAATAATTTCCGGAAAATATAAAGGGAAAAGGCTTATCGCCCCGAAAGGGCTGCCAATAAGGCCAACGACAGATATGGCCAAGGAAGCGCTTTTCAATATCCTAAACAACGACTATTTTTTTGAGGATATCCGTGTTTTAGATTTGTACGCGGGTAGCGGAAATATAAGTTTTGAATTCGCTTCACGAGGCACGTCGCAAATTGTCGCTGTGGACCAAGACTACCGTTGCATTAAGTTTATTAATAAGACAGCTACCGATCTGCATTTCGCTATAGAGGCCATAAAAAGTGAGGTTCTCAAATTCCTGGAAAAAACATCCTTAAAGTTTCACGTCATCTTCGCGGATCCACCATATCATTTTTCGGATGAGGAGTTTGCCAAAATTCATGAAGTAGTTTTTAGGCGGAATATGCTTTTGGAAAATGGTGTTTTGATCATTGAGCACTCTAAACATTCAAAGCTTTCGGGTTTGGACAATTTGGCAAGTTCTCGAAAATACGGAGGAAGTGTTTTTAGTTTCTTTGAGAATTAATTCGCTCAGGCATTTTTGTTGAAAATGTCAGTTGATTTGCAAAACCTTTCCTTAAAAAAAGATCCCTAGACAATTCGGGATAATTCAACCAGCAAACTTTACGAGGCTTTGCTCGCAAAGTTCGGATTTTATTAAAAAGCAGGTCATAAGCCGGATTCTGTGCCCTATATGAGGTCATATAAGGTCCTTATCATTTATCTGGGCCATTGGTTACCCAAAAGCTCTATCCGCCTACCCTTCAACTAGAACGTGCCGCCCTCAAAAGTTGATATACATGGCGTTTCACCGTATAGAGTTTACCTGATTTCACTACAGCATTACCTGTACTTGCTTTCTGTTGCACTAGTCCTACCCTGTGGCATGATGCCCCAGGGCGACGGGAGTTACCCGCTATACCGCACTGAGGTGTCCGGACTTTCCTCCCCGCAGCATAAACACTGCAAGGCGATAAGGTGACCTGCTAACTGCAAAGGTACGTTAAAGCACCGAATAGCGGGAACGCAATTGTTAATAAAAAAGGATTAAAAGGGGGTAAATAAAAAAGATAATAATGAGTGATTTCTATATTTGTATTGATCAAGTCGTTTAACAAAAAAGCTTGGGTATTGTGGAACCATTTATAGTATCGGCCAGAAAATACCGCCCTCAGACGTTTAAAGATGTGGTAGGCCAGCAAGCCATTACCAATACCTTGCAAAATGCCATTGATAATAATCATCTGGCACAAGCGCTGTTGTTCTGCGGCCCAAGAGGAGTGGGCAAAACTACCTGTGCCCGTATCCTGGCAAAGCAAATTAACCAGGATGGTTCAGAAAGGGAGGACGAAGATTTTGCCTTTAACATTTTTGAGCTGGATGCTGCCTCTAATAATTCGGTAGACGACATAAGAAGCCTGATAGACCAGGTTCGTATCCCTCCCCAGGTGGGAAAGTACAAAGTGTATATTATTGATGAAGTACACATGCTTTCACAGTCGGCCTTTAATGCCTTTTTAAAGACACTTGAAGAACCACCTAAGCATGCGATCTTTATCCTTGCAACTACAGAAAAGCACAAGATCATACCCACCATATTATCGCGCTGCCAGATTTTTGATTTCAAAAGGATCACAGTGAACGATGCTGCCGAATACCTTAAATATATTGCTAAAGAACAAGGTATAGATGCCGAGGATGACGCTTTACATATTATTGCTCAAAAGGCAGATGGCGCCATGCGCGATGCCCTTTCTATCTTCGATAGAGTGGTGAGTTTCTCAGGGAAGACACTCACACGCAAGTCGGTTACCGAAAACTTAAATGTACTGGACTACGACACGTATTTTTCGACCACGGCATTGATATTAGAAAATAACATCCCCGAATTACTGCTTTTATTCAACGATACTTTGGCAAAAGGCTTTGAAGGACATCACTTTATTAATGGACTGGCATCGCACTTCAGGGACCTTATGGTTTGTAAACATGAGGATACCATTTCCTTGTTAGAGGTCGGGGAAAAAGCCAAAGACCTGTATTTACAGCAATCTCAAAAGACTTCCGAATCTTTTCTTCTAAAAGCTATCGAAATTGCTAACCAGTGTGACCTCAATTACAAGACAAGCAAAAATCATCGCTTGTTAGTTGAATTAACACTCATGAAATTGGCTTCACTAAGCTATACGGGTGAAAAAAAAAATCCTGACCAAAGTGACCTAGCTTCCGTTTCTTTGGTTCCCGCTTCCTTTTTCGAGAAACAGCATATCGCTTCCCTTCCAATTCCGGAAGTTGTAGATGAAGTCGCATTGACCAGCCTGGTACCTATGCCGGAGGCGTCTAAAAAAGCGGCGGGATCCGAAATTCAGATACAAACAGAAAAGGAGGAAGAAATTGTAGAGGAACCCTCAGAAAAGGAAAACCTGACCGCCGGAATTGAAGATGTTCTGGTTTCAGAACCTCCTAAAAAAATTCAAATTAAAGAACGCGGCACAAGAGTCTCAGGTCTGTCTTTATCTAGCTTAAAAGCGAAAAAGGCGCATGAGATAAGTAAGATAGAGGTTGTATTAGATAAGGAAGACTTGCCAAGGAAGCCTTTTACAGAGGAGGAGATGCGAAAAGAGTGGGAAGCCTACGTCAGAATACTTGAAACTAAGGGGCGTAAAATACTGGCCTCAAACCTGAGCACGGATTTGCCCAAACTCCTGGAAGACGATATCATAAGTTTAGAACTTCCCAACGGCACCATGAAGAAAGAAGTTGAAAGGGAACAACATGATCTCTTGGGTCATCTAAGGAAACAGCTAGACAATCACTTCATAACTTTAAAAATTAAGGTCAACGAAGAGGCTACACAAAGGTTTGCATTTACTCCTGAAGAGAAATATCAAAAACTTCGAGAAAAGAATCCGGCAATAGATACGCTTAGGAAAGAATTTGATCTAGACCTTTGATCTTCCCTCATACTTTATTCGAAGCGCATAGACCAACATAACCACGGCCACTATTAACAAGCCGAGTGCCTCCCTGGCCCTTTCGATATTTACAATATCACCCCCACCTATTTCAACACCTTCGAACTTATCGGGCCATAACATAACCGTACCAACCAGGTAGCCTATTGCCAATACAATTGCCAGCACAAAGTTTAAGCGCCCTGAAAGGAAAAGAATGGATGCAAGTGTAGCCAAACCATAGATACCGTACCATAGCAAGGCATCCGGATCGTTATGTTGAACAAATGCCGCCCAGGCAAACAGGAGAGCAAAAACTAGGGCTAATACCTTAAAGAAAGTTTTCATGATCATTTATTTTAAGAAGTAATATGTTTTTCTATGAGATCCTTTACTTCGGTCGAATCAACTACCGATTCGTAACTCTCATTCTCTTTATTGCTTATAAAAATTGGAAAATCTAATTGATCTTCAGGAATTCGGCCGTGTGAGCCCTTGACGAGTTCTGCCTTCAACGGTATAATATTCAAAACTGTTCTGAACCCCATCTTTTTCTTTAGCAGTTTGCCAACCACTTTTGGCATGATTAGTTTGTCTGCAGGGTCGGTAAATAGTTCTACCGGGTCGTAACCAGGTTTTTTGTGGATATCTACCATACGTGCAAAATCTGGTGCTACCCTATCGTCTTCCCAAAAGTAATAGGTAAACCAGGAATCTTTGTCAGCGACTACGACAAGGTCGCCAGAACGCTCGTGCGCTAAGCCCAGTCGCTCCAGGTCGTCTTCAGCTAAAACCTGCTCTACTCCAACTACTTCAGAAAGCAGCGCTATCACCTCATCCTTTAATTTTTTATCATTTAAATATATATGGGCTACCTGGTGGTCTGCAACGGCAAATACCTTGCTGGCCCCTGCATCTAAAAGTTCAAGGCCTCTCTCCTCTCTTATTGACAGATATCCCTTGCTCCTCAAAACCCTGTTTAGGTGTATAGGGCGATGCACATCGGTTATGCCGTATTCAGACAAAAGTATAATCTGGGTATTCTTTTTTTGAAAGTGAGTTACCAATTGCTCAACAACCTTATCAATCTCAGCCAGGTCTTTCGCGATTTTCTCAAAATTCAATCCCTCTTTCTGTAAAATGTAATCTAAGTGAGGCAGATAAATGAGATGTAAAGTGGGGTCATACAACTGATCTGTCTTAATAGCAGCATCTGCAATCCACTGGCTTGACTTAATTGAAGTACGAGGTCCCCAAAAATGAAATAGCGGAAAAGGGCCCAGCTGCTCTTGAAGTAGATCTCTGAGCTCTGGGGGATGCGAATAACAATCTGGAATTTTTCTCCCATCTGCCAGGTAGTTCGGCCTGGGAGTCACACTGTAATCAACTGAAGCGTACATATTATACCACCAAAAAAGGTTGGCACAGCTAAAATCAGGGTTCTTTCTTTTCAAATGATCCCAAAGCTTCTCTTCCTGAACCAGCTTGTTGCTTTGCCTCCAAAATTTTACTTCGCATTCGTCTTTAAAATACCACCCGTTACCTACAATACCATGTTGGGAGGCCGTTTTCCCGGTAAGGTAATTAGACTGGGCACTACAGGTTACCGCCGGAAAGGCCGGATTAATTACTGTTGAACTCCCCCGCTCTAAAAAGGAGCTGATAAACGGGGTGTGCTCGCCTATAAGGCGTTTAGTTAAACCGACAACATTTATGACCACGGTTTTCTTCATAGACTAGAGCTTTTCAATCAGCCAATTTATCTCACGAATTATTGATTCGGAAAGATCTTGTTTTAAGGATACCGGTAACACATCCCAGGTATAGGTTTCTACTTCTAAATGACTGGTTAGCGCATGATTTTTGAGATATGAAATAACCTTTAAAATTTGATCCTGAGTAGCGTAAAGTGTATCAAATTGCTTCAAAAAAATTGGTACGTGAAAATGCGCCCTCAATTCGGTGAAGCTGTTTTCCTTGTTGAGTACAGCGGGTAAATCTGGGTATGTCTTAACAACTTTACCCACCTTTTGGGTTACCTGGTGAAGATACGTAGGTTCGTCAAAAGCGGACAGTGCTTCCCATACCTTTTCTGGATCGGCTTTATCAAAAAGAACTTTTAAGGCTGCGCTAACCTGTATCTTGCCAACTTTTATACCTGCTTTTCTAAAGGAAGCAAAACTGTCTTCCGGAGATTCATAAGCGAGTGAAAAATGGCATATGTCGTAGCAGACCGTAATGTGCCTAAGAATGAGTTCAGCGGCTTCAGACATTGAAATACCAAGTACCTCGCTAAGCCTTTCTTTTGCGCATGGTTGTAAATACAATTGAAAAAAATCAAGTACTTCGCTACTGTTTTCCAAAAGGCCGTCTGGTTCTGGTTCAATGTCTAAATGAAGGTATTTTCCAGTACTTTTTTTCCAGCTTATACAGCTGAATGGTGACTTCACATAACTGCTCTGCCGCCTTTTTAAAAGCCTTCTTCTTGGAAGCCTCATCAGAATACCAGTGTTTATAACCAATCGGCGAAGTAGAGATGCCACCTTCCAGTCCTTCTGGAATTAGGTAAGCCAACTGATCAAAAAGTCGTAAGGTATAGGCCAATCTTTCTGGAGTGGTCCAATCAGGTTTATGAACGTTTTCCTTTACCCTATCCTTATGGAAATTGCCATACGGAAAACCGTTCATTGTAAAAACATAAAGGTCTTGTTCTTGTAGCCACGTCTTAAAATTGCTTAGTCTGTTGCCCTCATTAAGCTCTTCACTTGCCCTATTAGACAGTCGTAACCCTACACCAAAGGGTTTCTCATTACTCAGTGCTTTTTTTATTGGGGGAAGATATTCTTTAAGGCTTGAAAAGGTTTGCTCCCAATCATTTCCGGGATGGATATTGGTGCAATAGGTAATATGATATTTACCGTCAAAAAGCATTAGCTAGGCAACGTTGAATTTTGCCCTGTCATTTAAGGTTTGTATGGCTTTGGTCATAACGTCCAGATCTATAGTGTGCACGTCTTTTTTCCTGCCAATTTTATCTATAAGTGTAATGGTAAGCTCTCCTCCGAGGTGTTCTCTGAACTCTTCAATCCCGCCTAGAAGCCTTCCTATTTCTGTCTTATTCTTTACTGGAATATACAAGTCAAAACCTATATCCTGCAAAACATTAATCGCTTCGTTCAATACTTTGCTATCTATGAATCCCATATGGTAGGCATAGGTAAGATCTAAAGCCAATCCCTTGGCCACTGCCTCGCCATGTCTTAAGGAATAATTTGTCATTTGCTCCAATTTGTGAGCTGCCCAGTGACCAAAATCTAACGGCCTTGAAGACCCACTTTCAAAAGGATCGCCTCCCTGAGCAATATGCTCCATATGCATTTCCGCACAACGATATACCACATATTGCATAATTTCGAGGTCTCTTTTTCTAAGCTGATGGGCGTGCGACCCAATGTATTTAAAGAACTTGCCGTCTTTGAGTAGTGATACCTTTACGGCCTCGGCTATTCCGGCGATCCAATCTCGTTGTTCCAATGTCTTTAAAAAATCACTGTCGTTGATAATCGCAAAAGGAGGCGCAAAAGTACCGACGAAGTTTTTCTTTTCAAATGCATTAATACCGTTCTTTACGCCAACGGCGGCATCATTTTGGGCAAGTACGGTAGTAGGTATTCGTATTAGCTTTACACCCCTATGGGCAATAGAACAGGCATAACCAACCATGTCAATTAATGCCCCACCACCAATGGCTACTACAAATGAATGTCGGCAAATACTATGCTCATTGATTGCCTCCAGGATCTGAGTAACATTGCTTTCCTTATTTTTCGCGCCTTCTCCTCCGTGAATGATCAGAGTATCTGTATGATCTAATAGCTTGTTTTGAGCCTCGCAATACTTTTTAATTGAAGCGGCCAGGTACGGATGGTGCTCATGTACTCCACTATCCAAAACAAAAAGGAGTTTTTTAACTGCCCCTTTTGCATAGGTTGCGATTAGATCGGCAAATAGTGAATTACCATCATCAAAAACACCCTGTGTAAAGTGTAATTTATAGCTAAAGCTTACCGAAAAAGATTGCTTAATGGGCTTGTATTGCATAGCATAGAATTAGGTCACTGCGAATAGTTTAGATAAGGCGAAGGAAAGCGGCAGTAAAAGTAATACCATCAATCCATACCACCAAACGCTAAAACCTACGGCCAGGGAAGCGTCTAAAACAACTAAGCCAAGGACTCCCGAAATAACAGCCTTTTTAATTGCTTCGGGTGAATTTTTCCGATAAGCCCTAATTAGAGGTTTATAAACCATAAGGGCAAAAAGCAGAATAAAAGGTAGAATTTCCATGATTTTTGTCAGTTTGGTGGAAACACTTAACAAAACGCCAAAAATAACCGCAGCGTATAAAATACCAGCCCAAATTAGGTGCTTTTTATTGTCACCATGTACTTCACCTCTACTTACAAGGGTAATAGCAAAAATGTATACCAGGGGTATCGCACCCATATACCAGTGCTCCACCTGTTCTATAACAGACATCCCTAAGACCAAGTTTAAAGCTCTGCAAAGTCCCATGTTTAAAGGCCCTATTAGGGAATATTTCTTTGAAAAACCATCGTAAAGAACAATACAAAATGCAAGTAAAAGTGCTACAACACCAGCAAGTGTGTTGGCAAGGAATGCCAGTAAAATTCCAAGCAATATCAGTAAAGACCCAAAAATAGCGGCTGACCTCCTGGAAACCAAGCCACTCGGAATAGGCCTTTCCGGGCGTTCGACCTTGTCTAGTTTGGCATCAAAAACATCATTTAATATTACCCCTGCTGCGTATAGGAAAACCGAGGCGAGGATCAGGCAAAAAGCATCTGAAAGCTGCTCCGGAGAATATGCGCTAAGGCCGAATTCTGATTTAACCATACCAGAAATTGCAAATCCCGCAAGGATGTCTGCCGCGGCCGTTGGAAGGTTTGCCGGTCTGGCTAGTCTGGTATAGCCCAGAATTTTGGACTTCATCCTAGCTTATTTGATCTGTATCTACTCGTGGTTCCTGACCTCTTAATACACTGTTATCATTAAACAGCTGGGTCTGGTTAATAGCCGAGGGATTCAGCCAGTGTTCTTCTTTCATTTTACCATTCTTGCCAAAGGCATCGAGCGCATTCTGATAACAGGTTTTAACTACATCTTCCTTTGCAATGCCTCTTTTGAGCATTAATGAAGCGGTTTTTGGTACAGCCAAAGGATCACTAACACCCCAGTCGGCCGAACTATCAACAATAATATTGGTACTTCCAAATTTACGAACCACCTCTACCATTCGTTCATTGCCCATCTTGGTTTTGGGATAAATCGTAAAAGCCGCTATAAATCCTCTGTCCAGGACTTCCTGTACCGTTTCTTCATTGTTGTGATCAATGATCACATTAGAGGGATCTAAACCGTGTTCTACACAGACTTCCATACTTCGAATAGTCCCAGCTTTCTTGTCTCTATGTGGAGTATGTACCTGAACGGTCATATCCAGCTCCCTGGCAAGTTCTAATTGGGCTCTAAAATATTTGTCTTCTGCCGGAGTCTGATCGTCATATCCTATTTCTCCTACGGCAACAACATTTTCTTTGTGTAAATACAAAGGAAGCAGCTCCATTACCTGCTCGGCCAAAGCTTCGTTGTTGGCCTCTTTCGAATTGAGACCAATTGTGCAATAATGTTTTATTCCAAACTGGCTGGCCCTAAATGGTTCCCAACCTACCAAACTGCTAAAATAATCCTGAAAAGAACCTACCTGGGTCCGTGGTTGCCCTAACCAAAAAGAGGGTTCAATAACTGCAACAACACCTGCTGCAGCCATGGCTTCATAATCATCTGTGGTGCGTGAAGTCATGTGGACATGCGGATCAATATATATCATTTTGTCTGCCATTTTATCTTATTTAATTCTTTATACTTTCCCAACGGATCGCTCCACTTTCTACTTGCTCTTTGAGCTCCGGATAAGCGTTCAATAAGCCCATAGCCTCACTGCTATCAGAATGATAGCAACACAATGCTCCGGCCATATTTTCTTTCACCTTGCTGCTTGATAACAAACGTCTCATATCCTTTAAAAGTATCTCATTTAAGAACTTGCTTACGGGTCTCCAGAACAGAGGATCTACATCCCTGGAAGCTGCCCATCTTTCATGCGCGTAGTCAGAGATGATCCTGGCCAGATCTTCGTTTGCCTTTTTGTCAACATCGAGGATCTCTGAAAGGTCGCGCTGCATAAAGGCAGCTTTGAGATACATTTGATTCCATTGCTGGTCATTAAAATAAGAGGAAGGATAAGGATTCTTGCAAGATATAGCATCGAATACCGTTGAAATATTCGTTCTTAAGGCATCTACAGCCGGGCTTTTAAAGTCTTCAGCATTTGGGAGGAAGCTCAAAAATTTCAAAAAGGTCTCCAATTCCGAGGTATCAGCTACTTGAATTAGGTTGGCTACCTTGGGTGAAAAATACACGTTATTCTCTTCCAGCACGCAAACAAGAAGGTATATTCTTGCAAGTTCCAGTGTTGTGGCTTCATGCATTTCCAGATATGCTGTAATTGCATTGCCCTCCTCGGGTAGGCTTAAGACCTCCGAATTTGCTATTTTACCGGCAAGCAAACTATAGGTCAGATACAGCTCTTTTGCAGATGCTGATGAAACAATTTTCTCTTTCTTTTCGGCGATCCAATCCTGAATCCCAACAGGAATGTTTTCATTTAGCAGTTCGAGTAATTGGTCCCCTTTGACCTCAATTGGTATCAATATGTTAGTTTTTTGGAATTATGCTAGGCCTTTATGATTCTACATTTCCTGGGGGATCAAATATATTAAGATAACTAGAAACAACTGTAATTATTATGTCCATTTCGGTACGAAATAACCGTTTAATAGGCTGCTTCTTTTTAATTTTACAAAAAAACATAAAACATGTTGGGATTAAAGCTACCCACAGATCCGAGATGGGTGAATATAGTTGAAAAGAACATCGATGAAATTCTAACAGATCATGCCTATTGTGAACAAAAGGCGGCAAGCACAGCAATTTCCTTGATTGTTACATTTCCAGAATATCCAGAATTGGTTCAGGAAATGATTGCCTTGTCACGCGAAGAAATGGGCCATTTTAAGATGGTTCATGACAGAATTCTCAAAAGAGGAAAAACCTTGGGAAGGTATAGAAAGGACGATTACGTTGTTGAACTTATGAAGTTTTTTCCAAAAGGCGGCGAGCGTAAAACACAACTGATTCACCGTTTGCTTTACGCGGCGTTGATTGAAGCCAGAAGTTGTGAGCGTTTCAGACTGCTCTCAGAGCAATTAAAAGACAAGAATCTCGCGGCCTTTTATCATAAATTAATGATCAGTGAAGCCGGCCATTATACCATGTTCCTGAAATTTGCAAGAAAGTATGGAGAAAGGGAGGAAGTAGATAAAAAATGGGAGCAGTTATTAGAATATGAAGCGGGCATTATGAAGGATCTGGGAAAGAAGGGGTCCATTCATGGGTAACAGCAATCAGTTGTTAGTTGTTGGCGGGTAGTAGTATAACAAATGGCTCCAGGTCCAGGTGTATTACCTCAGGGCTGCTCACCGAGATTTACCTGCTTCACAAGTTGCTTGAAAATTTCAGGGAACATCCATAACTTACTAGCGGGGTGGGGTTTAGAACCCCTACAGTTTAAAAACACTTAGGCATGAATCATTATAGTTGTAATGACCCTGGGATCCATTTAATCGATCATTTCAAGGGCATCGTAGCGTTACATTGCATGCTCCAATTTAAAGATTGAGGGCAGATGATACCTCATTCTTTTAACTTATCCACATAATAATCGTATACCTCAAATTGAGATCTTACTTTGTCTTCTTTGTTATTCCTGTATGCATTGTTCTGCTCGGTATTGAAAACACGCGCCTTTACGTTATCCTGCCAGGAAATTTCAAAAGTGTCTAGCAGCTCTTGTTTTATATCTTCATCGTAAATAGGGCATCCAACTTCCACCCTGTTATCAAGGTTTCGAGTCATCCAATCGGCTGAGGATATATAGACCTTTGGATCGCCTTCATTACAGAAAATAAAGACCCTAGGATGTTCAAGAAACTTGTCTACCACACTTATGGCTTCGATATTCTCGCTCATTCCTTGTACCCCCGGAATGAGACAACAAATTCCGCGAATGATCAATTGAATTTTTACTCCTGCCCTACTGGCTTCATAGAGTTTGTCAACCATTTCGTAGGAAGTAAAGCTGTTCATCTTCATTTTTATAAATGCTTCCTTTCCAACAATAGCATTGGCAATCTCATTATCAATCAGCTTTTTAAACTTGCTCTTTGTATAATGCGGAGAGACAATCAGGTGTTTGTACTTATTTATCTTATAGGTGGTTTCAAAGAAGCTAAAAATCTTGTTCAGCTCCTTTAAAATAGCTTCATGTGAAGTAAAAAGGGTGTAGTCTGTATATATTCTTGCAGTAGATTCATTAAAATTTCCAGTACTTATAAAGCCATAGCGCTTCGTACCCTTCTCCTCCTCTCTTTCAATGACGCAGATCTTACTGTGAACCTTAAGTCCGGGAACGCCAAAAATCAGTTTAACTCCTTCGGCCTGTAACTGCTCTGCATATTGAATATTTGCCTGCTCATCAAAACGTGCCTGGAGTTCGATCTGTACCGTAACCTGTTTCCCATTCTTTACTGCATTTATGAGTGAAGAGGCAACCTGAGAATCATTTGCGAGTCTATAAACGGTAAGTTTAATGCTTTTTACCCTGGGGTCTAAAGCCGCTTCCCGCAGAAATTTGATCACATAGGCAAATGTATGGTAAGGGGCGTATTGCAAATAGTCCTTTTTTGCAATAGCGTCTAATAAACTGCCTTCCAGGCTTAGTCCCTTTACAGGCAAAGGAGTAATACGCTCATATAGAAGCTCTGTTCTTCCTAAGCTCGGAAAGCCCATATAGTCTCTTCGGTTATGGTAGCGACCTCCAGGAATAACACTATCGGTGTCTTCTATATTCATTTTCTCCTTTAAAAACTTCAGGGTGTCTGCCTCAATGTCTTTATCATAAACAAACCTTACCGGGTCGCTTATTTTCCGGTGCTCTACGCTAGAAGATATTTTTTCGATAAAGCTCTTACTTAGATCATTATCCATATCCAGTTCTGCATCCCGGGTAATTTTAATCATATGCGCGCTAATAGACTCATAGGAGAACATATTAAAAATACTCCGTAGAGAATAGCGTATTAGATCGTCTAGTATGATAATATAGTTTCGATCGCCCTCCTTAGGCAATTCTATAAACCTGTCTATACCTTTAGGGATCTCAATAAGGGCATATCTGACATCTTTTTGTGTTTTGGACTTGGTTACTTCTTCATCTATCAGTACCATCTTAACAGCCAGATAAGCTGCCGTATCCTTGAGCATAGGAAATTCGTTAAGATCATTAAGGATAATGGTCATTAATACCGGACTCACATTTTGGATGAAGTATTGCTTAATAAATTCCTCCTGGGATTCTTTGATCTCGGTCTCGTCTATTATAAAGATGTTCTTAGACTTCAGTTCCTTTATGATATCTTTTAGGATAACCAGGCTTTTGGCCTGTTGCTTGATGACAATTGAGGTGATTTCTTCCAAAAGATCTTTGGCCTTTTCCCCTCCTAATACCCTTTTTCCGGTTTTTCCGGCCTCCACAATCCGTTTTACTGTCGCATAGCGCACTTTAAAAAACTCATCCAGGTTGTTAGAGAAGATCCCAAGAAAACGGAGCCGTTCAATAAGAGGTACATTTTTATCTGCGCTCTCCTGCAATACGCGCTCATTGAAACTAAGCCAGCTAATTTCCCGATTGATATACTGGTTTTTGGTTTTGTTCATCAGTTAAGTTGTTTAGGGAATAAGGTATTCTTGGTAACGCCAGCACTAATCTGACCCCATTGGTTCGTAGTAAAAGTTAAGTGCACAAGTCCGGAAGTCGGTACATTCCCTATGGCCTCGGTTCCCAATCTATTGGCGAGGTTGGTAAACGCATAATTGTGGCCGAATATCATAACGGTATTCAAAGAATCATCTAAAGAATGTACAAAAGTCATCACGGCCTCGCCCGAGAAGTCATACAGCTGATTTTCGACCCGAAAATGCTCCATAGGGAAATCAAGTGTCCGCAAGAAAATTAAACAGGTGTGTAAAGCCCGGTTAGCTGGACTGGAAAAAACCGCATCTATTTTGGGCATCTCCTGTGAAAAGGTTTCTGCAACTCGTTTTGCATCGTTAATTCCTCTCTCTTTTAGAGGCCTGTCCTTATCGCTTACCTCATATTCCCAGGATGACTTTCCGTGCCTTACGAGTATTAATTGTTTCATTTATGATGCTTTCGTGGGTAGAATTCCAAAATTTAAAAAACTATGTTTAGAATAAATAAGCTTTAACAATAACTTAATTATTATTTAAGGTGCCAGCCGTTCAATTTTCCAATGGAAATCTTCCTGGAGGCTATACCTTATCCTATCGTGCAACCTATTTGGCCTTCCCTGCCAAAACTCCATAGAGATGGGTTTAACCAGGTAACCGCCCCAATATTCTGGCCTGGGAATTTCATTATTTTTATATTTTTTTTCCAATTCCTCCAATTGATCTTCCAAATACTCCCGAGAAGGAATTACACTGCTTTGGTCAGAAACGATTGCTCCCAGCTTACTTCCCTTAGGCCTGGACTCAAAATAACCATCAGATAGGTTCTCAGCCAACTTCTCTGCCTTCCCTATGATGGTTATTTGGCGTTCCATATTTGGCCAAAAGAAGGAAAGGCACACTTTTGGGTTGGCGGTAATCGATTTTCCTTTGGCGCTAAGGTAATTCGTAAAAAAAATAAAACCCTCATGGGTATACTTTTTTAGAAGCACTACCCTGGTTTTGGGATATCCATCCAAACCAAGTGTTGCCAGGGTCATGGCATTAGGCTCGTCCAGGCCCTCTGAGGCCTCTATCTCATAGAACCATTTTTGAAAGAGCTCCATGGGGTTGTCTGAAATGCTTTGCTCCTTAAGCTCGCTTCTTTGGTATGATTTTCTATAGTTGCCAAGGTCTTTCTGCATGTCGCATAAATCTGATTCAAGATAAGCAAAGTTGGGAAAAAGATGGCGAAACTCGAAACCTAAATTTAAGCTTTTGACTATGTCTTGTTTTTAGAATTCAAAAGACTTGCCATCCTCTGCTAAAGCGGTATTCTGAAAGACTTTCCGAGCTTCCTCTCTGAAGAGTTCAATAGCTTTATATCGTGTAGAAAAATGACCAAGAATAAGATGCTCTACTTTTGCCATTTTGGCTATTTTGGCGGCTTCGAGTGCCGTAGAATGTTTTGTTTTATGCGCAAGATGAGCGTCTCTATCTAAAAAAGTGGCCTCATGATATAGCAGATACACCCCTTTTATTTGCGGGACAAGTTCAGGAAAAAAAGCGGTATCACTACAGTAGGCGTAACTTTTGGGTTTTGGCGGATCTAGTGTTATATCGGCATTTAGAATAATCCTGCCATCATCAAGGACCATATCACCCCCCTGCTTAATCTTCTTAAAATAGGCCTTGTCAATACCATGGGTTCGCACGGCCTCAATATTTAGTTTGCGCTCAGCCGGCTTTTCCTTAAAGAGAAAACCATTGGTATATATCCTATGATTTAAGGGCAGGGTTTCTACCGTTAATTTTTTATCCTCCAGTAATTTTTCACTAGTATCAGCATTTAGTTCGTGGAAGACAAGCGGATAATTTGTCCAGGAGTTCCCTAATTTTAGAAGCATGGTAATAGCCTCTTTAATCCCTTTTGGGCCGTAGATATGAAGCTCTTTTTCGCGTCCCAGAAGTCTAAAAGTTGAGATCAAGCCTGGAAGGCCAAAAAAATGATCGCCATGAAGATGAGAAATAAAAATATGGTTGATTCTGGAAAATTTTATTTTATGCCTACGGAGTTCGGTTTGGGTACCCTCACCACAATCAATTAAGAACAAATGATTTTTTATCTCCAGTACCTGAGAGGTAGGATTGGCCATTCTTTGGGGAGCAGCGGCATAGCAACCTAGAATATGGAGCTTCATGACGAAGGTGGCAGTGCCTGTAGCTTATAGTTAATGGCCTCTTCAGCACTAAACCTGCCTTTAAAAGTAAATGCATAAGGAGTCTCTCCATGCTTGTTAAGGTAGGCCAAGCGTTCTTTGGCTTCTTCAACTGTTGGTATGCTCCCTTCCGGAATATACCAAAAAGCCATATGCATGTCTGTCATTTTAGAAAACCATTCTTTACGTCTTTTAAATATTTCGACATGCGCAGATTGATAAGTAAACTCGAAGAGATCATCTAGTGAGCTCCATACCGACATGTTTACGATAATATAATCGTCTTCAAAGGGGCTGATAGAAGTGGCGCTGTTTGATTCGTCCTTTAGTCTCCAAATAAAGCCCTTGCTACCATCTGCCAGCGCATTAATTCGGTCCAGGTTAGCCACGAACTCTGCCATTATCGGGCCGTCAATGGGGCCAAGTATACGTCCAATATTTATTTGTGCAAGCTCGTATTTCATAGGTCCAGATCCAAATCGCGTTCTATTTCTTCCATTTCTATAAGATCCTTAGCTTCCTGAATGGTAGGCACAACACACATTTCCTCTGGTACTTCTTCATAAGACACCTTATCCGTTACCAAAACAAATGATTTTTTCGCGCTTCGATGCGTATTAGAAATTTGTAAAAATTCCAGGATATCGTTATCCGTTAATTTAGTAAAGGAAAATAAATTAACGATAATATTATCGCGCTCTAACCTGGGATACGCCTTATATAAATTTTTCAGAAAAGTCCTAAGCGAAATGCGTTCCTGAAAGACCGTTGTAGTATTACCGTCCTTGTCAAAAATCATGGCGCCTTCTATTTTATTTTAGATGCTAAAAGATAAATTACCGCCATGCGAATTGCAACTCCATTTTCTACCTGATTTAAAATGATAGACTGACTCGAGTCTGCAACGTCGCTGGTTATTTCTACCCCTCTGTTTATGGGACCGGGGTGCATTATAACAATTTCTTTGTCTAAACCATCCAAAAGAGCCTTGTTGATGCCATACTGTTGGCTATATTCTCTGGTCGTGGGAAAATAACTGATGTCCATTCGCTCATTTTGAATCCGCAGCATATTTGCCACATCACACCAATTAAGAGCCTTTCTTAAATTGGTTTCAACTTCTACCCCTAGAGATTCAACGTATTTGGGAAGCAAGGTTCTTGGCCCACAGACCTTGACATTAGCGCCTTGTAATTGTAAAGCAAAAATGTTTGACAAAGCCACTCTTGAATGCAAAATATCCCCAACAATAACCACATTTTTCCCGCCTACATCTCCAAATTTCTCTCGAATCGAATACGAATCTAACAGTGCCTGGGTAGGATGCTCATGAGCCCCGTCACCAGCATTTACGATAGAAGCATTGACATGCCTGGACAAAAAGATCCCAGCTCCCGGATTTGGGTGTCTCATAACCACCATATCTACTTTCATAGAAAGGATGTTATTGACAGTATCAATCAAGGTTTCGCCTTTTTTTACGGATGACTGTGAAGCCGAAAAATTGATAACATCTGCAGATAGTCTTTTCTCCGCGAGTTCAAAAGAAAGTTTGGTTCTTGTACTATTCTCGAAAAAGATATTTGCAATGGTAATATCACGCAAAGAAGGAACTTTTTTGATAGACCGGTTGATCACTTCTTTAAAATGGTCTGCGGTTTCAAATATGAGCTGTATATCTTTTTTATTCAGATATTTTATTCCCAGCAAGTGCTTTACACTTAATTCGCTCATCTTCTTTATTTATTAACCAAATATACCACGTCTTTTCCATCGTTTTCTTCCCACATTACCTTCACTTTCTCTTCGTTTATTGCGTCGACCTGTCTACCTCTATAATTGGGTTGAATGGGAAGGTGTCTGCTAAATCTTCTATCAATCAATGTAAGTAATTCTATGTCCTTAGGCCTTCCAAACGATTGTATTGCCGTAAGCGCTGCCCGTATACTACGACCAGTATACAATACGTCATCAATTAAAACTATATTCTTACCTTCCACCAGAAAATCGATTTTGGTGCTGCTGGCTTCAAGGGTTTTATCCCCTCTTCTAAAGTCATCCCGATAAAATGTAATATCTAAAAGGCCTAGTAGAATATCTTTTACTCCGTATTCTCCCTCCAAAATTTGAGTCAGCCGTTGCGCGAGATAAATACCTCGTGGCTGAAGCCCAATCAATGCAGTATCTTTAAAGTCTAGATGATTTTCTAAAAGTTGACAAGCCAATCGATGTAGAATAATGTGTATTTCTTTTGAGGAAAGCAGTACTTTTTGACTCATGGGCTGAATAACCGACACTTTTGAAAAGCAAAAATAGGGATTTCTTAGCAATATCGATTTAATTTCAATACTCGAGACCTTCTCCTGAGGAAGTTTTCTTCATAGGGCAAAAAAAAACCCTGACGCTACTGGTCAGGGTTTTTTGTTTAAATCTAAAGGAGCCTACTTTTTCTTATCGGCCTCCATTTTTTCCTTCAAAGCCTGGAGCTGCTCATTAGCATCACCAAGGGTTGGCTTAGCTTCATCAGCCGCTGCCGCTGCTTTCTTTTTAGCAGCCCTAACGTTGCGCTGCTCTTCTTCGCGGAAAATTGCGGTATGGCTGGCGACCACTCTCTTGAATTCTTTGTTGAACTCAATAATTTTAAACTCGGTCTCCTCGCCTTTGGCCAATTTCTTACCATCTTCTTTTTCCATATGACGTTGTGGAACAAAAGCAGTAATATCATCATTGAAATTGATGATTGCGCCCTTGTCAACAATTTCCGAAATTGATGCTTTGTGAACGCTCCCTAGGGCAAACTCCTTTTCGTACTTGTCCCAAGGGTTCTCTGTGGTCTGCTTGTGACCAAGACTCAGCTTCCGACCCTCAACATCTAATTCAAGAACTTCAACCTCAAGCGTATCACCAACAGTTACAAATTCTGATGGATGCTTTATCTTCTTAGTCCATGAAAGGTCTGATATGTAAATAAGGCCATCAATTCCTTCTTCCAACTCTACAAAAACTCCAAAATTCGTGAAGTTTCTGACAATTCCCTTATGTCTTGAACCTACTGGGTATTTAGAAGTAATATCGGTCCACGGATCTGGAGTAAGTTGCTTGATTCCTAAAGACATTTTTCGGTCTTCTCTATCCAGGGTAAGTACAACAGCTTCCAGCTCGTCGCCTACCTTAACAAAATCCTGAGCGGACCTCAAATGGGTAGACCATGACATTTCAGAAACGTGGATAAGTCCTTCTACTCCTTCTGCAACTTCTAAAAAGGCACCGTAATCTGCAATAACGACTACTTTTCCTTTTACCTTATCTCCAATCTTGATCTCATCGCCAAGCGCATCCCAAGGATGCTTTTCTAATTGCTTAAGACCCAACTGAATTCTAGACTTGTTGTCATCAAAGTCCAGGATAACCACATTCAACTTCTGATCTAACTCTACAACCTCATTGGGATGATTTATACGGCTCCAGGAAAGGTCCGTAATATGCACTAATCCGTCTACTCCACCAAGGTCGATGAACACACCGTAAGAAGTGATGTTTTTCACTACCCCTTCGAGCACCTGACCTTTTTCAAGCTGACTGATGATCTCTTTCTTTTGTTCCTCGATATCCGCCTCAATAAGTGCTTTGTGCGATACAACAACATTTTTGAACTCATGGTTGATCTTTACTACCTTGAATTCCATGTTCTTACCAACATATTGATCGTAATCTCTAATTGGCTTAACATCGATCTGTGATCCAGGCAAGAAGGCCTCAATACCAAAAACATCGACGATCATTCCACCTTTTGTACGACACTTTACAAAACCGGTTACTACTTCTTCCTTATCATGCGCGGCATTTACCCTGTCCCAGGCCATGATAGTTCTGGCCTTTCTGTGAGAAAGTACGAGTTGTCCGCTTTTGTCTTCGCGAATATCTATTAAAACCTCAACGGTATCACCTACTTTGAGATCTGGGTTGTAACGAAATTCGTTCAGCGAGATTACGCCTTCAGACTTTGCGTTAATATCAATGATAGCTTCTCTGTCTGTTAAATGGGTAACTGTACCCTCAACTACTTCCTCGTCTGCAGTATCGACAAAATTTTCTGCTACCAATTTTTCAAACTCCTCTAACTTAGAATCTTCTACACGTTCTATTCCTTCTTCGTACTTATCCCAGTCAAAATTCTTTAAGAACTCTTGAGGATCCTGTTTTGGAGTCTCTACTTTTTTTTCTTGTTTTACTTCGGTAGTTTCTTCTACCTTAGCTGTTGTTTTTTCTTCAGCCATGTGCTGATTTAAAATTTGTATTCTACAGTTTTACAAGAGTTAAGCAATTACCGTAGAAGCTGTTATAGATTTTTATCGATTCCCTTTTCCTCTTGATTCTTCGCAAAAAAGGAGTGCAAAAATACAATTTAATAATGGTTTTAACAACCTATTTTCCTCAAGGTTTGGGTGAGGTGTACAATTTCATGCATTTTACCATGAAATATCTTGGGAATTCGTATATTCCCAGCATTAAATATTAACCGTTAAAAAAGCAAAAATGAGTGTTAAAGCAAAGTATCAACCAGTACTTCACCTTGGAGAGCAATTAGGTATTAAAGATGGAAATGTAAGCGAGGAAGGCGGGGTATTAAAAATAAAAGGGGAAGCCAATACACCCTATGAGAAGGACCTCATATGGGATAAAATAAAGCAGATTGGAGGCGAAAGTCCTTCAGACATCAAAGCTAATATTTCTGTTGGCGATTCTTCAATTTATCACAGACATGTCGTAAAAAGCGGAGAATCTTTGAGCAAAATTGCGAAGCATTATTATGGTGATGCAATGAAGTATCAACAAATTTTTTCTGCCAACACTAATATTCTAAGCAATCCGGATGTGATCCATCCAGATCAGGTACTTGTTATCCCAAATCCTTAAGGGCACAGAGTATTAAAAAAATTAAAGGGCGCTAAATTAGCGCCCTTTTTCGTTGTGTTTTGCAATTATCCTTTTGGTATAATCGTAAAGGCGCTCAAACTGTTCCTTAAGCCCCATATCACTATTGTCAAATTCAATAGCATCTTTGGCCTTCTTAAGTGGGGATATTTCTCTATGTGAATCGATATAATCACGCTCCTTTACATTTCGCAATACATCAGTAAAACTCACGTCTTCTCCCCGCTCTAAAAGTTCTTTATACCTACGCTGGGCTCTAACTTCGGCAGAGGCGGTCATGAATAATTTTAATTCGGCCTTTGGGAAAACCACTGTACCAATATCCCTGCCGTCCATAACTATCCCTTTACTTTTTCCCATTTGGCGTTGCATCTCAACCAACTTGTCTCGAACCTCAGGAATGGTTGAGACGTTGCTTACACTTCTAGATACCTCTAAGGTTCTTATTTCCTTCTCAACATTTTCTTCATTCAGATAAATCTCGGCGAGGCCAAGATCTTTGTTGTATTGAAATTTCAGAATTATTTTGGGAAGAGATCGGACCAGCGCTTTTTTGTCTTTTGCAACATCTTTAGCCATACCATTTCTAATGGCATATAAGGTAACCGCCCTATACATAGCGCCAGTATCAACATAAACATAACCCAGAGCCTTCGCCAATTGCTTGGCCAGGGTACTCTTCCCCGTTGAGGAATACCCGTCTATGGCAATGGTTATTTTTTTCATAGGCCAAAAATAGGGAGAATTGATCTATTCGCCATGAAAGGCAGAATTGTCAGCTGATCTTAAAGTTGTTTCGGGTTTTTTACCTTTTGATTGGTTATGGCCAGCTCAATGACCTCGCTCATATCTGTTACATAATGGAACTTAAGCCCTTTAAGGTATTCTTCCTTTATTTCCAGAATATCTTTGCGATTTTCTTCACAGAGAATAATCTCCTTGATCCTCGCCCTTTTGGCAGCAAGAATTTTTTCCTTGATACCTCCCACGGGTAGCACCTTGCCACGCAAAGTGATTTCCCCGGTCATTGCAAGGCTCTTTTTTACTTTCTTCTGAGCAAAGAGAGACACCAGGGAAGTAAGCATAGTTATCCCGGCACTAGGACCGTCTTTGGGTGTAGCACCTTCAGGAACATGAATATGCACATTGTACTTATCAAAAACCTCAGGGTCAACACCAAAACTTTCGGCATTAGATTTAATGTATTCCATAGCGATGGTCGCCGATTCTTTCATCACTTTCCCCAGGTTACCCGTAATATTTAAATTTCCTTTCCCTCTGGAGAGTATAGATTCAATGAAGAGAATATCTCCGCCAACACTAGTCCAGGCCAGGCCTGTAACGACACCTGCAACATCATTGTTCTCATACTTATCTCTTTCTAAACGTGCAGGGCCCAATACTTTCGTAATATCCTCGTTGGTAACCCTAATGTTGTAATCTTCTTCTATGGCGATAGATTTGGCAGCATATCGCACCATTTTAGCGATTTGCTTTTCAAGCCCTCGCACTCCAGACTCCCGTGTGTAGCCTTCAACAATTTTTTCAAGCTGGCGCTTTCCAACCTTAAGGTCCTTTGAGCTCAGACCATGCTCCTTTAATTGCTTTGGAAGTAAGTGCTTCCGGGCAATCTCCACCTTTTCTTCAATGGTGTAGCCGGTAACATTGATAATTTCCATTCGATCTCTAAGCGCTGGTTGAATACTGCCAAGATTGTTGGCTGTTGCAATAAACATAACTTTAGAAAGGTCGTAACCCATTTCGAGGAAGTTGTCATAGAACTCGCTATTCTGTTCAGGATCCAGCACTTCTAGCATGGCCGAAGACGGATCTCCCTGATAGCTACTTGAAAGCTTATCTATTTCGTCAAGAATAAAAACCGGGTTTGAGGTTCCGGCTTTTTTAATACTTTGTACGATACGCCCAGGCATCGCTCCAATATAGGTTTTTCTATGCCCTCTAATTTCCGCCTCGTCTCTTAAACCACCAAGAGACATCCTTACGTACTCGCGCCCTAAAGCTTCCGCGACAGATTTGCCCAGCGAGGTTTTTCCCACCCCAGGAGGACCGTATAAACATAAAATTGGTGATTTCATATCGTTCCGCAGCTTTAATACCGCCAAATACTCAATGATCCTCCGCTTTACGTCTTCGAGCCCGTAGTGGTCACGGTCTAATATTTTTTGCGCTCGTTTTAAATCGAACTTATCTGTAGAGAAATCATTCCAGGGTAGATCTAAAAAAAGGTCCAGATAATTTCTTTGGATAGAATATTCAGCCACCTGAGGGTTCATACGCTGCATTTTCCCAAGCTCCTTTTCGAAATGCTCTTTAATCTTCACATCCCATTTTTTGTCCTTAGCTCTGAGTTTCATTTCCTGTATTTCTTCATCGTAAGAAACACCACCTAACTCTTCCTGGATGGTTTTCATTTGCTGATGCAAGAAATACTCGCGCTGCTGCTGATCCATATCACTTCTTACCTTAGACTGGATATCGTTCTTCAGCTCTAATTTCTGAAGCTCCACATTCATGTATTTCAAGGTGGTAAGTGCTCTTTCCTGTAAACTGCTTATCTCTAGCAGTTCTTGTTTCTCGGATACGCTAAGATTGAGATTAGAGGAAACAAAATTGATCAAAAAAGAGTTGCTCTGAATGTTTTTAATCGCAAAAGAAGCCTCACTAGGTATATTAGGATTGTCCTTTATGATTTGTAGGGCCAGTTCCTTTATAGAATCAATTATGGCCTTAAACTCTTCCGTTTGCTGATTGGTCTCATCTCCTTTAGTCTCGCGGATAGTGGCATTCATATAGGGCTTCTCGGTAAGTACCTCCGCAATTTCAAAGCGCTTTTTTCCTTGAATGATTACGGTTGTATTCCCATCGGGCATTTTTAATACTCTGAGGATACGGGCTACCGTACCCACAGTATTGATATCTTTAATTCTAGGGTTTTCTACCTCCTCATCCTTTTGAGCAACCACCCCAATAACTTTAGAACCCTTATTGGCATCTTTAATGAGGTTTATTGATTTATCTCTCCCGGCCGTAATAGGGATCACTACACCAGGAAACAGCACTGTATTACGCAAAGGTAAGATTGGAAGGGTTTCTGGTAACCCCTCTCTGTTCATCTCTTCTTCGTCTTCAGGTGTGAGTAACGGTATAAGTTCCGAATCTTCATTTATATCCTGTAACGACATATTGTCAAAATTTGAAAATTTTGAATCTCCCATATCTTAATTATTCGGTCATTCTGTCATTAACGCAAAAGTGCTTTTTCTAGTCGATATATGTTGACTCATTGTTAAAAAGCTGGTTTTCAGCGCTTATCCTTGTTTTAAAATCTTTTCTTCGTTCATTATAGGACAATTGTTATGCCAAGGCAGGCAAAAATTTCCCAAAAAGTGTAACAATGCCTAAATTCCCTCATCTCTAAGACAAACCATTTACTTTTTGAGCCAACATAATCAACATACTGACGCCTTGTTGCAATCTTGCCTGGAGGGCAAACAAAGCGCACAGCTTGAAATTTACAACCGCTATTATAAAGCGATGTACAACACAGCTGTGAGGATTGTAAAAGACAGTGCGGAAGCCGAAGATGTAATGCAGGAATCGTTTTTGAATGCGTTTACGAAACTGTACACTTTTAAAGGCGATGTGACCTTCGGGGCCTGGTTGAAACGTATAGTGATCAATAACAGTATTTATCACTATAGAAAGCAGCAAAAGAAAAATGAAGTTGCTTTAGATGACATAATGTACAAGGTCGAAGATAATGATGGAGTTGAGTTGGATCATGGGTCGACAGAACTAAAGGCTCAAAAAGTACTGGAAACCATGAAACAGCTAAAAGACAATTACAGAATTTCTTTGACCTTACATTTAGTTGAGGGTTATGATTATGAAGAAGTTAGTAAAATAATGGATATCAGTTATGCAAATTGTAGAACAATGATATCAAGAGCAAAAGAAAGTTTGCGTAAAAAAATGGTAAATGCCTAGATTATGAATGAAGAAAAATTAGACGAGCTTTTTAAGTCGCTTCAGGGCAATTTTGATGTGGAAGACCCTGCGGTGGGCCATGAACAACGATTCCTGGCAAAATTGAATGCCGGCAAGGGTTTTGCAGGCCTTCAGCAAAAGCGAAGATCGTTGTGGAAACCACTTTCAATTGCTGCATCAATTATATTGATATGCGCGCTTGGGATAGGGTTTTTGAAAAGCTCCCCGAGCTTAGAAGAACAGGTGGCTGAAATCTCCCCTGAAGTGTCTCAAACTCAGTTTTATTTTGCCAGCCTGGTAGAAGAACAGGTAAAACAGCTGGAAAGTAAAAGTAGCCCAGAGACAAAACAACTAATAGATGATACGCTGGTTCAGCTTCAAAAATTAGAAACTAATTACTCCAAACTAGAACAGGACCTATTGAATGGTGGAAACAGCAAACTTATATTAAGTGCTATGATAACCAACTTCCAAACTAGAATAGATCTTTTAGAGGAGGTTATGAACAAAATAGAATCCATACAGAATTTAAAAGCAAATAATGATGAGAACTTTACTATTTAAAGCTTCACTTTTAATCTTCTTGGTTACCACCCCGGCCACCCTATTGGCTAGCGGTGGAAAATTAAAGGGAAAGTACACCAAGGAGAAGACTGTTAAAAAGGAATTTGACGTAAACGCCGACGCGCTTCTCAAGATAAATAACAGTTATGGTAACCTTAATCTGACTTCCTGGAATGAAAACAGAGTCGTTATTGAGGTTCATATCAAAACGAATGGAAATAACGAAGATAAAGTACAGCGGAAATTAGACCAGATCTCTATTGATTTCGATGCCTCAAGTAGCATGGTCTCAGCAAAAACCATCTTCAATAAAAACAAAGACAGCTGGGGTTGGTGGGGTAAGAACAACAATGTAAATATGCAAATTAACTACACTGTAAAGCTACCCGTTAAAAACAGCGTACATCTTAATAATGACTATGGGAATATTAGTCTGGATAGAGTAGATGGCCATGCCAAAATTAGCTGTGACTATGGGAGATTGGATATTGGGGAGTTAAGAGGGCGAAACAATCAATTGAATTTTGATTACACCTCTAAATCTACCATAGACTACATCAATAGTGGAAAGGTTTCCGCAGACTACTCCGGATTCACGATTAGAAAAGCAGGGGATCTTACCATCAATGCAGACTACACAAACTCTACGATAGAACAGATGGAAAATCTACAGTATTCCGCAGATTACGGAAATTTAGAGATAGGTGAAGTAAATAATGTTAGTGGTAATGGGGATTATGTTTCGGTAAAGCTGGGAACAGTTCATGGAAATGTAGAAGTTTCGGCAGATTATGGGGCATTACGAATAAATAGGATGGCCGCAGACGCAGGAAACCTTAACGTAAGAACTGATTATACCGGGATTAAGATCGGATACGATTCTGGCTATCATTTTGATTTTGAAATTACCACAGAATATGCCGGAGTTAGCGGTAAAGATGATTTTGAAATCAATATCAGCAAAGAAAAGTCGAATGAACGCTACTATAAAGGCTTCCATGGAAGTGAAAACAGCGGTAATAAGGTGTATATTACCAGCGATTATGGAAGTGTCTCGTTTCGTAAGAACTAACTAAACCCTACCAGTCATGAAAAAAATACTATCCCTATTATTATTTTCGGTCTTGGGACTTACTCTTAATGCCCAAAACGTTGAAAAAAGAACGGTAGGCGACTACGAAAAAGTGTCTGTCTCGGGCTGGTTCGATGTAGAACTAGTAAATGGTAACGAAGGTGAAATAACACTGAGAGGAAAAGAAAGCGTTCTTGAATATATAGATACTGAAGTTGTTAACGGGCGGCTAAAAATTGAATGGGCAAAACGTTACAATTTTAACCCTTTTACCTCACTCTCTAAGGTGCACATTACGGTTCCTGTGACTGACATTAATTCGGTGTCCCTTTCTGGTTCTGGCTCTATTAAAGGAAAAACAAGTTTAAAAGCAGAAGACTTCTCCACTTACCTGTCCGGATCAGGCAAGATTGATCTCGACATCAATTCTAAAACCTTAAGAACTGGTGTTTCAGGTTCTGGCGATCTCGTATTAAGAGGGCAAACCAATGACCATGACACAGAAGTTACGGGCTCTGGAGATATAGAGGCATATGAATTGGAGTCCGACTTTGTAAATGTAAATATCAGCGGATCGGCCGATGTCAATGTAAAGGTAAATAAAGGAATCAGGGCCAGGATCTCCGGATCTGGCGATGTGAACTACATTGGTTCTCCTGATAAGATAGACAGTAAGGTATCAGGATCAGGTTCTGTATCAAAAGGAAAATAAACATTAATCAATAAAACTAGAAATCATGAAAAAATTAATGACACTAACCTTGGCGTTCTCAATGGTCGCTGTTGTAAATGCCCAATGGGGTAAGCGAATCAAAGGAAATGGCAATATGACCACTATAGAACGCTCTGTAGGTGATTACGACGAAGTTTCTGTCTCTGGCTGGTTCGATGTGGATCTCGTAGCAGGAACGGAAGGAGAATTGACTATAAAGGGAGAAGAAAATCTTCTTGAATACATTAAAACTGAGGTTAAAGACGGAAAGTTGGTAATTAAGGTTAGAAAAGGTGTGAACCTTCAGCCTTCTTCCTGGAAAAAAGATATGGGTATTTATATCACTGTACCAGTTGAAGAGATCAATGGGGTTTCCTTGTCTGGATCTGGTGATATTGTTGGCAAAACAACGCTAAAAGCTGATGATTTCAGAACGAGCATGTCTGGATCTGGAGACATTTCTTTAAGCGTGGAAGCCAATACAATTGATGCTTCAATGTCTGGTTCAGGAGATATTAATCTTAGTGGGAGTACTGGAAGTTTCGAGGTCTCTATATCGGGCTCCGGAGATATAAAAGCTTATGAATTGGAAGCTGATGTAGTTGACGCAACAGTATCTGGTTCGGCAGACATTAAAGTAACCGCCAAAGAAATGCTCAAGGCCAGAGTTTCTGGTTCTGGAGACATCCATTACAGGGGAAATCCAAAGAAAATAGATACAAAGACATCAGGATCTGGCGATATCAGCAAGGGTTAAAAGACATTAAACATCAAGAGACGAACAGTTAGGCCTCCTATACGGGGGCCTTTCTATTTACCCGTAGTAAAAGAAAAGCACCAATAAGAAAGAAGAGCCCGAGGAATATTGTTGCGTTACGCATACTTCCGGTAAACTGAGCCACAAAACCATATAAGAAAGTCCCTATAATTATTCCTATTTTCTCTGCAACGTCGTAGAAACTAAAAAAAGAGGTGGTATCTGTAGTATCTGGGAGAAACTTGGAATAGGTAGATCTCGATAAAGCCTGTATACCACCCATGACAAGGCCCACAATGCCTGCAGCAATATAGAAATCCATAGGAGTCTGCAAAAAGTATGCATAAATACAGATGAACAACCAGAGTAGGTTAATACCTACCAGTGTTTTTATGTTTCCCAGGGCTTTTGAGACCAGTGCTGTAAAATAAGCTCCTAAAATGGCGACCACTTGTATTACCAGAATGCTAATAATCAATCCAAAAGTGCGTTTGTCGTCTGAACCCCAATTAATTTCTTCCTCTCCAAAATAGGTAGCAATCAGCATTACAGTTTGTACCGCCATACTGTATACAAAAAATGCTCCTAAGTACCTTTTTAGTTTTCCTTCATGCCCTAGTTGTTTCCAAACAGTTTTCAATTCTTTGAATCCGTTTAGGACGATATTCTTGCGCTCCCCTTCTTTTTTAAAACCCTTTGGGAGATGATAGAAGGTATATTGGCTAAACAAAATCCACCATAAGCCTACCGAAATAAAAGAATACTTCATGGCCTTGATTTCAGCAACTTCACCGCCTTCAGAAGTTATTCCAAAGGTCTCCGGACTTGTTACCATGGCCAGATTGAATATTAAGAGCAAAACGCTACCTGCATAACCCAGGGAAAAGCCCTTGGCACTAGCCATATCCTGTTGTTCAGGAAAGGCGATATCAGGCAGATACGAATTGTTTATGGCGAAGCTCACCCAGAAACCTACCAGTCCGAAAAAATAGCAGAGTAATCCAAAATAGATGTTCTCAAGGGAGAACCAGTAGAGCCCAATACAGGAAAGTCCCCCCAGGTAACAAAAGAACTTCATAAAGATTTTCTTATTACCAATAAAATCTGCAATTCCGGAGAGTAATGGTATAACTAGCGCAATAAAGACAAAGGCGGCCGAAGTCACATAACTAATCAAAGGGGCTCTTGCAATTTCACCTCCAAAAACGGCGACCTTTTCAATCCCGGCCGTCCTAAAAAGAGCGCCATAAAAAATTGGAAACACCGCGGAAGAAATGACCAGACTATAAACAGAATTAGCCCAGTCGTAAAAGGCCCAGGCGTTGAGTAACTTTTTGTTTCCTCTAACTGCTAATGCTTTGGTCATATTAAAAAGGAAAAGCCGTTCTGGTCAGGAACGACTTCATTCTTATTTTTGGTTAATTTGACTTATTTCCTGCAATGTTCTATTCAAAAGTGGTGACTCCAAATTTTCTGGCTTCCTGTTCGGCGAGAGGTGCCCAGGCCGCAAGGTTCTTAATTCTGGTATCGTTAGAAGGGTGTGTACTTAAGAACTCAGGAGGAGCATTACCACCAGCATTGGCTTTCATCCGTTTCCAAAGCTCTGATGCCTCGTAAGGGTTATATCCGGCTATGGCCATAATCTGCAGACCTATTCTATCTGCTTCGGTTTCATGACCCCGACTAAACGGAAGCATTAGTCCTACCGTAGAGCCAACACCATAGGCTTGATTAAACATATTTCTTTTTTCAGGATCCTGTATAGCTACATTTCCGGCTACAGCTCCAATCTGCTGCAAAGTACCAGCACTCATGCGTTGAGCCCCGTGGTCTGCCAGAGCGTGGGCTACTTCATGGCCCATTACCACTGCCACTCCTGTCTCTGTTTGTGTTATTGGAAGGATGCCTGTATAAAAAACAATTTTGCCTCCTGGCATACACCAGGCATTTACTGTCTTGTCATCAACCAAATTGTATTCCCAGCGGTAGTCTTTGAGATATCCTGGATACCCGTTCGCCGTTAACCATCGTTCGGCAGCAGATGATATACGCTGTCCTACCTTGCTAATCATTTTAGCGTCTGAAGTACCTTCTATGATCTTATTTTCACCCAAAAACTGATCGTATTGGGCAAATGCCATAGGGAAGATCTGACTATTCGGATAAAAATTTAAAACCTTCTTACCCGTAAAAGGATTGGTCTTACAAGCCGCGACAGCCAAAAAGACCAATAAACTTAAAATTACTTTCCTCGTTTTCATCTTGTTAGTGTTTTCGTTTTTGTAAAATACAAAAAATCACTTTCCGGTAATGTGCAATTCAGTAAAATTTTTGCCAATAACGATGGAGTTATTTCCATTCAATTGCACCTCCTTTAAGGAAACCTTCTCATTGTCTAATTCAATGGAGGCTATTTTAAAAGGCAAGCCTATAAGGTTAACTTTAAAGGTTTCGTAAGAGGTGATATAGGTCCCATCCTTAAACTGTTGAATGATCAACTCCTTTTCTTTGCCCTTTAACTTAAAATTGCGTACGCTATACCTTCCTTTTGTATAATCGTAACCGTCCTCAGCATCCTCATATACCGTAGAATTTTCTACTCCTTCTTTAAAATAAACGTCAAGTGTAAGCTCTTCAATTTCTTTTTCGCCCACGTATTGTTGCACAGGATACTTAGGTATGATAGACCCTTCTTTTATAAAGAGTGGAATCTTATCGATATCGGCAACCACCCATTTTTCCATGCCTCCTTCTACGATCTCACCAGTCCAAAAGTTGTGCCATTTTCCTCTTGGGATATACATTCGCCTACCCTGGGCGTTAGGTTCCTGCACTGGACAAACCAAAATATGCTCCCCAAAAATAAACTCATCTGTCCTAAAATGCGTTTGATGATCCTCCTGATCAAAGTACACCAGCGGTTTTAGCATTGGAATTTTTTCGTTAGCATACTTCCAAAACATGGTATAGAGGTAGGGCAGCAACTGATAACGTAGCTCGATAAACTTTTTAACTATGCCAGTTACCTCGCTATCAAAGGACCAGGGTTCCTGATCGCCGTGGTCACCACTTGAATGAACCCTGCAGAAAGGGTGAAAAACCCCGAGTTGAATCCACCTTGCAAATAGTTCGCCACTTGGCTGTTCTGCGAAACCTCCAATATCTGATCCTACAAAAGACATTCCACTCATACACATACGTTGAACCTGTACATTTGCAATCCAAAGATGCTCCCAGGTAGCTACGTTATCGCCCGTCCAGGTACTGGCATAGCGCTGTGTGCCCGCATATGCCGCTCTGGTAATTACAAAAGGACGTCTGGGGTATACATATTTTTTTACACCTTCAAAAGTGGCTCGTACCATCTGCATGCCATATATGTTATGTGCTTTTCGATGACTGCATGGGTGCCCGTCATAGTCGTGTCTAACATCCAGCGGCGCCGTCTTTGTAGGCACTTCCATAACCGCCGGTTCGTTCATGTCGTTCCAAACCGCATGGACCCCGTCATCTGCAAAAAGTCCTTTATATAGTTCGGCCCACCATTCTCGTACCTCCGGGTTGGTATAATCAGGAAAATTACAGTCCCCCGGCCATACTTTCCCTCGCAAATAAGGTCCGTCAGCTCTTTTACAGAAATAGTCATTATCGCGTGCTTCCTGATACACCCAATAGTCTTTATCGACTTTTATTCCAGGATCTATCATCACCACAGTTTTAAAACCATCTTGGTAAAGTTCATCAATCATGGCCTTGGGCTCCGGGAAGCGCTTTTTGTCCCAGGTGAAGCATCGAAACCCGTCCATATAGTCAATGTCCAGGTAAATAGCGTCGCAGGGAATCTCAAGCTCTCTAAACTTCGCGGCCAACTCTTTTACCCGGCTTTCCGGGTAATAGCTCCATTTAGATTGATGATAGCCCAATGCCCAGAGCGGGGGTAATTCTGGAGTTCCGGTAAGATCTGTATAAGAACGTACCACCCTGGAAATTTCCGGACCATAGAAGAAATAATAGTTCATTTCTCCGCCATCTGCCCAGAAGCTGGTTGTATTTCTTCTTTCATGAGAGAAATCGAAGTAACTTCTAAAGGTATTGTCAAAGAAAATCCCGTAAGCAATGTTATTATGAAGGCCAATAAAAAAGGGAACCGCTTTGTAAAGAGGGTCCTGGTCCTTGCCATAAGCGTACTGATCGGTCACCCAATTATTTACTCGTTTCCCTTTTAGGTTTGTATGGGTAGCTTTATCTCCCATACCGTAAAAGCTCTCCCCGGTTTGGGTAATCTTGCCCATTTTTACGGTATTCCCTCCATAGGTATAGTTTTCCTCCCAGTGAAAACCTAATTCGTCTTCATTAATTATATTTCCCTCCAGGTCTGAGATCTGTACCCTCAAAGTCTTCTTGTCTACCAGGATATTTAACTTGGCAGTTTTAATAAGGTACTCTGTTTTGGTTTCTTCAGTTTCTAGCTGGTCATATCCCCTACTCGGGTTATCGTCAATTGCGTATGAGAAGTCGGGTTCAAACACATGTTCGGTGGCATATCTGAATCGCAGTGCACTGTTTCTGATCACAGTGAGTTCAAGAATTACACCATTTTCTGTAGTAAAGTAGAACTTATCGGTATCTCTTTTAAAATCAACTATCCGGTTAGGGTACAAATTCCCCTTGTATTCGAGTTCGGTGTTGGTAATCATAGTGGTTTTTTTGTAATATTTCTTCCTGCCCTTCTTTCAAACTTCATGAACTGTAAAGATACATTTGAGTCTACAAAAAAAAGACTTTGCCAGACAAAATTACATAGTTCTTATAACCAACTTATGAACTATAACGTTGTAGTTGCCGGTCCTTTAAGAATTAAAAGAGTGAAAAGTGCTGCAAACAAGGGAATAAAAATAGAAGTTGAGCCCCTTAACCGTTGAGCTGTTAGATGCACGGTGCATGGTGCCAGTTTACAGGAAGATTTGTTTTGAGCATAATTAATATAGGGGTCTAGACCCCACCCTAATTTAAGGTAGTCGTGTTCCCTGCAATTTGCAAGCAGATTAACATCCATGAATGCCTCTCAATGGGATCAACAGACTAATTAGCCACTACTCCGCAATGGGTATTAATTATTGAAAAATAACCAGTCCTAATGGAGGAATATCAATTTCAACAGAGTAGTCGCGACCATGCCAGGGTGTTTTGCTGGCTTTTAGTTTAGTGTTCTTCATACCGCTACCTCCGTATTTCTTTTCATCACTATTGAAAACTTCCTTTAAACTCCCAGGTTTAGGTATGCCTATTCTGTAATTCTCTCTGGGTACCGGCGTAAAATTACAGGCAATAATTAGGTCATTCTCTTTATCATGGCCTTTGCGAAGATAGGTGAGCACAGAATTTTCACTGTCGCCATAATCTATCCATTGAAATCCTTCAGAACTAAATTGCTTTTCATATAGAGCCGGGTAAGTTTGATAAATGCCGTTTAGGTCTTTAACAAGTTCTTTTACTCCCGAATGAAAATCATATTGCAGCAAATGCCAGTCCAGGCTATGTTGGTAATTCCATTCGGCCGTTTGCCCAAATTCCCCTCCCATAAATATCAGATTCGTCCCTGGATGCGTGTACATGTAGCCAAAAAGCAGGCGTAAATTGGCAAAGCGCTGCCATTCATCTCCAGGCATTCTATACAACAATGATTGCTTGCCATAGACTACCTCATCATGTGAAAAAGGAAGCATGAAATTCTCTGTGAATGCGTAGGTCATACTAAAGGTAATGTCATCCTGATGATGCCTGCGGTAAATCGGCTCTTTCTGAAAATATTCAAGAGTGTCGTGCATCCAGCCCATCATCCATTTCATTCCAAAACCTAACCCACCCAGGTTAACAGGCCTCGAAACTCCTGAAAAGGCTGTTGATTCTTCCGCAATTGTTTGTACACCTTCAAAGCTGCTATAAACCTCTTCATTGAGTTCCCGTATAAAGGAAATTGCCTCTAAATGTTCATTGTTTCCATACATATTAGGTTCCCATTCGCCGTCCTCTCTCGAGTAGTCCAGATATAGCATGGACGCAACGGCATCAACTCTTAATCCGTCTACATGAAATTGGTCTAACCAAAAGAGCGCATTACTAATCAGGAAAGCGCGGACCTCATTTCTTCCATAATTAAAAATCAAACTTTTCCAATCTGGATGGTAACCTTTTCGCCGGTCTGGATGTTCGTAAAGGTTAGAACCGTCAAAAAATCCTAAACCGTGCGCGTCTTCCGGGAAATGCGAAGGCACCCAATCGAGGATTACTCCGATATCATTCTGATGTAGCTTGTCTATTAATAATTTCAGGTCTTCTGGCTTTCCAAACCTTGAAGTAGGTGCGAAATACCCGGTGAGTTGATAACCCCACGAAGGGTCATAAGGGTATTCCATTATAGGCATAAACTCTACATGAGTAAAATTCATTTCCTTTAGATAGCTCACAAGGTCATCGGCCAGATCTATATAGGATACAAAGCCATTTCCTTCTTTTCGTTTCCATGAACCCAAATGAACTTCATAGACAGCATATGGGCGGTCTAAACCATTTTTTTCTTTTCGGTAACCCATCCATTTCTTGTCCTTCCATTTGTAGTCAGCTTTCCAGACAAGAGAAGCCGTATTGGGTGGGTGTTCACAATAGCGGGCAAAGGGATCTGCCTTTTCTGTAACTATATCGTTATTATGTGATCGTATTTTGTACTTGTATTTCGTTCCCATGTCAACTCCAGGAATGAAACCTTCCCAAATACCACTTTCATCCCATCTTACGTTGAGCTTGTGATCTCCTTCAAGCCAATAATTAAAATCTCCAATCACTGAAACAGACTTTGCGGAGGGCGCCCAAACTGCAAAATAAGTGCCTTTTTCTCCATTGACTTCCACAAGATGAGAGCCCAGTTTGTCGTAAAGCCTATAGTGCTTGCCCGCCTTAAAAAGATTAATATCAAAATCTGAAAACAGACTGTGCGGTACAACTTTACTCATATATTTTTGTTTTAGTTAGTTTCATTAATGATGCCCATAATTCCTTCAAGCGGAATAACGGCCCATCTTGGCCTGGAATTCATTTCATACCCCAATTCATAAACCGCCTTTTCGAGCATACAGTATTTGAGTAAAAAAATGCGTTCCTGGTTATAACCGATATTTAAATTATTTTCCTGAATAATACTTATATAGGTCTCCAAAAAGACACCAATAAAATATCGATATAAGTTCTCCCCAGCCAGGAATAACTCTTCCTGGGCATATGGATATTCATCGCCATTGTTGAATATTGTAGCGTAAATGGCATAGTGAAAAGAACGTATAAGACCTGCAATATCTTTTAAGGGGGGTTGCTTCACTTTTCTATCTCGTATCGTACTTTCCGGTTCTCCTTCAAAATCTAGTAGGTAAAAATCATCATCTTTCACCAGAATCTGCCCCAGGTGATAATCTCCATGGACCCTAATGCGTTCTCCCTTGAGTTTGGTCCAATCAAAAGTCACAAAGCGTTTTCTGATTTCATTCTTTCTTTCCAGGAACTCTTTTGCCAATTCTAAAGACAGGCCCTCGAGGCGGTGCAGGTTATTCTCAACAGTATTCAAACGATTCTGAAATTGATATAAAAGCCTGTTTTTCAACCAAACTTCATAATCACCATTAAAATGTGTGGGGGTAAATGCGGTGTCTTCAAACTCGGAACCAAGAGCAATGTGCATTTCTGCCGTTCGCTGTGCCAATACCTGAATTTTAAGAAATACATTCAACCCGGCCCAATCAATAATCTCCGGGGGTACCTGCCTAATTTGTATTCGTTGAAACAGGGGTAGCCTTGGCAAGCGCTGTATTTCGATTTTTTTATAATCTAAATTCGCAAATATCTTGTGTAGTTCCTTGAGCATAAAATCCCAGGCGTCTCCTTGATTAGGAACTAATTCTTGCATAAGGGCAATCGTAATATCAACATTATCTGTATCTGTAATGCTCAGGCTACCCTGATAAGCCGGCGTATTCTTATACCCTTTTCTTTCAGACAAAAACCTGCTCATCTCATAATCCGGGTTTTTATCGGCGTAAATTCTTCTAAAGAATTTTATGACAGAACGATCATTAATGATAATAGAGGTATTACTTTGCTCCAGACCCATAAACCGCGAGGACTCATATGCTGTATCTGAGAAATTGGCGCTCTTGTGATATCTAACCCGGGTCGTATCATTAGGTTCGGCACTTACAATGCGTTCAAAGACCAATTTTCTAAAAGCTTCAAGATTGAGAGCATCTATAATAAAACCCTCTTGTCCTTTAATAGAAAGTGGTAGTATCCTATCTTTTTCGGCGAAGCTTTCATCAGAGACAAAGGCAATGGGTAAAAAATAATGCTGGAAAAATGCCTCTTCGAAGTTCACCTCGAGTAACAAACCATAGTACACTTCCTCTCGTTGCTGTATTCTAAAGTACTCCTGGAGCTCTATATATTTTAACTTGCTCGATTTTCCACCGTACCATCGCTGCTGTACCACGTAATTCTCCAATACATCTGATAGAAAGGCCTTTACAAATTTCTCATCCTCCATTAATCCTTCCCACGCTACATCGAACTTGTAGGGCGGCTGCAAAACGGCATCTTTCTTCGTCTTGGCCATAGCTATTTTTTAATATGAAAAATATGGAAGGGCAAAGTAGGGTGCAACTCTATATAATTCCATTCTTTGTCCCAAATGTAACCATTATCTGTTAGAACATCGTATAGTTGAATGGCTTGGCCATGCCCTATGCCTAAGGCATCTAAGGGCAACTGTACTTCTCCCCTCTGGGTGTAATAAGAATCCAGGCTGATCACAATGAGCATCTCATCGGTTTTGTTGTCATTCCATTTATAAAAAGCAATAAGGTGTTCATTTTCCAGTCCGCAAAAACGAATGTTATTGGTCTGCTGCAGCGCTTCATGAGCGTTTCTTATTGCGTTAATCCTGGCGATAACATGGGTTAACTTATTCTCAATAGTCCAATCCCAATGCCGCACCTCGTACTTTTCACAATCTAAATATTCTTCTTTTCCCGGGAGCGCATCGGTCACCATGTATTCAAAGACGGGACCGTAAATACCTATATTACTACTCAAAGTAGCAGCAAGTGCATAGCGCTGCAAGTGCATAGATTCATTAGCACCTTGCAAATGATATGGATTGATATCAGGGGTATTTGGCCAAAAGTTTGGTCGATAGTACTCTCTCATCTCACTTTGGGTAAGTTCTACCATATACTCTATTAATTCGTGCTTTTGCACCCTCCATGTAAAATAAGAATAGGATTGCGAAAAGCCTTGTTTGGCCAGTTGTTGCATCACTTTTGGACGAGAGAAAGCTTCGGCCAGGAATAAAACATCAGGATGGTCTTTTTTTACCTGTGCAATAAGCCAATTCCAGAAATAATAGGGCTTGGTATGCGGGTTATCTACCCTAAAAATAGTTACTCCCAGAGTAACCCAGTGAAGGGTTATACTAAGTAATTCTTCCCATAATTCTTTATATGCCGGGGTTTCAAAGTAGAAATTAACGATGTCCTGATACTTCTTAGGCGGATTTTCGGCATATTGAATGGTACCATCTGGCCTTTTTCTAAACCACTCCGGGTGATCGGTCACATAAGGATGATCTGGGGCAGCCTGAAAAGCCAGATCCATTGCCACTTCAATACCGCTAGCCTTCGCCTTTTTAACGAGTTTTTCAAAATCCTTTTCCGTGCCTAATTCTGGATGAATAGCTTTGTGACCTCCCAGCTTGGAGCCTATTCCCCATGGCACTCCCGAGTCTCCCTCCTGAGCCTCCGTGGTATTGTTTTTTCCTTTTCTATTTACTTCTCCAATGGGGTGAACCGGAGGAAAATAAAGTGTATCAAATCCCATCTTCGCAATACGCGGCAATAATCGTTCACAATCTTTAAAAGTCCCATGTTTGCCGGGTTCTGGCGCTGAGGAGCGTGGAAAAAACTCGTACCAGGTGCTAAAGCTTGCCTTTTTTCGGTCTACATAGACTTCTAAAGTTTTACTGGTATTCGCCAAAATACGCTGCGGGTACTTAATAAAAAGTTTATGCAATTTATCTGAACCAGCCTGGGCTATCGCCGCATCATAATGCTTTTCATCCTGGAATTGATCTACCAGTTTTGTTAGATACGCTTTATCTGTTGCCGACGCTTTCTTAAGCAAATATTTGAGGTATTGCACTCCATCTAAGAGCTCACTTATCACTCTTTGATTGTCCTTCAGCTTAGCTTCAATACCGTGCTGCCAATTTAAGGCATAATCTACCCAAGCACGCACTTCATATTGGTAAAACCCCTGTTTCTCAACGACAAAAGTAGCTGAGTAACAGTCATTTCCTAAATGCGCCATACGCAGTTCGCGGTATTTTTTCTCTTTCTCGTGCTTATATAAAATTTCAGCCTGTATTACATCATGCCCATCTGGTAAGATATCTGCGGTGACCTCAATTTTTTCTCCAACAACCCTTTTAACAAAAAAAGAACCGCATTCCAATTGCGGTGTGATGTTCTCAATAATAACACGTTCTTGTCTTAACATAAGTGTGGTTCCTTTGGTTTTTTTAAAAATAGGAAATTCTGCTGAAATCCTAGGACGAGAAATAAATAATTTAATCCCCCTATTTTAGGGAGTTTTGGATAGGGTGGTAATTTTTGGAACGCTTTTTGAAACAGCTAGATCAAAATGAGAATTAAACAGGCAAAAACACCAAAGTATAACCTTATAAAGTACGTATTATGAAAAAAACAGCACTCTTTATCGGCGCATTTTTAACCTTATTTATGATCTCTTGTGAAGGTCCTGAAGGCCCTCCTGGATTTGATGGTCTTGATGGCCTTGATGGCCTTGATGGGCAGGACGGGGTCAACATTCTGGGTACGGTGCTGGAAATTGAAGGAGACTTCACCGAAGCAAATGAATTTTCAATTTTTTATGAATTTCCTCAAACTGTTGAAGTATTTGAGTCTGATATCGTACTTGTTTACTTGCTATGGGATCAGACCGAAGATAACAATGGCGAGGCTGTAGATATATGGAGATTGTTACCGCAGACCAGAATCTTAGATCAGGGATTGTTACAATATAATTTTGATCATACATTTCTAGATGTAAGTGTCTTTCTTGAGTCTGACTTCGACCTTACTACCCTACTTCCGGGTGACACCGAAAACCAGGTGTTTAGAATTGCAATTATGCCTGCAGAATTTGGTCAAGGAGGTAAAATGGACACCTCTAATATTGATGCAGTGATGCAAACTTTAGGAGTTGAAGAAAAAGACATAAATCGGTCATTTGTAAATTAACATACCGAAAATATTGGCGCGAGATCCCTTGTTTACTACAAACAGGGGATTTCTTTATTTAGAGTTCCGTACTTTTGCAAGGTGTGGAACATTTAATCGTCTAAGCTAAAAAACCAAATTTAGTGACTATGATACGTAATCTTTTATTAGCGCTGTGTATCGCCTTTATGGGATGCAAAGGAGTTTCGCAAAAGAAAGAAGTGGCGGAAAACAATGATGAAGCCCAGGAAAAGACTTTTGCAGTAACGAAAACTGAGGAGGAATGGAGAAAGCAGTTGACCGATATGCAATTTTATATACTAAGGCGTGCGGGTACGGAGAGTGCAGGTTCTAGCGAACTCCTTTACAACAAAGAAAAAGGTACTTACGTATGTGCCGGATGTGCCACACCGCTATTTGAGAGTGAATACAAATTTGATTCAGGAACCGGTTGGCCAAGTTTTGATCGAACCATTGAAGGGAATGTTGAATACGATGTAGATTACAAAATTGGCTACGCGCGTACCGAAGAACATTGTGCTACTTGTGGAGGCCATCTTGGCCATGTTTTTAATGACGGCCCCAGGGCGACTACCGGAAAGAGGCACTGTATTAATGGCGCTGCTTTAAAATTTGTTCCCAAAAAGAACGTGAAAAGCGAGCAATAAGTAAAATCAGGGACCTCTTTTAAAAAGAGGTAATGTCAGAGGCTAACTGTTATAGGATATCAGCTAATGAGTCTTTTCAAAGATTTCATGGAAAGTGCATATTATGAATTTCGAAGGTACAAAGCCTTGGGAGATAAGACTTTTGCACAACTTTCCGATCAGGATATTCATTGGCAACTCGCCGAGTACGATAACAGTGTTGCGGTTATCGTAAAACATATGGTTGGCAATATGCTAAGCAGGTGGACAAACTTTCTTACCGAAGACGGTGAAAAAACATGGAGGGAAAGAGACGATGAATTTGTAGATACCTACCCGGGCAAGGCAGAAATGATCGCATCATGGGAAAAAGGCTGGAAATGCCTCTTTGATGCCCTATCTGAAGTAAACGAAGGCAACTTTAATTCTAAGGTGAAAATCAGGAATGAAGATCATGCAATTATGGCGGCGGTTAATCGCCAAATTGGCCATTACGCTTATCACAGCGGTCAGATTGTTTTTATTGGCAAGTTGATCAAAGGAAAAGATTGGGTTTCGCTCTCAATTCCAAAGGGAGAATCCAAGGCCTTCAATAAACGAATGTTCCGTAGCTAGTGAGCAATTAGCAATTAGCAATTAGCAATTAGCAATTAGCAATTAGCAATTAGCAATTAGCAATTAGCAAATCTCAAAAATTTCACCTGGAATAGTTTTTACGCTAAACGTACAAGTGTTTTGCAGCGAAAGAGCGTAAATTATTTTTGGGGAGGGGTTAGGATCCTCGAGTTACCTTGGAAATTCCAGTTTTGGTTTGGTTCAACTCCTTGCTACTTACTCTTAATAACTTTTTAATTCTGCAATACGAAATTTATACCCGGTTTCGTACCTTTGCCACTTCATTATTCAGACATAAAAAATAACACATTCATGAGCACTTTCGATGTACTAGTTTTGGGTAGCGGACCTGGCGGCTATGTGACCGCGATCAGAGCGTCACAGTTGGGTTTAAAAACCGCGATTATTGAAAAAGAAAGTTTAGGAGGCGTATGCTTAAATTGGGGTTGTATTCCCACCAAAGCGCTTCTAAAGTCTGCCCAGGTATTTGAATATCTTCAGCATGCACAAGACTACGGACTTTCCGCTGAGGGTGTCGATAAAGACTTTGATGCAGTGGTAAAACGCAGCCGAAACGTAGCTGATGGTATGAGTAAGGGCGTGCAGTTTCTCATGAAAAAGAATAAAATAGAAGTCATTAATGGAGTCGGCAAATTGCAAGCTGGAAAGAAGATTGCCGTTACCGATGCGGAGGGAAAAGAAACAACATACGGAGCCGAACATATTATCATAGCTACGGGTGCTCGCAGTAGGGAACTTCCTAGTTTGCCGCAGGACGGTAAAAAAATTATAGGATATAGAGAAGCCATGTCTCTTAAAAAGCAGCCAAAGAAAATGATCGTTGTAGGAAGCGGCGCTATTGGGGTTGAATTTGCTTATTTCTACAAAACTATGGGCACCGAGGTCACCGTGGTAGAATTTTTGCCCAATATTGTTCCTGTTGAGGATGAAGATGTTTCTAAACAATTAGAACGAAGTTTTAAGAAATCTGGAATGAAAATCATGACTTCTGCTGAGGTAACTGGTGTAGATACCTCGGGTGAAGGGGTTAAAGCGACTGTCAAAACCGCAAAGGGAGAGAAAATCCTTGAAGCCGATATTGTGCTCTCGGCCGTGGGTATTAAAACCAATATAGAGAACATTGGACTCGAAGAAGTTGGAATTGCTACAGATCGGGATAAGATTATGGTCAATGACTATTACCAAACCAATATACCTGGTTACTATGCAATTGGTGATGTTACTCAGGGGCCTGCCCTGGCTCACGTAGCTTCCGCAGAAGGTATTCTTTGCGTAGAAAAAATTGCCGGCATGCATGTAGAACCTCTGGATTATGGAAATATCCCGGGATGCACCTATTGTATCCCCGAAGTGGCTTCTGTAGGCCTTACAGAAAAACAAGCAAAAGAAGAGGGCTACGATATTAAGGTTGGTAAATTTCCATTCTCGGCAAGCGGAAAGGCAAAAGCTTCTGGGAGTTCTGAGGGATTTGTAAAAGTTATTTTTGATGCAAAATACGGCGAATGGCTTGGTTGCCATATGATCGGAGTGGGTGTTACAGATATGATCGCCGAGGCCGTAGTTGCCCGAAAATTAGAAACAACCGGGCATGAGGTTTTAAAGGCGGTTCACCCCCATCCCACCATGAGTGAGGCGGTTATGGAAGCCGTTGCCGACGCCTATGATGAAGTAATTCACTTGTAAACGTTCAAGGTTAAAGGTTTATCTTATTTAATCTTCCAACTTGGAACCCTGAGCATTAAACCAAAAAATTATGCTTACCGCATTCCGGATAACAGCAATCTTAGAAGGTATCTCCTACTTGTCTTTATTCGGGCTTACTATGCCCCTAAAATACTGGGCAAAAATTCCTGAACCCAATATCTATGTGGGTTATGCCCATGGTGCACTTTTTATAGCTTTTGTGCTCCTTGCCATGGCAATCTGTATTGAAAAGAAATGGAGTATAAGAAGATTCGTTATCTTGTTTATTGCCAGCCTTTTGCCTTTTGGTACTTTTTACGCAGACAAAAAATACCTAAAACCCTTAGCTACCTAAGAAACTTTGTATTGCGAGATCATAACTTTGCAATCCAAAACCGAGAATAACACCTTTTGCTCCAGAAGCTATATAGGAGATATGCCTGAAATCTTCTCGTTTATGTGTATTTGAAATGTGAACTTCAACCACCGGAGTTTCTATAGCCTTAACCGCGTCTCCCATCCCAATGGAGGTATGTGTGTATGATGCGGCATTCAAAACGATACCATCATAAGAAAAGCCTACTTCCTGTAATTTATCTATCAGTTCTCCTTCTATGTTAGATTGGTAGCATTCCAGTTCCAGGTCCTTGAACTTGGATTGCAGTACCTCAAAGTAATCGCTAAAAGTAGCATTGCCGTAAACCTCCGGTTCTCTTTTTCCCAAAAGGTTCAGGTTAGGACCGTTAATTATGATGATCTTCATGGCCTAAATGTAGTAAAATGTACCGCAGCAAAAAAACGATCCTGAAAAGGACCGTTTTGGGTAATTCATCTATTTATAGCTCTTTTAAAACCTACTTCGCTTCGAAGGAATGGTATACAAAACTCCTAAAGTTACCGTCGTCCAGGCACGCTCGTCCAGGTCAATACTGGAGTATGATAAATTTACTTCTGTTCTGGGGCCCATTAAATAACCCATTTGAGGTCTGTAATAGAGTCCGCCATCATTTCCGTCATTGAGACCAAAAGCCTGACCCGCATCTACACCAAAAGACAGTGAACGAGAGGGCCAGATCCTAACAGATCCGGCTAGAGGCGCAAATTGCACATTAGGAAGGTCTGTCAGTATCACATCTGATTGATATGTTTCTGCAAATCCGTTTAAAAATCCTGCAGTTATGCCAAGGTCTAAGGTTTTGTTCAAGGCCCACATATAACCCACGTTGGCACCAACAACCACACTAACCTCATTGTTAAAATCATCAAAAGGGAGTCCGCCTTGAAGGCCAATTTTAACTCCTTCCTGGGCTAAAAGTCCGGTCGTTAAACAGATTGATAGGAATACTAAGATTCTGGTTTTCATCAGTTTGGTTTTAAGGTTGTATCACATTTAACTAGAACCTTAACGGAAATTGTTAAAATTTATGTTACAAAAGCCTGCAAAATGGTAGTTCCAAGCAATTTTATTGCCTTTGCAGACGCTTCTCTTTAAAAAATCTATGGGCCGTTCAATAAAAAAGGCGGAAGAAAACTTCCGCCTTATAACTCTATAAAAGATCTGGTACTAGTTAAAAGCGTACCTAAACCCAAGGCCAAATCTAGCTGCCTCAGTACCATTTTCTTCAAAACTAATATAAGGCCTCCAATCAAAGGAAAAAGCTAAAGGAACATCGGCGATTTTAAAATCTAAACCAATAAGCGGGCGTATTCCCACATCCGAATTACCATCACCCAAAAGAATCGATGGGCCTGCTCCTGCATACCATTGTAAAGTTTCGGCGCCCGCAAATCCTCCATGATATTCATAAAGAACCGTAATAGCTGTAATTCCGTCTCCGAACAGCACCTCGGCTTGCCCTGCGTGTTCTTCAGCAAAGAAATATTTACCAGAAGGACCAACCAGCGTTTGTCCATCACCGAAATCTAAACCAAGCCCTACTGCTCCCGTATATACCTGAGCATATGAGTACGAGATTCCTAGAAATACAATAGCCACTGCAAAAGTGCATAGTTTTTTCATGTTTTTTGTTTTAAAAGTTTATATGGTGTTTAATAAATCGCTTTGTTAAAACAAATACGTAATACTTGGGGATAATAGATGGTCGTAACTAGAAAATATTTTAGAACATATAAGCAACGCCAACTTGTAAGGTGGAATTCTTGATATCCAGAGACCCGCCTCCCGGGCCATCATAGATATCACTAAGTGGAATGGCATATCTTGCATGTGCCCTGAAATTGTCATTAATGTCATAGCCAGCCCCGAAACCAAGATCGAAAGCCGTTGATTTTAGCAAGTCGTCTAAATTGGCATTGGCCCCGGTGATTTCGTCAAGTGTCCTAAGGGCATCCTTGATGTCTCCAAGGTTTGAAGAAAATGTCAGTTGAGGCCCCGCCATGATATGGAAATTACCTGCTACATAGTACTTTGCCATCAAAGGCAGATAAACAAAGGAAAGGTCGCCCGCGCTTCCATAGGTAAGTTCTGGCTGTACATGGAACTTTTCAGTGGCTTCTATGTCCACAATTAAACCAATATAAAAGCCTGTTTGGTTTACGGCATCTATGTTAGCGAGGTTAAAACCCAAAAGAGAAATATCAATATCTGCATTGGTATTTAGGAGTCCGCCTGTTATTCCGAAATCTACTCCCTGAGCTTTTAAACCAGGGATTGTGAATAAAACAAAGCTTAAAACGACAAGTACTTTTTTCATAATGTAATAGTGTTTGGTTCAGTGTATTCTCAAATATAGAAAATTAAATCTATACCCTTTAGTGCTGGCATTAACCATGCCAAAATTTAAATAGACTCTTCTTAGATACCCAAAAGTTTAGCGAATGCGTTTATATTTATTCCATGAATTGGAAGCAAGCACTTCAAGATTACAAGTATTATCTCAAAATAGAACGTGGTCTATCGGAAAATTCCATTCAGAACTATGGTCGAGATGTGCAAAAACTTATCAACTTCCTTGCTTCTAATGAAATGAATGAGAGCCCTTTGACTATAAACAAGGAAACGGTTCAACATTTCATTTACGATCTTGCCAAGATTGTAAACCCAAGATCACAGGCCCGTCTTATATCTGGTCTAAAGGGCTTTTTTGCTTACCTGGTATTTGAGGATTACCGCCCGGACAATCCTATGGACCTTATTGAATCACCAAAAATAGGACGGAAATTACCCGATCCGCTGACTGAAGGTGAGATCAACAATTTAATCGCCGCGATAGATCTATCTAAACCCGAGGGAGAGCGTAACAGGGCCATGCTGGAAACGCTATACGGTTGCGGGCTTCGGGTCTCTGAGCTGATAAGTCTGAGGATCTCCGATCTCTTTTTTTCGGAAGATTTCATAAGAGTGCACGGTAAAGGAGACAAACAGCGTTTTGTTCCCATTCTAGCCGTTACGCAGAAATTTATCAGCATTTATCAGAGGGAAGTCAGGATTCATCAGCATATACAGAAGGGCCATGAAGATATATTGTTTTTAAACCGCCGCGGCAAACAACTTACGAGAGCAATGGTTTTTACTATCGTAAAACAATTGGCCGAAAAAATTGACCTCAACAAAAAAATAAGTCCGCATACCTTCAGGCATTCCTTTGCTACCCATCTTTTGGAAAAAGGGGCAGATCTAAGGGCTATTCAGCAAATGCTTGGGCACGAAAGCATTACTACCACAGAGGTCTATGTTCATGTAAACAGGAAGTACCTGGCAGAAGTAATTCACAAACACCATCCCAGAAAACTTAGGGAAAATAACTAGAATTTAAGCCTGGAACCTAAAGTAAAGAAGTCTCCGTTAAAAGCACCGTTCCTGGCTCCCATAGAGGTTTGATTGAGTTGCTTGTTGAACCTGGCCTCTAACAACCAATTTTCTTTTAGTTCATACCCCATCCCAGCATTAATACTGTAACGTGTGTAGTCATCAGGAATAATCCTGTTCATATCGTACTCCAGCTCAGCCCCTCCCAAAAGGTAAAATTTATTATTCAAATAAAGCTTGGTGTTAAATGAAGAACGAAAGCGATTTGCGGACAAAAATTTGGAATAAAAAGATTCTAGTTCAACTTGCAATCGATCCGATACCCTGTAAGAAATATAATATTCAGAAAATTTTTCACCTGCCACCCCCTCAGGATAGTGTATACCAATTAATTGCAATCTTGGTTGTTCTTCAATTGCAGGATCAGGCTTTTCGGTACTTTGTGCCAAAGCACTATAGCAAAACAAAAAACACAAAAAGCAACACACTAAAGATCGCATAGCATTATGGGTATTGAACAACTTAAAGTTATGAAACATTAGATCAGATCAAACAGCTTTTATAACAATTAGCGCCTTTTTAACATCAGCCGGCCAATGTGAACGATGTGGTGTTAGTATTTCGGGCCATCGACTACGCAATCGTTATAGTTAATTACTTCCCGTATTTCTTGTCAGTGTTTCAACTGGAAACTTCTATATTTAGAATCTTTTTGGAAAAAATGATAGAACAAATCAAGAGGCAATGGTGGAAGGAAGGGGTTGTATACCAGGTCTACCCTAGAAGTTTTCAAGACTCCGATGGCGATGGTGTCGGAGATATTAACGGGATCATTCAGCGTCTCGACTACATTAAAAATCTCGGGGTTGATATTATATGGTTAAACCCGGTTTACCCCTCGCCAAACGATGATAATGGCTATGATATAAGCGATTACAGGGGCATAATGGAAGAGTTTGGCAGTATGGAGGATTTTGATTTGATGCTCTCTGAAATTAAAAAACGTGGCCTGAAATTAGTTATGGACCTGGTAGTGAACCATAGCAGTGATGAACATTTCTGGTTCCAAGAGTCCAAAAAGTCGCGTTCAAATCCGTATCGGGATTATTACCATTGGTGGCCCGCCGAAAAGGGAACCCCGCCAAAGCGCTGGAGTTACTTTGATGTAAACAGCGATGCGTGGTGCTACGACGAAGCTACAGACGCATATTACCTCCATTGCTTTTCGGTAAAACAGCCCGATCTGAAATGGGAAAATGAAAAGGTCCGAAAAGAGGTTTACGATATTATGCGTTTTTGGTTCAACAAAGGAGTTGACGGCTTTAGAATGGACGTCATTTCCTTTATTTCTAAAGATACCAGCTATCCTGAACTCCCAGAAGAATACAAAGGTGATTTTGTTCCCTTTTATGCCAACGGGCCAGAACTGCACAACTACCTTCACGAGATGCATGAAGAGGTTTTAAAGCAATTCGATGTAATGACGGTAGGTGAAGCCCCAGGTATAAGTATAGATCAGGCACTTAATTTTGTTGATGAGGACCGGAAAGAACTCAATATGTTCTTTCATTTTGATTTGATGTCACTGGACAGGGATCAGGAGGAATTTTTTAAATATCGGGAAAACCCCTGGAAATTAACAGAGTTTAAAAGCTTGTTCTCACAATGGGATACCGTTTTTGCTAAAAAGGGATGGGGGAGTCTTTTTTTGGACAATCACGATTTTCCGCGTGCCGTTAGCCGCTGGGGTAATGACTCCGAGCCCTATTGGTACAATTCTGCTACCATGCTACAGACCTTCTTATTAACCATGCGTGGCACCCCCTACTTTTATTATGGGGAAGAAATTGGCATGACCAATAGTAAGTTCGACGATATATCGGATTACCGGGATATTAACACTATAAACCGACTTGCAACTGCCGAAAAAAATGGTGAGGATCTGCATGGGTTTGTAGAAAACGAAAAATTTACCGGAAGAGATAACGCACGTACTCCCATGCAATGGGATGATTCTGAACATGCAGGTTTTACGACTGCTACCCCCTGGATTAAAGTAACGGAGAACTTTAGAAGCGGTATTAATGTAGCGGCTCAGGAAATGAATAAAAACTCTGTTCTACACTATTTTCGCAAAATGGTGGCCGTTCGTAAAACACACCTCGGACTTATCTATGGCGCTTATAAGTTGCTTCTGGAAGATAGTGAAGAAGTCTATTCTTATACCAGAGAATTGGAGGAAGAAAGACATCTCATCCTTCTGAGTTTTTCAACTGAACAAGTGCGGGTAAAACTACCAGAATCATTATATGATGAGGCCAAACTTCTAATTTCAAACAGCCAGAACTCGGCTACCCGAATCAAAACAGATTATGAATTTACCCTAACACCTTATCAAGCCTTAGTCTATAAACTGTCTTAAAAAGTACTATAAAAGCTTAGGGTTTTTGCCTATTTTTAAATTCAATTATTTGAAAATATGAGACAAAAACTATCTATAATGGGAGTGCTACTCTTAAGCGCCCTATTCGTATCCGCCCAACAAAGTAGCGAAAAGGCCCTGGAAAGCTTAGATGAGAAATCGGAAACCTATGCCGATATCGCCCAAAACATTTGGGATCTAGCCGAAATGGGATACCAGGAAGAACGCAGTGCAGCACTGCTCCAAAAAACACTATCAGACGAGGGATTTTCACTAAAAAAAGGAGTGGCCGGAATCCCAACCGCCTTTATAGCGGAATACGGACAAGGTAGCCCGGTAATTGCGATCCTGGGAGAGTACGATGCCTTACCCGGATTGTCGCAGCAAGCAGTTCCTGAGAAAAAATCTGCCGGAAAATCGGCCGGACATGCTTGCGGTCATCACCTTTTTGGTACGGCATCTGCAGCAGCAGCTATTGCCGTAAAGGAATGGCTAGAATCTAATAATAAACAGGGAACCATTAGGTTTTATGGCTGCCCTGCTGAAGAAGGAGGTTCTGGAAAAGTATATATGGTTAGAGAAGGTTTATTTGACGATGTTGATATAGCCCTTCACTGGCATCCGGGTTCACAGAATGCCGCCAGTGCCGGAGCTGCTCTTGCCAATAAATCGGCTAAGTTTCGGTTCTACGGTGTTTCAGCGCATGCCGCAGGTTCTCCGGAAAAAGGCCGCTCGGCTCTCGATGGAGTTGAAGCTATGAACGCGATGGTAAATTTGATGCGGGAGCACATTCCTGAAAGGGCAAGAATTCACTATGTGATTACAAGTGGTGGAAAGGCGCCAAATGTAGTTCCCGATTTTGCGGAAGTCTATTACTACGCCCGTCATAACAGGCGCGATGTTGTTATTGATATTTTCGACAGGATTGTGAAAGCGGCTGAAGGCGCTGCCCTGGGAACAGGAACAACCATGGATTATGAGATGATAGGTGGTACGCATGAGTTACTTCCAAACCTTGTTCTGCAGAAAACAATGTACGACAATCTCATAAAGGTTGGCGGTGTTGATTATTCGGATAAAGAAAAAGCCTTTGCCGACAAAATTGCCATAAGTCTTGGGTACAAAAAAGTGAATTTAGAAACGGCCAGGGGGGTTCAACCCTACAAAACAGAGGCAAAGGCATATGGTTCAACAGACGTGGGAGACGTTAGTTTTGCTGTACCAACAGTAGGAATGAGTTCTGCCACCTGGGTTCCAGGGACACCCGCCCACAGTTGGCAGGCCGTTGCAGCAGGAGGTACTTCAATTGGTCATAAGGGAATGTTAGTAGCTGCCAAGACGATAACACTTACCGCCATAAATCTCTATGAAGACGAGCAACTTGTTGCCAAGGCCAAAGAAGAGTTCATGCAAAGAAGGGGCGCCGATTTTGAATATATCCCTTTGCTGGGAGATCGAGGTCCCGCACTTGACTACAGAAAATGAGGCATTAAAGTTTTTGATCTGAGGCAGATAGGTTATTTTTTTGGAAGTACAAACTCCAAATCTTGAACTTTTCACCCTTTCTATTGTAACAAACCCTTAAGAAATCATACTAATCCCTTAAACAACCACTAACCTGAATCGTGAACAAGGAACTTGAACACAAATTTGTGACCGAGTTGGAGAACAATCAGAATATTGTTCACAAGATCTGTAGTTTGTATACCAATGATAGGCATGCCCACAACGACCTTTTTCAGGAAATCACCATTCAACTTTGGAAGGCCTACCCCAAATTTAGGGGAGAGTCTAAGTTTAGCACCTGGATGTACAGGGTTGCCCTGAACACCGCTATCACGCTATACCGAAAGTCTAAAAGACGTATACAAACACAGGATTATGATGCTGTAATTTTTAAGATTAAGGCCGACGAATATGATGAAACACAGGAGCAGCAGCTTAAATTAATGTACAACGCGGTAAGGCAGTTGGGCGATATTGATAAGGCTTTGGTTTTTCTGTATTTGGAAGATAAAGACTATAGCGAAATCGCAGAGACCTTGGGTATTACAGAAGTGAATGCCAGAGTTAAAATGAATAGGGTTAAAAACAAACTTAGAACCATACTTAATCCATAAGGTTATGATGGACGAATTAGAATTGCTGAAAAAAGATTGGCAGAAAAAAGAAGAGCACCTTCCCAAACTGTCTTATGACGATATATACAAAATGATTTGGAAGAAGTCATCTTCCATAGTAAAGTGGATCTTCTATATCAGTATTATTGAATTTGTTTTTTGGGCTATAATCAATCTCATTTCATACAATTCTGAATCTCAAGAACTTGAAAAAACCTGGAATACTTATGGTATTACCACGGCTCTGACGGTAATCAATTACGTTGTTCTTATTTATTTTATTTTCATTTTTTACAGGAATTACAAACGTATTTCCTATACAGAATCCTCGAAAAAACTTATGAAGGCAATCTTGGATGTGAGAAGGACAGTCACCCAATATGTTTGGTTTAATATTGGCATTTTTATCGCCTATCTTTTAATTAACCTCTATGGCAATCTTAAATTTGGCCCCAACAGTGAAAAAATAATGGAAGCAGCATCTAAGGCCGGGAACGAAGTATTGTTCTGGCTAATGCTAACCGGGATCTTTTTGTTGGCTGTAGCTATGGTTCTTACCTTGATTTGGCTTTTTTACAAATTGCTTTACGGAATTTTGCTCAACCGGCTCAGGGGCAATTATAACGAACTAAAAAAACTGGAAGTTTAGGTACGCCACTTTCGTTGCTTATGTTCTTCCTCATATGCCAGTAACTCACTCTTCGGAATAACTTTTAGAAAAGAAGGATGCTGCTCTATCGCATACTCTAACTTTTCAATAATAGCTTCAACCGATTCGTTCTCATAATCAATCTCCAGGGGGTCTTTAATGACCATAGACTGCAATATTCCTTTTTTCTTTACGCGTAACCCTTTTTTGTCGAATGAACGTCGAAAACCATCAATAACCACGGGAACTACTATTGGCTTATATTTCTTGATGATATAGGCCGTTCCTTTGCGAAGCGGTTTCCATGGGGTTGTAGTGCCCTGCGGAAATGTGATTACCCAACCGTCATTCAGGGCTATGCCGATGTTGGTTATATCGCTCATCTTCACCTGTCTGTTTACATCTTTGCCTTCAGCGCGCCAGGTACGTTCAATACTTATAGACCCTGCATAGGCCAGAACTTTCGTGAGCACACTTTTTTTCATGGTCTCAGCGGCCGCTACATAATAGACATTTAGCTTCGGCCGCCATAGGTAACCGACGTTTTTAATTGAATCTTCCCTACCACTTAAACTTGCATTGAAAACATGAAACATGGCCACAACATCTGCAAAATACGTTTGATGGTTGCTTACAAAAAGTACATTGGTATCGGGAAGATCTTTAATTACCTGAGAACCTTCTATTTCGAGCGTATTGAAGCCCTTGTAGCGCTGGTGTGTGACTACACCCATGATACGGATCAACCACTTTTTTAAAAATAAAATATGTCCAAAAGGATTTTCCTTAAATAACCCCATAGTCTACAAAACTACAAAATAAGGCTTATAACACTTGCCTGAAAAGTTCTTTGATCTCACTTAGCATCATTGCCGTTGCTCCCCAAACGGTATGCCCATTCAGTTCAAATGCCGGAACTGCTATATTTTCGGCATAGGAGGTTGATAAGTTTTGCATCATTAATTTAGAATCGTCCATAAAGTCGGCCAGGGCAACTTCTATCAAAGCGGCAACCTCTGACTCCTGAATAACAAAAGCAGCTTCCTTTTCATAGAGTCCAATGAACGGATGCACTTCAAAATTGCTAGGAGGAATATAGACTTCTGTAATGGCACGAATAACTTCAATATGGCCTTGTGGCACACCAATCTCTTCATGGGTCTCTCTAAGAGCTGTCTCTTTTAAATCACGGTCACCAGCCTCTTGCTTCCCCCCAGGAAGGCCAATTTGGTTAGAATGAACTCCCGGATACGTGTTTCTGAGTATCAAAACTAAATGGGTCTGCCTTTCTAAACCTGGGTAAAATAGCGCCATAACGCCCGCCTTATTTGGTAAAATCTCCTTTTTATAACTATTTTTTAACTCTTCGATACGGATTTCCGGTGCCATTTTATAGTGTGCATCCGTACCTGGAAGTGGTAGATTTTTTATTTTTGGAACCTGTTGCGAAAAACTTTCAAAATCCATGACGCGTCATCTAGTAGGTTTGCTTACAATAATACCACTAATTTTTTTAGGCTCTTGCAAAGAAATTCCTAAAGAGAATACCCCTTTAGAAAAAAAGATCGGCAAGCAAGAAGAGCCCATCAAACAAGATTCTGTTGCTCCAGAACCCGAGGAAAAATTCGAGCTTTCCGAAGAAAACGCCATTGATTTCTTTTTCGATTATCAAAAAGGTTTAACGGAAAACAAGGTTAAGCTTACAACGAGTATGGGTAGCTTCACCGTGCAATTATACGACAACGTTCCCTATCACAAAGCCAATTTTATTTACCTCACCCGAAAGGGTTATTTTGACAACACCATGTTTCACAGGGTAGTGAAAGATTTTATCATACAAGGGGGTAATGCTGATAACAAAGAGACCTCAAGAAAGCGAAAAGAAATAGGGCGCTATTTATTACCTCCAGATACGCGCAAGGGCTATAAGCATCACAGGGGTACCATATCCATGCCAAGCAGCGAAATAAACAATCCTCATATGCTTGCCTCCCCCTACGAATTTTTTATTGTTGTTACCAAACCTGGCTCTTACCATTTAGATGGGAACTACACTGCATTTGGTAAGGTTATCCAGGGTATGGATATCGTAGATAAAATTAATCAGGTACCCGTAGACGATGGCGACTGGCCCTCTCAGAACGTCTATATTTTAAAGGCAGAGGTTATCAACTAAACCCAACATCTTGCAGTCTGATCATGATGTAAGCCTTGGTGCGATTCGTTCATCAGGCAATTTAAACTCATACCCGCTGCTGCTTGCAACTTGCAGTGAGTACCTATATCTTGATATGGGGCGGGGTTCAGAACCCCATAACTCGAAAGGGGGTTATTTCAAAGCAGGAAGTCCATCGGGTACCGAGCTGTGTGCATCAGGCCCTTAATTCAGCCTAAATTGGCCACCCCTATTTTCTAATAATAAACCTACCCTTTCAATTTCTGTAGATACTTGGAAGCGCAATTCCGAACCGGACTGCCAGTAGCCTAATGCCAATGACGATAATAATTCCCGTAAGATAGGCATAGGCGTCGGGCACGGGCAGTTCGCGAAGCAAAAAATAAGCGCTACCCCCTACGATGCAGGCAGTGGCATAAATTTCCTTTCTAAAAATAACCGGGATCTCATTGCAAAGGATGTCTCTGATGACGCCTCCAAAACTGGCAGTAATGGTGCCCAGCGCAATGCACATAACAGGAAGAAGTTCTGCATTCAGGCCTTTCTCTATGCCCACCATGGTATAGAGACCTATCCCAATGGTATCAAATAAAAATAAAGACCTTCTTAAATACTTGAGCACTTTTCTGAAAAGTATTGCAAAAAAAACGGTTCCGAGAATTGTAAAAACATAAGCAGACTCCCTCATCCAGACCACGGGAGTATCTCCAATGAGTAAGTCCCTTAAAGTACCTCCGCCAACCGCGGTGACGAATGCAATGATGAATACCCCAAAAAGATCGAGCTTCTTGTCCATAGCCACGAGTACTCCCGAAATGGCAAAGGCGATGGTACCCAGGATATCAATAATAAAATAGAACAAACGCTAAAGTTTTTGAGTGTAAAAATTATAATCTTTTATGACGATATCGACAAATTGAATGGGTTTTAAGTCCGAACTAATATCCATAACTTTTTTGATCTTTTCGCTTAGCGAAATCAGCACATTATGATCTCCGTGCATTTTCGCAGAATCATACAGCTCTTTTATAGTTTGCATTTCCCGATCTTTAAATACCACAACTTGTGGAAATCGTGGCTTATAATCAAGAGGGAGCTCTCGAAGCAAGGTGTCTTTAAGACCTACTTTTCTCTTTTCGCTTATAACCGTGGTTCCGGCGGCAATATCGCCCACCCGTTGTCCATTACCACGTATTAAAATTGTTAGTACAGCAACACCTCCTGTTGTCAGCACCACATCAATAATACGCAATATCCATCTTATAAAATAACTTGCAAAACTAGGCTTAGAACCATCTAGTTTTACCACTCTTATATGCATCAAACTCTTTCCAATCGTCTTACCGTCCATAAAAGTTTCTAGCAGTACGTAGTAAAGAAAGGCAGGTAAACTCAACAACAAATATAAAGCCCACATTTCTCCAAAATCTACATCTAATGAAACCAAAAGCAAGATGATAAGGATGGTATAAATAGCAATGACCACACTGTCTAGGAGATAAGCCAGCATTCGGTCACCAAGATGCGCCGTGTTTTGCGTAATGCTGATATTTTGAGCTGTTTCTATTTGAAATTGTTCCATTGTTTCGTTTCTTTGGCTCAAATCAAAAGTTAATGCGTGAAGCCGCCTTTGTAAAGCAAAATAAAGACAAATGGGCTACTTTTGAAAATGCACTGTCTAACAGAACGAAGATCTCCCCAAGCGTATTGTCTGACCTATATATAGAAATTACGGACGATCTAAGTTATGCCAAAACATTTTATAAAGGTAGCAATACAGAATACTACCTCAACGCTTTAGCTTCTCAGGCTCACCAAAAAATTTATAAGACAAAAAAAGAGCCAAAGAACCGAATATTAAGCTTTTGGAAAACCGAATTTCCTACATTATTCTTCCATCATCAAAGAGAACTGTTGATCGCCTTTTTAGTGTTCTCGTTTTTTGTTTCTGTAGGCGCATTCTCCGTGGCGAATGAGGGTGATTTTGCACGCTCTGTTTTGGGGGACAACTATGTAAATATGACTTTAGAGAATATCGAAAAAGGAGACCCTATGGCAGTTTACAAGCAGATGGGAGAGTTTGATATGTTCCTGGGGATAACTATCAACAACATCAGGGTGGCTTTGATGGCTTTCGCCTTAGGAATTACGCTTGGTATTGGAACGCTTATGGTGGTCTTGCAAAATGGCATAATGGTGGGTGTCTTTCAATATTTCTTTTACGAAAAGGGCTTGCTATGGGAGTCTGCCCGAACCATATGGATTCATGGTACTATAGAAATATCGGTTATCATTATTGCTGCTTGTTCAGGTCTGGTTTTAGCCAACGGAATGCTTTTCCCAGGCACCTACAGTAGGATGGAATCTTTTAAAAGGGGGATTATAAATAGCCTTAAAATTATGCTTAGCACCCTTCCTTTTTTTGTTATAGCAGGATTTTTGGAAGGTTTTGTAACCAGGCATACTGTAATGCCTGACTGGCTGGCTATTTTTATCATTGTGTCTTCTTTGGCACTTATTATTTTTTATTACGTCATATACCCACATAGACTGCACAAAAAGAAATTGTATGAACAAGACCAACTATATTGAATTTAAAAAGAAGAGAGAATTAGGAAGCATTCTGGGAGACACTTTTGCCTTTCTAAGAACGCAGTTTAAACCCTTCTTTAGCGCTTTTTTTAAGGATCGTAGGACCTTATTTAGTAGTGATGCTAATATGCTATGGTTTTTATCTCTATAAGATTGGCGACTTGATGGGCTTTAACATTGAGCGCTCTGAAAGTACCCTGAACATCTTTTTACTTTTCTTTTTGGTACTGGCCTTTTTACTTTCCATCATAGTTGTCTATGTGATGGCGCAGGCAACGACGCTATACTATATTAAATCTTATGCCAATAATAAGGGCCAGGCCGATTTTTATGAGGTAAAGAAAGACGTATACGCTGCATTTTGGAAGTTTATAGGCCTGGGTATTCTGGTAGGTCTTAGTATAGGCGTTGGTTTTATGTTCTGCATTATCCCCGGTGTCTATTTATACGTGCCTCTTGCCCTTTCTTTTTCTATTCTTGTATTCAATAGAAAGGGTGTAAGCGATGCGTATAGCTATAGCTTTACCCTTGTAAAGGACTATTGGTGGATGACCTTTGCCTCGTTCCTGGTTGTTGGGATTATAGTAACCGTCGCTGGCTACGCCTTCTCCTTGCCTTCTACCCTATACACCTGGATGAAGATGGGGGTCTTTTCCGGGGAAGTTGATCCTGCCTTCCTTGAGGGAAATTTATTTGATCCAATAACCATACTTTTAGGCATGTTGAGTGTGCTGGCACAATTCTTACTCAATATCATTTCTTTGGTGGCGGGAGTACTTATTTATTTTGACCTCAATGAAAAGAAAAACTTTACAGGAACTTATGAAAGAATCCAAAATCTAGGAGAATCACTCGACAATTAAGGATGCCCAGAATATGTTTGCTTTTACTCTTTTGCTTCCTATCTGCCAACACCTTACTTGCGCAGCAGGACACTACCGCACTTCAATACAACAAAGAAAGGCTTGAAATACAAGAAATAACAAAAGAGGAACTACAAGCCTATAAGGAGGATCCTGATTTTAATTATGAAATTGTAAAGGAGGAAACCTGGTGGGATAATTTTACAAACTGGTTAGGCAATTTGATACTACGTTTTTTCGAGTGGCTTTTTGGTGTGGAAAAAGCGTCAGGAATTTTGGCGTTGTTTATCAGGTTGATCCCCTACATACTTCTGGGAATTCTGATCTTTTTGCTTGTTAAATTTTTCCTGAAAGTGAATGCAAATGCGCCGCTAAATACACGAACGAATACGGCTTTTGTATCACTTTCGGAAGAAGAAAACATTATTAAAAATGAAGATATCGATGAGCTAATCCAAAAAGCCTTGAAAACCAAGAATTATCGCCTGGCGATTCGGTATTACTATTTACTTGTTCTACAGTTATTGAGTGAAAAAGAACTGATTACCTGGGAATTGCAGAAAACAAATTACGACTATCTCAGAGAAATGCAGAAAAAAGAATTTAAAGCGTCCTTTAAAAATATAACAAGGCTCTACGATCACATCTGGTACGGGAACTTTGAAATCGATGAATCAAAGTATTTAAGCGCTGCCGCTTACTTTTCTTCGTTACGGGAAATGTTGAATAAAAATGTTTAAAAAAGGAAGAGGATATATCATTATTGCCCTGTTTACTATGGTTTTTCTATTGCTATTGCACTACGGAAAACCAAAGGAAGTAAATTGGTTTCCCTCCTTCGCCACACACCATAAAATTCCCTATGGCACCTATGTATTGAAAGACCTCACTAATACTATTTTTGAGGATAATATGCGACAGGTGTATATCCCTCCTTTCGAGTTCTTAAATGCAGAAGAACCACAGGAAGGCACCTACTTTTTTTGCGAATGCAAAAGTTGAATTCGGAGAGACAGAATTAGAAAAACTGCTTGAGTGGACAGCTGCTGGGAATACGCTTTTTGTAGCATCCAAAGAGTTTGAAAGCACACTATTAGATACGCTGGGGCTGGAGACTCAACTGTTGTTTTCAGATTTTGGAGAAGACCATCAGGAAATACATCAATTGGTCAATCCAGAACTGTCCTCAGGGAGCTACTACTTCGCTAAAGATAGTTATGCAACTTACTTCAGTGCAATGGATACCCTGAATATGTCGGTTGTCGGAATTATGGATAAAGGAGTAGCAGGAAAAAACATTGCAAGCGCCCATATAAACGTACTTAAACAGTCTTTCGGGAAAGGAACAATCATCTTATCTGCTTTTCCAAAGGCCTTTACCAATTACTTTATACTCAGGGAAAACAACAAGGATTATGTAGCCGGTTTATTGTCTTATTTGGATAGTTCCAAGCCCTTATTTATGGACAATTACTACAAACAAGGAAAATCTTTTCTATAGCTCTCCTATGTACATTTTTCTGAACCGTAAAGAACTAAAATGGGCCTACTACATAGCTTTAATAGGGTGTTTGCTTTATATTCTTTTCGAAGGAAAGCGAAAGCAAAGAGCTATAGCCGTTATCACACCCTTAAAAAATCAGACACTTTCATTTGTACGCACTATAGCCAATATGTACTACGAAAAAGGTGAAAGTACCGAAATCGCCCAACACAAAATAGATTACTTTCTAGAGTACATAAGAACCAGATTTTATCTTCAAACCATAAAGAGAAAAGAGGAATTTTTATCGCAATTTGGCCGCTAAAAGTTCACATAGCATAGAAGAAATAAAAACACTATTCTCTTATCTGGAGGATCTTAAAAATAAAACGTACATCTCTAACGATGAACTAACTAAACTCAACATTGAAATAGAAAAATTTAAACTCAGAGCGCATGCAAAATAAGGAGGATAAGCCCAAGGAAGATTTTGAACTTTGATAGCAGGATTCCACTCGAAGACCTAAAAGATACAGTTAGCACTATCAAAAAAGAGTTGGCTAAAGTTATTGTAGGTCAGGAAAGTTTTATCGAATTATTAATTATTTCCCTTCTCGTAGATGGTCATGTTCTAATAGAAGGCGTACCGGGGATTGCAAAAACTATAACGGCCAAGTTATTTGCTAAAACCTTACAAACCGGATTTAGCCGAATCCAGTTTACGCCAGATCTCATGCCCAGCGATATTTTAGGTACTTCCGTTTTCAATGCGAAAAATTCGGAATTCGAATTTAAGAAAGGACCTATTTTCTCAAATATTGTTTTAATAGACGAGATAAACAGGGCTCCAGCCAAAACACAGGCGGCGATGTTCGAAACTATGGAAGAAAGGCAGATAACAATGGACGGAACCACCTATCCTATGGACGTTCCGTTTATGGTTTTAGCTACCCAAAATCCGATTGAACAGGAAGGCACCTATGCACTACCTGAAGCGCAATTAGACCGGTTCCTCTTTAAAATCAAGGTAGATTACCCCTCCTTAGAAGAAGAGATCCAAATTATCCAAACCCATCATCAACGCAAAGGTGAAAAGCCGCAAGCATTGATCACTGCTGTCCTAAATCCAAAGTTATTACAAGAATATCGGTCAAAAATCCAAGATGTCATCATTGAAGAAAAACTAGTCAAATACATCGCGGATATAATCACCAAAACACGAAATCACCCACATTTGTATTTGGGTGGTTCGCCTAGAGCGTCTATTGCCGTATTAAATTCAGCAAAAGCATTTGCCGCGGTTCAGGGAAGAGATTTTGTAATACCGGAAGATATCAAAAAAGCGCTGGTTCCTGTCTTAAATCACCGGGTTATCCTAACACCTGAAAGAGAAATGGAAGGAATGACTACCGAAAGTGTAGTAAGTATGATTACAGAATCTGTAGAGATCCCAAGGTAGTCCATGCAATTTATAAGGTCCTTATATATTCACAATACGTTTTTTAGGTACCTGGCTGTGCTGGCAGCCATATTTGTCCTTTCTTACTGGGTTTCTATACTTTATCCTATAGCGTGGCTCCTGGCACTGCTCCTGATAGCCTTACTGGTATTCGATGTTTATCTCCTTTACCAGGGCAAAAAAAGACTTGAAGCCGAACGCCTTGTACCGCAAAAACTATCGAATAGCGATCTAAATACCATCCGTATAGAATTCAGATCTACCTATCCTTTCAAAACTTTTATTACAGTAATTGACGAACTCCCTCCCCAATTCCAAAAACGCGATTTTGAACATAAGGCAAGCCTTGGAAGTGGCGAATACAGAGAATTTACCTATTTGGTCAGACCCGTAGAGCGGGGAGAATATGTTTTTGGAAACCTAAATATTTATGCCTCTTCTCCCTTGAAAATCGTAAAAAGGCGTTTTGTCTTTCAAAAAGACGAGATGGTACCGGTTTATCCCAGTATCATACAGATGCAGAAGTACGATTTTCTAGCCATCAGCAACCGTTATTCGGAATTCGGACTTAAAAAAAATAAGGCGAATTGGCCATACCCAGGAGTTTGAACAGATCAAGGAATATGTGCCAGGTGACGATATTAGAACCCTCAACTGGAAGGCTACCGCCAAGCAAAGTCAATTAATGGTCAATCAGTATCAGGACGAAAAATCGCAACCTATCTATTCTATTATCGATGTTGGCCGTGTAATGAAAATGCCCTTTAACGGTCTCAAACTACTAGACTACGCAATCAATTCTTCCCTTGCTTTTTCTAATGTAGCATTAAAAAGAAGAGACAAAACAGGGCTGGTCACCTTTTCAAAGCAGGTGGAGACCTTTGTGCCTGCTATTCGAAAATTTACACAGCTAAATACCATACTGGAGAAATTGTACAATATAAATACCCAATTTACAGATACTGATTTTGGGGCGCTCTATGCTCACCTAAAACGCAAGGTAAATCACAGGAGTCTGCTATTGCTCTATACCAACTTTGAGCATATTTCTGGGCTCAAAAGACAACTTCCTTTTTTAATGGCCCTATCAAAAAAGCATGTGCTGGTTGTAATATTTTTTGAAAACACAGAACTGGAATCCCTTATTACTACCAATGCGGAAGATCTTCAATCTATTTATCACAAGACTATCGCAGAGAAATTCTCCCTTGAAAAGCGTTTGATACAAAAAGAACTACAAAAATTTGGTATTCAAACCATTTTAACCAAACCCGAAAATTTGACCATTAATACGATCAACAAGTATCTCGAAATTAAAGCCAGAGGATTGTTATGAGTTTAGCCATCTTCAGGCAACTTTTGAGTAACTTCCTACGTCTAATTTTAAAACCAGCCTTATGGACAGTTCAAAAATCCGTGTTCAAACCGGTTATGTATTTTTGACCGTCTTTGCTATTTTCATTGGGTTATACCCTCTCAGGTTTATCGGACTTCCCTATGAAGAAGGCTTGCTAGGAGATAAGCCAGACTTTCTGCTAGAGAACAACTTATATCTCCTGGGCTTTTATACGCATATTTTTATGGGCGGCCTCGCGCTACTAACAGGGTTTTCGCAATTCTTCAAAGGGCTTCGCCGAAAGCGATTGGGTTTACACAGAATTTTGGGGAAGATTTACATTTTGGCAGTACTTCTAAGTGGCAGCAGTGGTTTAGCAATTGCCTATTTTGCCAGCGGGGGACTCATTCCGGCTCTGGGGTTTTCTGCCCTTGCAGTGCTTTGGTTGTACACGACGGCAAACGCTTATATTACCATAAAAAATAAGCAGATCGAAGCCCACCAAAGATGGATGATTCGAAGTTATGCCCTTTGTTTTGCTGCAGTTACGCTTCGAATTTACCTTCCGATTTTCATTGCTTTCATAGGCATGGATTTTTACGCCGCATATAAGATTATTGCCTGGCTTTGCTGGATTCCGAATCTGGTCGTCGCAGAATTTCTAATTGTTCGTAGACTTAAATTAGCATAAGGATTTCAGAATATGCTCATACTCTGATAAATAGCATCTAATAATTTAATAAATAGTCCACTTTAACCGGCTATATTTTGTTATATTAGCAGGCTGACCAAAACTTACCGGAAAATGAAAAATTTAATTACCTATTTGTCCTGGATAGACGGAGTGGCCGGGGGCGTCTGGGTACTACTTAGCCTCATCATGGTTGGAGTCCTCTATCAGATTTATCGCAAAAAAGGATCTGCCAATCCTTACTTTTTTCTTGGGCTTGTTCTACTGATCATCGTTTGGCTTTATCCACTCTATACCTCCTTTTTTGACAATATGAAAATAGGTATTATCGGGAATCTGATAACATTGGTAGTTACCATTGCATATATGGTGCGACTTAAATCAATTTCGCGAAGGCTTTCCCAATACATGATCCCACAGACCATCTGGCTGTGTGTCGCCACCATTTATGTGGGATTGATGCTAATTGAACAGCAATAGTTTGGTACAACGACTTTGCAGCTAAATTGCGGTAAAAACAACTAATTATGTACGGGGCGGGGTTTAGACCCCAAGAATAGCTTGTACTCAATTTCAGTATTACATCCTCGTGCATCCAATACCTCCTAACCGCTCGCATCGTACCCCTGGTGATGCGCCATTTCAATTCCTAAATCTCAAGATTTACTAGTTTCTTTTAAAAAAAGAAGAAAAAATTAACTTTTTTATTAAATTGTATGCAATTAATGCCTTATATCAGGAGATAATTTATGTCCACACCAGCCGCTACCATTCGCTCAAAGGGGTTTGCAAAAACCTTGCGCAAAGACAAGTGGTGGTTGTATCCCGGAATGGTTCTTTTTGGACTTACCGCTTTTCTGATTTATGGCTTTTGGTCGGCATGGCAAGCAGATTTTTATTGGTACAGCGCCGGACAGGAAGGTTTTGGAGGTTATTTGGCCCCTTTTTATTCTCCCTTGATTTTTATTAAAGAAGGTGTTGAAGGTGCTGCCCCTATAGAACATGCCTTTTTTGGTTCTTGGCCCGCCTGGTGGCCCAATTGGCTTCCTCCTTCACCATCGCTTTTGATCCTGGCGATTCCGGGCATTTTTAGATTCACCTGTTATTATTACAGAAAAGCATACTATCGTGCCTTTACAGGGACTCCTCCGGCATGTGCAGTAGGTGCTCTTCCAAGGAAAGGAAAATCTGGATATAAAGGAGAAACCGGACTTATGGTGGTACAAAACATACACCGCATTACCATGTATTTCGCCATGTTTTATATCATAGTTTTCTTTTATGACGCCTATCTTTCTTTTTTTAGAGGAGGTACATTTGGTATCGGTGTTGGTAGTATTCTATTACTTGGGAATCCTATTCTCCTTGCATTATATTCTTTTGGTTGCCATTCCATACGACATCTGGTAGGAGGGCGCAGAGATTGTTATTCATGCAGCACGGGTGGAAAAATTGCGCACCAAAACGGAAAGGTTTCGGGTTGGCTTAATCGACGTCATGAACTTTTTGCCTGGCTTAGTTTAATTTGGATAGTAATCGCCGATTTCTATATACGAATGGTTTCTATGGGATATATAACCGACCTCAATACCTGGGGTGGTTAAACCAACAAAACAATATGCTCGACATTTCAGAAATAAAAACTATTGAACACGATGTGCTTATCGTTGGCGCCGGTGGTGCAGGCCTTAGCGCCGCGATTGAGTCGTCCGCGAGAGGAATGAGCACCGGTATCGTAATGAAATCGCTGCTGGGAAAAGCCCACACTGTTATGGCCGAAGGAGGAATGGCAGCAGCATTAGGTAACGTAGATGCTAGAGATCATTGGAAAATCCATTTTAGGGATACCATGCGCGGGGGTAAGTTTCTTAACGTATGGCGTATGGCAGAACTGCACGCAAAGATCGCCCCGGAGCGGGTTCGCCTTCTTGAAGAATGGGGAGCGGTTTTCGACCGTACCAAACAAGGCTTAATCAACCAGCGAAATTTTGGAGGTCATCGATATCCCAGATTGGCGCATGTTGGTGACAGAACAGGATTAGAGATGATCCGTACGCTTCAAGACCACGGAGTGCATCAGGGGATCGATCCTTATATGGAGTGCACGGCATTGGACCTGCTTAAAAACGAAAAGGGAGCAGTTTGCGGAGTGGTTTGCATGTGGCGCGAAACCGGAACCTTCGTCGTATTTAAGGCAAAATCAATTATACTGGCAACCGGAGGAGGTGGAAAAGCCTGGGATGTCACTTCCAATTCCTGGGAATACACCGGAGACGGTTACGGGATGGCTTATGAGGCCGGAGCTGAACTTATGGATATGGAGTTTAACCAGTTTCATCCTACCGGAATGGTTTGGCCACTCTCCGTGAAAGGCATATTAGTCACCGAAAGTGTTCGAGGCGAAGGGGGAATTCTCTTGAATAGTGAAGGTACCCGTTTTATGTTTAATTATATTCCAGAGCGCTTCCGCTCAGAAACGGCCGATACGGAGGAAGAGGCCGCGAGATGGCTCGCAGGTGATCCTAATGCGAGGCGCCCTCCCGAATTACTCACCAGAGATGTGGTGGCAAGGGCAATCAATGAGGAGGTAAAAGCAGGAAGAGGTTCAAAACATGGAGGAGCCTACCTAAATATTGCAACGCAACGCTCAGCAGAAGATATTAAGAGAAAGCTGCCCTCTATGTACCATCAATTTAAAGTCCTGGCCGAACTGGACATTACTAAAGAACCCATGGAGGTTGGTCCCACCTGCCATTACTTTATGGGGGGTATACGGGTTGATGCCGATACTACCATGAGTTCTGTGCCTGGCTTATTCGCTTGCGGCGAATGTGCCGCCGGTATGCATGGCGCAAACCGTCTTGGCGGTAATTCCTTATCCGACCTTCTAGTTTTTGGTTATTTATCAGGAAAAAGCGCCGCTGAGTATGCAAAAAGCATTAATACACATTCAGCAATTGATAAAGAAAGTGTCAGTGCCATCATTAGAGGAGCTACCGAGATATTAAACCGGGAGTCTGGAGCCAATCCATATTTGCTACATGAAGAACTGGAGTTAAACATGCAGGAGAACGTAGGTATCATTAGAACCGCAGAGCTTTTAGATAAGGGTATAGCTACACTAGAAAAGATTAAAGAAAGCCATAAGACCGTAAAGGCAAAAGGAGCCAGCCAGTTCAATCCGGGATGGCACGAGGCTCTAGGACTGCGTAATTTGCTCATCACTGCGGAGGCGGTCGCAAAAGCGGCCAAATTACGTGAAGAAAGTCGTGGTGCCCATACCCGGGCAGATTTTCCGGGAGAGCGTGAAGATTGGCTAAAGCATAATATCGTAATCAGCAAAGGGGAAGACGGGGAGATGCAACTTTCCAGGGAAGGAAGAATAGCTCCTGAAGCTGAGCTAAAGCGCATTGCAGAATCTTCCATAGAGGATCTTGAAAAAGAGATTGTCCTTGAAAGGGAAAAGACGAATGCCTGAATTAAAAAGATGCCAAAAATTTAATATAAAAAGTATAAAACCTCTTCTAATTCAATAAAATATGGCGAATCGCAAATTTCGGATATACAGGGGAGATCAGGAGAATGGTACCTTGGAGAGTTTTGAAACGGAAGAGAAAGAAGGAATGGTTGTCCTTGATATGATCCATCAAATTCAGGCCGAACAAGCCAATGACCTGGCGGTGAGATGGAATTGCAAGGCAGGAAAATGCGGTTCTTGCAGTGTGGAAATTAACGGGAAACCCAAATTGGCATGCATGACACGTATGAACGAATACGAAGCCAATGAGACCATAACAGTAACCCCGCTTAAGACCTTTCCGGTTATCAAAGATCTGGTTACGGATGTTTCATGGAATTATGAACAAAACAAACGCATAAAGCCTGCTGCCTTAGCGGAAGCCTCCAAGACCGAAAAGGGGTACGTAATGTACCAGGAGGATGTGGATCGGGTTCAGGAATTCAGAAAGTGCATAGAATGCTATTTGTGCCAAAATGTATGTCACATTCTTAGGGACCACGATAAAAAAGACGCCTTTGTTGGGCCCAGGTTTATGATCCGGGCTGCCAGCCTGGAAATGCATCCTTTGGATACCGAAGACCGGATCCCGGAATTAAAGAAAGAGTTTGGTTCAGGGATGTGCAATATCACACGCTGTTGCACTGATGTATGCCCAGAACATATCAATATCACGGATAATGGTATAATTCCCATTAAGGAGCGTGTCATTGACCGTTATTATGATCCAATAACCATAATAGGTAGAAAGTTGTTTGGTAAAAAGAAAAAGAAGCTACCTCCTATTAAGAAAGATTAGCTATACGTCTAGAAAAGGTTGAGCTCCCTTGTCTTCAGGAGAAGGTTCTAATTTAAACTCTTCTATACCCCGGATACATGCATTCCATCTGAGTACCGCATCTTGATTGCCTTGAGGGCTTATTTTTTCGGCTTCTTCATAGTACTCCATAGCCAGGCGGTAATGCTCGTATGCAATATATCTTACCCTTGGAGATGTCCTGTTCAAGGCTGCTTTACCTAGTCGTTCTTCAATAATTCCGCGGTAGTATTTTTGCTCGTATTCACTGGTGAGCCTGTCGCAAAGATCCTTTGCCTCGCTTATGGAAAAACGTTTTTGGGTGCCAAACAGATCAGTAATTGCAAGTATAAAAATTAGAATCGCTAATTGGTTGTCCGGGTCGATCTTTAAAATATCTCTACAAATACTTTCAGCTTGTTTGGGCTCATTGAGAAGACGATAATGTTTTGCCCTAGTTAGCGCTTTGGGTATAGAATCCTTTGAAAGTGGCTTTAGTTGTAGCATGACTGAAATTTAATCAATTACTGGAATTGCTTGAACTATCAATGTACGAATTTATCAGTAGATATTATAATCAGGAAATGCCTCGGTTTACTTTTAAAAAAGTTATGTACTTTTAAGAACGGTCATCAATCAAAAACATCGCATGAGATCTCATCTCATCTTACTGCTTATACTTTGTGGCAACCTGCTTTCGGGCCAACAAATTTCTGATAAAAATTACAAACCTCCTATTGCAAAACCCGAATACGAAAAGGGAAAGGGGACAATTGTCTTTATCGATGAAGGGCACCATAATTTTCACACCAAAGAAGGACGCTATAAGGCCTTTTCAAACCTCCTGGAGCGAGATGGTTACCGGGTTAAATCTTACAAGGGGACTTTTGATAGAGAAAAGCTACAGAAAGGAAAGATCCTGGTTATCTCCAATGCGCTAAACAAAAAAAATGTAGCGCACTGGTATGTGCCCATATATTCTGCTTTTACACCAGAAGAGATAGAAACTGTCAGCCAATGGGTAATAGATGGGGGAAATTTGTTTTTGATTGCAGACCATATGCCAATGGCCGGGGCCGCTAAAGAGCTAGCGGCCGCCTTTAAAATTGAGTTTACCGATGGTTTTGTTTTTGATACCATCGCAAAAGGGCCTTCTGTTTTTACCTTAAAAGAAAAGACCTTGGTAGCGAATAGTATTACTCAAGGAAGAAATGCCAGTGAAGCCTTAAAGAAAATTGTGAGTTTCACCGGTCAGGGGTTTAGAATACCTGAGAATGCAAATCCCATTTTGGTTTTTAACGCCAATCATTTGAATTTGCTTCCTGATACAGCCTGGGTTTTTACACCAAAAACAAAGAGAATAGCCGCGGACGGCTGGTCACAAGGCGTCTATCGTAAGTATGGTAAAGGCCGGATCGTGGCCTTTGGAGAAGCCGCAATGTTCACCGCACAACTCGCAGGCTCCGATGGTAGAAAGATGGGAATGAATAGCGAACTGGCGCCGGAAAATTATAAACTACTGTTAAATATCATCCATTGGCTGGATGGAAAGCTGGAATAAGAATAAATTATTGATTACTGATTATTGATTACTGATTATTGATTACTGATTACTGATTACTGATTACTGATTACTGATAAACTAAAAACGATGAAACAGATCTTCTCCTTTACCATTCTCTTCTTTGGAGGTGCGCTAACGCTCTTGGCATCAGATTTAAAAATCTCCAATGTAAGACCTGTTGACAGGGTAGAAATTCCTAACTCTCCAATAAGTGTAATTTTCGACATTCAGTGGACCAACAGCTGGAACAATGCTAAAAATCATGATGCCGTATGGGTCTTTATGAAGTTCAATGGCTATTGGAATAATCATGTAAAACTACTTCCTTCGGGTCATCGGGTCCTAAAAAATAGATCAAGCCAGGGATCTGCCCCTACTATAGAGGTTTCAAAAGACAGCCTTGGGTTTTTTATTTATCCCTCGAAAACATACAGAGGCGATGTCAACTACAAACTGCAGATTTTGTTAGACACCACCAATCAGAAAGTAGATGAAGGGAGACTGGGCGAGTTTTCTGTTTATGGCCTTGAAATGGTTTACATTCCTAAAGGGTCTTTTACTTTAGGTAGTCCGGACGAGCCCGCAATTAAGAAGGCTGCTTTTTATAAAAGTGATGCCGAGGGAAATCCAAACGGACTTGTAAGCATTGATTCTGAAAACGCCTTCGCTGTTGGAGCACAAGAGAATGCACTGTATTACTGGAGCGAGGAAGAAATTTATAATGGTGATCAAAAAGGGCCGGTACCAGCCGCCTTTCCCAAAGGTTATAACCCTTTTTATATCATGAAATACGAACTCACCCAGGGCCAATATGCCGCCTTTTTAAATAAACTCCCAGGGGGATGGACATACAACCTGGCACCCATTGCAGGACGGGATTACTACAAAAAACGCGGAGGAATACGGCTTGTTGACGGTAAATACATAGCAGACAGTCCAAACAGGCCCATGAATTTTGTGAGTTTTACAGATGGATTGGCCTATACAGATTGGGCCGCCTTAAGGCCAATTACGGAATTGGAGTTTACCAAAGCTGCTAGAGGCCCTTCAAAACCTCTTTCCGCAGAATTTGTCTGGGGTACTAATACCTACGACCAATTAGAACGCTATGTAAACTCGGATTCCGAGCTGGCCTTTTCAAATGATGCAAAAGAAAGTAACTTAACTGACGCTACAAGAGCTGTACTCGGGGCTTCTTACTATTGGGTCATGGACCTTAGTGGAAGTCTTTGGGAGAAGGTAATCACTATAGGAAACCCCATAGGACGGGCTTTTACCGGGAGTCATGGCGATGGCAAGTTGTCTTTTGGTCATGCCACCAATGAAGATTGGCCAAAGAGTAATGATCAGGAAGGTGGTTTTGGCTATAGAGGAGGAGGCTACTATGAAATTGGAACCAGGTATGGCGACTTTAATCCCCACTCCCCTATTGGTTATCGTTATTACGGTTCCTGGTCTGGTGGGCCGAGGTCTATTGCTTATGGGTATAGGGCTGGAAGATCTGCAGAATAAGGGAATTATTGATTATCCACCTAAAATTTATGGTTGTTTTACCAATCGTTTTTCATCTGTTAATTCCCTAATTGCAAAAACTTCAAAATTCCCTACCTTTCTGCCAATTCAGTACAGTGAGACATAATTCCAATTAGCTGTTACCTAAACCATTCAAAATGTTTCGATTACTCATCACCTATATTCTTGTTACCTCATTTGCAAGCATTTCAATAGCTCAATCGCCCTCTAAAGTTAATCAAGACCGTCTAGAGGGTACAATACTAAAATTAGCGACCTACCAGGACGAAATGGGCAGGGTGGCCTTTAGCGACGCCGATATCGAAGGAAGAAAATACGTGATGCAGCTGATGCAAGAAGCAGGTCTGGAGGTCTCCATAGATTTTGCCGGGAATATTATCGGAAAGAGAAAGGGGACAGACCCTAACAAAAAACCCATTGCCTTTGGTTCGCATATAGATATGGTACCCCAAGGTGGCAATTATGATGGCTGCGTGGGCTCGTTGTCCGCCATAGAAGTTGTACGAACTCTAAAAGAAAACAACATAAGTACAAGCCATCCCCTTGAGGTAATGATCTTTACCGATGAAGAAGGCGGATTGGTAGGTAGCAGGGCACTCTCAGGCACATTAAGTTCTGAAGCTTTAAAAGTGGTCAACAGTACCGGATATACTGTAGCCGAGGGCATTGACAGAATTGGAGGAGATGCTTCAAAAGTCTCTGAAGTTGCCAGAGGCAAAGGAAGCCTGGCAGCTTTTCTGGAACTTCATATAGAACAGGGCGGGATTTTAGAACAAAAAAAGCTGGATATTGGGGTAGTAGAAGGTATTGTTGGCATCAAATGGTGGGATGTTACCATTACAGGCTTTGCGAACCATGCCGGTACCACCCCTATGAATATGCGTCAGGATGCCATGCTGGCCGCTGCAAAATTCATACAGGCGGTAAATGAAGTTACCAACAGTTATGAGGGAAAACAGGTAGGTACCGTAGGCCGAATTGCAGCGCAACCAGGAGCTCCAAACGTAATCCCGGGAAAGGTGGTACTAAGCCTGGAGATCAGGGATCTTTCGGAAGAAAAGATCGATATGCTTTTCGCAGACATGAAGAAAAGGTCGGAAGAAATAGCAAAAGCTTCGAATACCAGCTTTCAATTTGCCCGAATTGACGCGACTGCAAAACCAGCACTTACCACGGCTGCTATTCAGAAGGAAATTGTTAACGCTGCCAAAGCATTAGGACTTTCATACCAGCAAATGCAAAGCGGTGCAGGCCACGATGCCCAGGATATGGCTCTGATTGCTCCGGTAGGTATGATCTTTGTACCCAGCAAAGGAGGAATAAGTCATTCTCCAGAAGAATTTACCTCCGCAGCGGATATGGCCAATGGGGCTAATGTGCTTCTGCAAACTATTCTAGCACTAGATAAAAAGTTAAATTGAAGACAGCTCCCATAAACTGTTAAATACATGTCTCAAAATATCAACCACACATAAATTCTTACCATTTGTAAAAAAACGCTGGTTTTCGTAAACGGATCTTCATAATTTGGGAAATCTGTCAAACCCTTCTAGAAAGTCCCTCTAATTAAAAACAAAACCAATGCTTAGAATTGTTCTAAAGCTGTTGCCATGCTTAATAGGTTGTTTCCTTCTAATTAACTGCAAAAATACCTCAAATCCAGACCCAGCCCTTGCTTCTATCGGTCTTTTGCGTGGAGATCTCAAGTTGTGCGGAAGCGGACAATTTGGAGAAGTAAGTTTTTCTCTAGCTTGTAATTATCGGGTACGTGATGATTTTGAACTTGCCGTTTCTCTCCTACATTCTTTTGAGTATGAAGAGTCAGAAAAGGCATTTGTAAAAGTAATCGATGCCGATCCAGAATGTGTAATGGCGTATTGGGGGGTTGCCATGAGCAATTTTCACCCACTTTGGGCCCCACCCAGCAAGGAAGAACTAGAAAAGGGTTCAAAAATCCTTGAAATTGCAGAAAAACTTCCAAAATCTGATCGTGCTAAAGAGTATCTGGACGCGATACGGGGCTTCTATGAAGATTGGGCTAAGGTAGACCACAAAACGAGAACAAAGAGATTTGAAAAGAAAATGGAAGCGCTCTATCTAAATAATCCATTAGATAAAGAGGCTGCCATTTTTTATGCTCTAGCACTTAACGCATCAGCCGATCCTGCTGATAAAAGCTACACAAATCAACGCAAAGCAGGAGCCTTATTGGAAGGCCTATTCCCAGATCAGCCAGATCATCCGGGTATTGCCCACTATATTATTCACAACTACGATAATCCAGAATTGGCCCCAATGGCTTTGAATACAGCCAGAAGATATGCCAGTATAGCTCCGGCCTCTGCCCATGCTCAGCATATGCCCTCGCACATTTTTACACGCTTGGGACTCTGGGAGGAATCTATTCAATCTAACTTAAACTCCACTTCATCTGCCATTTGTTACTCCTCTAGTATAGATCCGCAAGCGCACTGGGATGAGGAAGTACATGGTATGGGATATTTGGTATATGCCTATTTGCAAAAAGGACAGAATGATGAGGCCTTAGAGCAATATGAATACCTACAGACTTTTAAAAAGATCTTCCCAGCGAATTTCAAAATAGCCTATACGGCAGCGGCCATTCCTTCTCGAATAGCTTTAGAAAATAAAAATTGGGAGGCTGCAGCTAAACTTCAATTGCCACTTTCAACTTTGGTTCCCTGGGAACAATTTCCATGGCAAAAATCAATTTTGCATTTTGCAAGAGCAATGGGGTCCGTACGCTCCGGGAATACGGTCTCAGCGGAAAAAGAGCTTAAAATTTTAATGTCTTTTAATGAAGAGCTAAAAGATATCGGAGAGGTATATAAAGCAAATCAGGTGCTTATTCAAATTAGAATTATAGAGGCCTGGATACTGTTTGCAAAAGGTGATGATAAAAAAGCCTTGACCTTAATGCAATTGGCAGCTGAAATGGAAGCAAATACGGCGAAACATCCAGTAACGCCGGGTGAGGTCTTACCTGCAGGCGAGCTATTGGCAGATATGTTATTAGCTATGGATAAAAGTCCTGAAGCTTTAGAAGCTTATGAGTCCGATATGAAACAACACCCTAATAGGTTTAATGGTATTTATGGTGCTGCTATAGCAGCAAAAAAAAGTGGACATATACTCAAGGCGGTCAATTACTTTATAAAACTGCTAGAAAATGCTTCCTCAACGGGTAGCGAACGCCCAGAATTGGAAGAAGCCAGGGTGTTTCTAAAACAGCATCAGGTATAATTAAAATAAGATCAATGAAAAGTATACGCTATAAAAACATCATAACTAAATTGTTTATTCCTTTTGTTGCTTTCTTTGTTCTAAGCTGCAAAACGAAAGAAATTGTCGTTGATAGTTATGATTCGGCTATTGTCATAAGCTGGAACGAAAAGATAATGGAGCTCGCTATTGAGCAAGATGGTCTTCTTACTTTAAATGGTGTACGAACCGAGGCCCTGGCTGGTATCGCAATGCACAACGCCTTAAACGCTATTAGGCCGGTATATACATTTTATGAATACACGGGCAGCTATCCAGAGGCTGATCCAACCGTGGCAGCTTCACAAGCCGCCTATGGTATTGCCATGGTACAGTTTCCTGAAAAAATTGAAGAACTAAAAGCTTTGTATGAAAACACAATAGCTAAGGTTCCTGAAGGGAAGGCAAAAGATCTGGGCGTTCAATTGGGTAAAGAAACTGCCGAAACCATTCTTGAGTTGCGTAGGGGCGATAGTTGGGACGGGGAAGCCGATTATACCTGGCATCCCATGGCTCCGGGAGTCTATGCAGAATTTAATGAACATAGCGGAACTCCGGAAGGATTCATATTTGGAGCAGGTTGGGCAGCGGCAAAACCTTTTATGCTCCAAAGTCAGGATCAGTTTAGATCTCCCCCTCCTCCAGCAATAGATAGCGAGGACTATACTAAAGCCTTCAATGAGGTTAAAGAATACGGGAGTACCGCCAGCGAGTTAAGGTCAGAAGACCAGGCGCACTTTGCAATGTGGTGGAAAGACTTTGTGGAAAAATCACATAATCGGCTGGCGAGAGAACTCATTATTAAAGAGAACTTGAATCTATGGGAGGCATCAAGAGCTCTTGCCCTTCTCAACATGGCAGTTTATGATGCGTATGTAAATGTTTTTGATAATAAATTCCATTACAATCACTGGCGGCCTTATACGGCAATTCGATGGGCCGCTAACGATGATAACCCTGAAACAATCCCGGACGAAAGCTGGAACAACCTACATAAGCACACCTATGCTTTTCCGTCTTATCCTTCGGCCCACGGGACAGCCAGTTCTGCTGCAACTTCGGTTTTGGCAAATGTCCTGGGTACAGGAGACAACTATTCATTTACAATGACCACAGAGGAAGTTGAAAGTGCGGGGCCCTTCTCTGAAAAAATAAAAATGGATCCACCTAGGAGATCTTTTAATTCCTTTTCGGAAGCGGGTCTGGAAGCTTCGATGTCTCGCGTGTACTTAGGCATTCACTTTAGGTATGATTCTGAAGAAGGCCATAGACTAGGAAATGAAATTGGTGCCTATGCCAATCTAAACTTCTTACTGCTTCTGGAGTCAGAAGAAGATTAGTCAGATCGCAAACCGGGCTATATCAACGGATAACATTTCTTTCCAAAGGCTAAAATTTAACCGGAAACCACACTTTGACTGTGGCGTGACCTGCCTGTCAGTCAAATTTCTTATCTTTAATGGCCTGAAGTTCATTACTTGCGATTTCCTCCCCCACCTTGGTTCCCCCAAGATTTAAACAAACAACCTTAATTCCAATAGCATGAAAACAAAACTTGGTTTGGTTTTATTTGCGGCTGCCCTTTCTTATGCCGTGTATTTTGTAACCAGCAACACTTCAGAAAAGGCATTAGACCCTTCGCAAAAAGCATCTTTCTATGGCATTAAATGTACCGTTGCCAAATTTTTACTAAAGGATGTAGATACTACGCAACAGATTGCACCACTATTTGAAAATTTGGGGAATCTTCACTTTGCGATAAGCACTGAAAATACCAAGTCTCAGACTTTTTTTGATCAAGGTTTGAAACTCACCTATGCTTTTAACCACGCTGAAGCGCATAGATCTTTTATGGAGGCTTCCCGGCTAGATCCGAATGCGGCGATGACTTATTGGGGTCAGGCCTATGCCCTGGGGCCAAATATTAATGACCCGCTTCCTGATGAGGATCGTAAAAACAAATACAATGAAGCCCTGGCAAAAGCTACAGAACTAGCTGCGAAAGCCACTCCTAAAGAGCGAGCGCTCATAGAGGCCCTAGCTTCAAGATATAGCAAAGACTTAAATAAAGATGTTGCTGAGTTAAATCTCGCCTATATGAAAGCGATGGAAAAAGTGGTAGAACAGTTTCCGGATGATGCTGATGTTCAGGTCTTATATGCAGCTTCTGTAATGAATACCGTACCTTGGAATTACTGGGACGAGGACGGGAATCCATCCCCAAATATTCCAGAAGCAAAGGCAGCTCTTGAAAAGGCAATGGCCACTAATCCAGACAATCCGGGGGCACATCATTACTATATCCATATGGTAGAATTACCTCAGCCAGATTTAGCAGTACCCAGTGCAGATAAGCTTGGTAAGTTAATGCCTGCGGCTGGTCATATTGTTCATATGCCTTCTCATATCTATATCCGGGTAGGTAGGTATCTGGATGCGGTAAAATCTAATCAGGAAGCCATTTTGGCCGATGAGGACTATATTTCGCAATGTTATTCTCAGGGCCTGTATCCATTAGGGTATTATCCGCATAATATTCACTTTCTTTGGTCTGCTGCAAGCCTTCTTGGCAGCAGTGAAATAGCTATAGATGCAGCTAAAAAAACTGCCGAAAAAGTTCCGACCGGCGAATTGATAAGCCTTCCATTCCTTCAGGATTTTGCCTCTACTCCACTATTGGCCTATACTCGTTTTGGTAAATGGAATGAGATCCTAACCATACCACCTCCTAACGCAGACATTAAGCACTTGAACCTCATTCGCCACTATGCAAGAGGTATGGCCTTTGTGCGAAAAAACAACCCCAAAGAAGCTCAGGAAGAATTGGATGCTATTATGTCACTGTCTGAAGATCCTGAGCTCGAAGAATTGATCGCTACTGCCCATAACCCTTCTGTGAACATTGCCAAAATAGCCTATGAAGTTGTGGCGGGAGAACTCGCGGCTCTAAATGGTGATTTAACCAAGGCCCAGGAACACCTTGAAAAGGCTGTGAAAGCTGAAGACGGCTTGACATATACAGAACCAGCGGCCTGGCATATTCCAACACGTCAAAATTTAGGGGCTATTCTTCTTAAGTCAGGTAAATACCAGGAAGCCGAAAAAGTGTATAGAGAAGACCTGAAAGTGCTTCGCCAAAATGGTTGGTCGCTATTGGGTCTGTATAAAAGCCTTGAGGCCCAGGGAAAAACCAATGAAGCCATGACTATTAAGAAAGAATTTGGTAAAGCCTGGGAACACGCAGATCTTGAAATTTCAACCTCTGTCCTATAGAATGAAGATTTGTGTATGAAGCTTCTAAAAAGACCATGGGCTAACTTGATCTCGGTTATTGCAGCATCGGCAATAGGTATTTTATTGTACCTGAATTACACAGACAAAACCTCAGAACCGCCAATTTATAATCCGGCAGACTTTAACCCAGAACTGGTTCATTTCAGTTTGAGAAATGTTACCAAAGATCACAGGGTAGGGCCTTTTGAACTAATTAATCAATTTGGTGAGCCTATTACACAAGTAGATTATGCCAATAAGATCTTTGTAACCGATTTCTTTTTTACCCGTTGCCCAAGTATTTGTCCTATTATGACCAATAATATGGTTAAAATACAACAGCACTTCATTGAGGAACCCAAAGTAGCGTTACTCTCAATTTCGGTTACTCCAGAATACGATAGCATCCCGATTTTGGATGCGTATGCCGCTAAGAATGGCGTTGTTCCAGAAAAATGGAATGTTTGCACCGGGAAAAAAAATCATATTTACAAACTTGCCAGAAGGCAGTTTTTTGCGGTAACCGATGAGGGTGACGGCGCGCTTCAGGAATTTATACATACCCCAAATTTTATTCTCGTAGATGCGCAAAGAAGAATCCGTGGAATTTACGATGGTACCCAAGATGAGGAGATAAATAGGGTTATCAGGGATATCGAGGCCCTCCTTTATTAATAGCTATTCTTTTTAGGCTTAGCGCTGAGAAAGCGCTAATTTTAGACTCATAGAAAAGCCTTTTATATGAATAAAACACTGCAATTCCTCAAATCTCAATTGCATAAAGATTCCTCGGCATCACCTTCTCCTCTAATGCGCTGGCTAAATCCTACGCTACTTTTTGCAGAATCCGGGGTTTTGGAATATGCCTACGTCCTTCGGAAGGAAATGACAAATCCTATGAAAATTCTTCATGGAGGTATAACGGCAGCCATCATTGATGATGCCATGGGTGCCACAGTCTATTCTATGGGCAATACACATTTGTACACTACAGTAAATCTGAATGTAGACTATTTTAGTACGGCCAGGGAAGGTGATACTATTATTGCCAGGACTGCGGTAGTAAAAAAAGGTGACAAAATTATTAATGTGCAATGCGAAATTTGGAATGAAGCTAAAACAAAAATGATCGCCAGGGGTTATTCAAACCTTATGAAAACTGCAATACTCGCCTAAAGACTACACCTTTTTGTCTCCTTTAAGTTGCTGACCACCTTGCTTCAAGGTAACTGCAATTACATCGCCGCCACCATTTCTTTCAAAAACAAGCTGTGCTGCAACAACTTTGAAGAAGAAAGTATCTTCGGCTTCCGCAAAAATCTCAAACTGATTCTGACCCGTAGCCTGAGCAAAGATCTTTCCTTCCTTTGTTGAGACCGTAATGCTGAATCCGGGCTGCAACTCGTACACACCAACGTAGTCCTCCATTTTTTCTGCTGGGACAGTAATAGCCTCCTTTTCTGTAGCGGGTTTGCGATCTGTTTCAAGCCCTTTAGACTTTTGAATCCGATTATTAAACATCGCTTCCCTTTTCCCATTCTCTATATCGAAGTCATAGTAGGTCTGACTACCTTCAAAATAAAATCTCGTTTCTGAGATCGGATATAATTTCAGCCTATCACTACCTTCCCTTTGGCTGTAAAGGCTGCCATCTGAAAAGGATATCGTTCGAAGCACTTCAGCATCAAACTCATAATTACCTGCCCATTTTTTCAACTTTTCTTCGCTCATTGAAATGGCGCTTTCGTTTCCTGGATAGGGTTTGCCTATGGCACTGGCGGCCATTTTTACGGCTATATCCTGCGGGGATACCCCATTGACATTAGTCAGCAAAATCACATAGACATTTTCGGAAGGCACATATATACCTTGTGTAACATATCCGAATATTCCTCCACCGTGCTCAATGCTTTGGGTTCCGTTTAGTTCGTTTATTTGCCAACCATAACCATAATAAGTTGGTTTCCCGCTATTCAAAGTTGTATTCGTAAAAGCTTTGGCTCTACTCTCGGCAGAGATCAAAGTATTCTTATGAATGGCTTGAGACCAAAGAAGCATATCATCAACATCAGACATTAGCGACCCCGCCGCATACGGTAAGGTCATACTTAAAAAATCGGCATTTCTATAGCCGTCTTCCGTTGGCATATAACCGTTTGCCCTATCCCTGATAAGCCTGGTTTTGCTTCCGTAATAGGAGTTTTCCATGCCGAGTGGCTCAAAAATATTGGTTTCAATAAATTCTGCATAAGACATCCCGGAGACTTTTTCAATGATATATCCAAGAATGATGTAACCAGAATTGTTATAATGCCATTGCTCTCCGGGATCGAAATCCATAGCTTCATTCTTAAAATGATCTATGATTTCAATAGGCGTTTTATCCAGGCGTCCAAACGCTGTAAGATTCCCCATTTCGGTATAACTTTTTATACCTGAGGTGTGGTTTAACAATTCGTGAATTGTAATTTTTTTACCGTTAGTAGGGTAGTCTGGCAAAAACTTTGTGATCTCGTCGCTTATATTTAGTTTTCCTTGTTCTTGTAGCATTAAAATGCTTACCGCCGTAAACTGTTTGGTAATAGACCCTAATTCAAAAATGTTTTCGGCTTTCATTGAAACACCTAATTCCAAATTTGCTTGTCCGAATGCCTTGCGATAGATGACCTCCCCATCTCTTGCAACCAAAGCCGCAACGCCAGGACCATCTTCTTTATATTGTTCGCTAAGCAGTTTATCAAACTGCGCACTAAGGTCCTGTGCAACCAATTGGCTGGTAAATACGAGGGAAAGAAAAAGGATTAAGGTATATTTCATGATTTGCTATTTTTAGCTTGTTTACCAGTAGGACGATTCCTTTATTATTTGGGTTACATCCATACTTGAATTATGACACTTTTAAAGCCGCTACAATTCAAAATCCAGGCCCTGAAGTTCTTTTCTCGCGTCTCTATACTCGGAAACCAAACCTTCTATAATGCCGGCAGCTGGTCTGATGTCATGGATAATTGCCGAAACCTGTCCAATCTCTAATTCACCTTCTTCCATATCTCCTTCGAACATCCCTCTTTTCGCTCTGGCTCTGCCAAGAAGTTGCTTAAGTTGTTCAACACTGGCACCCTGGGCATAGGCGTCCTGTATGTCCTGGTAAAACTTGTTTTTAATGAGGCGCACCGGAGCCAACTCTTTTAAAGTTAGCTGTGTATCTCCTTCTGCTGCAGTTACCACTTTTTCTTTAAACAAATGATGGGAAGAGGCCTCATTGCTCGCAACAAACCTACTCCCAACCTGTACACCATCTGCGCCTAGCACCATAGCGGCGAGCATGCCCCTTCCTGTTGCAATACCTCCGGCAGCAATCAGTGGAATGGTCACTTTCTCCCGTACCGCAGGGATAAGTGTCATGGTGGTGGTTTCATCTCTTCCGTTATGGCCGCCGGCTTCAAATCCTTCTGCTACAACTGCATCTACCCCAGCTTCCTGCGCTTTTAGTGCAAACTTGACGCTACTTACCACATGAACAACGGTGATGTCTTTTTCCTTCAAAAACCCTGTCCATGTTTTAGGGTTTCCGGCAGAAGTAAAAACAACCTTCACCCCGAGTTCCGTGATAATTTCCATGAGTTTGTCAATATCAGGATAGAGCATCGGAACATTAACGCCAAAGGGTTTTTGCGTTGCCTGCTGGCATTTTTGTATATGTTCCCGGAGTACTTCGGGGTACATGCTTCCCGCTCCTATTAACCCCAAACCACCGGCATTGGAAACTGCCGAGGCCAGGCGCCAGCCACTAGCCCAAATCATACCGGCCTGTACTATTGGGTATTGAATATTGAAAAGTTCGGTGATTCTATTGTTCATTTAAAAAGTCTATAAGTCTCTTAAGTTTTCAAATATACGAAGAGGGAGTTCTCGACTGCGCCCGAACGGACAAAAAATGAAAAGCCGATTTTCTATCTACCTGAATGGGGTCTAAACCCCACCCCAAATGAAAATTAAACCTACTCACTGCAAATTGCAAGCAAAAACTATTTGCTAAGCTCCAAGCTAAAATTGAAATGGGATTATGAGATCACTCCGGAGCCTAACAATTCATCTCCGTCGTACCAGGCTACGAACTGACCTTCTGTAATGGCAGACTGAGGTTCATCGAAGTCTACATAGAGTCCGCCATCAATTTTATATAATGTAGCTTTTTGTAAGGGTTGGCGGTATCTAATCCTCGCGGTCACTTCCATGATTTCATCTGCATTAAGGGCCAGATCTTGTCGTACCCAGTGCAATTCATGGTCAGTGACAAAAAGTGTTCTTCTGTATAGGCCGGGATGTTGTTTGCCCTGACCGGTATAGATGACATTCTCTTCCACATCGGTTTCTATAACAAACAAAGGCTCTTTTGTACCTCCAACATCCAATCCCTTGCGTTGCCCAATTGTAAAATAATGAGCTCCCTGATGCTCTCCAACAATTTTACCATCATCCAATTCATAAACGGGCTTCTCGGAGTAATACGCAAGTTCGTCCTTTTTGGTTTCAAATTTAGGTATAGGGCGTTCGTATTGTGATATGTTTGCAGGTACTTCAACAATAACACCCTTCCTGGGTTTTAATTTTTGTTGGAGAAAATCCGGCAGTCGCACTTTCCCAATAAAACAAAGTCCCTGAGAATCTTTTTTATCTGCGGTAATAAGATTGTTTTTGGCTGCTATTTCACGTACTTCGGGTTTGGTTAATTCGCCGATAGGGAAAAGCGTTTTGGCCAACTGCTCTTGTGAAAGCTGGCATAAAAAATACGATTGATCTTTATTGCCGTCTCGCCCTGCAAGTAGTTGATAGGTTTTAGAACCATCTTCATGTACAAGTATTCCTTTCCGACAGTAATGTCCTGTGGCCACATAGTCTGCACCCAATTGCAAGGCTATTTTCAAAAACACATCAAATTTAATCTCCCTGTTGCAGAGCACATCAGGATTTGGGGTACGTCCTTTTTCGTACTCGCTGAACATATAATCCACGATACGCTCTTTGTATTCCGAGCTTAGATCAACGGTTTGAAAGGGAATACCCAGTTTCTCCGCAACAATCAGCGCATCGTTACTATCTTCTAACCACGGGCATTCATCGGATATCGTCACGGAATCATCGTGCCAATTTTTCATAAAGAGGCCTATGACCTCATACCCTTGTTCTTTTAATAGGTAGGCCGTTACACTGGAATCTACTCCTCCTGAAAGTCCAACTACAACTTTTTTCATCACCCAAATTGAAGTGCAAAAATACGAAAACTTAGTCGGGTATCTATGTCGTTCATCGATAGTAAAAATTTCACACATCAAAATAGAATCGGTTAGCATACAAAAATGAGCGCTTGACAACTAATCTTTTTTTTTGAGGGACTTATGTGACATCTTAGCAGTCCCAAATCTTACCAAACTAAACCTACTTACCGCTAAAAGCCCCGACAGATGTCAGGGCTTTTTTTATTTTGAAGATTTACTTCAACTTCATTGATCATTAAGATATTTTACTTTATAAAAAATACCTTTTTGAAAATCACCTTTCGGCCTATCTTTGCTTTTATGAGATGAACCTCTGGAGCGAGGGCATCAATTTGATACTGAAGTGTATGCTTACCAGCCTTTACCATTTTGTTTGGAGGATGCATAACTATCCGTCCGGTTAAATCGATAAATTCAATACTTACTTCGGCATCATATGCAGCCTCTAATTCTATATTTATGATATTGCTAAAAGGCTGATGGAAGGTTTTCAGTGAGGTAACAGGAGGTATATTTCCGCCTTGTCCATCGGTATCATTGCAATCGAGGTCTTCATCGATCTCCCCATCGCCATCATTATCAACACCGTCGCATTCTTCCTGATCTTCACAATCCGGAGTTCCGTCGTCATCTGAATCAAAACCTTCGTCAATTTCACCGTCACCATCATTATCTACTCCATCACATTCCTCCTGGTCTTCACAATCCGGTGTACCGTCATCGTCAGAATCAAAGCCTTCATCAATTTCACCGTCCCCATCATTGTCAATGCCATCGCATTCTTCCTGATCCTCACAATCTGAAGTTCCGTCGTTATCTGAATCAAAGCCTTCGTCTATTTCGCCATCACCATCGTTGTCTACGCCATCGCATTCTTCCTGGTCCTCACAATCTGGTATACCGTCATTATCTGAATCAAGACCCTCATCAATTTCGCCATCTCCATCATTGTCTATTCCGTCACATTCCTCCTGGTCTTCGCAATCTGGAGTTCCATCGTTATCTGAATCAAAGCCTTCATCAATTTTACCATCTCCGTCATTGTCTACGCCATCACATTCCTCCTGGTCCTCGCAATCTGGTATACCGTCATTGTCTGAGTCAAAGCCTTCGTCTATTAGGCCATCACCATTATTATCTACACCGTCGCAAACTTCAACATCTTCACAGTCTGGTGTACCGTCATTATCAGAATCAAAACCTTCATCTATTTCACCATCTCCATCATTGTCTACACCATCGCAATCTTCAACATCGTCGCAATCTGGTGTACCATCATTGTCTGAGTCAAAGCCTTCGTCTATTTCGCCATCACCATTATTATCTACACCGTCGCATTCCTCAACATCGTCACAATCTGGAGTACCGTCATTATCTGAGTCAAAGCCTTCGTCTATTTCACCATCTCCATCATTGTCTACACCATCGCACTCTTCTACATCGTCACAATCTGGAGTACCGTCATTGTCTGAGTCAAAGCCTTCATCAATTTCACCATCTCCATCGTTGTCTACGCCATCACATTCTTCCACATCGTCACAATCTGGAGTACCATCATTATCTGAGTCAAAGCCTTCATCAATTTCACCATCTCCATCGTTGTCTACGCCATCGCACTCTTCCGCATCGTCACAATCGGGAGTACCGTCATTATCTGAATCAAAGCCTTCATCAATCTTACCATCTCCATCATTATCAAGTCCATCACATTCTTCCACATCTTCGCAATCTGGAATACCGTCATTGTCAGCGTCAAAGCCCTCGTCTACATCTCCGTCCAGGTCATTATCTATACCATCACAGACTTCTTTTACTCCACACTCCGTGTTGTCTTTACAGTCTATATGGAAGTTAAAATCAATGTGCCATCTGCGCTCATCACTTTTTGGCCCCATCCATGCCCATCCAGCTAGCCCTTCGGCAGTGGTATCAGAATCAAACAATGCGCCACCAGGGCCAACATGTACTCCCAAATTTGGAGTGGCTGCATTATTAGGGTCAGGGCGTTGGGTTACTATGTACGTGCCTTCTTCCAGGCAATCACCCCCCGTAGTCGTAATAGTACTTTTGGTACCATCTACAACATAATAGCGTAGATTTTCTTTAACAAGAGCGCCTGAATTGCAGCCCTGAGGCTTAAAATCTCCTCCATCTGCGTTCCAGGTGTCCCAGTTTTTTCTATCCTTTAAAACAATATATAATTCAGCGGTACATGTGCCAGATTGGGTGGTACCCTGAATCAATGCAGTACCGTCTGCGAATTCAGCAAAATTGAGCGAGTGTGTAGCATTTTGAGAAAAGAATTCCGAGCCTGGCCCAACACCTTGCATTTCATTCCAGTAGAAATTATAGAAGGGCGCTTCTCCAGGATTACAAAAATCGATATCTAACACCTCGCAGGTCTGAGCTACAGTTTCATCTTTCACTGTAACGGTTAGAATCGCTGTATCTGCCGGGCAGCTATTTCCGCTATTTACCGTATAAATTATTTGATAATTACCAAAAGGGAGTCCGGTAGTATCCATATTACTTCCACCTACCCCTGGACCGCTAAATGTTCCTCCAGCTACGCTTACAAGCGTATTGAGATCAACCATATCACCTACACATACGGTAATTTGATTATTTAGACCCGCATCAACTGCCTCATCAATGCTTATCTCTACAATGTCGCTCGCCTCTGAACATGGCCCTGCACCATCAGGATCCGTGGTTGTCCATGTCAGACTCACCATAGTACCTAATTCGCTGGCATCAGGAGTGTAAGTGGTAGAGGTCATGGTGGCATTAGCAAAACTGCCCAAGCCTCCGCTCCACATTCCTGCACCACTGGCAGTAGCGGATATAGCCACTGCCCCAGACCCACATACGGTTTGATCCGGGCCTGCATCTGCCGTAACGGCAATATTACATATCTCGCCGCCATCATTAGCCAAAATGGTTACTGTTGCAACGGAAGGGGTTCCAACCCAGTCTGGATTGGTACTTACAATGGTCATTGTAAAGTCTTCGTCTATTTCGGGGATTACATCATCTTTTATGGGAAGGGTGACCGTTTTAGGAGAGGTATTGCCATTACTCCATGTAAGCGTAAGCGGGCTAGGGATACCGGCATAATCGTCCACAATTGTCGCTGTACCATCAAAAGTCTGTATCGTCGCGGTAAGTTCTCCTATACTTCCTCCTACCCGTTGGAGTTCTAAAGTAACCGTACCATCGGTTTCACTAACTACGTAATTTGCCTGTCCAAATTGAATGGTCCCAGGGGAGACATCGGTGATCGTAACCGTAGCGGTGCTCGGTGTACCGGCGTTAGCGGAAACAATAGTCATCGTAAAAGTCTCATCGCCCTCAACTTCAGTGTCTGTCTTTATAGGAAGCGTTACCGTTTTAGGGGAGGTATTGCCATTACTCCATGTAAGCGTAAGCGGGCTAGGGATACCGGCATAGTCATCCACAATTGTCGCTGTACCATCAAAAGTCTGTATCGTCGCGGTAAGTTCTCCTATACTTCCTCCTACCCGTTGGAGTTCTAAAGTAACCGTACCATCGGTTTCACTAACTACGTAATTTGCCTGTCCAAATTGAATGGTCCCAGGGGAGACATCGGTGATCGTAACCGTAGCGGTGCTAGGTGTACCGGCGTTAGCGGAAACAATAGTCATCGTAAAAGTCTCATCGCCCTCAACTTCAGTGTCTGTCTTTATAGGAAGCGTTACCGTTTTAGGGGAGGTATTGCCATTACTCCATGTAAGCGTAAGCGGGCTAGGGATACCGGCATAATCGTCCACAATTGTCGCTGTACCATCAAAAGTCTGTATCGTCGCGGTAAGTTCTCCTATACTTCCTCCTACCCGTTGGAGTTCTAAAGTAACCGTACCATCGGTTTCACTAACTACGTAATTTGCCTGTCCAAATTGAATGGTCCCAGGGGAGACATCGGTGATCGTAACCGTAGCGGTGCTCGGTGTACCGGCGTTAGCGGAAACAATAGTCATCGTAAAAGTCTCATCGCCCTCAACTTCAGTGTCTGTCTTTATAGGAAGCGTTACCGTTTTAGGGGAGGTATTGCCATTACTCCATGTAAGCGTAAGCGGGCTAGGGATACCGGCATAATCGTCCACAATTGTCGCTGTACCATCAAAAGTCTGTATCGTCGCGGTAAGTTCTCCTATACTTCCTCCTACCCGTTGGAGTTCTAAAGTAACCGTACCATCGGTTTCACTAACTACGTAATTTGCCTGTCCAAATTGAATGGTGCCTGGGGAGACATCGGTGATTGTTACTGTTGCTGTTGATGGGGTACCTACCCAATCCGGGTTGGTAGCCGAAATGGTCATTGTAAAATTCTCATTGCCCTCTACATCGGTGTCTGTCTTAATAGGAAGTGTTACCGTTTTAGGGGAGGTATTGCCATTAGACCAGGTTAGTCCTAAAGGCGAAGTGATACCCGCATAGTCATCCACAACTGTCGCTGTGCCATCAAAAGTCTGAATCTGTACGGTGAGTTCTCCTATACTACCCCCTACCCGTTGAATTTCTAAAGTAACTGTACCATCAGTTTCACTCACCACATAGTTGGCCTGGGCAAATTGAATAGTGCCACTTTGTGCAAAGCCTGAAACACTAAACAAAAAACTACCTAATAATAGAACAAACCTCTTGAAAAGAATATTAAAATGAGCTGTCTTCCTTATACTCTTAGTTGGTTTGGATTTTTGTAAAGTTGTAAAGTAAAAATTTGCCATAATCAGAGTTTTTGGTGGATATTACTATACCAAAACAGCGATAAGCATGTGCACTATATCATGGAGGGAATCTTTTGGGGTTAGATGAGTCTTAAACCAAGTTATAAAAACTTAGCCTTGAGCTAGCTCTGGTTGTATGGATTGCGGTGCTTTTTGTACAGATGGTACTTTAACTTTATTAAAAACCGCTTAAACCAAGTAAGAACTGGGCCTTAAAAGAAATAAATTAATAGGGGGAAGATATTGAATTGTTAAAATCTAAATCTTGCTTGCAAGGCTTCATAGTTGTTCCAGATTGTCAAGCTACCTCAAAATAATAATATTTTGACATAACCTCTTAATAATCATTATTTTATAGACGAAATGCATAAAAATTTGGCAAATTGTCCTGTACTTTGAATTATAAGAAACCTAATTAGTGCTAAAAGCCCCGACAGATGTCAGGGCTTTTTTGCATTTATTGAATTAAGAACTAGTGTAAAAAGTACTTCTGCTATTTCAGAAAGAATACTTTTTTAGCCAAAACTTCTTTTCCTGTACTTACTCTAAGAATATGTACTTCGGCACTTAAAGCGTGAATGCGATACTCCAGAATGTGTTTACCGGCCTTTAGTTGCCTATTCGTCGTTTGCTTAACCACCTTGCCGCTCATATCCATAAACTGAACCCCAATTTCTCCATCATATGGCAATTCTAATTCCACGTTCAAGGTATTGCTAAACGACTTATGGAAGGTATTCAAACGGGTTACTGTTGGAATATTACTCGTCTGCTGGTTTTGATCTATGCAGGTGACCGCATGGAAGATAAAATAGAATCCATTATTGAAGCTTCCCACATCAACAGGATCAAAAGTGATCTGAGTAATATTGTTCAGATTCTCAGCTTTGTAAGGATACTGTCCTGGCGCCACCGTAGGCTGGTTTCCATTGTTAACAGGATACATTGCCTCTCCGATATAATATTGCGCTTCGGTCATTACAAAACCTGGCTCCATCTGAACGCTAACGCGTGCCCTTCCGTTTGATATCTCTAAAGTTACCTCGCCAGATTTTGTTCCTGCATTCAAATTGCATTGACCTGCACCAGAATACAAATCTAAAGTATAGGTACCTTCAGAGCTGTAGGAATTCGTCCAGCCCCAATTGCCAAAGCCATCTTCAGTGAAACATCTATTGCTGTTTTCGTCCCGCGCATAAGCGGTTTCACATCCCGTTGGTGGTTCTTCAGGAATTTCCTCAATGAGTACACTGCATGTTCTGGTACATCCATTGGCATCTGTCACCAATACATCATAGATTCCAGGAGCCAGGTCTGTTGCCGTTTCCGCAGTCTGGGCCTGAGGGTCATCCCAGAGATAGGTATAGGGCGATGTTCCAAATTCTGCAAGCACGGTTGCAGATCCATTGTTTTCACCTTCGTTGCTATCTGTTTTATCAACTATGTTGCAGATAAGCTCATCATCTGGCTGCCCGATTTCAATATCGCAACTGGTCTGTGCGCCATTGCTATCCATAACCATGACCGAGTGTAGTCCGGCAGTTAACATGACTGCCGTAGCATTGGTTTCTCCATTGTCCCATAGATAGGAATACGGGCCAACTCCACCTTGCGGAATTACCGTAGCACTTCCATCTTCTCCATCGAAACAGTTTACGTCCTGAACGAGATCGATCTGACAACTTAACTCATCAGGACCCGGAATCTCAATTTCAGCTACGGTCTCACAGCCTTTACTATCTGTCACCTTAACGGTATGCACTCCTGCGGTGAGCATTGTTGCGGTGGCCGTGATTTCGCCATTATCCCATAGGTAACTGTAGGGTGGCGTACCCCCTTCGGCAGTAACTGTGGCAGAGCCGTCATTTTCGCCAAAAATACTCACAGAAGCTTCGAGCTTTGTTTCAGCTGTCAACTCATCTACTTCTTCAATCAAGATTTCACAAGTTGTTTGAGCTCCAGAGTTATCGGTAACTGTTACGCTGTGCATTCCAGCACTTAGTGCTAGCGCTTTTTGCGTTGTTTCACCATTAGACCATGCATAGGTATAGGGTGGCGCACCTCCATCAACATTTACTTCTGCCATACCGTCATTGCCATCTTTACAAGATACCTCTGTTGGGTTTATGATTTCACATGACAATGGAGCGGGTTCGGTTAAAGTAACCTCACAAGTGGTCTCGCATCCATTCGCATCTGTAACTGTCACTTCATGTAGACCAGCAGTCAGTGATATTGCCATTGCATTGGTTTCTCCATTGTCCCACTCATAACTATATGGTGGTGTACCGCCACTTGGAGTAACCGTGGCCTGACCGTCCATACCACCGTTAGTCGTTACATCACTAAATACCATGGCTACACAAGTCAATTCTGGCGGACTGCCAATGGTAATCTCACATGAAGTTTCTCTACCGTTAGCGTCCGTAATGATTACACTATGTACCCCCGCAGTTAATCCGACGGCAGTAGCAGTGGTTTCCTGATTGTCCCACAAGTAGCTATACGGCGCCAGGCCTCCGATAGGGAGTGCCGTGGCACTTCCGTCAGACCCGTCGTAACAGGAAACATCTTCCTCCTTTTCAACTTCACAGGCAAAGGATGGTGCCTGTGGTATATCAATATAACACACAGTTTCACAACCATTCTTATCGGTAACTTTTACACTATGCATACCTAATGACAAGGCCGTAGCCGTCATTGTGTTTTCTCCATTATCCCAGAGATAGGTATATGGTGCCGTACCACCCTCCGCTGTTACCTTAGCAGATCCGTTGGTCGCATCACTTCCAGTAACCATTTTTAGCAACATTGTGCTACATGTAAGTGGTTGCAATTCCTCTACAATCACATCGCAGCTCGAGGTCTGTCCTTTGCTGTCTGTAACAGTAACAGAATATACTCCCTCCCCTAAGTTGACCGCTTGTGGCGTGGTTTGCCCGTCGCTCCATAGATAGGTATACGGAGGCGCTCCACCTTCAGGGATTACGGTAGCACTGGCACTCTCATCACCAGCGCAAGAAACTCCTTCATTTAGGTTAATTTGACATTCTAGGTCGTCTTCCTCTTCCGGTTCACAACCAGTCTTCTCGTCGCAATCAATACGGAAGTTAAAGTCGATAATATAACGTTTTGCTACGCCGTCTTTACTCATCCATGCCCATCCGGCAAGTCCTTCTGAGAGACCGTTAGAATCCCACAATGCTGCACCTGGACCTACATGGAAGCCGTAATTTGGTGTATTCGGATCGTTAGGATCCGGACGTTGGAATACCCTAAAGGTGCCTTGATCAATACAATCTCCACCTGTTACCTTGATAAAGCTCTGGGTATCGTCAACTACATAATAGAACAAATCTTCAGGAACTGCACCGGCACATCCCTGTGCTTTAAATCCACCACCATCGGCCGACCATTGCGTCCAGTCTTTTCGTTCTTTCAGCACTACATAAACCTCAGCAGAACAACTTCCTTGTTGTGTAAAGCCTTGAATTAAGGCAGTGCCATCATTAAACTCTGTATACGACATTGTATGCGACCCGTCTTGAGCAAAGAAGGGTGAGGCATTGGGCCCATCCTGCATCGCATTCCAGTAGAAGTTGTAGAAAGGATCTTCGTTAGGACTACAGAAATCTGCATCGATCACCTTACATTCTTTTGCAATAAGGTCTTCAACAACTTCAATAATTATTGTAGCCGTGTCACCTGGACAGCTGTTATTTCCTGAAACGGTATAGATAATTTCATAGGTGCCTGGCGTTAATCCTGTAGTATCAAATTCATCTCCATTCAAACCTCCAGTCATACCTGGATCACTAAAAGTTCCGCCGCTAACGCTAACCAGAGCATTAAGATCAATAATGGTTCCCTCGCAGACTTCGATATTTTCGTCTCCTCCAGCATCTAAAGGCTCGTCTACATTCACCGTAATTGTAGCGGTATCATCCGGGCAGTTTTCATTGCCACTTCCTACAGTATAGATAAGATCGTAGCTACCAGGTGAAAGTCCTGTAGTATCAAAATCAGAACCACTAAGACCACCGCTTAAGCCAGGATCCGTAAAGGTTCCTCCTCCTATAGAAACTAGTAGGCTTAGATCAACTACTTCCCCATCGCATACAGTAACTTCGTTGTCGTCGCCAGCATCTGCTTTAGTAGCTACATTAATAGTTATTTCAGCGGTATCTGGTGGGCAAGCCGTTTGTGGAATTCCCACGGAGTAGATAATCACATAACTACCTGGACTTAAACCACTAGTATCAAAGCTAGAACCATTTAAACCTCCTGAAGGCATATCTTCAGAGAAGCTACCTCCCGGCTCGGAAACCAAGTTGGTAAGGTCTACTACCGTACCGTCACAAACCGTTACTTCATTATCATCTCCGGCATTTGGTGGTTCTGGCTCCTTAATTTCAATATCACATCGAGTCACTGCTCCGTTAGCATCCGTAACAAATACGGTATAAATGCCTGCAATTAGGGCCACAGCGGTTTGTGTGGTTTCCCCATTACTCCAATCATAAGTATATGGTCCTACACCTCCAACCGGATTCACGGTCGCAGATCCATCTGATAAGCCTGGGCAACTTACATCGTTCTCAAAACTTATGGTACAAGAGAGTACATCAGGCTCTGGCACCTCAACTTCGCAACTGGTTTCACAGCCATTGGCATCTGTGATCATTACAGTATGTAGACCAGCGTTTAAAGCTACTGCCTGCTGCGTAACCTCTCCATTATCCCAGGCATAGCTGTATGGTGCAGTACCTCCAACTGGATTGGCAGTAGCCACCCCATCACTCGCACCATTTACAGATACGCCGCTGTTGAGTGTAATACTACATGTTAATTCATCAGGCTGTGTAATGGTAATTTCACAGCTCGTTTGTGCACCATTGGCATCGGTGATCATTACGGTATTCAAGCCTGCTGCTAAAGCAACCGCCGTTTGGGTGACCTCTCCATTGCTCCAGGAGTATGTGAACGGCCCTACTCCCCCTACCGGGTTTGCAGTAGCGCTTCCATCAGCTCCGTCAAAGCAGCTTACGTTGTTTAGCGGGCTAATGGTACACGCTAACTGGTCTGGCTGAGGAACTGTGACTTCACAAGTTGTTTCACAATTGTTAGCATCAGTAATGGTTACCGTATGTAATCCAGCATCTAGCCCTGTGGCTTGTTGCGTCATTTCACCATTATCCCAGGCATAGGAATAAGGCCCGGTACCTCCGTTAGGATTGGCTGTCGCAACCCCATCGCTGGCGCCGTTTACTGTTACGCCACTATCAAGAGTGACGCTACAAGTTAATTCCTGATCTGGCTGTGCAATGTCTATACTATCCATGATTTGGCAACCATTGGCATCAGTTACAGTAACGTCATAAGTACCCGCAGCAAGGTTGGCAAGATCTTGTGTCGTAGCTCCATTACTCCAGGAATACATATAAGGTGGAGTTCCTCCTTCAACAGTCAAGTCTGCAGTACCTGTAGACTCTCCAAAACATCCCACATCTGTACTTTGAATTCCTGTAGACAGAGCGGCATCAGGTTCTGTAATCGTAACACTATCCATAGTCTGACACCCATTGGCATCCGTAATGGTAACATCATAAGTGCCAGCCGCAAGAACGGCCAGGTCTTGAGAGGTGGCGCCATTGTTCCAGCTGTACATATATGGTGGAGTACCGCCATTTACCATTAAATCGGCTTCCCCGGTTGCTTCTCCAAAGCATAATACATTAGTACCTGTTATAGAAGAAGTCAATTCCATGGGTTCGGTAATTGTAATTTCACACATGGTCTGAGCACCGTTGGCATCTGTAATCGTCACTGTGTGCAAGCCAGCATCTAAGGCAATCGCTGTTTGGGTGCTTTCTCCATTGCTCCAATCATAGCCATAGGGTGCTACTCCACCCATAGGATTGGCCGTAGCGCTACCTGTAGATTCTCCAAAACAGAGTACATTATTTACTAAGCTAACATTGCATATTAACTGGTCTGGTTCTGGGACGGTGACCTCACAACTGGTTTCACAACCGTTCGCATCCCTAATGATTACGGAATGTAGACCAGCACTTAAGGCAGTGGCTTGTTGTGTCATTTCACCATTATCCCACTCGTACGAATATGGAGCCGTACCACCGGTTGGATTAGATGTGGCTGCACCATCGCTCGCACCGTTAATGGTAACTCCACTATCGAGCATAATACTGCACATCAGTACCATATCGGGCTGCAGTATGGTGACACTGTCCATGATCACACAACCGTTGTCATCTGTAATCGTTACATCATATGTTCCCGCCTCCAGGTTGGCCAGGTCTTGCGTGGTTGCGCCATTGTTCCATGAATACATATAAGGAGGGGTTCCGCCGTTAACCGTTAGGTCTGCTTCCCCTGTGCTTTCGCCAAAACAACCAACATCTGTACCTACAATACTTGTAGAAAGTGCTTCGTCTGGTTGCGTGATAGTTACACTATCCATGGTCTGGCAGCCGTTGGCATCAGTGATTGTAACCGTAAATGTGCCTGCTGTCAAAACAGCAAGATCTTGAGTGGTTGCACCATTGTTCCAAGAATACATATAAGGAGGGGTTCCGCCCTCTACTGTTAAGTCGGCTTCTCCGGTTGCCTCTCCAAAGCATAATACATTAGTACCTGTTATTGAAGAAGTTAATTCGTTGGGTTCTGTTATTGTGATTTCGCAACTGGTTTGCGCACCATTGGCATCGGTAACCATTACGTTATGCAATCCCGCAGCCAGCGCTACCGCAGTCTGTGTGATTTCACCATTACTCCAGGCATAGCTAAAAGGTGCTACCCCACCAACTGGATTTGTCGTGGCTGAACCGTCAGACAAGCCGTTACAGCTAATGTTGCTTACGAGGCTAATAGTACACGTCAATTCATCAGGTTGTGGAACGGTTACCTCACAGGTCGTTTCACAATTGTTAGCATCAGTAATGGTAACCGTATGTAATCCAGCGTCGAGCCCTGTTGCTTGTTGGGTCACTTCTCCGTTATCCCAAGCATAAGAATATGGAGCTGTGCCTCCGCCTGGATTCGCTGTGGCTGCACCATCGCTGGCACCGTTAACGGTTACCCCACTATCTAAGGTGACAGAACAGCTAAGTTCTTCGTCTGGTTCTGAAATAGTTATGCTATCCATGATCTCACAACCGTTGTCATCCGTAACCGTAACATCATAAGTTCCGGCTGCCAGGTTGGCCAAGTCTTGTGAAGTGGCGCCATTGTTCCATGAATACATATAAGGAGGGGTTCCACCATTCACTGTCAGGTTTGCTTCCCCTGTGCTTTCGCCAACGCAACCCACATCTGTGCCTACAATAGCTGTAGAAAGTGTTGCGTCTGGCTGCGTTATTGTAATGCTGTCCATGGCTTCGCATCCGTTATCATCAGTAACGGTAACATCGTAAGTACCGGCTGCCAGGTTGGCCAAGTCTTGTGAAGTGGCACCATTGTTCCATGAATACATATAGGGTGGAGTTCCGCCACTTACACTAAGGTCTGCTTCGCCAGTAGATTCTCCAAAGCAGAGCACATCTGTGCCAGTAATTGAAGTGGATAGCTCAGCATCTGGTTCGGTAATTGTAAATGTCTCCTCATCGGTACAACCGTTGTCATCTGTGACAACCACTGTGTAATCTCCAGCCGTTAAATTCGTTTGATCCTGTACGCCAGCCACCAAGCCACTGCCGTTTGAGGTGTTCCACGCATAGGTAAAAGGCGAGGTGCCGTTAGAAACAGAGACATCTATTTCTCCTGTGGCCCCACCAAAGCAATCCACGTTCATTATACTTCCGCTTAGATCGGGTGCAGGAAAAGCTTCAACATCGAAGAAGAAAGTTTCGGTTCTGGTGCAATTTTCTCCCGGTACCTCAACCATTACTTCAATACGATACGATCCTACAGCAATATTGTTAATTACAAATGGTGAAGTTTCGTTAGTACCGGAACCTAGTATTGCATTGGTATCATCATTGAAATAGGTATAGTCAAAAGTCGGGAACTGTGGAGAGTTTACTGTAATGGTAGCACTTCCCAATTCACCTGAACAAACATTGTTTGAATCGACATCACTGTCAAACGGACAAATATCAGAAACCAGGTCAACCAAACATTGCGCCAGGCCAGAAAAGTCTTCTACAATATAGTCTGAAGTGCCTAAGGTATCTCCAGTGTTTGGTATTAGCTCGTCATTGCCAGACATTTGTTGTAGCGTTGGGACGTTGACGTCCGCTGGTGTATTTCCAACTCCCAGCATAAACATATGCGCACCTTCTGCCTTTAGCTTGTTGGCGAGCTTAACTGGGTTTGCAATTTCGGGGCGTTGCGTTGAATTACCGCTACCGCAAAAGGTGGTGGCACTATTCTTAGTAGGGTTTTGCCCAGTAGAATAAGCGGTAGGCACACCATCAGTAAAGAACAATATGATATCTGGGGTAGTGAATTCATCTACAGCCAACATTGCCGCCTGCCAATTTGTTCCTCCGCTGTTACCACTCACATCTCTAAAATTCTCATTGTTCACTCCAGAGTTGTTGGTACCATCAAAATAATCCGTGACATCTGAAACATAGTCATTATCTACCTCTCTATAGTTGTTTACTATCCGCGCCGTGGTTGCGAATTCTACCATGGCAACACGCGAGCCCGTACAGCTCAAAGAATTCAAAAAAGACAAGGTTCCCTGGCGTACGGCAGCCTGCTCTGCGGCGGTATTGATAGAGTTAGATTCATCCACGACAAAAACAATGTCCAGTTCGCCGCAGGCCGCCATCAAATCCGGGTTGTTGTTCGGATTGGTGGTAGGGTTAGCGCAAGCACCGGTGGTCCCGCTGCAATTTGTACAATAGGTAATTTGTGCGCTTAGTGCGTTAGGAAATAGCGTTCCAAGAACTAAAAATGTCCCGAGAAGGAGTTTGGAAAGGTGGTTCTTAAAATGGGTAACAAGAGAAATAGTAATGTTCTGCATAGTGTAGTTTGTTTGGTTTGTGACTACACCAGAGCACATATAAAAGGTTACTGTTCAATAAATGAAGTGGGGTTCATCAATTGACCAAGTAGACTTAGACCTCCTTATTACTTAATAGGGAACTTTAAGCACGGGAAAAAGTATCGTAAATCGTCTTTGTTGAACTCGAAGTTGCAAAGATTTTAACATTCCTTTTAGGATTGGGGTCGCATTTTCGATGAAATGCATAAAAACTCCATGAAAGGGATGTAAGGCCCTATAAACAAAGGGAATACGGAAAGACGAGAGTCAGAAAAGACTTATCTCTTCCCGGCTTTTTTCTGTTCCTCGGCCTGCTCCATCATTTCGCGCATACGCTTCTGGAAACGATTCTCCTTTTTAGGTTTCTTCTTATTTTCCTGGATTTGCGCATGGATCTTATCTTCATTAAGTATAAACCTTTTAATTACCAGCATGATACCTATAGTAATAAGGTTTGATACGAAATAGTACAAACTCAGTCCACTTGCGTAATTGTTGAAGAAGACTAACATAATTACCGGAGACAGGTACATGATAAATTTCATGTTAGGCATACCTGGCTGAGTTTGCATACTCTGGCCTGTAGTCATCATCATATAAAAGAAGATGGCTACTGATGCAAGTATCGGAAACAAACTCACGTGATCCCCATAGAATGGTATGTTAAATGGCAACTCCGCTATGGTATCATAGGATGATAGATCTTCGGCCCATAAAAAGGATTTTTGTCTTAAAGAGAAAGAAGTTGGAAAAAACATGAATAGTGCATAGAAAACAGGCAACTGCAACACAGCCGGAATACATCCGCTCATCGGACTTACCCCTGCTTTATTATACAATTTCATGGTTTCCTGTTGCTTCTTCATCGCATTGTCCTTGTACTTCTCCCCCAATTCTGTGATCTCTGGCTTCAAAACTTTCATTTTAGCCTGAGACAAATAGGACTTGTAAGTTACCGGAGACATTGCCAAACGCACTAAAATGGTCATCACAACGATAGCCAGGCCAAAAGGAAGGAAGGAACTTAAGAAGCCATAAAATGGCGTAAAGATGTAGCGGTTAATCCAACCAAAAATTCCCCATCCGTAAGGAATAGACTCTACAAGAGCCAGATCCTCATATTTTGACAGTACTTTAATATCGGTAGGGCCATAATACCACTGCAATCCATAATTGAGTTCTCCACCCTGCAACTCCAAAGGAATTTTACTCAGATATTCTTTGGTAAATACTGTTTCTTTGCTCTCTTCTTCAACCAGGTTTTTAGAACTTAACTCGGCTGTTTTAAAAGGGGCATTTGTGGCTAGAATAGAGCTAAAGAAATGCTGTCTGTAAGACAACCAGCGAATATCCACTTCGGTCTCTTCATCATCACTTCCTTCAGAGAGTTTGCTAATTTTGTCTCCCTCATACCGATATGTAAGACGTGAATACCTATTCTCGTAAACCACACTTTTATTATGCCGTATGCCACGCAACTGCCACTGTAATTCAACTGGCTGGCTAGAATTCAATACACCGTTCAATCCCTGAGATCTGACGGTAAAATCTACCATATAGGCTTCCGGTTTCATTTCATAACGATACTCCAGAAACTGATTGGACGAAACCCTGGCCTTCATAGAAAGTACCTGGCTTTCACCATTTTTGGAAAGCGAGGGCTCAAAAAAGAGATTCTTCGTATTTAAAACTCTATTGTCTGTGGTGGAAAAGTTAAGTCCAAAAGCCGCATTACCGTCTTTTACAAGGTAAACCGGAACGGAATCATAGGTGACATAATTCTTCATTTTAGCCGTCACTATTTGTCCGCCTTTATTGCTTATTTCTAATTCGAGCACTTCATTCTCAAGAGTTGTAGTAGCGTCATTTGCCTCTGTAAAACCAAAGTTGCCAATCTCTTTTTTGTAGCTCGCCACCGCTGACGAATCCTGGAGATCCACGGGATTCTCTGTGAGCACCGGTGCCACCTCTTTTTGGGCCTCCTGCTCTACCTGTGCCTCTATCTTTTCCTGCTCAGCCTTCTGAGCCTCTAATTCTTCGGGAGTGGGTTTTGTTTGATAAAACCAAAATATGAGGATTCCAAAAATCAGTACAAAACCGATAATAGAATTTATATCAAGTTTCTTTTCTTCCATGTAGTTGAGTTAGAACACAAGGCCAAACAAATTTCAGGCCCTTTCTATACAATTTGGTCTGCAAATATATATCCAATTGTGCAGTTTATGCCAAACTGGCATTAGTTTGTTGCTTTTTGTGTTGAAGAACAGCCTTTACAAAGCCTACAAAGAGTGGGTGCGGACTGGCAACAGTACTTTTGTATTCAGGATGGTATTGTACCCCTACAAACCAGGGGTGCGCCGGAAGTTCTATGATTTCAACCAAACCGGTCTCCTTATTTATTCCGGAAGAAACCATACCGGCGGCTTCCAGTTCATCTTTATATTCGTTGTTGTATTCGTAGCGGTGGCGATGTCTTTCAGATATGGCAGTCTCTCCGTTGTACACCTGATGTACCAAAGTATTTTCTGTCAATTCGCAATTCCAGGCCCCCAGGCGCATTGTACCTCCCTTGTTTGTGACTGTCTTTTGTTCTTCCATAAGGTCGATTACGGGATGAGGCGTATCTTCAGCCATTTCCGTGGAATTCGCTTTACTAAGTCCCAAAACATTTCTTGCATACTCTATAACTGCCATCTGCATGCCAAGGCATATTCCCAGGAAGGGTATTCCATTTTCACGGGCGTACTGCACCGCATTTATTTTACCTTCTATTCCGCGCTCGCCAAATCCCGGAGCCACAAGAATTCCGTCTAAGCCCTTCATTTTTTGCTCAAAGTTGTCATCGGTAATATATTCAGAATGGATCGTCCTGACTTTTACCTTAACCTCGTTAACCGCCCCTGCATGTATAAACGACTCAAGAATGGATTTATAAGAATCCTGTAATTCAACATATTTTCCAATGAGGCCTATGGTAACCTCGCTCTTCGGATGTTTGTGTTTATCCAAAAATTCTGTCCACTGTTCCAGGTTAGGCGGGGTCTCATCGGATAAAGCCAGTTTTTGGAGCGCCACAGTATCTAAACCTTCTTCCTGCATCCTCATCGGAACATCATAGATAGTGGCAACATCTATAGATTGGATTACAGCTTCTTTTTTTACATTACAGAAAAGAGCCAGCTTCTGTTTGATATCATCAGAAATCTCATGCTCAGTTCTACAAACAAGGATATCTGCTTTAATTCCACTCTCCATCAGCGTTTTCACTGAATGCTGAGTGGGTTTGGTTTTCAATTCGCCGGTAGCAGAAAGAAAGGGTACCAGGGTGAGATGAATAACAATGCCATTTCCATCTCCGAGTTCCCAAAGTAACTGCCTAACGGCCTCTATATAAGGTAATGATTCAATATCCCCAACCGTCCCACCTATTTCGGTGATTACTATATCGTACTCTCCGCTATTGCCGAGGATCTGAATGCGCTCTTTTATTTCATTTGTGATATGAGGTACCACCTGAACTGTCTTTCCTAAGAACTCACCTCTTCGTTCTTTTTCTATAACACTTTGGTAAATTCTTCCTGTAGTCACGTTGTTAGCCTGAGAAGTTCTTACGTTAAGAAAGCGCTCATAATGACCAAGATCCAGGTCGGTTTCAGCACCGTCGTCAGTAACATAGCACTCCCCATGTTCATAGGGGTTTAGTGTCCCCGGATCTACATTTATATAAGGATCTAACTTTTGAATTGTCGTCTTATAGCCTCTTGCCTGAAGCAGCTTGGCAAGTGAAGCGGCGATAATTCCTTTTCCAAGCGATGAAGTAACACCTCCCGTAACGAAAATGTATTTGGTATCTGGCATGATAGCTATTCTTAGTTACGGGATTCAAAGATACAAATTGTACAGAAAAATTATATGGAATCTAAAGGAAATTGTTTTTGAACGTTTCTGATAATCGATTCGAGGCCGTTCATTTTTATTTCGAGCATTAATTCTAACTGCCTACCCAGCTTTCCTGCAGGAAAACCCTTTTTTTTAAACCAAAGCAGATAAGGCTCAGGAAGATCTACCAAATAAGAGTCTTTGAACTTTCCGAAGGGCATTTTATAATGAGCAAGGGCAATCAACGCTTTCTTATCAACTTCCATAGACACTCCTAAAACTAAATAAATTATCTTTAGGAATACGAAAATGTTATTCTTATGAAAAGAAGGTCTTTTATTGGTGCCTCGGTGGTTGCCTCAGCTGGTATCCTGGCTGGTAATAATGTTTATGCCGGTGAAGTTCTCACATCGCCCGACTCTAAACTTAAAAATAACATCAACCACAGCGTATGCCAGTGGTGTTACGGCGATATCCCACTTGAAGACTTTCTAAAAAGCCTTAATGAATTAGGGATCAAAGCGATTGATTTAATAGGGCCCAAAGACTGGCCTTTGCTCAAGAAATACGGTATTCATTGCTCTATGTGTAACGGGGCCGAAATTAGTCTGACCGAAGGCTGGAATGACCTTAAATATCATGAGACCCTGATAAAAAACTATACGGGAATGATCCCTAAAGTAGCCGAAGCGGGCTACACTAACCTTATCTGTTTTAGCGGCAATCGACGCGGTATGGATGACGCCGTAGGCCTAGCCAATTGTGTTGAAGGTTTAAAGAAGATCATTCCTATGGCCGAGGAACACGGCGTGGTTATCCAGATGGAGCTTTTTAACCAGATAGATCATGCGGATTATATGTGCGACAACACCGCATGGGGTATAGCATTGTGCAAACAGCTGGGATCAGAGAATTTTAAATTACTCTACGACATTTACCATATGCAGATACAGGAAGGTGATATTATTAGAACCATCAGGGACAAGCACCAATACTTTGGGCATTACCATACCGCCGGCGTTCCGGGAAGGAATGAAATAGATAAAACGCAGGAATTGTATTATCCGGCAATCATGAAGGCCATACTCGAAACCGGTTTTGAGGGTTATGTAGCACAGGAATTTATTCCTAGTTGGGAAGACAAGATTGCCGCTCTAAAGCATGGGGTAACTACTTGCGATGTGTAAAGTGAAATTATTTGAGAAAACTCACTTTCCCAGCGCCTTTGCAATTTTCTTGTTCCAGCGCAACTGTTCCTCTTTGTTTCTAGAGAAATTGGTTTCCGTATCATAGACATTCTGAAACTGGGCAAGTTCTTTGTTTATCTGACTGTATATCGCCCTAACCTCGGCCTTTACATTTTTTGTAAATTTCGTTTCCTCCATCAGTTTACGCATTTTACGAGCAAAGAGTTCCGAAATATCAAAGTGCAGCTGTTCATGACTTAAGATGTTTTCATCACAAATTTCTGGCTGATACCATGACTTTGTAGGATAGAAAAAAGTGGCGACGGTGTAGTCTAATTCCAATGCGTCATTTGTCTCTAATGTGGAGAACTCATAGCTAATTCCACTGGCTGTGGTTGCTGCTGCCCTGGCCACCTTGGGAGGTTTACCTTTAAAGTCAGCCCAACTCAGCTGGTGATCCGCACTCCAGGCAATAGTCTCGTAATCCTGTGCCATGAGGATTCCTCCAGAAAAAAGAAAAATGAGAAGGATACTATTTTTTATGCGGTTCATGGAAATTAAATTGCACTTTTTCGAATACCTATACATCTATCTTTTCATCACTGGTCTGGCATGCTTTTCAATTCTGACGTGCCTACTTCCTTGATGTACATTTCTTCATACATCATGATGTAAGAGGCCGTATTAAAGTATCCTGAGGCGATATCTTTAGTATAGTTAAACTTATTGCCGGTATACTCCGTGACTCCTATAGTATTTGAAGCCTCAAAAAGGTTCATTCTATAAGCCAATTTGAGCAACAGGTCATACGTAAGATCAAAACCTCTTACGGCATAGCGATCCGGGGTGCTTCCATAACGCTTTCGGTACCTTCGAACGAAAGCATCACTTCCCACTTCCCGATACACCGAAGGATAGGTGAACTGCAGATTAGAAAGGTGCGAACTGGAGATCACATCATTTTCAAAGGCTTTACTCCTGTTGGTAGTGAACATTCTAACTTTAATGTCTTCTGTAATAGCCGAGTTCAGAATGGAGCTGACACTTGCTACTAATTTAAAGTTATTGGTTTCTACAAAAACCCAGTTTTCCTGACCTTCAGAAAGTTCAAGCTGAAACTGTTCTATATCTATTGAAATATTCTTTTCTTCTTCTTTAACCTCAATCATTTTTGCCAGCGGAAATTTTTGCTTGATGGCATCAGAGCTTTCCTGGCTCTTTTCATCTGCTATAACAATGATATTCTGATCGGTCACCTGGCCAACCATATAATCCAGCATTTTTCGCCTCAAAACGCTATCGGCCGGAATAGAAAAGAACACATTACCCAGGCTAAGATCACTTTGAGAAGCCAGAGGGGCTACCACCGGTACTTCATAGGTAGCGGCTTGTACGGCCACTTCTTTAAGGGTATTAGGCTGCAAAGGACCTACCACCGCGTGGTAATTGCCTAAATTTTCGCGTAAGAGAATCGCCTTGGTCTGATCAACGTTCAATTGGGTATCAAAAGCTTTGATATCTACAGAAATTCCTAAATCGGCTATCGAATCTAGGGCCACCATTGCCCCGGTGTATAGACCTAAGCTATACTTAATATCATTTCTACTCGTAATGGTCTTCTTTGCCGTCTCCCTATCGTTCAAATTCACACGGTCTAAGCGAAACGGTAGTAGGTAGATCAGCTTAATTCTATTTTCTGGGTTGATGCTGTCCAGCAGATTTATCTTATCTAGGATCAGGGCATTTTTAACCTCAAGGTCTGCCTCTCTCGCTTTGGGTAGTTTTAGGACCATGCCTGCCTGCAGCCCTCTGCTTAAGTCGGGATTTAAGGCTATCAGTTCCGTCCAGGTAACCGCTAACTTTCTGGTGAGTCCAAATTCGGTCTCCTTGGGCTTTACCTCGTAAAAAATATAGTTTTCAGTATTTACCTCTTCTGTTTTGAGTATTTTTTTCGGGAGCCTTATAACCATACCCTCTTTGAGGCCACCTCTTTCTACAATTTCAGGGTTAAGCTTCACAATTTCGGAAGAATCGATATCGTATTCCTTACCCAGGCTATAGAGTGTTTTTTGCGGTGGAACCGTATAGGACTCGTACAATTGCACTTCTAAAGAATCTACTGAGCTACCCGCGATCTTGGGAAGCATCAATTCTTGTCCAATAGCGAGGTGGTTGGAAGTCTTTGGCAAATCTGGGTTTAAATTCAAAAGACTGTCTATGGTAATGCCATACTTATGCGCTATGCTCCAACGCGTCTCCTTTGGTAAAACGGTATAGTTTTCAAAATCTTCCAGATTGATAGAATCCTTTGCCACTTCTACAACAGGGAATTCAGGTATTTTTAAGCGCATCCCCTTTTTCAATTGGGAGGCGTACAAGTCTGTGTTGTAACGTTTAATATCTTCTTCGGTGATGTTGTAGCGCTTAGCAATACTAAAGAGCGTTTCTTTTCTTCTAACCCTATGATTAGAAAAACCAATAGGCACAAGTTGTTCCTCAACTTCTTCTTTCTGCACTTCCACAGTGTCTTGAGAAGTAGCTCCGCGAATATCTGACGCCTTAGCGTCTATAGGAATAATAAGGATAGTACTCGGTTTTAGAATATCGTCCTTATCAATGCCTTTGTTTGCTTTTAGGATATTGAAAGGAGTAACGCTGTACTTCCTTGCAATACTATAAATAGTCTCTCCCTCCTGCACTTCGTGGTTAATAGTTTCCTGGGCCATTGCCTGGAAGGAAATGGTTAAAAATACTAGTAAGCTGATCAAGATTCGCATATAGCGTTTTATTATTTTACTCCCACTCTATAGTTGCGGGAGGCTTAGAACTGATGTCATATACTACTCTATTAACGCCAGGAACTTTATTTATGATATCATTTGACGTTTTTTGTAAAAATTCATAGGGTAAATTCACCCAATCGGCGGTCATCCCGTCTGTACTTTCAACCGCTCGTAAAGCTACACATTTTTCATAGGTGCGCTCATCTCCCATAACTCCTACACTATTTACGGGTAAAAGCATGGCTCCGGCCTGCCAAACCTGGTCGTAAAGTCCCCATTCCTGCAAACCTTTGATAAATATATGGTCTACCTCCTGGAGAATACCCACTTTCTCGGCAGTGATATCACCCAATATCCTTATAGCCAATCCGGGCCCTGGGAATGGGTGCCTTCCAAGCCGTTCCTCCCCAACTTCCATACTTGCTCCCACCCTGCGTACTTCATCTTTAAATAACATTTTCAAAGGTTCAACAACTTTCAGTTTCATAAAATCTGGCAATCCACCTACATTGTGATGGCTCTTTATCGTTGCCGAAGGCCCCCCTGTTACCGAGACAGATTCAATGACATCAGGGTAAATAGTGCCCTGTGCCAGCCATTTAGCATCCTCTACCAGATGAGCTTCATCATCAAAAACTTCTATAAACACCCGGCCAATGATCTTTCTTTTTCTCTCGGGATCGCTTTCTCCGGCTAAGGCATCCAAAAAGCGTGCCGAAGCATCTACACCCTTGACATTCAAGCCCATATGTTCGTACTGCTCCAGTACATCATGGAACTCGTTCTTACGTAAAAGACCATTGTTTACAAAGATACAGTGAAGCTGAGGCCCAATAGCCTTATGCAGCAATACCGCTGCCACAGTAGAATCTACACCACCTGACAGGCCGAGAATTACCTTATCTTTCCCGATCTTCAGTTTGAGTTCTTCAACAGTGGTTTCTACAAAGGCATCTGGCGTCCAGCTTTGTTCTAAGCCAGCTATATCTACTAAAAAGTTTTTGAGCAATTGCTTTCCGTCTTTTGTATGGTAGACTTCTGGGTGGAACTGAATACAATAGGTATCTTCTCCATCAAACTTAAAGGCCGCATTTTCAACATCGTGTGTACTTGCAAGATGTTCCGTATTGTCTGGTAGTTCTTTTATAGTATCGGCATGACTCATCCACACCTGAGTCCCCGTTTCAATTCCTTTTAAAAAATGCCCGCCTTCCTTGATATAAGAAAGCTTGGCCCTCCCGTATTCTCTGGTATCCGAAGCGTCAACCTTACCTCCATTAAATTGCGCTAAATACTGAGCACCGTAGCAAATGCCAAGAAGAGGAAGCTTTCCTTTAATTTCAGAAAGATCAGGATGCGGCGCGTCCTCGGCTCTAACAGAAAAAGGAGACCCTGAGAGAATTACCGCTTTGTAGAACGAGAGGTCTTCGGGGAGATGATTATAGGGCTTAATTTCACAAAATATGTTTAGTTCCCTTACACGTCTTGCAATGAGTTGTGTATACTGAGAACCAAAATCGAGAATCAGGACGTTGTTTTGCATGGGCAAAAATAGCAAATTGAGTCAATTTAGAAAGCCATCAATAAGGGATATTTATAATAACATTATCAACACTTTTAAGCACCCATATTAGAAGCCCTCCCATTGCATTATTTTTCACTTCTATAGTGTCGTTTTACTAAAACGTTGTCGTAAATTTTTGTCAATTTAAGAGTATACTTTTAAGTATATTTAGAGGATTTTGTAAAGCTATTCAAGATGAAAAAAATACTTGTATACATCTTTATGACCGTATCAACAACCTTATTTGCTCAACAAGATGGATGGACCATCTCCTCAGGAAAAGTAGAAAAATATACAGGTGTAGTTACTGCCAATGGAAGAATCGGTATTCTGCCGGAAGACCGGCCCTTTGAATGCAGGTCTGTAATTATGAACAATGTTTATGATAAAGAATCTCCTTTAGGGGTTAGCAGGATTCTTCTGGGGATGAACTTCGCAAACCTCGATGTTTCTATTGATGGTGAATTAATCACAGAAAACAACGTCACTGATTTTCGCCAGAGTTTGGATATGAAAACCGCCGCATTTACCACATCTTTTACCTTCAAAGACAAGGCGGAGATCTCTTATACTATTTATACACTTAGAAATGTTCAATATACTGGATATGTGGATATTAAAGTAGTTCCTACAAAAGCGATTTCGCTTAAGGCAACTGGCAAAATCAACACCCCCGAAGAGTATTTAGAACCCATGAGTACTTTTAGGGTTTTAAGAGATTTAGAAACCACAATGCCCATACTTCAGACCGTGGCGAAAAGCAGACTTGGCAGGCATACCGTGGGTACCTCAGCTACCTTTATCTGGCATGCTATTAATTCTACCCGAGAACATCAAAGGCCAGAATTGATTCATGAAAAAATGTCTGATTATGATAACCGGCTCACTTTTGAAAAGGAACTTAAAAAAGGAGAGGAATTTGAATTTGCATGGACCGGTGCGGCCTGTTCTACTCAAGATTTTGAGGATCCACAATCCGAATCGGAACGCTTTGTTATTTTCAATTTGCTTACTCCGAGAAAGGATCTTCTGGACCAGCACAAAAAATTATGGGCGGAGCTCTGGGAAGGCGACATTGAAATAGAGGGCAATTTACAGGACCAACTGGATGTTAGATTAGCGCTTTATCATCTCTATGCTTTCTCAAGAGGCGATTCTGATCTGAGCATCGCACCAATGGGTTTGTCTTCTCAAAATTATAACGGACATATTTTTTGGGATACTGAACTTTGGATGTTCCCTCCCCTACTGCTTTTAAATCAAGATATTGCCAGGTCACTCGTCAATTATCGCTCAGACAGGCTGGATAAGGCAAAGGAAAAGGCGATTAATTTTGGCTATAAGGGAGCCATGTTTCCCTGGGAAAGTGATGATACCGGAGAAGAATCCACTCCCGCATGGGCGCTTACAGGAACCTTTGAGCATCATATTACGGCAGACGTTGCCATCGCCTTCTGGAATTACTACAGAGTTACCAATAACTTGGAATGGCTAAAAGAAAGAGGCTATCCGCTGATGAAAGAAGTGGCTGATTACTGGGTTAGCAGATCCGTAAAGAATTCAGATGGAAGTTACAGCATCAAAAATGTGGTTGGCGCCAACGAGTTTGCACCCAATGTAGACGATAATGCTTTTACCAATGGCTCTGCGATTACCGCTTTAGAGTTTGCCGTAATGGCTGGCAAAAAGCTTGGAGAAACACCAGATCCTGCATGGTCTGAGGTCGCGTCCAAGATAAAACTTCACAAATTCCCTGATGGCACCACAATGGAGCATAGCAAATACGATGGAGACCGTATTAAACAGGCCGATGTAAACCTGTTGTCTTATCCGCTGGATGTCATAAGTGACGAAGAAACCATTCGCAAGGACCTCAAATACTACGAACCTAAACTCGCCGAGGAGGGACCCGCTATGGCTCAATCTGTTTTTGCCGTGCTGTACGCTCGCCTTGGAGATGCCAAAGAAGCCTATAGACTCTTTAGAAGAAGTTATGAACCCAATAAGAGACCACCTTTCGGAGCCTTATCGGAAACTGCTACTGGGCAAGACCCTTATTTTGCCACTGGCGCTGGCGGAATGTTACAGGTCGTACTTTTTGGATTTGGAGGGCTGGATGTTGACGAGACCGGTGTTGTTCAAAAGAATCCCATTTTGCCTGCTTCCTGGTCATCACTTACCTTAAAGGGGATTGGGCCTGATAAGAAGACATACGTAGTGGATTAGAAGACGACTAATTTTTATACTTTACAGGGATTTTCAATCATCTTTGATGAAGAAGCCCTTGTTTGCAAATAGTTCGTTTTGGAGTAAACCTTTTGTTTTCCTAAGAAAACCGGGGCAGAAATGGTTTTATATAGCCTTCTTTACGTTTTTCGTTCCCTTTTTCCTTTTGGTTTTTCAACCCTTCGGAGTTAACAATTACGACCCGACGCACAAAATTGGATTGACCTTTCTATTAGCCTCTCTTGGCTTTGGACTGGTTTGCGGAGTAACGCTGGCCCTTTACGAGTTTCTAATTGCTCCGAAAATGTTTAGGCGAAACAACATAATGTCTTTTGTGCTTAGACTTGGGTTTGGTATGCTTTTGGTAGCTGCAGCGCTCTTTTTGTTCTATAATTTTCTGGGTAATTTTCACGATTGGCGGTTGAGCAGTTTTATTGGCTTTATTCGCGATGTATTTCTAATGGCAATATTGCCGGTCGGAATAATTATACTTTATCTAAAGTACAGATCAGCCAGTCTCGCATTTCAAAATCTCAAAATTCAACCTATTGCGCAGACTGAAGGAAAACTCATTTGGTTTGCTGAAGGAAACGAGACTAAAAAGTTGGCTATTACCTTAAATGATTTGCGATTTATTGAAGCCCAGGACAACTACGTAGCCGTGCATTATCTTGAAAATAATCTGCTTAAAAAAACTTTACTAAGGGCTACAATGAAGAAATTGCAGTTGCAGCTGCAACAAGACCGTGTGGTACGATGCCACCGTTCTTACATTGTAAACCTCGGTAGCGTTATAAAGATCACTAAAAACAATGCGAACCAATACCGATTATATCTTTCTGATGTAGAAACTTCCCTTCCTGTTTCCCGTTCCTACAACAGTTCACTTGGACTACTACTTAACGTTCACCACAAATAAGTCCTTTTTACCACAAAACGCCTTAGTTCTTACCTCCGTACAGGTCAAATATTTTAATTTTCATCCAAATCAATCAAAAAATCACTCACATGAAAAATTTAATTGCCTACCGTACTCAGAATCCATTGTTTAATGGGCTGCTATTTTTTAGCGGTATTACCTTTATGCTAACATGGTTGCCGCTTTTGCGTTGCCTTTTTGATGGCAAATCGTACCGCTGGGGACAAGGTTATTTTGGACTGTCACTTTCCAGTGCCGGCCTTTCTGCCGATTACCTGGCGCTTATCCTTTTTTTTCTGTTATTCCTTGGTTTTTTTGCTTCCTTTTATTGGATTAAAAACAGGAAGGTCTTTTACCTCTTTTTGGTTCTTTGGTGGCTGCATAGTTTTGGAAACCTCCTTTACGAACTAATCAGAAACGGAGATACCCAGTTTCATGGAGATACCTTAGATGTGCACATTTCATTATCTGCAATCGTAATACCATTAGCAATAATAGCTGCATTGCTGATTCTATTGGTTATCCGTAAAGATATGAGAATGCCCGAGGTTGCTATTCCCTGGCAAAAAAGAAACCGCAACTGGGCTTTAATCATACTTGGACCCTTGCTGGTACAGGCCCCGTTTTTTGCCTTTGGAGAACCACATGATATAACAGACCAGATTGGCGTTTTAATTGCCATTGTGCAGTCATTTTTGTTTCCAATCATGTTCTTTCCTGAAAAACAGCGTTCTAAGGAATGAGTTCACTTCTTTTTTATCATTAAATACCCTATTTTTAGATAGCCTTTTAGGTGGTAGATCACCTTGGCCAGCATATAGTTCCCTAACTGTAATGGTTGGTCCCCTTTAGACCATCCCTGGTGCACTAGACAATGTTCTATGGTAAAAATTAATAGGGTTTTTCTTTTTTTAATAGCCTTGGGCTACGGTTTAATTGTACAAGGGCAATGGACCAAACAGGTAGACAGCTTAATTAAGGCTTCACAAAATATGCCTGATGGTAAGGAAAGGGTTGCGGCCTACGGCACCCTTTTCGAAAAATTGATGTTTACAGATTCTGAGCAGGCCATAAAGTACGCGAGACTGGAAAATGAACTGGCGCGAAGCTTAGATTTTAAGAAGGGAATCGCAGCCAGCGTACTTCATTTTGGGACGTATCACGAAAATCTGGGACAAGCAGATTCTGCCCGCTATTACTACCAGTTGTCTAAAAACCAATTTGAAACAATGGGTAGCCCTAAAGGTGCCTTATTTATCAACCATGCCCTGGCCAGTTTAGAGCGGAAACAAGGAAACTATAATAGAGCTCTGGAATATCACCAAAGTAACATTGAGATATACCAACGGGCGGATATTGAAGAAACAGATCTAAAGGGCTTCAATAAAATTGGGGCCGAATATCAAGGTCTTGCAGAGATCTATAAGGAAAAAGGCAACTATAAGCTCGCTGTTGAACAAGCCTTGAAAGCCCTACGTTTTTTTTGAGGAAATAGGGCATACCAGACGCATAGGCAACTCCTTGCAGGAACTTGGCATTATTGAGTATCATAGAAAAAATTATACAGATGCGCTCAACTACGCAGAACGGGCTTACGAAATCTTTAAGGATCACGATTACCATGAATACAAAGGTCATACCGCGATTGACATGGGATTGGTATATATGGCAACCGAAGCGTATGAAAAAGCAATTGTTCGTTTCGAAGATGCTCTTGAAATCGGCCAGCAGTATAAGTTCATTGATGTAGAAGCAGCGGCCATGGCCAAACTGGGTATGGTTAACCGAATTAAAGGGAACTACAGCCTCGCCGAAGTTTTCTTAAACAACGCAATAGGTCTTCATGAAAATTCTGGTTTTAAGAAGGAGAAAGCTAAAGATCTTAATGAGCTCGCCAAATTAGAACTGGATACTAAAAATAGTACTGCGGCCATTGGCCATTCCACGGAGGCTATTTCACTTGCCAAACAAATAGGTTCATTGCCAGAACTAAGTGAATCTTACCTTATAAGATCTGAGGCCTATGAGGTTCAGGGTAAAAAAGACTTATCACTAAGAGATTTTAAGGAATACTCCGGTTTAAAAGATTCTATTTTCAACATTTCGGCTTCCAGGCAAATAGAAGAACTCCGTACCATTTATGATACCGAAAAGAAAGAGCAGCAAATTGTCTTACAGGAAAAGGAAATAGGGCTATTAGAGCAGGAAGCAAAAATCAATAACCTGCAACGCGTTCTAATGGGAGCAGCCCTTGTGTTGTCTTTGTTGGGTCTCTATGGAATTCGACAGAAGTTTAAGCGAAACAAGCTGGAAAAGGAGAAAGTAGATGCAGAACTTGACTTCAAAAGGAAAGAACTGGCAACGCACGCTTTGCATCTGGCTAAAAAGAATGAAGTTCTTGAAGGGCTCAAACAGAAGGCCAAAGAGCTCAAAAATTCTGAAAATAGTACAGGAGGGTACCAGCAACTTATCAGGACCATCAATTTCGACCTTCAGGACGATAATAATTGGCGAAACTTTTCGCGCTATTTCGAACAAGTACACAAAGACTTTAATAGCAAGGTCAAAGAAAAGTACCCTCAAGTGACCCCAAATGAACTGCGGTTGCTGGCACTACTCAAAATGAATCTTTCCTCAAAGGAGATTGCAAATATCCTTAGTATTTCTCAAGAAGGGATTAAAAAGGCACGTTATCGATTGAGAAAGAAATTAAATATCACCACAGAAGAATCGCTCCAGGATCTTGTTTTAGCCCTTTAAAATTAGGCCTTCCCGGCCTGTCCACTTTTTGTCCCTATTCAAATTTCTAGGTGTCCACCCTTTGTCCACCACTGTTTTTTTTATCCTCAAAATCAGCGCTTTAGGTTTGTGATGTCATTGGCTATCAATGCCAGCCAAGACAACCGTTTTGTGGTCTTGCTCGGATAAGGGCTGCAGACCGTTACCGGGCAAGTCGCACAAAATAAAAAAGAAGTTTAACCACAAAACTAGAGTATCATGAAAACGCAAAACGAGTTAATTAGAAAATTGCTGATCTTATCTTTACTTATTTTGGGTCTGGCCTGCAGTAAAGATGACGATGGAGGTGATGGAACCGATCCTGTAGACCCAATAGAAGCTAACACCTTTGAGGAGGTTATAGCTTTAGGAGCAGATGTAGAATCTTTTCCTCAGTCGCGCACCGAAGAAGTATTAAATGAGTCTGCCGCTGAAAATGAGGACTATGAAAGGGAAGAAGAAGGCGAGATCATTAAAGAACGCTTTGTTTGCACCCGAAAAACACTAAGTGTTTTAGACGGTAACGGCCAATTCCCGCTCTTTGATACGGCTTCTGACGTCATCTACCCCGGAAGCCTCCTTCAAGGAAAGTCATTGAAGAACGCAACACCCTCGCCCATTGTCGTAAAACGCGCCGGAGGAACTATCTCGTATAACCTCATCAATGGAAATCAGGATCCAAGTTTTACGGTAGATGAAGTGACCAAAAGTAGTATTCAAACGGGCATGAACAGGATCATAGATGGGTCTCCAGATGCCGTACCCGCCAACTTTCAACTCGATATTGTTCAAATAGAGTCTGAAAGCCAAATGGCCCTGGAATTAGGTGTTGATGTACAAACCTGGACTACCAAGGTATCGTCTGACATGTCTTTTAGTACAGAGAAATCGTTTAACCGAACCCTTGTTAAACTAACACAGTCCTATTATACTATGAGTTTTGACCTTCCGACAAGCCTGGAGGAAATCTTCGATGAAAGCGTTACCCCTGAAGACTTAAAGACCTATGTACAAGCTGATAACCCGGCAACCTTTATCTCATCGGTTACTTATGGACGCATTTTCTATATGCTAATTGAATCTACTTCCAGCAGACAGGAGATGTCTGCAAAGCTTAACGTCGCTTATGGCAAGTTTGGGAATACGGTAGAGGGCGAACTGGAAGCCAGTGCCATGCAAGAGCTTAACGATCTAAAGATAAAGGTAATAGCTTACGGGGGAGATGCCGCCGGAACTTTTAAACTTGCCGGGGAAACTACGATAGCAGATATCGCAGATAAATTGGCCGAGAGTACAGACATCCGCACTGGTCTACCTTTATCCTATGTTGTACGTAGCGTAGAACGCCCGGACAAGATTGTGGGTACGCGCCTGGCTACGGAATACGACGTAGTAGATTGCGAACTTAAAGGAATTTTACCTCCCGGACTTTACAGCGAACTTCTGGACCTCTTTGAAGACGGTATTGGAGCAATGGCCAATTTGTTTGGTAGCGATGTGCTAATTTTCAACAAGGCAGGTGATAAATACGCCTGGTTCAATGCCAATGCTGCTGAAATTTTGAGCGATGGCAATAGAAGAATATTCAGTATTCATGACCCTGAAGGCCCATTAGGGGAACTACAACTCGAAAATGTCGGTGCTGCCGCCCGTTTTCCGGATGATGGGGACCCTAGACTTTATATTTCGGATTTGAATGGGTTTAAACTCCAGATATTCAGATTCGATCCTTATACCGCAAATGTACTACCACCCGGGCCAATTGGCTCGTCTGGAGGCATCCTATTGGTTAACGAAATATTCGGGGACAGCGGAAACTTCGTAATCGGAACTGATGGTTTTGAAGCCGGGCTAAGAGTCGGTGCTGTTCGGATGGCATATTTTGGAAAACCAGGAGAAAGGTACCAGGTTTATGACCGCTCAGGTAGCGGAACCTGGTGGGATACAGTAAGTGCTACGGACTGGTTCGAAAGTCAGCCTAAAGTGGGAGGTACCCAGTTCGAAAAAGTTGGTGCGGCAACCACCTTTACCCTTGGTGGCAGCAGTGCGCGCTATCTCTTTGTCAACGAGGCAGGCGATGAAATTCAGGAATGGTTCTCGTTTGGAAGTGAACCAGACAGATGGAATGGCCCATGGGTAATCAATTAAAATAATTTTTTGAGTTAGTTTATATATAAAGAAAAAGCCCCGACTCTAAACGTCGGGGCTTTTCAAATCAAAAACCAACCTAAACACATGAACTTATTATGACACTCCCGTTGTTTATCGGGATTTTTTTTATTTTAAAACTTCACCCTCTCAATTGGGGCTTCGAAAGGATGAAGTTTGCTAATTCTTTTTCGTAGCATTTGAGTATAGAACAACTTAAAAAGAAAATACCCTACCTTTTTTTTTACTTTTTTTTATTTTTATATAAAATAGAGCCCTTACAATGGCAGAAACCCATTTTGACGAACTGTTGCTTGAACTCCATAAAGGAGCTTCTGAAAAGGACCATCCCTTTCATTACTTTTGCCTAGGGACGGTAGGTTTGGATGGTTTGGCGCGTCTAAGAACCATAGCCCTGAGAGAAATTACAGAAGACCTGCAACTCTTTTTTTTTACGGATTACAGATCAAAAAAAATTATTCACCTCAAGGAAAATAATAAAGTAGGGCTTCTTTTTTATCATCCAAAAAAGTTTTTGCAGCTCAGAATAGAAGGGCTTGCAAAAATTCATTCCAATGAGTCCTATACCAAACAGTACTGGAATAGTGTCAATGCCGGGAATAAAAAAGACTATACTACCACGGAGGCACCTGGAAGCAGACTTAGCGATCCGCAACGTATTGACTACCTAAATGACAAGCACTACTTCTGCATTGTAGAGGTTACTCCCTTCAAAATAGAATATCTAAAACTAGAGCAACCAAACCATCTCCGTGTTCGTTTCTCTAAAAAAGGGGAGCTCTGGCACAGCGAATTCCTGGTGCCTTAATACATGGTATTGAGAATTAGGCGGATGTCTTCTTCTGTGGTATCCGGGTTGATAAAACAAAAACGCGCCACGGTCTCTTCTCCTTTGGGTGATTTCCATTTAGTGGGAGTTACCAATGCCAGACCCGCCTCATGATTTCTATAGGTCCAATCTGTATAGTTTTCAGGATTCCACCCCTTTCGGCGAAAAAGCACACAGGAAAGGCTCGGCGGTCTTACCAATTCTAACTTAGGACTATTTTCAATAAATTTCCCGGCTATTTTTGCCAATGAGATACCACGCTCTACGGCTTGTTGATATCGTTCAGTGCCGTGGGCGGCCAGTGAAAACCATAGCGGCAGGCCTCTTAACCTTCTGGTAAGTTGTATTTGATAATCAGCAGGATTAAATCCATGGGCTCCTTCGTCTTTAAAGATATCTAGGTATGAGCCTTCTTGTGAATGTGCAGCTCTGGCCAAATCCGGGTTTTTATAAATGATTGCACCGCAATCGTATGGGGAGAACAGCCATTTATGCGGATCTATAGTGATGCTATCTGCCAATTCTACTCCGTCAAAAAGATGCTTCACTGAAGGCGCGGCGAGAGCCCCCCCGCCATAGGCAGCATCTATATGAAACCACAATTTCTGTAATTTACAAACCTCGGCGATTCCCTTTAGATCATCTACGATCCCAGCATTTGTTGTTCCACCCGTAGCTACTACAGCGAACAGACGTTTCCGTTGTTCATCACTCAGGCTATTAATTTTTGATTGTAGCAGCGCTTCCGTCATTAAATCTGGTGTTTCTACCAGAATTACATCGGCGTCAATTACCTTAGCCATCGCCTTGATCGAAGAATGCGCTCCGGCAGAGGTTATAATCAGTCCCTTTTTATTTAAGTTTTCAGGATCTTGCCTCCAGTTTTCACGGGCCGTGACCATTGCCGACAGATTAGCCGCGGTACCTCCACTGGTAAATACTCCAAAACTACCTTCAGGCATTCCGGTAAGGGATACCAACCAGTTCATCGCCTCATTTTCACAGAAAATACCTCCAGCACCTTCCATCCAATAGGCTCCATGAATGCTAGATGCCGAGGTAATCAGATCGAACATTATTGCCGCCCTTGTTGGAGAAGCCGGAACAAAAGCTAAATGTCTTGGGTGATCTATCGGAACTGTTGCTTTAACGAGGACCTCGCGAAACAATTTGAATGCCTGTTCGCCACCAATCCCGTCTGGTGTTATAGTTTCACCTACTTTAGCCTTTAAAACCTCCGCTTTTTCAGGTTTTCCAAGATCTGGCGAAGTATCTGTTATTCTTGAAATGGCATATTTAACTACATCTAAAGTCATTTCTACCAAACCAATATCAATGTTGTGCATTATCTGGTCTTTTAGCATAAAAGTACTGTAGAAAATGCAATACTAAGCCTAAAGGAAGCCCTTAATATTTTACTATGGTAAACATTTGTTGAAATGGATCTAGCGCCTTTATGAGGGTGGGTATTAGATTTTCGCCTAGTTCTAGATACATTTCAGAAAAGTTAAGCGTACGTTCTTGTAAGGATTGGTTGGGAAAAAGTTCATTCTGCAAGGCTGTCATACGAATGACATGGTCCTTCAACTTGTGTTTTTGTGCCCTGAGCAGACGTTTTTCAAGCCTGTCTAAACCTTTCTTTTGCTTTATCTCCTGTGCCTTGACAGCACCTAAAAAAGAAGCATCGGTTTGTTCGGCTAGTCCATAAAGTTCTTTAAAATGGTCTTCCAGCAACTCTTTTTGAGGGCTAAAATCAATGTCAATATTAGAAATCTCCCGAATCTTTTTATTTATAAAGCTACTTTGCTTTAAAAACAAATCGCTCATTTCAAGGTCTAATTTTTGAACTTTTTTGTATTGCTTTTCTGAAATCATTAAAGCTGAATTACGCAAAAGCAACATTGGAAAAGGCACCTTTGCCGCATTAAAAGCTTCCTTGAGTTCCAGCCAGTAAGCCAATTCTCCTCCACCTCCAATATAGCAGAGGTTTGGCAAGATCACTTCCTGAAACAAAGGCCGTGAAATGACATTTGGCGAAAAGCGTTCCGGGTATGTGTTAAGTTCATTGAGGAGTTCTTCTTTGGTAAATGAGATATCAGAATTAAGAACCTGATAGCCTCCCTCTTTTTCAACGATCCTCTCACGTAGTCCCTCGGTCAAATAAAAATAATTGATCTCCCTGGGGTTCACTTGAATATTGTAGTTCTCATTTGCTTCGCGCAACGCGTCAATGGTTTCATTTACCATCCTAAATGCGGTATTACTAAGCAAGTCTTCTTTGGCATAAGGGATTAAAAGCTCCTTAAGAGAAGTATTATTGCCATCAACAATGACCAGGCCATATTCCCCAAAAAGCGCATTGGCAAGGTATCTGGTAGCATCAGTAAGATTGGCCTTTTCCAGATAGGCATTTGAAAAGAGTTCTTTTAGTTGCTCAGCATTGCTGCTGCTTCCTAATTCTCCGGAAAACGTATTCAGAATCTCCTTTAAGCCCGCGGTACTCATCTCCCCTACGGCGCCAGAACCAGAATTGTTCCACTGCAATTTTTTTCCTCTAAAATTAAAGTAGTTGATCTCTTCAAAATCGTGATCTTCAGTAGCCATCCAATAGACAGGTACAAAATGATACTGCGGATACTTCTTTTTAAGATCCAGTGTAAGATTTATTGTTGAGATTATTTTGTATAAAAATACAGGGGGCCCGTAAAAAGATTTAATTGATGTCCCGTAACTACGGTAAAAGTAAGTTCGTCTCTCAGAAGGGCAATATTGCTTTTTGTTTTCTTAGAAACCTGTAATGCCGTGTATTGATCTTCCAAAACCCGGGCAAGGACACTACGATTTTCTAAAGGAAATGACTCCTGTTTTTCTTTAATCTGCTTCTCAAAGGCGTTTAATTCAGGGTAATGGTGGTAGAAAGCTTGAAGACATTGCTTTTGGTCAAGATAGTCGCAAATTAAATCCGAAAAATAACCGGTCTCTCTAAAAGGGATACACTCAACTTCCATTTGATGCTTTAAAATCCGACCAAAGATAAAATTCCTGGGTTTTTCAATTCCTAAAAATACGTTAATTACTTTAACCTCTTAACGCTTAAATTGGAGCGATATCGGATTTGAAAATAAAAACTCGCCAATATTCATTAGATTTGGCCAATCACCAAACAAATGAGAATTTCTATGAGGCAGTTTCTGTATACCCTCGTTTTGCTACTTACCTTAAACCTTAGTGCCCAAGACCTTCAATCACCCTCAGAATTTCTGGGCTATGAATTGGGTTCAAGTTTTACAAGGCATCATCAGGTAGTTGACTACTACGAATACCTGGCCAGTGCGGCCTCAGACAGGGTGAAGCTTGAAGAGTATGGTAAAACCAATGAAGGAAGAAAACTGCTGATCGCATATGTGTCGTCGGCCGATAACCTTCAGAACCTGGAAACCATACGTACCGAACACTTAAAAAGTACTTCTGGCGAAAGTACTGCTTCGAAAGCCATAGTATGGCTCAGCTATAATGTGCACGGAAATGAGAGCGTGAGTACGGAAGCTTCTATGCAGACCATCTATGACCTGCTTACGAGCAGGAAAGAATACTTAGAAAATACGGTTGTGATTATGGATCCCTGTATTAACCCGGATGGAAGGGATCGCTATGTTAACTGGTATAAGCAATACAAAAACAGTCCCAATAATGTAGATCCCAACAGCAAGGAACACCACGAAGGTTGGTGGAGCGGAAGAAGTAATCACTATATGTTTGATCTCAACAGAGATTGGGCCTGGCTTACTCAGGTAGAAAGTCGACAACGCCTCAAAAAGTTTAATCGATGGCTTCCTCACGTCCATGTTGATTTTCATGAGCAAGGAGTAGATAACCCTTACTTTTTCGCTCCGGCGGCGGAACCGCTTCATGAAGTGATAACCGACTTTCAACGGGACTTCCAGGAGACTATCGGAAAAAATCACGCCAAGTACTTTGATGCTAATGGCTGGTTTTATTTTACCAAAGAAGTTTTTGACCTTTTTTACCCCAGTTACGGAGACACCTACCCTACTTATAACGGGGGTATTGGGATGACTTATGAACAAGGAGGCAGCGGAAGAGCTGGACTGGGAATAATTACGGGTATAGGAGATACTCTAACGCTAAAAGATAGAATTGCACATCATCATACGACGGGTTTATCTACTGTTGAGGTGGCTTCTGGCAATGCGGCTACTTTAAACGATGAGTTCAAGAAATTTTATCGCAACAGAAATTACAAATACAAAAGCTACGTCTTAAACGGAGAGGCTGATAATATTCACGCCCTGGCAGCATTGCTAGACAAGCACCAGATTTCTTACGGAAAGGGCACGGGAGGCACAGTAAAGGGTTACAATTATAAAACTGGCAGAAGTGGCTCATCCAGAGCTGGGAATGGTAGTTTAGTTGTCTCTACCAATCAACCAAGGGGTACCCTGGTCAAGGTACTTCTTGAGCCTAATGCCAAGCTAAGCGATTCACTTACATACGATATCACTGCCTGGTCTCTCCCGTTTGCTTACGGACTCGATGCCTTAGCTTCAGAAAGTATCATTCCGGGTTCGAGTTACGAGGCCCCTGAGCCTCCTTCAAACCAGCTAAATGGCGACACCTATGCCTACCTCACAGATTGGAATAGCATGACCGACGCAAGGTTTTTAGCAGCCTTGCTAAAGAAAAAAATACGGGTTAGGTATGCCCAACGCCCTTTTAAGACAGATGGGCGGCGCTATGCCCGGGGCAGCCTTATTATTACGAAGGCCGATAATCAGTCTAATCCAAATTTTCTTAACGACCTGGAAAAAGCCGCCACAGAATTCGCTAAAGAACTAATTGCCGCCTCAACCGGCTTTGTAGAAAGTGGTAAGGACTTTGGATCTAGTTATGTACAAATGATCCCTAACATTAAGGTTGCAGTATTATCTGGAGATCCTACCTCTACCTTGCGTTTTGGGGAGATATGGCACTTTTTTGAACGACAATTGAATTACCCTGTATCTATACTTGATGCCGATTACATAAAAAGAGTTGATCTTTCTAAATATGATGTATTAGTCTTACCGGGAGGATGGGGCTATGGGGCTTTCATCAATGACGACGTACTTAAACACCTTAAAGATTGGGTGGCCAAAGGAGGTAAATTAATCGCTATGGGAAAAGCTATTAAGAGCATTGATGGTGAAAAGGGATTTGGTATAAAGGAGCGAAAAAAAGAAGAGGATAGCACCGAAACCCGCCTAAGGCAACACGAGGCCACTCCAAGAGAGCAAATTAAGGGCGCCATTACCGGAGCGATTTTTAAAACTAAAGTAGATCGTACACATCCTTTGGCCTATGGTTATGAGGATACTTACTTTACCTTAAAATTAGGCAGTGATAGTTTTGATTACCTGGAAAATGGGACTGTAGCATATATAGAAAATGACACTAAGCCTGTTGCCGGATTCGCAGGTAGCGAAGCCCAAAAGAAGATGAGCAAAACACTTGTTTTTGGTGTAGAAAACCATGGTAGAGGCCAGGTAGTCTATATGGTAGACAATCCGCTTTTTAGAGGGTTTTGGGAAAAAGGAAAGCTGTTCTTCGCCAATGCGCTTTTTATGGTTGACTAGTTTAAATAACAGTTTAAAAGCCTAAATATCATGCAATCTGAGCAATTAGTAAAACCACTCTTAATTGCTTTTGTTTTCTTCTCCTTTTTAAGTTGGGGCCAAACTGAAGAATTGTCCGGCCCTATAGGATCTTTTTCGGCAATTATTGTGAAAGACATGACGCGTTCCAAATCCTGGTACGAGAAGGTCCTGGGTTTTAAGGTCCTTACCGAAACAGAAAATACCGAAAGGGGGATCAAAATTGTAAACCTGGAAAACTCAATGATACAACTAGAGTTAATTGAGCTGGCCAACACTACTTCATTAGACCAGGTTCTGGCAGGATTACCCAAAGGTAGCCGTCTTAGCGGATTTTTTAAATTCGGATTTAAGGTAGCGGGTTTTGATCGTTGGGTTGCCTATTTGAAAGAGACAGATGCCAATAACCTTGGGCGTGTTGTTAACGACCCTGTCTCTGGTAAACGCATGCTCATCCTTAAAGATCCAGACGGTAACAGGATACAGCTTTTTGAGAAATAGGCTGGCTATTTAGAACCTGGCGCCTTACTGTGTTCAACCCTTTATACGGAATTTCACCCACCTACCCTGATGAAATACATGCGAATCCAAACAAAAATGATGGGTCTTAGAAAAGGCAATTTCCCTTTTTAGAAACTAGAATAGTTGCGCTAAATTATTAAATTACGGGCCGATAACAGGCTGCCACAATACGGGAGCCTCATATTGGAAAGCTAATTCAATGAGACGGAGACTATATTTTGTTGCCATTTTTCTTATTGGCATCGGAACGAAATTTGGCTATGGCCAATATTCAGAGGAAGTGGTTGCAGCAACCCAGGATTTCCTGAACTCCTTAAAGACCGAAGAAAGGGAAAGCATACAATACGAGCTGGAAGATTCCTTACGCACGCGGTGGACTAACTTCCCCGTAGGCATGGAGAAAAGGCCGGGAATTAAGATTGGAGATGTCTCTGACGACAGTAAAATCAAATTTCATCAGCTATTATTGACCCTTTTTAGTTCGCAAGGATACCTGAAAGCAACCAGTATTATGAAATTAGATGATATGCTAAATATGGGTGCCGAAGTAGCTCTTGAGCGCGGAATGATCACAAAAAAGATGTTCGAAGAAATCGCTTCGTTGGAGTGGGACTACAACAACTTCTATGTGTCTGTTTGGAACAGTCCGGATATGGTAGAACCCTGGGGATTAAAATTTGAAGGACATCATCTTTCTGTCAACCTCAGCATGTCTAATACAAAAATATCTATGACACCCCTGTTCCTGGGTGCCGATCCGGCGGAAATGCCCTTGACAAAATATGCTGGCTTAAGAGTGTTAAGCAAGGAAGAGGACTATGGTCTACGATTTGTAAACTCATTGGACCCTTATCAAAAGGAGATCGCGACCCTTAGCATGGCCGTCCCAGAGGATATAATTACCAATCCAATAGACAACCGAAGCATTACCGAGTACTACGGGATAAAAGGAAGTCAGCTCACAACGGTCCAGCAATCCAATCTTGAGCATTTAATAAGAGAGTACGTCAACAATCTTGAAAGAGAAAAAGCTCAGGAGGCTCTTGAAAAGATTCAGGCGTCAGGAATGGAGAATATCTACTTTGCGTGGATCGGAAGTTATGAACGAAAAAAACCGCACTACTATATTATTCATACTCCGGATTATATTATCGAATACGACAATGTTGGTTTTCAAAAAGACGGCAACCATATCCATACCATTTGGAGAGAAAAGAAAAACGACTTTGGAGAAGATATTCTCAAAGCCCACTATGAGGAACATAAACACTGAAGCCTTACTCCTACCCCTGAACTAAAGCTGTTTACTGGGCTATTTATCCATAATATCTTAAAATAATTTGTCTTTGTAGAAGATTTGTTTACATTTGTAGTGTACTAGATAACTAATACACTAAGTATGGTAAGTATTCAGAAACTGCTTTTTGCGTATCCCAAAGGGAGGTCTGTACTGAATAATATTGACCTTAAGCTTGAGGCAGGTAATATTTATGGACTCTTCGGGATGAATGGGGAGGGAAAAAGCACTTTGATGAAAATTGTTGCCGGACTGCTTGTTCCTCAAGCTGGTTCCGTACAAATACTTGGAAACCAGCCGATAAAAAGAAATGCAGAAAACCTCCAACATATATTTCTTGTCCCTGAAGAATTTGAGCTTCCAAGTCTAAAGATTCACACTTTCGAAGCTGTTAATTCACCTTTTTATCCCCGCTTTTCAAGAAATCAATTCTACAACTTAATAGAGGAATTCAAACTAGTGCCTAATGCGAATATCAATACGCTCTCCTTTGGTCAGAAGAAAAAAGTGCTAATAGCATTCGGAATAGCCACTAACACAAGTATCCTTCTTATGGACGAACCTACGAATGGCTTAGACATTCCTTCAAAAAGTCAGTTCAGAAAAATTATGGCATCGGCCACAGACGAAGGGAAGTGTATCGTGATCTCTACGCACCAGGTCAGAGACTTGCACAGCCTTATCAATCATGTTGTGATCCTGGAACAGTCTGCCGTAATTTTTGATGAATCACTTAACGCGGTTTCTGAACTCTTATGGTTCGGGCGGCCTTCTAAAGATGCTGAGCCTTCCATTTTATATTCCGAAGGCACTTTTGGAGGAAAGGCAGTATTAAAGAAAGAACAACGAGATGAAACCGAAATAGACCTGGAATTATTGTTTAATGCTGTTCTCCATGCACCAGAGCCAATCGCAGCCCTCTTTAAAAAACAACAATATGATAGCGCAGTTTAGCCTTAGGCGGGTAATCTATGCCATTCAACGCAATGTATCTATTTTAAGAGGTACAATCAACACAGGGCTTGCACTGGGTGGAGCAATTCTGTATCTGGCTTTTTTAATCAGCCTGAGAGGCGATAAGCGCCTTACCGCTGAAGAATTTAGTGCCGGTTTCGGCTTCTTTTATATGGTTCTGGGGATATTATTTACATTTTCAATTTTTAAAGAGGCTCATAACCAGAAATCGAATCATCTATATTTTACACTACCTATATCTCCCTTGGAACGCATTGTTAGCGTATGGCTCACCACTACCCTACTCTATACTTTCATATTTTTTGTTATGACCACCATAATAGGGCAAATTTCCATATTTACCGGTGCTGTAATTTTTAGAACAGATTTTCATTTGGTTCCGGCATTTTCCGGAAACATAGCAAGTATTATAAAAGGATATTTTATTATCCAACCCCTCTTCCTTTTGGGTTCTATTGCATTTAAGAGAAACAGGCTGGGTAAAACTATACTGGCCCTGGCCATACTCTTTTTTGCCTTTATGGTTTTCAATCTGTTTCTCATGGGAATACTCAATTATGAATTCGATATGTTTTCAGGACAGGGCTACGGATCTGAAGCCTACGAGCTTGCTCAAAGAGATTTTTCTGGCCTGGGTTCCTGGGTCTACGGGATGATTTTTGGCCCTGTTATGCTCGTAGCGGCCTACTTAAAGCTAGTGGAAAAGGAGGTATAGGATGGATTTTGACAACAGCAAGCCAATTTACCTGCAGATCGTAGATTTCTTCTACGAAAACATTCTTGTAAAAAGATGGCAAGAAGGGGAACGCATCCCCTCGGTGAGAGAAATTGCTGTTATGGTAGAAGTAAACCCTAATACAGCTATGAGGGCATTTGCACACCTACAGGACCAACAGGTCATTTACAATAAACGTGGGATAGGATATTTCGTGGCCGAGGAAGGTTATGTTAGAGTTCTCGAAATAAAGCGAACAGAATTTAAAGAAGTTATTCTCCCCGATGTCTTTAAAAAAATGAGATTGTTAAACGTGGAATTTGAAGAGGTCCGAGCCTCTTACCAAACGTATTCAAAAAATGAAGAAAATGAAAACAAGTAATCTGGTCATACTTATCGCACTAGGAGTTTTATTTCTTCTTGCAATGAGTTTTCAATTTTCTCTAAGCAACTATGTGCGAAAGGTAGCTGATCCAAAGTACCATGGCGAACTGACGAAACGGTCTTACGATTTGGCTGAATTTCAAAAAATAGCCGTTCAGGGTGATCTAACCGTTTACTTTAAGCAAGATTCTGTTTTCTCCATCGAGATAGAAGCCCCTTCGAACTTATTAGACCATATCGAAGTAAGCGTTCAGGAAGACGAATTACGATTGGGGAAACTTGAAAGTTTTAAAGGGAATGACAGCATTACCGCTTTTGTGTCTTCCGATAAATTGGAAGGTCTGTTTCTCGCTTCCGGGGCTTACTTAAAAACAGTAAGCCAGGTAGAAGGTAATGACCTAAGGCTCAAATTTGAAGCAAATAGCGACGGAATGCTCCACTTATCTTATGAAAATGTGGAATGCAAGGCTGCCTCAGGGTCCCATGTTCAGCTTCAGGGGAAAATGGGGTCGCTTAGTTTTGGTAATCAGTAGGCAATGGGCAGTAAACAGTAAACAGTAAACAGTAAACAGTAAACAGTAAACAGTAAACAAAAATAGTAATCAGTTTATTTATCAATCATCAATTTAAAAACGAACAGTCATGAATTCAATCCAAAAAACCGGCCGCCTGGTTGGACTAATCCTTTTAACTACCATCCTACTTGGGGCTCCTGGAGTAATGCTTCGCGGCCTCTCCACTTCTCAGGCAGCCACAGCTGAATTTTTTACTATTGTCATTGAAAATGCTACACGCATGAAACTGGCCATCCTATTAGACATACTGGCCAGCACATTAGGGCTGGCATTGTCTATTGTCCTATTTCCAATCCTAAAGGCCTACCGCCGACCTCTGGCCTTTTGGTATTTCGGATTATACCTCACTTTCTATGCCCTTATATGGGTTGGCAATATCAGTCATCTTTCACTACTGTCTTTAAGTGAACTGTATACACAGGCGTCTGCTACTGATGCCGTACACTTCAAGCTATTAGGAATACTCTTGGTTGAAGATTATTTCTGGTCTCACTTTGTCACTCTGATCCTCTTCAGTTCAGCAGCTTTTATTCTGTATTATACCTTGCTCAGAACCAAATTAGTGCCGGTTTGGCTGGCCGGTTGGGGTCTTCTGGCAGTTGGCGGTGTTTTCGTAGCCTCATGGTCCAATATTTTTGGTCAAAGCTTACCATTCGTATTCTACAGCCATAATGGCCTGCACTTAATCACCCTGACCATTTGGCTATTGGCAAAAGGTTTTAATCCAAACATAGCATTGAAAATAGATAGTACTAAGAAGTATTAGCAACCTCACTTAATTCGGTTTTCGTTATGATTTCTAAGAATTTAAAAAACGGTGGTGCGAACAGTATCCACCTAAAGACTCCGGTCTCAAAGTACCGGATTTACCTCCTTAGAGGGCTTTATTTCCTTGTATTAATCACTTTGGGCCCAGATGCGCTTTCTGAGATTTTTAACGCACAAAACCCCATAAACCCTATTCAAGGTATTGCCTACAGCTTTTGGGCAGCCTTTGCCTTATTATGTGGTCTGGGGGTAAGATATCCCTTAAAAATGCTCCCTCTTTTGCTATTACAATTGTTTTACAAAAGTATATGGCTATTAGGAGTATATATGCCTTCGAGGGAAGGAGGAAATCTGGATGAAACAGCTCATGGCTTGTTTATGGCCTGTTTTATAGGTGTGGTATTAGATCTGCTGATTATTCCCTGGAAATATGTCTACCGCGAGTTTCTTAGAAAGCTTTTTAGGTTCAATTAGCAAAATTAGGTATTCAATTTATTCATCTAACATCCAGCATAAAACAACAATCATCAATCATCAATTTAAAAACCAACAGTCATGAATTTGAGAGAAAAGAACATCCCTATTCCGGATAACAAAATTTTCTTAGCAGCCCGAGCTTTAAAGATTTCCGCGATCGCATGGTTTGTCATTGCCGTACTGGGCCAATGGATTTTTGCCTATTACGTAGCGTTCTTTTACGGAACCTCAACCATCAATGGAAATCTGGAAGAGTGGAACCGCGTACTACCCCATGGCTACGTGGCAGGAGAAACTATGGGTAATTTGGCCGTTGCCACACATCTCTTCTTTGCTGTGATCATTCTAATAGGTGGTCCGCTACAATTTGTGCCAAAACTTAGGAGCTTTGCCCCTTCTTTTCACCGTTGGAATGGTCGTATCTACGTTTTCACAGTCTTCCTCGTGGCTTTAAGCGGACTCTATATGGTTTGGACGCGCGGTGTATTAGGTGGGCCCTTGGCTCCGTACAGCATCAGTATCAATGCATTACTTATTTTCTTATGCGGGGCGCTTGGTTGGAGATTTGCCATAAAACGAAACTTTAGGTCGCACCAAAGGTGGATGCTTCGTCTTTTTTTGGTGGCAAGCGGTGTCTGGTTTTTTAGGATTGGCTTAATGTTTTGGCTTTTTGTCAACGGAGGGCCAGTTGGTTTTGACTCTGAAAGCTTTCAGGGCCCATTTCTAACCTTCCTCGGGTTTGCTCAGTACCTGCTACCCCTGTTTGTCCTCGAATGTTATTTCCTGGTCAGAGACCGGAAAGGAATTTCGGGCAAATTGCTAATGACCATGGTGCTCTTCGCATTCACGGCCGTTACCGCTATTGGCATATTTGCTGCAACTGCCGGCATGTGGTTGCCACGCCTATAAGTGTTAAAGTATGTTATAATTTGAAATAAATAAGGGGACTCTGCGTCCTGTAAAATAGAAGCCTAAAACATCACAGATGAGTATTAAAACATCAAATAGCGTCCGGAACAGTAAAGATTTTCAGATAGAAGCGCTGATAAATTCTCTTCAGATAGCAGAAAAAACTAAAAATCACTATGATTTTTATGACCTCCTGAAAACTACCGACTTTCCTTTTATTCCATGCAATGAAAAGAACATTAGCCTAATGCACAAAAAATGCTTTGAGGTGCTGCAAAAGATCGGAGAAACTTCAATTCCGGTATCCGTTGCGCTCTCAATGCACTATTATATACTTGCCGCCATGGCATCGTACCCTTTTTCGATTGCTTCGAAAGAATATTGGAAACGGGAAATCTTGTTAAGAAAAATACGCAAGGAAAGGCTAATAATCGCTAATACCGGATCGGTTCGTACTTTTAAATCGGTTTCAGGCACCCAAGCCATATTGGCAAAAAAGGAAGGAGACAATTATATTATTAATGGACAGGCTCCCTTCATGTCGCTTTCAGGCATCGCGGACTATGCGGTATTTACTGCAGAATTAAACGTCGGAGACAAGGCCGTGTTTTTTGTTCCTCTGGATAGCAGGGGGATCATCTTTGAGGATACTGCCTTTGGTGACACCATGCGTGGTTCCTTTACAAAATCGGTGCAATTCAACAACCTCGGTGTAGATAGCAGTAATGTCATTCAGTTGGAAGCTTCTCAGGAAGAACGATGCGATTTGTTGATCTATCAAAGGTCATGGTTTCAAAGCCTTATCGGTGCGCCTTACCTAGGGGCCTCAAAGGCTGTAATGGAGGCCTTGCTAAGGTTTGCAAAAGAGAAAACGAAAAGGGGTAAGTTACTTTCCGATTCAGAGGCTTTCCGGAATGCCATAGGAGAACTTCAACTAAAATTCAAAGCTGCTACGCAGCTCAATCAAAGTGCGGGAGAAGCTATAGATAACTTTAAAGTAGGAACACAGCAGTCCCTTGAAAATATGTTTGAAAGCTCTGTCATAGCCAAATATTTTACCACCCATTTCTCTGAAGAGATCGTTGCCAGCGTAAGACAATGGATGGGTACTGCATTCCTAGCACCAGATGCCCTGACAAACAAGGTTTATAAAGAAATCGTTTTTGGGCCATTACAGCCTATGACCGATTTAGACATAAAACAGTATTTCGCCGATCGTCATATTCCCGATTAAAGCGTTAAAATATTCTTTAGGCGCCATTTTGCTTTGAATAAAATCGGTACATTTAGAAGGTGTTCTATTCCATTAGGACCCAACTAAAAGCTTCCTGATGATCTCAATACAAAAGTTGAATGGCTTAAAAACTACCGAAATATGGCTTGCAGCATTCCTTAGTTTTTTTTTCTACACCGGTATAGCCCAGGAAGTCAGACCACTGTCTGTTGAGCCCAATCATTCTACAATACAGTTCTCTATTCCTATTTCTAATGGAATTACCAGAGTAACCGGCAAGTTCACAAATTTTTCGATTGATCTGGACTATATTGATGAGGATCTCACTAAATCAAAGCTAACCGCAATAATCAAGGCAGCCAGCATTAATACCGGAATTCCTGACAGGGACGACCACTTGAGGACAGTAGATTTTTTTGACACCGAAAAATATCCGGAGATCACCTTCCTTAGCGATTCTATAGTAAAGGTAGATGAGCACTATATTGCCTTCGGAAAGTTTCAGATGCACGGCGTCACCAAATTTCTTGAATTACCGCTTAAATTAACTGGGATAGACGGGAAAAACACCTTGGGGCTCTCTTCTCGCTTAGCCATTAAACGCAGTGATTATGGAGTAGGTGTAAATTTTAAGCATACAGACATGGAGAATTTTTTAGGTGATGTCATTTCCATAGAAATTGACTTTTGGACTCGTAAGCGTAAAAAATAGTTGCATTCAAAACACAAGTATGAGAAAACTACTGCTACCCGGACTCCTTCTGATTTTTATATCGGCAGGTTTGGCTCAAACCGGAAAGGTCTACGACAAACTCTCAATGGGCAGTACCATTTTAAAAGGAGAACGGAAATTTGCAATTTACTTACCGCCAGATTACGAAACTTCTCAACGCAGTTACCCGGTACTTTATCTCCTTCACGGGGCAGGTGACGACCAAACCGGATGGATTCAATTTGGAGAGGTCTTGCGGATCACCGATAAAGCAATTTCTAGTGGAAAATCCACTCCGATGATCATCGTAATGCCCGATGCCAATACGGGCCAGCGTGGTTACTTCAATAGTATTAATGGCGATTGGAGGTATGAGGATTTCTTTTTTGAAGAGTTCATGCCTTATATTGAAAAAAACTATCGAATTAAAGGAGAGAAACGGTACAGGGCCGTAGCGGGACTGTCCATGGGTGGAGGAGGATCATTTATGTACGCACTCCATCGCCCAGACCTTTTTTCGTCCGCATGTCCGCTGAGCGCTTATGTAGGCCCGCTCTCCATAGAAAACCTGCAACAGCGGCTAGACCGTAATAATATTAAATATACCGAAACTGAGTTGAAAACCTATTTCGAAAGGCATAATGCCATCAATCTGATTAACAATATGTCTAAAGAAGAAGTGGCTTCTGTACGCTGGTATATTGATTGCGGCGATGATGACTTTCTATTTGAAGGAAATAGTCTGGTACATATTGCATTGAAAAAGAAAGAGGTTTTTCATGAGTATCGCGTGCGTGACGGAGAGCACAACTGGACCTACTGGAGGGCCTCTCTTCCATCGGTTTTGGAATTTGTTTCAGAGGCTTTTCATCAATACTGATTTCATAAAAAGACATTGTAAGCTTTGTAAAAAAGCTGCTACCAAAGAGAAAAATGACTAAAACAACCACCAAATTCTTCTGCCTTACAGCCCTCTTTCTACTTCTGGGTTGCAGCACTGATGAAAGCGAGACTTCTGAAGTAAATTTGCCGGTTGCCAGCTTTACTGCCTCTGCAACCAACATTCAAACGGGAACTACTGTAACTTTTACGAATAATTCTGCCAATGCAAATAACTATTCCTGGCAATTTAACGGTGGTAATCCTGATACCAGTACCGAAATAAATCCTATGGTTACTTATGCAACAGCTGGTAACTATAGTGTAGTCCTTACTGCTACCAATGATGATGGTAGCGATTCTGAAAGTCGCCAGGATTATATTTTGGTCGAAGCTCCGCCAATGCCTAATGTAGCGGTTTATGAAGTAACTTTTAAGGGTACATGGAATGCTGTTGATCATCCTGTGGATTTTCCTTCTGGAGATCATTTCTCTTCTGCTGTAGGTATGGTTCATAAACCTGAAGTCAGTTTTTTCTCCCAAGGTGAACTTGCCAGTCAGGGAGTTGAAGATATGGCAGAATTAGGTGCTAACGGAGATCTTAGTGATGAAATTGCTGTCCTTGTTAATTCAGAAATGGCATCAGCCTTCATTAACGGAGGTGGTTTAGGCACCGGGTCTTCTTCCACGACTTTTCAAATTGAGGTAAGTGAAGAATTTCCTATGGTTTCCCTGGTAAGTATGATAGCGCCAAGTCCGGATTGGTTTGTGGCTGTAGAAAACGTCGTCTTATTTTCTGATGGGAATTTTGTAGAGAATTTAACCGTTAATGCGGTTTCTTATGATGCCGGAACAGACAGCGGCCTTAGTTATACCTCTTCGAACTCAAACACAGATCCACAAGAAAATATCACGATTATTAGTCAGGCTCCCCTTGGCAACGGAACGGACGTAGACCCTGCGGTAGCTCAATTTATATTTCAAAAAATTAATCCATAACCAGCACTTTCATGCGACAAACGTTTTTCTTACTTTGCCTTTTAAGTTTTACAGCCATGACCTCTCAGGAAAACAAAGAACCCCTGCCATACGCTCAAATACCTGACTATCCTGAAACCTATACCGCGGGGACCGTGGTATCCAGGATGATAGACGGACTTGGGTTTCGATATTACTGGGCTACTGAAGGTCTTAGGCCTGAAGACTTAGCATACAAACCTTCAGAAACAAACCGGACCATTGAAGAGACATTAGACCACATTTATGGTTTATCAAGGGTAATCTATAATTCAGCCATTAAAGTGCCCAACGATCGTTCAAATCAAAGCAAAGAAGTCTTAAGTTTTGAACAGAAAAGAGAAAAGACACTACAGAACTTTAAAAGGGCGAGTGTTATTTTTCTTGAGGTCACGGACCTTTCTACACATAAAATTATTTTTAAAAACCCCGATGGTACATCAGAATTTCCATTTTGGAATCAGATCAATGGCCCCATTGAAGACGCCGTATGGCATTGTGGACAGATTGTTGCTTTGCGCAGGGCTTCGGGCAATCCTTTTCCAAAAGGAGTAAGTGTCTTAAGAGGGGTTAAAAGAGACTTTTAAGGGGATCAAATAGTCCAAAATGTATGATTTTCGGCCCTTTTGGGCTACCTTCTGCTACAGTTGTCCAATTTCGTGTGAAAGAAACGTCATTACTATAAATTCAGCATACATTAACCTTTAAATTCTTGAAAATGAAAAAACTAATTTTTCCTTTTTTAGTTCTTGTCCTAGTAGGTTTTACTACTATAGATATGAAACTCTCTGAGGCCGAAAGACAAATGGCCGTTGAAGAGCTTATGAAAACGAATGAGCGATTGACAAGTAGTGTCCAAGGTTTAAGCGAGGCACAGCTTAATTTTAAAAGCTCCCCTGAATCATGGTCCATTGCAGAATGCGTAGAACATTTAGCCATCTCAGAGACTTCTTTTGATCAAATGCTTCAGGGAGCTCTTCAGACCCCCGCGGATGCTTCTAAGCGCGCCGAAGTTAAAATGGCTGATGAGCAACTTATGGCAATAATCACCAGTAGGGAGCGAAAAGTTAAAACTTCAGAAGCTTTTGAACCTTCCGGTAAGTTTGGATCTCATGAGGAGACCCTAAAGGCCTTTACAGATAAAAGGGCGGAACACATTGAATACGTAAAAGATACGGAAGACGACCTTAGAAATCACTACGGACAATTGCCCTTCGGAACTATAGACGGACTTCAAATTGTTCTTTTCATGTCTGGCCATACAGAAAGACATGTACAACAGATGGAGGAAATAAAAGCCCATGCCGATTTTCCAAAAGAATAAGAATTTCATCTAAGAAATTCAGAGGCCCTCTGCTTTAGCTACCCAGAGGGCTTATTTTATGGGTTATGCTTATATTTAGGCAATGACCTTTGTGACCTTCCTTTTATTTACCGGCTTTGTGGCTTTCTTTGCCACCTGGAAGCTACGCAGAGATAAATTAGCTACCAAAGACGGTTATTTTTTAGGAGGCAGATCGCTTACCGGGATTGTTATTGCGGGTTCTTTATTGCTTACAAACATCTCTACCGAACACCTTGTGGGAATGAACGGCTCTGCCTATAAAAATGGGGCCATTATCATCGCATGGGAAGTAACCTCAGCCCTGGCACTGGTCTTGGGCGCTCTTTATTTCGCTCCCCGCTACCTAAAAATGGGTTTAACCACTATTCCTGAGTTCCTTGAAAAAAGATTCGATGGACTTACCCGGACCTTAGTGGCGCTCCTGCTCATCATTTCATTTGTGGTCACCCTTTTGCCCATAGTATTATACACTGGAGCTCTGAATATAGAAGCCATTTTTGAGATTTCAGAACTACTAGATATAAGTCAGACCCAAGGCATTTGGCTTACGATAATTGTCGTTGGAAGTATTGGGGCATTGTACGCAATTTTTGGCGGGTTAAAAATGGTGGCTTATACAGACACCATAAACGGTTTTGGTTTGCTGGTAGCCGGCCTGTTAGTTCCTATTATCGCGCTACTCAGTATCGGTGACGGTAACCCTCTGGACGGCCTAAAAACCGTTTTTGACAACAGTCCGGAAAAATTTAATGTGCTAAGTAAGGAACCGGGCATAGGACCTGGTTCACGATCGTCCATTCTGCCCTTCGAAGTTTTATTTACGGGTTTAATGATCAACCAGCTCTACTTTTGGACCATGCATCAATCCATCATACAACGCGTCCTGGGAGCGGTAAACCTCAAAGAGGCACAAAAAGGTTTGCTCTATACCGGTTTGCTGAAAATTCTGGTCCCCCTTATTATCGTGTTACCAGGAATTATAGGGTTCTATTATTTCGGAGAAAGTTTTTATGATAATCCCGATCATGTTTATCCACAGTTAGTAAAAATGGTGCTTCCCGCCTGGCTCACTGGTTTCTTTGTAGCTGTAATGATGGGCGCTATTCTTACCACTTTTAACAGTGCACTCAATAGTGCAGCAACTGTTTTTAGCCTGGGTATTTTTAAACGCTATATCAATAAAGGCGCAAGTGAAAAGAGATTGGTGTTGATGGGAAAAACAACATCGGCGGTCTTAGCAATATTTGCCATAGGTGTAGCACCCTTTGTGGCCAATGCACCCGAAGGATTATATCAGTTGTTGCAGCAGCTTAACGGGATCTTCTTTATTCCTATGGCCAGTGTTATCCTGGCCGGATTTCTTTTTCCCAGGGTCTCTGCCAGTGGCGCGAAAATAGGACTTCTATTTGGTTTGATGTTTTATATTTTGACATACTATGTCCTGGAATTAAACCTTCACTTTGTACATATCTGGGGCATAGAGTTTGTTTTAAATATTCTTGTAATGCATTTGGCCTCATGGCTATTGCCTAAAGATTCGCATTTCATCATGGAAGATGCAGGAATTATAAATCTAAAACCCTGGAAGTATGCGAAGTCCTTCAGTCTGTTTTTAGTAGTATTTACCATTATTTTGTACCTTTTACTTGGAAATGTTTAAGATGGAAAAGGTATTTAGAAACTACGATCAATCTGATGTCACTGCCGCAGTACGGGAGCACTACCGTAAAATGCGCGAACGCCAAACACTGGAATATGTGCAGCGGATGCATAAAAAATACCTGACTTTTGATAAGCCCATGGCTTTATGGGATGCGATGCTGCATCTCAATGACCTTATTGATGTAAGCGACCCCGACTTAGATCTTCCAAATGTGCAACACCTTATTCAAAGCGCTGAGGCAATCCGCGCAGATGAACGCCCGGACTGGATGCAGCTCGTGGGTTTGATCCACGACTTGGGAAAGGTGATGTTCTTATGGGGAAGCGACGAAGATGGCACCAGCCAGGCAGAGCAATGGGGTATGGTAGGTGATGTGTTCGTAGTGGGCTGCGCGCTCCCTGAGAGTTGTGTCTATCCAGAATTTAATAGTCTGAACCCAGATATGAAAGATGCCAGGTATCGTACGGAGAATGGGATTTACAAAGAAGGTTGTGGGTTGGATTCATTGACGCTGGCCTGGGGGCATGATGAATACTTGTTTCAGGTGCTGAGTAGGCATAAGGAAAATAAGATTCCCAAAGCCGGTATGGCAATGATACGTTATCACTCCTTTTACCCCTGGCACTCTGGTGACAGCTACCGTCAATTATTGACTGAAAATGACGCTGAATATCTGGAGTGGATTCGAGATTTCAACAAATATGATCTATATACCAAAAGTCAGAAAATCTATGATTTGGATGAGATCAAGGACTATTACTTACCTATAGCCCAGAAATATTTGGGTGACGGCCCTATTTATTGGTAATCACAAAAACCAGTATTCGGAAGTTTTAGGGGCACATTTGGCTAAAAATTAGTACCTTAGAGTGTGGAAATTATTTTGATTCAGTTCAAAGTATATACCACTTTAGAACAAATTGTTATGATGAATATATTGATAAAAAAAACAAAAAAATCCCTTGCAAAGAGCCTTAGTTTAGTTCTCTTTTTGGGGGTAGCTGGATCATTTGAGGCCTCAGCAGCTTTTCAGGAGGTTCAACAGCAAAGAGATATTAGTTTTAACCAGTTCAAAGGAGAGGTCCTGGATCAGGGAAGTAAAAAACCTTTGGTTTTTGCCTCTCTAACACTGGATGGTACCAATATAAGTACGGTTACCAATACTGAAGGTACGTTTCTTCTGAAAATTCCTAAAAATATTTCAGAGGGAAATATTCTGGTTTCATTTTTGGGATATAAAACCCGTTCAATTCCGTTGCAGCAACTAAAGGGGAATAAGAACAGGGTTTTACTTGAAGTTTCAATCACCGAGCTTAACGAGGTTAATTTAAGTGTTCCGAGAAATGCGGTCACCCTGGTAAAAGACATGTTACGGAAAAAGGGAGAGAATTATTTTGAAGATCCTACAGTAATGACGGCTTTTTACAGGGAAACCATAAAAAAAAGAAGGAAAAACGTATCGCTTTCCGAGGCTGTAGTTAATATTTATAAGACTTCATATACCTCTCCCAAACGAGATTTGGTAGAATTGTATAAGGCCAGAAAAAGTACGGACTACAGTAAGCTAGATACACTGGCCTTAAAACTACAAGGAGGTCCTTTCAATGCTCTTTTTGTGGATATTATGAAATACCCGGAGTTCATTTTTACGAAAGAATCCATCGAAGATTATAGCTTTAGTTTTGACCGGTCTACACGCATCAATGATCAGCTTATCTATGTTGTGAATTTTAAACAGCGTAGTGAAGTTGATATTCCGCTTTATCAGGGGAAACTTTATATCGATGCGGAGGAGAAGATCCTTACGAGTGCCATCTATTCCTTAAATATCACTGACAAGGAAAAAGCCAGTCAAATGTTTGTACGAAAAAAACCAAGGAACGCGAGGGTGTATCCAACTGAGGTTGCCTATCGGGTTGATTACAGGGAAAAAAATGGTCGCTGGTATTACGGGTATAGCAATGTATTGCTCGAATTCAAGGTGAATTGGGATCGCCGTCTTTTTAACTCGGTTTATAGTATGACTTGCGAAATGGCGGTAACAGATTGGGAAAAGAATATAGCTGGGGAGACTCCTAAGGGCCGTGATAGATTAAAATCTACCATCATTTTAAGTGACGAGGCCCTTGGTTTTTCAGATCCCGATTTCTGGGGAGAATTCAACATCATTGAACCTGAAAAGTCTATTGAATCGGCAATCAAAAAAATACAAAGGCAGCTGAAACGGTCTAGAACAAAGGGTGGTGAATCTGCTCCTTAAAAAAAGTAAAATGAATGAAATGAAAAAGTCGGTCGAAGGGCCGATTTTTTTTGTTGCTATCGCCAGTAAAGCACCCGCTTCTCATCAACAGTCGGACTACTAGACTTATGAACAATTGTTTATAACTCAGGTTTATAGTTTGTTGATTTCTAATTGCTTCCAAAATTTGGAATTCTCATCAAAACGATTACATTTAACCTATGGTTTTAAAGATAAGCCGGTCTAAGGTTTGTGTGGAGAACCATTATAGAGTTGACGTTCTTTGTATTGTTGTCTAACCCAATTAGGAAAATCAGGTAATTCGTTACCAGGTAGGAATAAGAAGGTGAGCATACGAAAGGAAGGCTGTCGTCTTCCGATCAACATGTGGGTGACTTTGTGTTAAATGTGAGGCCTCGGTTTTAGATTTAATCCGAAAACACTAAACAACGAAAAGAAGCATCTGAAGTTGCTTGGTTTAATAATTGAGAACAAAAGATGTTTCAAACGTCGAAATAGCAAAGCAAATGCAATCAATGGTTGCGGTGTTGTGCTCCGGTACAGGACAAAAAGTTTGCTAGCTATTTCTAGAAAGCCATATCAATGTACGCGTTACAATGATATGGCTTTTGTCTTTTAAAAGAAGCATGAGAAACGCATTTTTACCACCCTGCTAATTCTTCCAAAGTTTACCCTTTTGCAGCCCCTTTCGGCACATTTAAAATTGTATATTTGCTCCGCTTAAAAGAAAATCGCAAATGCCGAAAATATTTTATACCAAAACAGACGAAGCGCCGGCGCTGGCAACCCAGTCTTTTTTACCCATCATAAAAGCTTTTACGAAAACAGCAGGCATCACCATTGAGACAAAAGATATTTCTCTAGCTGCAAGAATAATAGCAGTTTTTCCCGACCACCTAAAGGAAGATCAGCGAACTCCAAATGCCTTGGCCGAACTCGGTGAAATGGCCAAGTCTCCAGATGCCAATATCATTAAACTCCCAAATATAAGCGCTTCTATTCCGCAATTAAAAGAAGCTATAAGCGAACTGCAACAAAAGGGATACGCCCTACCAGCTTACCCTGATGAGCCTGAGACAGAGCAAGAAAAGGAAATTAAGGCTAGGTACGATAAGATAAAGGGAAGTGCTGTAAATCCAGTGTTGAGAGAAGGAAACTCGGACCGAAGAGCACCTAAACCAATAAAAAATTACGCCAAGAAGAATCCGCATTCCATGGGCGCATGGAGCAAGGATTCAAAAACTCATGTGGCCTCCATGGAAGAAGGTGATTTCAGCTCCAATGAAAAATCCATTACGCTAGAGAACCAGACAACAGTTCGTATAGAATTAGCCACTAAAGATGAGGGCACTATTGTGCTTAAAGAGAAGATAGCGCTCTTGGCAGGTGAAATTATTGACGCCACGGTATTGAGCAAAAAAGCACTTATTGATTTTCTTAGTAAGCAGGTTGCTGATGCTAAAGCCAATGGGGTTTTATTCTCTGTGCATCTAAAGGCTACCATGATGAAGGTTTCAGACCCTATCATCTTCGGTCATGTTCTGGAAGTTTTTTTCAAAGACGTTTTTCAGAAACATACAGGCACTTTTGATACCCTTGGTATAAGTCCAAATGACGGTCTTGAACTTCTTTTTGACAAATTGCAGGAGCTGCCTCAGGAAGAGCGCAAGACAATAGAGAATGATATTATGGCCGCACTGGAAAACGGACCAGATCTGGCCATGGTAAATTCTGACAAAGGAATTACAAACTTACATGTACCTAGCGATGTAATTATTGATGCCTCCATGCCGGCAATGATCAGAAATTCTGGACAAATGTGGAATGCCGAAGGAAAATCGCAAGATACCAAAGCGGTGATCCCGGATAGCAGTTATGCCGGAATTTATCAGGCTACAATTGATTTCTGCAAAGAACACGGGGCTTTTGACCCCAAAACCATGGGTACTGTACCCAATGTAGGCCTGATGGCTCAAAAAGCAGAAGAATACGGTTCTCATGACAAGACCTTCGAAATTGGGGCTGGTGGAATTGTTAACATAGTAGATCTTAGCACGAATACCACTTTAATTAGTCACGAGGTGGAAGCAGGCGATATCTGGAGAATGTGCCAGGTTAAAGATGCTCCGATTAGAGATTGGGTTAAACTAGCCGTTTCAAGATCGAGGGCGTCAGAAACTCCGGCCGTTTTTTGGTTAAATGACCAAAGGGCCCATGACGCTGAATTGATTAAGAAAGTAAACACCTATCTTCCCATGGAGAATACTGCAGGATTAGATATCCGTATTCTATCTCCGGTAGAGGCTACACTGTTTACCTTAAAAAGAATAAAGGAAGGTAAAGACACTATTTCAGTTTCTGGTAACGTTCTTAGGGACTACCTAACAGACCTTTTTCCGATTTTGGAAGTGGGCACCAGTGCTAAAATGCTTTCTATTGTGCCTTTAATGAACGGAGGAGGTCTTTTTGAGACAGGAGCCGGTGGGTCTGCTCCTAAACATGTAGAACAATTTCTAGAGGAAGGGCATTTGCGATGGGATTCATTAGGTGAATTTTTGGCTTTGGGAGTCTCCCTGGATTTTTATGGGGAGAAAAACAAAAATACCAAGGCAGTTGTACTCGCTAAAGCATTGGATGATGCGACCGAGCAATTTTTGGATCAGGATAGGTCACCATCGAGAAAGGTTGGAGAATTGGATACTCGCGGGAGTCACTTTTACCTTGCCCTGTATTGGGCTGAGGCCTTATCTGGGCAGGATGAAGATGATGAGCTTAAGACAGTTTTTAAAGGAATCTCAGAGGCCATGAAAGCAAAGGAAATTGATATACTTCAGGAGCTTATAGAAGCTCAGGGTAAACCTCAGGACATTGGAGGCTATTACCTACCAAAGTCAGATAGAATTGCAGATGCTATGCGTCCAAGTGGATCGCTTAATGCAATTTTAGAAAAACTCTAACATTTGCTGTTGCAATGTTATAAGAAACCCTGACTAAATTGTCAGGGTTTTGCTTTTATAATAGCCAATAACAACCAGACTTTTAAAATTTTCTTTTAATTTTAAAAAAAATTGCTGAAATGAACCAAACTTTCAGAAACCTCCTCTTTGCACTTTCTTTAGTAAGTTTTCTACAATTGAGTGCCCAACAAAAATATACCTTAAGCGGCACCATCACAGAAGCCTCGAGTAATGAAACCCTGATCGGTGTATCAGTGGTTGTACCAGAACTCAGGACAGGTGTCAGTACAAATGAGTACGGATTTTATTCACTCACGCTACCTGAAGGTGAATACAAAATTCAAATCAGCTACCTGGGCTTTCAGGATATCGTTCAAACGATCTCCTTTACTCAAGATCAAAAGGTCAACTTCAGACTAGCTGAGGAAGCCGAAGAACTAGAAGAGGTTATAGTAACCGAAGACGCCGAGCGAATGGACATTCGCAAACCTCAAATGAGTGTAAGCACCATGGCGGTCCAAACCATTAAAAAAATCCCTGTGGTTCTTGGCGAAGCCGACGTCATTAAATCTATTTTACTACTTCCCGGAGTTACAAATGCAGGAGAAAGCTCTTCCGGTTTTAATGTGCGTGGTGGTGCTGTAGATCAAAACCTCATCCTCTTAGACGAAGCCACAATTTTCAACTCTTCGCACCTATTTGGGTTTTTCTCTGTATTTAACCCAGATGCCATAAAAGATGTAAAGCTGTTCAAGGGAGGCATCCCAGCGCGTTATGGGGGGCGTGTTTCTTCTGTCCTGGAGATTTTTCAAAAAGAAGGAAATAGCAAAGAGTTTAAAATTAATGGCGGAATTGGCGCCGTTGCCAGTAGGCTCCTTGCCGAAGGACCCATTAAAAAAGATAAGGCGGCTTTTCTTATCGGAGGAAGGGCGTCATACGCGCATTTTTTCCTTCCGCTTTTCGACATTGATAATAAGGCTTATTTCTATGATCTAAATACAAAATTGAACTACAAAATAAACGAAAACAATAGCATTTTTCTTTCAGGGTATTTTGGAAGAGATTTGTTTAGTATCAACGATAGCTTTGTAAATATTTATGGCAACGCCGTTGTAAATTTTAGATGGAATCATCTGTTTTCAGATAAGCTTTTTTCAAACCTGTCCTTGATATATTCAGACTATTTCTATGGCCTTGAGCTAGATTTTGTGGGCTTTGAATGGAATTCGGGAATTCAGAATTTTAACCTTAAGTACGATCTCAAACACTACCTCAATGATAATCTGCAGATAAATTATGGCCTAAATAACATTTACTACAGCTTCAATCCCGGAAAAATTGAACCTAACAGTCCGGATTCTGGTATTCTTGAACAACAGCTTGTTAAAAAGTATGCTAACGAGTCTGCTGCCTATGTAGATATTGAGCACAATATCACTGAAAACCTTAGTGTGGAATACGGCCTGCGCCTCAGTCATTTTATTCGGCTTGGGCAAGATGAGCTCTTTGTTTACGAGAACAACAGGCCAGTGGTCTTTGATCCTTTCCAACTGATATATCGCGAAGCGGTACCTATTGATACCATAAGTCCCGGAAGAAGTGAGACACTGAAAAGCTTTACCAATCTGGAGCCACGAGTTTCATTGGCCTATACCCTGAACGAAAATAATTCTATTAAGGCCAGCTACACACGCATAGCGCAATATTTACATCTGCTTTCAAATACAAGTTCTCCTACTCCATTGGATGTATGGACCCCCAGTGGCCCCTGGGTAGAGCCTCAATTGCTAGATCAGTACGCAATTGGGTACTTCAGAAATATCAAAGGTGGGGACTACAGCTTTGAAACCGAGGCATTTTACAAAGACATCCAAAACAGGATCGATTATATAGACGGCGCCAACCTCATAGCCAACAACGCTATTGAACAGGTAATTTTAAACGGAGTTGCACGGGCCTATGGTCTAGAGATACTCTTTAGGAAAAATGAAGGGAAGCTTCAGGGTTGGCTAGCCTATACGCTTTCCAGATCTGAACAGCGCACTGAGGCACGTGAGCCTGTCATTGATAATGGGAGAAGCAATGCAGAAACAGGTATAAACCTAGGTGAATGGTACAGTACACCTTACGACAAAACCCACGACCTTGCCCTTTATGGTAGTTACGAATTGAATAAAAAATGGAGCTTTAATTCTAACTTTATTTTTCAGACAGGGCAACCCACGAACTATCCTCTGGGTCAGTTTGAATTTGAAGGATTGGTTGTTCCTTTTTATGGACGCAGAAACGAGGAACGGCTACCAGATTACCATAGGTTGGATATAGCTGCTACCCTAACTCCAACGCAAAAACCTGGCAAAAGCTTTCAGTCTGAATGGGTTTTTAGTATTTACAACCTTTATAACCGGCGAAATGCCGCCTCGATTAACTTTAGAAGAAACCAGGATACGGGGGTCAATGAGGCTGTGAGAACTTCGATTTTTGGAATTGTCCCTGCAGTAACCTATAATTTCAAGTTCTGATGAAAAGGCTTCGACTAGTTTGGTTTTTGAGCTTATTGATAGCATCCGCATCATGCGAAGATGTCATCGATGTGGAAACACCGTCTGAAGAACCCAGATTAGTCATTGATGGCCTTATTCCGGTAGATAACAGCCAGTCTTTCCTTCCCGTGAGGGTACAGGTGACGCTTACCGATAATTTCTTTGGTGAAATTCCGGTCACCGATCTCGAAAACATTGTCATCTTTATTGAAGAATACGACGAGGGTCTCCTGGCCCGTACAACCTCCTCTACTCTGGCCGAGGAAACACCTGGCAGTGGTATTTATACCCCAGATCCTACCTTTATGGATGATCAGCGTATCCCCACCATTGTGACTGAAAGAGAAAGGGTGGTTTTTAAACTTCTGGTCAACCACAGGGGAAGGAGGTATTTTGCAGAGACCACCTACGTTCCGGCTGTACCCATAATAAGTGTCCTGGCTGGCAGAGGAAAGCTCTTTAGCGAAGATGATACCGAAGTAATTGTCACTATTGCTGATGACCCAAGAAGGCAAAACTATTATATTTTCGATTTTGATTTTAATGAGTTTTTGGTCACGGATGATGAATTTTACAACGGACAATTGTTTCAGTTCTCCTATTTCTATGACCGGCAGTTCGAATCTGGTACGGATATAGAAGTTAAGATTCTTGGTGCAGATAAAGAACTTTCACAGTTATATGGATCAACTTATACAGCAGAGTGGCGACCTTCAGGGTCCGTTTCAAACTCCTACTGCGACCATACGCGGAAACGTCTTTGACGTTACCGGGATAAACAATATAGACCTATCAGACAACGTTGAACGCCCAAATGAATTCCCTCTGGGCTACTTTGCCGTTGTTCAGGAATTTAAACGAACGGTTACGATCAGATAATCCTAAAATCTGTTCAGTAAAAATAAATGCGATGAAAAAGTTATTAATCTATTGTTTCGGACTTCTTCTTTTCAGCAGTGCTTGCGAAGATGTCATTGAGGTTGACGTGCCAACAGATGAGCCCAGACTAGTCGTAAACGCGCTTATGCGGGTAGATATTTCCCAACCCTTCATTCCAGTGGAGGTTAGGTTAAGCCTTACCAATAATTTCTTTGAAGAGATCCAGATTACCAGCGCTGAGGATAATATTATTATAATCCAACAGTTTTTTGATGAGAACGGAAATGTTTCAGGAAGTGGGACCTCCAGTCTTACCGAACTGGATCCGGGCTCAGGAATTTATGTTCCAGACCCCTCTTTTGATGCAGACCAGCGCATTGCAACTTCCCAGACTGCATTGGATGTACTTTACACAATTGTTATAAATCACGAAGGTCGCAGATATGCCGGCCAAACCAGGTATGTCCCCGCAGTGCCTATAGATAATCTGGAAATTGGTACCGAAACCCTGTTCGACGAGGATGACACCGAGCTTATTGTAACCTTTACAGATGATCCTAACCGAGATAATTTCTATGTGTTCGATTTTGGGTTTGATGAGTTCCTGGTTACTGAAGATGAATTCTACAAAGGCCAGGAGTTTAGCTTTTCGTATTTCTACGATCAGCAATTTGAACCTGGGACCGAACTCGAAGTAAGTATCCTAGGAGCCGATCAAACTTTTTATAACTATATGGACCAACTCATTGAGCAAAGCGAGGAGAATCAGGGACCCTTTCAGACCCCCGTTGCCACCGTCAGAGGAAACATGTTTGATGTAACGGGCCTGGATAATATCGAACTTGTAGACAATACCGATAGGCCCGATGAATTTCCGCTAGGTTATTTCGCCATTGTGCAGGAATATAAAAGTACAATTACAGTGAACTAGTGTACTTTAATCACAAAGAATAGTTTTATGTATAAATGGGTGTCATGGTGCATTTTTTCTTTGTTGATACTGTCATGCGAAGATGTTATTGAGGTAGATACGCCAAGTGATGAACCCAGACTGATCGTAAATGCTGTTATGCGTGTCGACACCACTGACGCATTTCTTCCTATAGAGGTTAGTGTGTCTCTGAGCGATAATTTCTTCGAAGGAATAGGTGATACCAGTGTTGAAAGTATGGTTATTATTAGCTCCCTCCTCGATGATTACGGACTTCCAACCAATTCAGGAACCTCGATCCTTGGAGAAGTAAGCCCAAATTCAGGAGTTTACGTACCGCTTCCTGGTGAAGAGATCCCGATGAGTGCGATAGAAGCAGATATACTTTATACACTTGTAATAGAGTATCAGGGCAAAAGGTATGCAGGCCAAACACAATATGTTCCATCGGTACCCATTGGCAATCTGGAAATTGGAACAGAGACGCTCTTTGATGATGATGAAACCGAGCTTATTGTGACCTTTACTGATGACCCAGACCGAGATAATTTCTACCTGTTCGATTTTGGGTTTGATGAGTTCCTGGTTACTGAAGACGAATTCTACAAAGGTCAGGAGTTTAGCTTTTCGTATTTCTACGATCAGCAATTTGAAAGCGGGACCCAGCTCGAAGTAAGTATTTTGGGAGCCGATCAAAACTTCTACAACTATATGGATCAACTTATTGAACAGAGCGAAGAAGTTCAGGGGCCCTTTCAGACTCCTGTTGCAACCGTTAGAGGAAACATGTTTGATGTCACCGGTTTGGATAATATAGAAATTGTGGACAATACCGACCGGCCTGATGAGTTTCCGCTGGGTTACTTCGCTATCGTACAGGAATATAAAAGTACCATTACCGTACAATGAGGTAGCGTATAATTAAATGCGTTTAAAATACTTAGCTACTGCTCGCTCAACCAGTTCAGCGGCATGATCCATATTGTAGGAAAGGGGTTGGGATTTATCCCGAACCTCGATAATATCTGACAAGCCCTGGTCCTTTAGCACATTTACTTCGGTATCTAACTGCCCACATATGGCTATAACAGGAATATGATGCTCCATACCCAATTTTACAATACCATTTATTAGTTTTCCGTGCAAGGTTTGCGCATCAATCCGTCCTTCTCCTGTTAAAATGAAGTCTATTTTTTCGGAATTGAGTAAGGCATCGATGCCTGCCAGTTTTAAGACAAAATCAATACCGCTTACATATTCGGCGTTCAAAAATGCTTTTAACCCAAAGGCAGCGCCCCCCAGCGGCGCCACTTCCTGGAATCTCTGCAATTTCGCTTCCTAAAGTTTGTTTGACCGTTTTATCTAATTGCCTAAGGCCTTCATCTAATATTTTAACTTCGTCTATATTAGCGCCTTTCTGAGGGCCGTAGACATAAGCGGCTCCTTCCGGGCCAAATAAAGGATTGTTAACGTCATTTACGGCAAAGAAAGAGACCGTTTCTATCTCTTTATAGGCTGCATCGGTGTCTATTGTTTCTATCGAATTCAAAGACTCCCCGACAGGGTCTAGACTCGCCCGGTCTTTATCTAGAAAATTATAGCCTAAAACATGTGCGATGCCTGTACCGCCATCATTGGTAGCACTTCCTCCCAGTCCTAAATAAATCGTTCTTGCCCCTAGGTCTATCGCATGCTTAATCTGTATTCCGCTTCCCTGAGTAGAGGTTTTCAAAGCGTTGCGTTCTTTATCCTCCAAGAGCACCAAACCCGAAGCGCTTGCCAGCTCTAAATAGGCTTTCTTATTGGTCTTATCAAATAAATATGGCGCTTTAATGGGCCTGCCAAGAGGGTCGATTGTGTCTATGACAATTTCCTCAACCTGCTGATAGCTTTTTACGGCGTCTAAAAATCCATCGCCGCCATCGGAAGCCAAAATGTTCCGAATTTCTGCATTCGCAATGGCATCGTTAATACCCCTTGAAATCGCATCAATCACCTCTGTGGCACTGAGAGAACCTTTGAATTTATCGGGTATTAAAAGAAATTTCATAGCTTATACTTTCTTAAACCATTTAAAAGCAAAAGGGGGTAGCTTCCATCTGGTCTCGCTAGTTTCTTCGCCAGTCAGCAAATCTTTTGCAGTAGAAACATAACTTTTGATACTCATTTCTTCTTCAGAAAAATTGTGAATCGCATACAGCACCTCATTCTTCGTCAGGCGTTCAATTAGGAAAACGGAGCCTTCCTGATGATATTTTGCCTTTCCGAAGGGATGGAACAAGTGCTCGGTCGCCCTTACTTCTAACATTCTGGAATATTGTTCAAAGATTTTATTCCTGTTGCCTTCAGATATCTTCAAAGCAGTCTCAAGTTTGTTGAAATTAAGCTTTTCCCGATTAATTCTTCGGTTAATACCAGAACTAAGTGCCGCTTCCCTATCGTTTTCCGACCCAAGCAACGAATGATAATAGATTCCGGGAACTCCTGGCATACAGAGCATTACAGACTGACTCATTAAAAAACGTTGCACCCTGGTTTTTTGTGACGCCTCAGGATGGGTAAGCAAGTCCATGTAATTGCAATTTAATTCATAAGGCGATTTCGTACCATCTCCATTATCCTTATACGATACAAATCCCCCGTGAGCTATCGCCTTATTGGCTAAGTTCTCAATTTCCGATTGTGAAACCAACCCCTGTAAAGGCCTAACTCCTACCCCATCATGGCTGGCAGTAAAGTTAAAGAAGCAAACCCCATCTCCGGGAAGGCTCAAGCTATTTGCCCAGACCACAAGATCTTTGGGGTCTTGCTTGTGTATACCAAGGGCAAGTAATGGGGGTAAAGTAAAATTATATACCATATGCGCCTCGTTCCGCCCATTCCCGAAATAGGAAATATTTTCTGTATGCGGCACATTGGTTTCCGTAATCAAATAAATCTTTTTGTCCAGGGAGTCAAGTACTTTGCGATAGGCCTGGATTACCAGATGGGTTTCATTTAAATGTATACAGGATGTTCCTATTTCCTTCCATAAAAAAGCTATTGCATCCAGGCGAATGAACCTGGCCCCTTTAGAGACATAAAAGAGTAAAACATCAAGGATCTGTAGAAAAACGCGGTAGTTGGCGTAATTGAGATCTACCTGGTCTCTGCTAAACGTGGTCCATACATACACTTCCTGCTCCTGTTTTTGATAAGCATGAAGCAAGGGCAGTGCCCTGGGCCGTACTACAGCGCCATAATCTCCTTTGGGGTCAGCTTCAATAAAATACCCTTCATAAGGTTCTTGCCCTTCCAGAAAAGCCTGAAACCAGGCAGATTCCTGTGAGATATGATTTACCACTGCATCAAACATGAGATCAAAATTTTCATTTAGGTCCGAGATATCATTCCAATTTCCGAGTTCAGGGTTGATCTGGTAATAATCAGTCACGCTAAAGCCGTCATCTGAAGTAAACGGAAAGCAAGGAAGCAGATGAACTGTATTGATCTTTCCTGTCAGGTATTCTGATGCAAATTTACCCAGTGTTGCAAGCGGGTGCCTGCCTTTTTCATAAAATGAATCTCCATAGGTAATGAGTATGCTATCCTTTTGGGTAAGCCCCTCTTTTTTAGAGGTTTCTCCCGCAAAATGATAGTGCTCAATCAACTTTGAGACTTCCCTTAAAACCGTATCCACATGTTCGGGATATAGCTGCCTTACAATGTCTTCCATAGCGTATTTAGACCCTAACTTAAAATGTCCTTCATTCCAATAGAAATCAATACGATCAAGATAAAGAATCCGAGTAAAATACCCACCTCCTTTTTGGCGAAGAAGTAAGAAACTTCAATACCTTTCTTCGTTTCTCTAGGAACAAGCACACTTATGAGATAAGCTACGACCATGGTAATTACGCAGCCAATGGCATTCCACCAGAACCAAAATACGTCAGGTACATAGAGCCATAGGTACATATTAAAAAGAACCCCAATAACAATTCCGATATTGGCTCCCAGCGCATGTGTTTTTTTAGTCAGAAGGCCAAGGATAAAGGCAGCCAGTATGGGTCCGTAAAAGATAGAGCTAACCTTGTTGATTACCTCAATGACCGTTCCTTCAATATTCCCGGCAAAAAAAGCAAAGAACAGGCATACAAGTCCCCAAAAGACCGATAGAAATCTCGAATATCGAACATAGGTCTTGTCAGGAATGTCGCCCTTAAAACGCTTTACAAAATCTTCAAGCGTCACTGCAGATAGAGAATTTACCGTAGAACTCAAACTAGACATGGCGGCAGACATTATAGCTACCAGCAGTATTCCGATGATTCCGTTAGGCAGGTATTTGATGATGAAGACGGGTACCATTAAATCATCTTTTTTCCCTTCCAAGCTATCTATATTGGCCGCGTACACTTCTGCAATCTGCTCCTGGAACCCAAGATCTGTGACCAGTAAGGTCCCTAAAACCAATCCCATAATACAATAGGTTAATGTAACAGGGAAACGAAACAGGCCATTGGCCATCAACAAGTTCTTTATGGTTGGCATGCCTTTGGCCGAAAGCATCCGCTGCGTCTGGGTTTGATCTGTGCCATAATAAGAAGCGTAAAGGAAAAATCCTCCTATTACCATAGGCCAGAACCCAAACTCATCTTCTTTGTCGGCATTATTAAATCCCCACTTATCGAAGTCTACAGCAGTAAGACGGTCGGTGTCTACTTTCGCAAGAAAATTATCAAAACCACCTAATTCGCTTAGCCCAAAGCTTAAGCATATTACAATACCTAAGAACAAAATAAGCATCTGAATGACATCGCCCCATATCACCGCCTTCATACCACCTTGAAAAGAATAGACCAAGGTAATTACACCGATGAGTAAAACAGATATCCAGAAGCTGATACCTGTCGTAGCCTGCAAGATCAGGGCCATGGTATACACCATTACTCCTGTAGCTACTGAACGACTTATTTGAAAAACAAAGCTAATCAGCAATCTTGAAGAGGCATCAAAGCGACGTTCGAGGTATTCGTAAACACTAATAATACCTGCTTTATATAGCGATGGAATCAGAGCCACTAATAAGAATGCCATCGCTAATGGAACACCAAATTCATAGGTAAGCCATTGCAGACCTCCTCCTTCTTTAACTCCTACAAAAGCCGGAGCTGATATAAAACTAATCGCCGAAAGCTGGGTGGCCATTGTGGAGAGGCTTAAGGGAACCCATCCCATGCTTCTACCTCCCAGAAAGTAATCTCCAGAGTTCTTATTTTCTTTGAAGAAATATCCTATACCTAGAAAACCAAGCAGGTATACAACGATTATAATGTAGTCTAAATAGTTCATATTGGTTTTTCTGTTTTAGTTGGTGGTCTTAGTGGCCTTATTGAGAGTCTAGCCTTAGTTTTATTTTCAGATTTTGTTTTACATCTTTTTTCCATTCGTCTCTAAGTATGCTCAAGAGAATCGCATCTTCCCTGCCCTGCCCTTCAATTGCCGGAAACATAGCGCGTAATTTTCCTTCTACCTTGCAACCTACGCTTTTTAGGGCTGCAATACTCACCTGGTTCGAAGCATAAACTCCAAAACCTACACGTTCAACGCCCAACTTTTCAAAAGCATATTTGAAAAGCAGGTATTTACAATGCTTATTGAGTCCTGTACCCCTAAATGAACTACCATACCAGGTATGGCCAAGTTTAATTGTCTTCATTTGGGGGTCGTACTCGTAAAAACGCGTGGACCCGGCGACTTTATTCTCAATTTTATCAAAAACAACAAAGGGATATTCCATCCCAGCATTTCTCTTCAACAAGGCTGATCTTACATAAGCCTTAAGTGCTTCTTCTTCGACACCATTTTCAAAGAAATACCTCCATATATAGGCTTCTTTTGAGATTTTACTCAAGCCATCCAGGTGATCCTCATGAAGTGGGGCCAAACATACTCTTTCGTTTTCAAGTATAAGAACCTGAGAAAAATCGAACTTGCTTTTTTTGCTCATCACTTTCTTAAAACTTCTAATGATTTAAAAGGTCGATGATCAAAGCCGCACTCCAGGAAAAATTACTACCCCCATAACCCCCTTTATCCTTGGTACTTCTGTCTTTGCGGCAATCAAAATACTCAAAAAACCCGTTTCTCTCTATGAGTTCTATGGAATCTTTGCGCATACGTTCGGCCAAATCCAAATAGCCATAGTCTTTTAACCCGTAGTACAGCATCCAATTCATATTTATCCAAACCGGCCCTCTCCAATACTTTTTTGGATTAAATCTTTCACTTGTTGGATCGAAAGAAGCACAGAGATACTTGTCTTTGTCTCCAAAACGCTCTAGCATCGTCTGTACGAGAATATTGGCCCTTTCAGCATCCGGAATTCCGGCGTAAAGCGGTGAAAAAGAAGAAGAGGAAATTTGCCTGATAGGCACATTATTTCTGAGATCAAAGTGTACATATGCGCCGAGATCTTTGTCGAACAATTTTGTATTAAAACTTTTAAGGCTTTTGGCCTGCCATTGTCTGAGCAACTGAACTTTTTCTGCACCTCTCCCCAGAAGACCATATAGATTGATCAATGCCAGATTAGACTTAATCAACATCGCATTAAAAAGTGGATCCTGAACCAGAAAAGGAGAGCGTTCTGCGATCTTTTCATCATCATACTGTTGCTGTTTTGCAATTTCAATGATATGGAGGTAATGATCATACTCTCTTTTAGTAGGCCTTTCAGATGCATCGACATGAGCCGTATCCCGCCTTTCAAAGTTATATTCGGGAGGGTTCATCGTGCTCCAAATATCATCCCATACCGGAGAATTGTCAGTGCCTGATTCCCAATTGTGATAAATATAAACCAAGCCTTCATCATTGGGGTCCCTGTTGTCATAGAAATAGACATGGTTGGCAAAGACCGAATCGATATGTTGCTCAATGAAGCTAAGCATCTCTTTCTTATTTTTGGCAATACGATGCATTTCCTGCAAAACAAAACCCAATACCGGTGGTTGTGTCATTCCTGTAGAACGATATCTTTTTGATGCTTTAGGGTGAAGATCAGACCGGTGAAAATCTGCCCCGGGGAAATAAGAATCACTCTCATTGTGGAATACAATATGCGGGATGAATCCGTTTTCCCATTGCGCATCAAGCAGTGTGGTTACCTCTAATTGCGCTTTCTTTATATTGTAATACGCCAATCCTATTGCAATAAAACCAGAGTCCCACTTCCATTGAAACGGGTAGAGTCCCATACTGGGTATCGTGAACCCACCGTCCTGATAATTGGCATCGAGAACAGCAATAGCATTGTCAATCAACTTTTCTTTCATAAGCCAAAGAAGTAAAAACACATTGGCAGCTAACAACCGCCAATGTGTCTCATAAATTAAACTAAACTAACTTAAACTAAAAATTGAAGGTTGCTGTAAGGAAAAATCGCCTTGGTAAAATGGGCCTTCCAAAGAAAAACTCACCGTCATCAACTTGGCCTCCAATACCTGCTCTTGGGTTTCCTTCGGTTAAACCTACACTATCAAAAAGGTTAAACACGTAGAAGCCCAGGCGAACAGAATTAACATCTTCTGTACGGAAGGTATAACCAGCTCCTAATCTTCCAATCGTTATAGCATCCAATTCTACATTATTACCGTCATCAGTAAACTTACTCCCCGTATGATTTAAGGTAAAGTTGGCGTCAAACTTCCGGTCATCATAATTCAAGCCTATACTGCCCAAAAAGTTTGGTTGCCTTCCAATTTCATTGCCTTCATTAATCGTGGTTACCTGTCCGTTAGTGAGGTCGGTGGTTTCGTTTTTTGTAATTTCATGATTTTGGTAGGTGGCTGTGCCATTTAAACTCAAATTATCTGTAAAACGATAAGTCCCGGTGGCTTCCAAACCAAAAGTCGCGGTAGTTTGTTCGCTTCTGGCCTGATCTTCTAACTGGCCACTGACAATTGCCTGATCTATTCGGATCCTATTGCGCAAGGTAACGTAATAGGCCGCTACAGACCCTGAAAAAGCAGAGGTCCCAAACTTGGCTCCGGCTTCACCCTGGAGTATTGTTTCTCCCTCATAGTTAGATTCCCTGATACCGGGTGTTGGTGCAAATCCTCTTTGCTGGGGCCAGAAAAACCCTCTGGAGAAGTTTGCATAAAGGTTTGTAGCATCAGAAAGTTCGTAAAGGCCAGCCAGTGATACTGCCCAATCTGTATCATTTATTTCTGCAGTAGTAAAACTACCATCGGCAAAGCGCACCGTACTGAGTTCTGTGGTGAGTTCAGGATCTGTATAGACCTGAGTATCTTCTAAGCCACCATTATTGAAGGTGCCTGTGGTTGATTCAATTCTGACACCGACATCAAAACGCCAGCGGTCAAAAATCATCTCATCTGTCAGATAGAAAGCTGTCCTGCTCTGGGATAAAAAACGGTTAGAGGTCATCCCTATGCGGTTGTAAATACCGCCATCGGAAAAGATCACATTCCCCCCGGCGCCATCTGTATAGCTCAGATTCACTAATCTTGGGTTATTGTTGAACTCAGAAAGTACCCTGTACTGATAGTTAACATCTTCTGCCTCTGTTCTTGCCACATAACTTCCCAAGGTAAAAGTGTGGGCTCCGTTTGCAGAGTTGAAGATGATATTGGCATCACCCGAATAGTCGGTCATAGGCCTTAATCTGTCTACATGCAGATTCTCTACCACCAGGTCGCTTCCATTTATTTGTGCACCGCTACCACCTTGATAAGTGGCACTAAATCCGGTATTCCCAGGGGCAATCTGGTCAATGTAATTTGACAGGGAAATAGGGTTTCCAAAAGTACCGTTTCCGCCCACATATAGGGCAAAACTGTGTTCGTAATTGGCATAACGAATCTTGGATTTAAACCTCCATTGATCGCTGAAGTTGTATGTGAAATCTCCCATAAGGTAGCCTCCCTTGGTAGCCACACCATCTTCAATGGGACTTTTGTAAACACCTCCTGGGGTTAAAAAAGAAGTCTCGGCCAGTTCTCCCGAAAGTAATTGCTCTACGTCGTCCCCGTCATTTCCCGCAATGCGTTCTCTGGAGTCGCCATCTAATGGCAGCGGTAAGAAGAATTGTGCTTTGTCATCAATATACTGACCATGAATGGTAAACGTACCTTTTTCAAAGCGTTTTTTTATGTTCCCTCTAAACTGGACACCTCGTGTGGTAAGGCCAGTTTCAATAGGTCCGTCGTCCTTACGGACAAAGCCGGTAAAGGCGTAGAATGCATTAGAGTCTTCACCACCAAGTTTACCGCCGGTGTAAAAATCGGTCTTCAAACGGCCGCGATTACCCCATTCTACATTAATTACATTTCCCGGATTCGTATCCCCGGTTTTGCTGGTATAGTTAATTAAGCCAGCGACAGAACCAGCTCCATACAGAACAGCGGCACCACCCCGAACAAACTCCACTCCTTTAAAACCAATATCCGGCCTGGCGTAAACATCATGGGCAGATGAATTTAGTCCGAAGGTACTCATCAACGGCATTCCATCGTATTGTAACGGATTGAATACATACTGCCCGCCTGAAGGAAGCCCTCTAACAAAGAGGTTTGTGGCCGTTTCACCACCACCACCTTCTGCGGTGATACCCGGAACATCTCTTAGAATATCGGCCTGGCTATTTGCCGAAAGTTTAGTGATTTCCGCAATCTTCTTAGAGCTAATAGATAAAGGTGCCTGCTTCTGTGACCTGAAAGTGGTAGAAGCGGAGAGTACCACTTCATCGAGCTGTTGGCCGCTTTCCTGAAGCACAAAATCTAATGAAATTGACGATCCGCTTAGATCTACTGATTGTTCTGCGGCCGCAAATCCGATAAAAGAAACTCTAATGGTTTGAGTTCCTGTAAGGCTCGTTGAAAGTACGAAGTTTCCGTCAAAATCGGAAGTGGTTCCTTCTGTGCTACCAACAATCAGCACGTTGGCTCCCAGAACCGGAACGCCATTTGCGTCTTTGATAGTGCCTGAAATCTCTGTTTGCGCATTTGTAAAAGCTACAAATCCAAAAATTCCAATAAGCAACAATTTCCTGGTAAATATTGAAATTAATCGTTTCATAATGTACATGGTATTTGATTGTGTCCTTTGTAAAACTTCACTCATTTTTTTATTGATTCCTCAAAATTATTGCGAAATCATCGTTATTTTTTTGAATAAACCTATCCATTTATAATACAATTCTATAATTTATTACATTTAATTCCCGCACAATTGCTATTATTGTATGTCATGAAACCAGAATTTCAGCTGATTCCAGAAAAAAGAGAGAAGTCATTTATAGCAGTTCGGCTTCCAAGAAAGCGAAGGTTACAATTAAGGCAGGTATGGCATTATCATCCCGAGATTGAAATATGTTTTACGCTTCAAGGAAGAGGAAGAAGATTTGTTGGGAACGATGTGACCAATTATGAGCAGGGTGATCTTCTAATGCTTGGCTCTAATCTTCCTCATGGATTTATGACTTCCGGCGAATGTATACAAGTTGTGATCTTATTCGGACAGGATTTTTTGGGAGATAACTTTTTTGACAAACCAGAATTGACCAAGGTAAAGTCGCTTATTTCAAGAGCGCAGAATGGACTTAATTTTACGGGGGAAACAAAACGTAAGGCCAAAAAAATTATTCGGAAAATACTGCAAAAAGAAGGGCTTCAGAAAACCATTTTGTTTCTAGAGCTTTTAGATCTTCTTTCAAGAGCTAGAGATGTTGAAATGATCTGCAACGAAACATATCACAAAGACCTAAAAATGGTCCACCTAAACAGGATCAAGCTGGTATACAACCACATTACGGAGCATTTTAGGGAAGAAATTCGTGTAAAAGACCTCGCTGAACTGGTGAATCTGACTGAGGCCGCTTTCTTTAAGTTTATTAAAAGGCATACAGACAAAACTTTTGTCCAAATGATCAATGAATACAGGATTAATCATGCCTCCAAACAGTTGATGACCACAGATAAATCTATTGCGGAAATTTGTTATGATTCCGGCTATAATAATATTTCTTATTTCAATCGAAAATTTCTAGAAGTAATGAGAATCACCCCTAGTAAATTTCGGTCATTGTATGCCGCTAATACAAGACAGTCTGCTTAAAAAAGGAAAAATCATCCACAAACCATCAGTAAAATTTTAGGAATGCTCCAATTAATGTGGCTAATCTGTAAATTTGTAAGCAAGAACTGTTAATCCTAATCATGGATATGACATCATCGTTCAACCAAAACAAAAAGATTAGTGGCAAATAAAACCTTGTTATTCAAAGGATTTCGCTTTTTTTTGATCACCTTGACCCTGATGTTCCTGGCTCCCTTTGTGATTTACCAGGCCTTTAAAAATCAGGAGCATCCCTGGTATATTCCCGTGCTTGTTATTGGGTTAATATTAGCTGCAGCCGCTGTCTTCATGGGGTTTTATAGTGTAAAGACGGTAATGGATGGCTTTTTTGATAAAAAGAAGGAATAATACTTTTTTCTACAAACTTCATCCTGCAATTTTTGCCCTGGCTCAACACATACTCCCAAGCCTTTAAAATCCTGTAAGTATCTGTTGCTAGCATCAAAGCAAGATATTATCTTTGCCCACTTATAGCGATATAGCAAAGTATGATCAAAATTACGTTACCGGATGGTTCGGTCAGAGAGTTTGCCAAAGGCAGCTCTCCTATGGATGTGGCCAAAAGTATCAGTGAAGGCCTGGCTAGAAATGTCATTTCTGCCCGCTTCAACGATACTGTGGTGGAAACCGTCACTCCGCTTATGAACGATGGTAACCTGGTGCTGTATACTTGGAACGATAAGGAAGGAAAAAAGGCATTCTGGCATTCCAGCTCGCATGTAGTGGCCCAGGCCTTGGAAGAATTATACCCTGGTATAAAGCTTACGATAGGACCGGCAATTGAAAATGGTTTTTATTACGATGTTGATTTTGGGCCGCATACACTATCGGAAAAGGACTTTCCGGCTATCGAAAAGAAGGCACTAGAGATCGCCAGGGGAAAACACGCCTATAAAATGCGCGCTGTTTCAAAGGCCGATGCACTTTCATATTATCGCAATCAGGGAAATGAATATAAGGTAGAACTGATTGAAAATTTGGAGGACGGTAGCATTACCTTTTGCGATCACGATACCTTTACGGACCTCTGTCGTGGAGGCCATATCCCAAATACTGGAATCATTAAAGCCATTAAGGTACTAAATGTTGCAGGCGCATATTGGAGAGGTGATGAAAACAACCCTCAGCTCACCAGAGTATATGGCATTTCGTTTCCAAAGCAAAAAGAACTTACCCAATATCTTGAGCTTCTGGAAGAGGCTAAAAAAAGAGATCATCGAAAACTAGGCAAGGAGTTAGAGCTCTTTACATTTTCACAGAAAGTAGGTCAGGGATTACCATTATGGTTACCTAAAGGGGCCGCATTACGTGAAAGGCTTGAGCAATTTCTTAAAAAAGCACAGAAAAAGGCAGGCTACGAAATGGTAGTTTCCCCTCATATAGGACAAAAAGAACTTTACGTAACTTCCGGGCACTATGCCAAATACGGGGAAGACAGTTTTCAACCCATACATACTCCAAAAGAGGATGAGGAGTTTTTACTAAAACCCATGAATTGTCCGCATCATTGCGAGATTTACAACTCCAGGCCTTTTAGTTATCGAGAACTGCCAAAACGCTATGCCGAGTTTGGTACGGTATACCGTTATGAACAGAGTGGTGAATTGCATGGACTTACCAGGGTAAGAGGTTTTACACAAGATGATGCGCATATCTTTTGCACGCCAGATCAGCTAAATGCCGAATTCAAGAACGTAATTGACCTCTCTCTATATGTTCTTGGTTCTCTTGGTTTCGAAAATTTCACTGCCCAGGTATCTGTTCGAGATCTTGAAAAACCCGAAAAATATATTGGAGACCCGGATAATTGGGAAAAAGCCGAGCAGGCCATAATTGATGCGGCTACTGAAAAAGGACTGGATTTCGTCATTGAAAAAGGAGAAGCAGCATTTTATGGCCCTAAGCTAGATTTTATGGTAAGAGACGCGCTGGGAAGAAATTGGCAATTAGGAACCATTCAGGTAGATTACAACCTTCCGGAACGTTTTGAACTCACTTACAAAGGCAGTGATAATGAGCTTCATAGGCCAGTAATGATACACCGCGCTCCTTTTGGAAGTTTGGAGCGATTTGTTGCTCTTTTGCTAGAACATACGGGAGGGAATTTCCCATTATGGCTCATTCCGGATCAGGCCATTGTGCTTCCCGTAAGCGAGAAGCATGAAAAATACGCCGAAAAAGTTTTAAATTCCCTAGAAAATCACGAAATTCGCGCCCTCGTTGATAAAAGGAACGAAACGGTTGGAAAAAAAATACGGGAGGCAGAATTGAATAAAATTCCTTTTATGCTTGTCGTAGGAGAAAACGAAGAAGAGACCGGAACAATTGCAGTTCGTAGGCACGGTGGAGAGGACATTGGGAAAATTCAGGTAAAGGAATTTGCCGACTTGGTCGAAAACGAAATAAATAGTACCTTAAAGTCCTTTTGAAACCATTGTATAATTAAAAAGCACTAGTCATAGCAATAAGAAGACGGTTTAGGCCCCAACCCAGGAGGGAAAATAAAAACCCTCATAAAATAAATGATAAAATTACCGCCCAAAAAGTACGTTTGGTAGGTGATAATGTAGAGATGGGAGTATACCCCATTAGTGAAGCAATTTCTAAGTCGGATGAGTTAGGACTTGACCTTGTGGAAATATCTCCTAATGCAGACCCGCCTGTTTGTAAAATAATTGATTACAAAAAGTTTCTTTACGAACAGAAGAAGCGGGAAAAGGCGATGAAAGCGAAGGCTACCAAGGTAGTCGTTAAAGAAATACGATTTGGTCCTAATACCGATGACCACGATTATGAGTTTAAAAAGAAACACGCTGAAAAGTTTTTAAAAGACGGAGCCAAATTAAAGGCTTATGTTTTTTTCAAAGGACGGTCTATCGTGTATAAAGACAAGGGGGAAATACTCTTGTTACGCCTGGCTCAGGAACTTGAAGATTTTGGCAAGGTAGAACAAATGCCAAAACTAGAAGGAAAAAGAATGACCATGTTCCTGGCACCAAAGACAAAGAAATAATAGCGAAAGCGAGATAATTACAAATAGGAAGAAGATGCCTAAAATGAAGACAAAATCTAGTGCCAAAAAGCGTTTTAAGCTTACTGGTACTGGTAAAATTAAGCGAAAGCACGCTTTTAAGAGTCACATTCTGACAAAAAAATCTAAAAAGCGTAAGCTAAAGTTAACGCATTCGACATTGGTACACGATTCGGATGTTAACAGTATTAAAGAACAACTACGTCTTAAGTAGTTGTCTCTTGTGGTAAATTAATAACCCTGGAGTTGGGCACCTAAGCGTTCTGAATACAGAACCGCCTGCTACAAAAAATTTAAACAAATGCCAAGATCAGTAAATTCAGTCGCTTCAAGAGCCAGAAGAAAAAAGGTGATGAAGCAAGCCAAAGGTTACTTCGGAAGACGTAAAAACGTCTGGACGGTAGCAAAGAACGCGGTAGAAAAAGCAATGCAGTACGCATACCGCGATAGAAGAAACAAAAAGAGAAATTTTCGTTCCCTGTGGATTACCCGGATCAATGCCGGAGCTCGTTTACACGGAATGTCTTATTCACAATTCATGGGTAAGGTGAAAGCCAACAATATTGACCTTAATAGAAAGGTACTTGCAGATTTGGCTATGAACCACCCGGAGGCGTTTAAGGCCATTGTGGAAAAGGTAAAATAAAAACTATTTATCTCGCTTTTAAAAACCCGCCAATGGCGGGTTTTTTTGTATTTTAATTCTTCAACTTCACAATCTATGTGCAAAAAATACCTGGCAGTGCTCTTTGTTTTGACGAGCCTAAAATGTTATTGTCAAAAAGACAGCATTCAATTTTTAGCCCTGGGCGATAGTTATACGATTGGTACCAGCGAACTTGCAAAGAATAATTGGCCAAACCAATTGGCAAATACTTTATCTAAAAAAGACCTGGCCACTAAAGCCACAGTTCTGGCAGATGCCGGATGGACCTCGGAAAAATTGATAGAAGAGCTTGATAACGCAAAGCTTCAGCCTACTTTTGATCTGGTTTCTCTCTTGATAGGGGTAAATAACCAGTATAGGGGAATGAGCATAAGTGATTTCAAAAAAGATCTGGCTTACCTGCTAGACCAAAGTATTGTATTAGCAAAAGATGACCCTTCAAGGGTATTTGTGCTTTCCATACCCGATTGGAGCGTTATGCCGTTTGCTAATTTCAGGGATAAGAACAAAATTGCTAAAGAGCTGGAGAAATTCAATAGCGTTGTGAAGGAAGAGGCCGAAAAAAGAGAATTGTTGTGGATTGATATTACCGGAATGTCAAGAAATGCCCTGGTAGATAAAACACTAATAGCGTCAGATAGTCTTCACCCCTCAAGGAAGATGTATAAAGCCTGGGTAAGAAAGATAAGTAAAAAGGTAGTTAAAACTATAAAGCAATAAGCTGTTTCAATCTAGGCATCACTGACTGCATATATTCGCATACTTTCCTGCTTTCCTTTCAAAATGAGGTCTCCCAGCTCTTTAGTCACGTAATTTGAGGCCTTCGAAAGCCGTAATAATAAAGCTTCAGAAATCAACAGCTTCTCGCCGTAGCTATTGCATTGGTCTTGAATGCGCGAACTTGTATTAATTACGTCGCCGTGGTAGGCCAGTTCCTTTTTCACACTTCCAACCTCTACAACTACAAGTTTTCCTCCATGCAGGCCGGCCTTAAATTCTGGTACGACACCATATTTTTCCTGGTAGTAATCTGACCGTTTCAAGATGCGCTGCTGAAAATCAAAAAAAAGCATCAGACAATTATTCTGTTGTATTCCTTTAGAATACCTCCAGCTAAGAACGGCTTCATCTCCAACATATTGATAGATCTCTGCAGCGTATTTGTCAATTAAGATATTCAGGTCTAAAAAACAGTCTTTAATGAATTCACTGTATTTGAGATGCCCAAGGTTCTCCGCAATTGTAGTGGAAGATTTTAGATCAAGAAACATTACTATACGTTCCTCTTCTTTCGGTTTTATATATTGGCCAAGCAACAATTTTAAAAAATTTCCCCTTCCAAACCGTTCTTTGGCGATTTTTAAAAAAGAAAATACTATGGAAAAAAGTCCAAAATAAGCTACAAAGATCCAGAACGTTTCGTTAGAGCGCCACCAGCCTTTTTCGTAGGGCATGTCAAAGCCCCATCGTTCTGTTGCTATGATCATCATACTGCTTACAGAGGCTATAAGGAGTGCCAGATAGGTAAAAGTTACGATCAGGACTGATAATCCGATCGAAAGTCTTTTAATTAAGAGGCGATCAAATATAAACTCAATGATGGCGTAGAAAAGACCAATAACCAGCCCTAAATAAACCCCAAATCTTATGAGTTCTAAGAAAGAAACCTCATAACCGGGCTCAACTGAGATTCCGGGTTCATCCTCTAAATCGTAAAATCTGATCACTACAAAAAAGCAAAAAACTACAGACCAAAAAACGATGGTTACTAACAACAATTCTAGAAATTCTGCAACTGCGCGCTTCATAACACTATTTTTTATTACTTCCCAAAACAACTAAGTACTAAATTTCTGCTGCCCGCCCTGTTGCGGTGCTCGCATAGATAAATTCCCTGCCATGTCCCAAGATTAAGCCTTCCGTTGGTAATTGGTATCTGAACAGAGTTACCCATGAGTGAGGCTTTAATATGAGCTGGCATATCGTCAGGCCCTTCATAGGTATGCACGTAGTAAGGCGCATTTTCTGGTACCATCACATTTATATGACGCTCAAAATCTTCCCGAACCGTCGGATCGGCATTTTCGTTAATGGTTAAACTCGCCGAAGTATGTTTTATAAAAACCTGAAGTTGGCCCATTTGTATTTCGGCCAGCTCCGGTAAACTTTTAAGTATAGCATCAGTAATCAAATGGTATCCTCGAGGATAAGATTTTAACCGTAGCTCCTTTTGATAAATCTTCATTGCGTTTTAAACTTATTGTAAATTTTCAATAAAGGCAACCGTAATTTAAGCATAAAAAATACCTTTGTCATTCTTTTCAAAGCTGCCTATGGATTTTTCTAAAATAAAACTGGTTGTTACCGATATGGACGGCACCTTGCTAAACTCTAAACACGAGGTGAGTCCGCATTTTTTTGACTTATTCAAAAAACTAAAAGAACGCAACATACTTTTTGCAGCGGCAAGTGGAAGACAGTATGGAAGCATAGTATCTAAATTGGAAACCATAAAAGAAGATATTATCGTCATTGCAGAGAATGGCAGCTTTGCCGTGCAAAACGGTAAAGAAATCGTATCTACTCCTCTGGAATTCAGTATAAGAAAAGAGGTTTTAGGTGTGCTAAGGCAAATAGAAAACACTCACGCGATCTTGTGTGCCAAAGACAAGGCATATTTAAGTAATAATTCTGTTGAAATTCTTGCAAAACTTGAAGAATATTATACAGATTTTCAGCTTATAGATGAGCTCAAGGACTTTAGCGGGGAAGTGATGAAAATTGCGGTTTACCACGATGAAAGCTCAGAACGCTACATCTATCCAGCGGTACGCCATTTTCAATCCTCACTGAAGGTAAAAGTGTCTGGCGAGAATTGGGTAGATCTGTCGCATAAAGATGCGCATAAAGGTCATGCGCTACAAAAGATTATGGATTCGTATAATCTTACGTCCGAAGAAATTCTCGTTTTTGGAGACTTCAACAATGATATTGAAATGTTGCAATTGGCCGATCTTAGTTTCGCTATGGCAAATGCACATCCAAACGTCCTGGAGGTAGCCAATTACAAGACTTCAAGTAATGATGAATTTGGAGTGGAGCGGGTTTTAGAGAAGTTATTGAATGCCTATTAGCAGTTTAGGTTTTTTGTTTTTTCTTTTGGGCTGCAGGAAACAAAACATTGTTTAGAATAAGCCGGTACCCTGGGGATGTGGGATGCAGCTCAAGTTCTGTTTTAGGATCCCCTACTCTATGCTGATAGTCTTCCGGGTCATGGCCTCCGTAGAAAGTAAAAAAACCTTTTCCTTTGATTCCATGGATATACCGGGCTTCCCCATTGATTCTATTTTCTCCCAAAACCATAACTGTAGGCTTTATTTCATCTCTTGTAAAAGAAGTGGTTTGCCCCATAAAGCCTTTAACCAGACTCGTGTGATTTTGACAAAGCATGGTAGGTACAGGATCCCATTTAGCCGAAAAATCCATGAGTGAGAAATAGTCAGACTCTTTTGGTACATTATTTCGCTTGGCAGTCATATCAATAGATGAGAATTCGTATCTCAAGGGACTACGCTCCAGTGTAAAATTGGTAAACGCAAAGGTCTTTTTGAAGTCTAACCTACTTTGATAGTTAGGGTCAGAAGGGTCTCCATCGAACATCGGTTCGCAAATGTCCACACCATCGGCGGCTAGCGCGATATCAAAGCTATCGGTGGCAGAACACATCGCAAACATAAAACCACCACCAATTACGTAATTTCTGATTTTAAGAGCTACAGCTCTTTTTTCTTCAGAAACTTTGGTATAGCCCAGTTTAGTGGCTAAGGCCTCCGCGTTTTGTTTGCCTTCAATATACCAGGGCGCCGCCCTGTAGGCTCCGTAAAATTTTCCGTATTGCCCGGTAAAATCTTCATGATGTAAATGCAACCAATCGTATAGGGCCAACTTATCATTCAAGACCTCTTCATCATATACAGTAACATAAGGAATCTCGGCATAGGTAAGCACCATGGTTACCGCATCATCCCAGGGCTGGTTGTCCTTTGGTGAATAGACCGCAATTTTAGGAGCTTTCTCCAGGATTACGGCTTCCTGATTTTGGGACGGACTACTGATTTGTTCTAATATTGCCTGTGTCTGGGCATCGGACAGCACTTCATACGATACTCCTCTAATCTGGCATTCCCTTCGGATAGGGTCTCCATCTGGTAATAAGAAAGAGCCACCTCGATAATTTAGTAGCCACTGTACTTTTTGTTGTTTCGTAAGCACCCAGTAGGTTATTCCATAGGCTTTTAGGTGATTTTCCTGGCTTTCGGCATCCATAGGAATAAGTATGGAGGAAGCCTGAATATGAAGTGAAAAAAGCATAAAAACAAATAGAAGAAGACCTCTAGACTGAGCTGGAGGCGACAGGCATGTACAGCATTTAAAAAGGAACTTCATTATCTTCCGGGTCTAGGTCTGGATCCTCATTCATAGCACTTCCAAACGCCTCATTGGGGTCTGGAAGGTTTTTCGTAAGAAATGGGTTATCCTCATTCGCATTCATCTTGGATTGAAACTCGAAAGGAGAGTCAAAGTCATCCAAGTTATCAAATTTACCTAGTTGTCCAATGAACTTTAACCTAATATTATCTAATCCACCATTTCTATGTTTGGCTACAATGAACTCTGCCTGACCTTGTGTAGGTGTGCGTTCTTCATCATCCCATTCATCTATTTTGTAGTATTCCGGCCTATAGATAAACGAAACGATATCTGCGTCTTGCTCAATGGCCCCAGACTCCCTCAAATCGGATAAAATGGGTCTCTTACTGCCTCCTCTTGTCTCTACCGCCCTTGATAATTGCGATAAGGCAATCACAGGGACGTTAAGCTCTTTGGCCAGCGCTTTAAGGTTTCTTGAAATCGTAGAAATTTCTTGTTCTCTATTTCCACCTTTTTGACTCGTACCAGCTGTCATTAACTGAAGGTAATCCAGAACGATAAGCTTTATTTTATGCTGTGAGGCCAGTCGTCTTGCCTTGGCTCTAAGGTCAAAAATTGATAAAGAGGGCGTATCATCTATAAAAAGCGGTGCTTTCTCAAGAGTCTTTACCTTGACATTGAGCTGCTCCCATTCATGTTTTTCCAGCCGACCGGTTCTGAGCTTTTCGGAAGAGAGTCCGGTTTCTGAAGAAATCAGCCTGGTTATCAGCTGAACCGATGACATTTCTAAAGAAAAGAAGGCTACAGGAATATTAGAATTCACCGCAATATTTCTGGCCATAGAAAGTGTAAGCGCAGTTTTCCCCATCCCTGGTCTTGCGGCAATGATGACAAGATCGCTGGGTTGCCATCCTGAGGTTAGTTTATCTACCTTGTCAAAACCCGAAGGAATACCACTTAGGCCTTCCTTATTTGAAATCTCTTCAATTTTTTTCTTGGCCTGGATCACCAAATTTTGAGCGGTCTCTGCAGAACGCTTAAGATTGCCTTGGGTAACATCGTATAATTTGGCTTCAGCATTGTCCAGAAGGTCAAAAACGTCTGTAGTATCATCATAAGCATCTTCGATGATTTCGTTAGAGATTTTGATCAGACTACGTTGTATGTATTTTTGAAGAATTATACGTGCGTGGAACTCAATATGGGCCGAAGAAGCCACTCTTTGAGTGAGTTTTATGAGGTAAAAATCGCCTCCCGCCATTTCAAGGCGTTCATCTTGCTTCAATTGAGCAGAAACGGTTAATAAATCCACCGGTTCTGATGATTCAAAGAGTTTAAAGATGGCTTCATAGATATACCTATGGGCTTCTTTGTAGAAAACATCAGCGTGAAGAATATCAATTACTTCGTCTACTCCCTTCTTGTCAATCATCATCGCCCCAAGTACAACTTCCTCTAAATCAACAGCTTGAGGTGGAATTTTGCCCTTTTCTAAGTTTATTAGGGACGACTTGCCAATTTTATGGCCTAGTATAGGGCTTGGTTTTTCCATGAGTATAAAAGTAGCAATTAACCTTAAGTTAACTTTAATTTCACCTTTTGCGATATCAACCGACAGTTAACAATTATGCTGTTAATAAGTTACGAAATTATGTTTATAACCAAAAAAATCCGGAAGAAGCATCCTCCGGATTTTTCTGAGCTTGATAAAATCGCCAGTTAATCATTATAGACCCCCATATCTGCATACTTTTCCATTCGGGAATTTACCAGATCTTTTGGTGATAACTTTTTCAAATCTTCAAAATGTTTGGCGATTTTGTTTTTTACGGTTTCAAAAGTTTTCTCTCTATTGGTGTGTGCGCCTCCTGAAGGTTCTCTTACTATTTCATCAATTAGCTTAAGTTTCTTCATATCGGTAGCGGTAAGTTTAAGAGCTTCGGCCGCCTGTTCTTTGTATTCCCAGCTACGCCACAGAATGGAAGAACAAGACTCTGGAGAAATCACCGAATACCAGGTATTCTCTAACATCAGCACCCTATCTCCTACCCCTATACCTAAGGCACCGCCCGAGGCACCTTCACCTATAATCACCACAATAATAGGTACTTTTAGGCGCGTCATTTCCAAAATATTCCTGGCAATCGCTTCTCCCTGACCACGTTCTTCCGCCTCAATACCCGGATAAGCCCCAGGAGTATCAATAAAGGCAACTACGGGAATATTGAATTTTTCTGCTGATTTCATCAGGCGAAGGGCTTTGCGATATCCTTCCGGATTGGCCATTCCAAAGTTGCGATATTGGCGCGTTTTGGTGTTATACCCTTTTTGCTGACCAATAAACATATAACTCTGGTCACCAATTTTTCCCAGACCACCTATCATCGCTTTGTCATCTTTCACATTTCGATCTCCATGGAGCTCTAAAAAAGAAGCTCCACATATTGCGTTGATATAGTCTAAAGTATAAGGTCTGTTGGGATGCCTTGAGAGTTGTACCCGCTGCCAGGCCGATAGGTTTTTATAGATCTCTTTTCTGGTTTCAACCAGTTTTTTTTCGATCTGTTTGCAGGTCTCGGAGACATCTACATCGCTTTCTTCTCCAATAACCTGGCACTTTTCTAATTGCTCTTCCAATTCCTTAATTGGAAGCTCAAAATCTAAATACTCCATACAAATTCGGTTTCCTTAGTAAAAGCAGACAAATATAAACTAATAAAATTAACCCTTTTTACTTTTTAACGCTCGGCGATGCTTAATAAGCCCGTTAGCAATTACCGTAGCCAAAATGATTAAAGCGCCGAGATAAAAAGACACTGTCATGGTTTCACTATCCCCAAAAATCAGAAATGCAAGAAGTATCCCATAAACAGGCTCCATATTTACAGTTAACATCATGGTATAGGGGCTTATATACCTCATGACTTTTACCGACGCAATGTAAGCATAGGCGGTACAAAAGGAAGCCAGAAGAAGGATATAAAAAGCATCCTCCCAGGACAATTGAAAAAAATCTGTGGTAAAATCACCTCTTAAACCTAAAAATACTGATATGGCAACGGCCCCTGTCAAGAGCTCATAGAAAGCAATTACGGAAGGTTTTTCTAACACAATAAGTTTTCCGTTGATCAAGGTAAATACAGCTGCCAACAGGGTAGACAGAAGTGCAAGAAGAATCCCGTTAACATAGCGAACGTCTACATTAAAGATGAGATATAAACCAAAAAGAATAATCAGTCCCAGAATTAGTTCATACCAGATGAGCTTCCTTTTATAAACCAAGGGTTCTAATAAGGCAGTAAAAAATGCTCCGGCAGACATGGTTGCCAAGGTAATAGAGACGTTAGAAACCTTTATGGCCTAAAAAAAAGTAACCCAATGAAGCGCAAGAGCAAGTCCGGCAACCAACAGAAGTAAAGCAACTCTGAAAGAAACCTTTAGGGGATAACGCATTAGCGCCACAAAAAAAAGAATGAGTACCACTGCAATACTCATGCGATACCAAACCAGAGGCAGGGCTTCAATACTTATTAGTTTGCCAAGAACTGCGGTAAAGCCCCAAATGAAAATAATAAAATGGAGATGAAAGTAATTTTTTATCCTAGCGCTTGGCATTTTTAAGTAAATATAGTCCCAAAAAGCCAAAGGCTATATTGGGGATAGTAACCGCAAGTAATGGAGAAAATCCAGACTGTTCGGCCAAGGTGCCAAAAACCTTGTCAAAAAAGATATAAACAAAAGCAACCCCGATCCCGAATGCAAGATTTATACCCATGCCTCCTCTTCGTTTTACGGCAGAGACAGCCACCCCAATAATTGTCAAAATAAAAGCAGTAACCGGAAGGGCCCAACGCTTATATTTGGTAAGGATATATGTATTAAGATTTGAGGCGCCTTTTCTTTTTTGGATCTCAATGAACTGATTGAGTTCAAACAAGTTTTTTGTCTCTGCAATATAGGATACAGGCGTTAGGTCTTCTATTTTAAAGGTAAAGAGGGTATCCAAGCGGCGCTTTGTCAGTAAAACTTCCTTCTCATCACTAATTTTTCTCTTGGTATAGGAGGTTAAACGATAGAGGCTATCTTTTGGCACCCATCTGATATTCGCCGCAGAAATCTTATAGTCGAGCTTATTTTCTTGATTAAAATGCTCAAAGGTGAAATTATAACCAATCTTTCGGGCAGGGTCAAAACTGCTTACATAGATAAAATCGTTTTGGTTGAGTTGATTAAAGATGTTACTGGTTACCCGATCTTGCTTTCCTTTCTTGAGGTATTTATATTTAAACTCATTATATCCCTTACTAGCATTAGGCACAATAAACATGCCCATAAAAAACATCAAAACAGCTATGATGGAGGCGCCGATCCAATAGGGCCTTAAAAATCTTCCAAAAGAAACTCCCGAACTCAGGATGGCCACTATTTCCGTATTGTTGGCTAGTTTGGAGGTAAAGAAGATTATAGAGAGAAAGAGAAATATGGGGAAAAGAAGGCTGCCAATGTAAATGGTGAAATTGAGATAGTAAATGACAATTTCGTTTAGGGGCGCTTCATTATCAATCATCTTCCCTATCTGTTCGGCTAAATTCAGCATAATCCCAATAGGTACAAACAGTAAGAGCATCATCCCAAAGGTGACCAGATATCGCTTTAATATGTATCTATCAATAATTGTCACTTACAGTCTTTTGTCCATTTGAACGACCATTTTGGCTTTCCATTCTGCAAAATCTCCTTCTAAAATGCGTTTTCTTGCCTCCCTGACCAGCCAAAGGTAAAACCCAAGGTTATGAATACTGGCAATTTGCTTGCCTAAAAACTCATTGGCTGCAAAAAGATGCCTTAGATAAGCCTTGCTATATTCCTTATCTACAAAAGTAATACCCATTTCGTCAATGGGAGAAAAATCATCTTCCCATTTCTTATTTTTAATATTGATCGTCCCATGTGCTGTAAAGAGCATTCCATTTCTGGCATTTCTGGTAGGCATCACACAATCGAACATATCAATCCCTAAGGCTATGTTTTCTAGTATATTTATGGGTGTGCCAACTCCCATTAGATACCTGGGTTTGTTTTCGGGAAGTACATTGCATACTACCTCCGTCATAGCGTACATTTCTTCCGCAGGCTCGCCAACAGACAAGCCTCCGATGGCATTACCAAAGGCCTGAGTATTTGCAATATATTCTGCAGACTGAACTCTTAAATCCTTATAGGTAGAACCTTGTACAATTGGAAAAAATGCCTGCTCATGCTCATATTTTAATGGTGTTTTTTCTAAATGGCTTATACACCTGTCCAGCCATCTGTGCGTCATGTGCATAGAGCGCTTTGCATACTCATAGTCACAGGGATAAGGCGTGCATTCATCGAAAGCCATAATTATGTCAGCACCAATAGTACGCTGAATTTCCATGACATTTTCGGGAGTGAAAACATGCAGTGAACCATCTATATGTGACTTAAATTTCACACCCTCTTCTTTGATCTTTCTATTTGCAGAAAGTGAATAAACCTGATAGCCACCGCTGTCTGTAAGAATATTGCGATCCCAGCCCATAAACTTGTGTAAGCCACCTGCCTGCTCAAGAATTGCGGGTGTGGGTCTTAAATACAAGTGATAGGTATTTCCAAGAATTATATCCGGATTTATATCGTCTCGTAGTTCCCTTTGATGTACAGCTTTGACAGAAGCAACAGTCCCCACCGGCATAAAGATTGGGGTGGCAATACTGCCATGATCTGTAATAATTTCTCCCGCTCGCGCCTTCGAATTGGGATCGGTATGTTGGAGGGTAAACTTCAAAATCTGTGTTCAATTGGCAAATATAGGCATCCGCATAACAATAGGGCCTTAAGAAAAAAATAAACTTTTGAGGTGCCGGATGCGGGCTACCGGGTAAAATAAAAAAATTCTTCGTTCCACATTCTACATTCCTTCTTCGTTAATAAAAGTTAATAACTCCTGTTGTGCAGCCAAAAGTTTGCAATTACATTTGGCATCATCAAAGTTTAAAGAAATGCCACAATTACAAGAACTGCAAGATTTAGTAGTACAGGTTAGAAGAGATATTGTGCGGATGGTGCACAAGGTAAATTCTGGTCATCCGGGAGGTTCCCTGGGATGTACAGAATTTTTTGTTGCGCTCTACAATGAGATCATGGAACTCAAGGAGGGATTTGAAATGGACGGAATTGGTGAGGATCTGTTTTTCCTCTCAAACGGACATATTTCTCCGGTCTTCTACAGTGTACTTGCCCGAAGAGGCTATTTTCCGGTGGAGGAGCTAAATACCTTTAGACTGATCAATTCTCGTTTACAAGGCCATCCAACCACGCATGAAGGATTACCAGGCGTTCGCATAGCTTCTGGTTCTTTAGGGCAGGGAATGTCTGTGGCCATTGGTGCGGCATTGGCGAAGAAGCTGAATAATGACAAGCATATTGTGTATAGCCTTCATGGAGATGGAGAACTTCAGGAAGGACAAAACTGGGAAGCCATCATGTTCGCTGCTGGAAAGAAAGTTGATAATCTCATTGCAACCATTGATAGAAACGGACAGCAGATAGACGGTGCCACAGAAGATGTAATGCCATTGGGAGACGTACGCGTAAAGTTTGAGGCCTTTGGTTGGGATGTGATGGAAATTGCCGATGGGAACAATCTGGAAGCGGTTATAGCGGGCTTAAAAGAAGCGAAGTCCAGAACAGGAAAAGGAAAACCTGTATGCGTAATTATGACGACAGTCATGGGCAATGGGGTAGATTTTATGATGCATACACATGCCTGGCATGGGAAAGCACCTAATGATGAGCAATTGGCTACAGCCTTGGCTCAAAACTCGGAAACACTAGGAGACTACTAAATCTTTAAGAGCAGAAGATGACTAAATATACAGATCAAGGTAAAAAAGATACCCGAAGTGGCTATGGAGCGGGTATGACTGAATTAGGAAGAACAAATTCTAAGGTGGTAGCGCTTTGTGCAGACCTTGTAGGTTCGCTCAAGATTCAGGAGTTCATAGATGAAAATCCGGAACGCTTTTTTCAGGTAGGAATAGCCGAGGCAAATATGATGGGGATCGCAGCCGGACTCACCATTGGAGGCTATATTCCTTTTACCGGAACATTCGCGAATTTCTCTACGGGCAGGGTTTATGACCAAATCAGACAGTCTATAGCCTATTCGGGTAAAAATGTTAAAATATGTGCTTCACATGCCGGAGTAACTCTTGGAGAAGACGGGGCTACACACCAAATCCTGGAAGATATTGGACTTATGAAAATGCTTCCTGGTATGACTGTTATCAACCCCTGTGATTTCAATCAGACCAAGGCAGCGACCATCGCAATTGCAGAACATGATGGACCTGTATACTTAAGATTTGGAAGGCCTAAAGTAGCTAATTTTACGCCGGTAGATCAAAAGTTTGAAATTGGGAAAGCCATCCTGCTCAGCGAGGGTACAGATGTGACCATAGCGGCAACCGGACATTTAGTCTGGGAGGCATTGATCGCCGCGGAAAACCTGGAGAATCAGGGTATATCTGCCGAGGTAATTAATATCCATACTATAAAACCGCTTGATGAGGAGGCCCTAGTTAGCTCAGTGAAAAAGACAGGCTGTATTGTTTCTGCTGAAGAACATAATTTTTTGGGAGGTCTTGGAGAAAGTATAGCCAGGACGCTAGCCATACATCAGCCCACACCCCAAGCCTTTGTCGCCACTCAGGATACTTTTGGCGAAAGCGGAACTCCAGACCAGCTTATGGAGAAATACGGATTAAACAATAAAGCCATCGAGAAAGCCGTTTTAGAAGTGTTACAAAAAAAGGCATAGCATTGTGGTATCGTTTTTGATATCCCTATGCCAATAGAAAAACGAACACTATGAAACGAACACTTCTTACCGTGGCCTTCGCGGTATTCTGCACGGCCGCATTTGCACAAAAAGATTCAGGGTTTGGTGTAAAAGCCGGATTAAATTACAATGCCAATGGCGACTATTTTGAGTCGGCCGGAGAAGCTGCCAGAGATCCCGACAGAAATGTGGGTTTCCACCTTGGCGTTTACGGGAAACTTGGCAACAGATTTTACGTAAGGCCTGAATTGATCTACACCAAAACAAAATCGGACTATAACGGCGATGATTTTGACATGAGCAAGCTAGATCTCCCGGTATTGGTAGGTACCAAGGTAATTGGTCCTTTACACGTATTTGCCGGACCGGCTTTTCAATACATTTTAGATACGGAATTTGATGGAATCTCCATTGACACCGTTGAGAACGATTTTACCGTTGGATTGCACATAGGAGCCGGAGTAAATCTGGGGAAGATTGGAATAGATCTGCGTTATGAACGGGGCTTTAGTGAAAACGAAGCACGATTTATCAATACCAACATTACCACTGTGGGGGATAGTAGAATTGACACCAGGCCAGATCAACTGATCCTGAGCCTTTCCCTTGCCTTATAATCCTTCATCAAAGCACAATAAAAAACCCTGAAATTTTATTCAGGGTTTTTTTATGCGATATAGTTTCTTTTTTAACTATTGTCCCGGTCCAGGTAATCTGGAATTCCGTCTCCATCCGTATCAGGGTAGGGAAAAATGATATTGCCATCTTCATCAGAAATCTCATCTCGGGTTGGTGTACCATCATCATCATCATCGGGGTCCAGGTGATTTGGGAAAAATCCAATCCTCAAATCCTCCTCCTGCTCCCTATCCGTATTGTCATTTGCAAGATTGCCATCTCCGTCTAGATCTTCCATGATAGAAGGAATGCCGTCATTGTCATAATCCGTTTCCGCCACAAACAGCCCGGTATCTACTTTAAAAACTAAAACAGAGTATTGAGGCACATTGGGTATTGAAGAATTGTTGAAATACGCTAAACCGGAAGGGATAAACATAATTCCCACTCCCCTATCGCTAATTTCGGAAGTCCCATCAGGATTAACCAGAATATTGCTACCGGCACTAAATTTTGAAACAGCCTCAGAATAACCACGTAAAAAGAAGGGTAGGTACTGCCAGTTGAATGAAGGTACGGCATCGAAAAGGGTTCCGTCGAGAAAAGATCCCTCATAGCGTACCAAAGTAGAATCTGCTACTGTTGGAGAGGTGGCAGAGCCACCATCTCTTGCTGATAGATAATACAAAGTATGATTTACTGTTGTATTGTCTTCCAAACCGAAGTCATCCGAGTTTACCGAAACTGCTAAAGATTCAACCTGGTTGATCAATGGAGTTTTAGTTGCATTATCTCCTGCAATCGTATCCAGAACGATCTTAAAATCGAAATCAGCCGGAGGGTTATCAAACTCCTCATAATTATAAAAATGGGTTTCAAGGAACTCCTTGATCTCAGCATCATTTTCTGCAGCTACCTCGGCCAGTTCGCGAGGGGGAATAACGACTATACCTGATTCATCATCACTACTGCAGGAAGACAGCACCAGCGTAATCATCATAAAAAAAGCGATCTTTTTCATTCGCATTGCTTGTATTTTAGGGCCGCAAGATACAATTTTCCCCTATTTTTGCTGAATTCCTTAACAAAGATTTTTCATTCGATGCGTGTTGATAAGTATCTCTGGACTACTCGATATTACAAAACCCGTAATATTGCTACCACAGCTTGTAAAAAAGGGCACATTCAAATAAACGGGCAAGTGGCTAAACCTTCGCGAGAAGTATATCCACTTGATAAAATTGTGGTTAGAAAAGATCAGATCAACTATGAACTTACGGTTTTAGATATCCCTGAGAGTCGGGTTGGAGCCAAATTGGTAGACATTTATCGAAAAGATACGACGCCTAAAGAAGCCTTTCAGCACAATGAGCTTTTACGACTTTCTAAAGAGCACTATCGCAAAAAAGGTGCCGGACGCCCAACAAAGAAAGACCGCCGGGATATAAATGACTATTTGGATGAAACTGAATAAAGGATATTGGGAAGAGCGCTATGAAAGTAATACGCTTGGCTGGGACGCCGGGCGTATCACCACCCCTTTGAAACAGTATATTGATCAAATTGATGACAAGGACCTCAAGATCCTGATTCCGGGAGTTGGATACGGTTATGAAGCCATCTATTTGTGGAAACGAGGATTTAAAAACACCTGGGTTATAGACCTTGCCCGCCAACCCCTGAATAGAATGCTAAAGGAAATCCCTGATTTTCCGCAAAAGCAGCTCATCAAGGGTGATTTTTTTGCCCAAGACTACCAGGATTTTGATCTTGTCATTGAACAAACTTTTTTTTGCGCCTTAGATCCAGTCTTGCGAGGAGATTACGTGAAGAAAATGCATGAGTTGCTTAAGAATAAGGGCGTACTGGCCGGACTTTTTTTTGATTTTCCTTTGACGGAAAAAGGGCCGCCTTTTGGAGGTAGTAAAAGCGAATATTTGAAGTTGTTCGAAACGCATTTTGACATTAAAATACTGAAAAGAGCATATAACTCTATTCCTCCAAGACAGGGTAAAGAACTCTTTTTTATCTTTGAGAAGAAATCGCAATGAAATATGGAGCATCAGATTTTATCACATCAGGAAATCCAGCATAAAATAAGGCGCATTGCATACCAGATCTATGAAGCCAATGTAAATGAAAAAAAGCTTATCGTGGCAGGAATTGAAGGAGGAGGCCTGAGTTTTGCCAAAAAAATCCAGAAGGTTTTACAAAAAATCACAGAGGCCGATGTCATTTTATGCAAGGTTAGTATGGATAAAAAAGCGCCCTTAAAGAGCGGTGTAAGCACTTCTATTCCTGAAACCGCCTATGCTAACAAATCGGTAGTCCTCGTGGATGATGTTCTTAATTCTGGTACAACACTCATTTATGGAGTTCAGCACTTTCTAAAGACTCCATTAAAGCAGTTGAAGACCGCTGTTCTGGTAAACCGAAATCACAAAAAATACCCGGTAAAAGCAGACTATAAAGGAATATCCCTTTCTACTTCTTTGCAGGAGCACATCAATGTAGAATTCAAGGCTAAGAACGACGGCGTTTATCTAAACTAGGAATGCCCTTATCTCAGCTGCTATTGTAGCGATATCTTTAGAATCACAAACAATAGTGTGGTTAGCCAGCGTGTAATAAGAGTTTCTTTCAAAAAGGTGCTTGCCAATAAACTCCGGAAGGTCTTTGTCTTCCAGATCTTTTATTAATGGGCGTGTGGCTTTTTCTTTATGCAAGCGGTTTAGCAGTTCGGAAATAGAAACCTTCAGGTAAAATACGTTTTTCGTTTGAGACAGCATCACATCCACATTCCCGCTATAACAAGGAGCTCCTCCACCCGTAGCTATCACCAGGTTTCCTTCTCTTGCCAGCACCTCTTTTAAATAATCATGTTCTTTTTTCCTGAAGTAGATCTCTCCTTTGTTTTCAAACAGTTTGGAAATTGTAGTGTTCAGTTGTTGTTCAATATAGGTGTCAAGATCTAAAAAACTGTACCCCAGATCCTGGGCAAGATGTTTGCCAATAGTGGTTTTTCCACTCCCCATATAACCTATGAGTACGATCTTCATTTTGAAAATTTGTGTAAAAATGGAGCAAATATCAGGGATTTCAAAGAAAAGGAAAATTTATCGCCAAATGCGCTTGAAAAATTAATTATTGATAGTATATTTGCACCCTCCTTCGCAATACCAGTGGTATTGCTTCGGAGGGCTGGCCCTCCACTCAAATAGACGACCTGATAGCTCAGTTGGTAGAGCATCTCCCTTTTAAGGAGAGGGTCCTGGGTTCGAGCCCCAGTCAGGTCACGATTAAACGCAAACCCTTCGCCATACGGCGAGGGTTTTTTGTTTTTGGAGAAATGCAAAGCTTGTTTGAATATTTCGACAAAACAAAGAACAAAGTAACTGCAGGTTACGCGGGTTTGCATTTGCAGAAAGGGGCGGCTGGGTCCAACGAGCGAAGCGAAGTTAACCCCAGTTGTCGAAAGTTAAATTCCAAAACACAAATTCCAAAAAAAGAAAGAAAAATGGACATTTTGACCTTGAGACCACTGGGTCCAAGGAGCGAAGTGAAGTTAACCCCAGTCAGGTCACTATCAAGTGCAAACCTTCGCAAAAGGTGGAGGTTTTTTTATTTTGGAAAATGCTGGTTTGGTAAATTCATTAATTCCTGCCAAGAGCAAACTTATCTGAACCGGTAAAGAGAAGGGTCAGACATCCAAAAAACATGGCCAGAGCTCCGGTCATAGTTTCGATAGAATCATTCCCTTTGATATGAACAAACAGTATGGCTACCAAAAAATTACAGGCAAGAATAAAGGCGGCAGGTCTTATCTTATATCCTATTAAGATGAGCAGAGATCCAAAGAATTGCACATATACCGAAATGACAGCGCTGATCAATGGATACGGGAAAGAATAAGTTTGTAAGAAATCCCCAAATTCTATCATCCTATCCCAGCTAATTATATTGTCTATCACCCCATATAACACACGTAAGCCTACAAAGGCCCTGAGCAAAACTATTCCGAAGGAACTGTTAGAATTGAAATAGGACTCCAATCTGTCAAACATGAGTTTAGTCTATTTTCACGACCATTTAATTATCACGGTAGATACCGTTTTTACTGTATCGCCTTTAAATTTCTAATCGATTTAGTTCAAGATAGGGAATTTAAAATGTATGAAGGCCAGAATGATAGCACCAAGATCTAAATAAGTTTAACACAAGTTTAATGAAATTAAATTACCTGTGTTTTACATTTACATACATTTTGTATGTATAATGAGAAGAACAAAAGAAGCTGCCCTTGGCACCAGAAGACATATAATCTCTAAAGCCGTAGAACTATTTTTAATCAAAGGGTTCTCTAACACTCGTTTAGAGGAAATTGCAGTTGAAGCCGGAGTGACAAGAGGTGCCATTTATTGGCATTTTAAGGACAAGCCTGATATTGTTTCAGAATTGATCACCACAGAGATGTCTAAAATTTACCGCATACTTGAGTGCACTATCGCTGCTGATATTCCTCCTTTGCAAAAAATTGAAAGGGTGATTGTAGACTTAATAAATAATTATTTTGATGACCCGAGCTTCAGCAAGTTTATTGAGCTTACTTGGTTTAAGATGGAATATTCTCAACTGCCCTCCCTTAAGAGATCTAAAACCGAGCCTACGGTGTATTTTATCGGCGAATTCAATAAGGTTGTACACAAGGCTCAGCTAGAAAATACATTACGAGCAGATATTAGACCACAAGACATTACTTTAACGCTAGTAAATATGATTAATGGGATGTATCGTCTGTCCTATATTTTACCAACATCTATGAACTCCAAGGAGGAAACCCACCAGTACTTTAGAAATTATCTTATGCTGATAAAAAAAGAGAATTAAGAGCAAAGCCTTTAGGATCACCCTTTAAAAACAAAGCATGTATAAAAAAATAACATTCTTACTTGTACTTCTATTTCAAATAACATCGGTTTACTGCCAAACCAATGAGGAACACATGCCAAAACTTGTGGTGGGCATAGTCGTAGATCAAATGCGATTCGACCAACTGCATAGATACGAACATCGCTATTCTGAGCGGGGCTTTAAAAGGTTACTAGAGCATGGATTTTCTTTTAAGAATACACATTACAATTACATCCCCACGGTTACCGCAGCCGGGCACGCAGCCGTATATACCGGGACAACTCCCTCTGTAAATGGCATCATTGGTAACAGCTGGTACGATCGAGGTAAAAAAGCGGAAGTAGAAAACGTTGAGGATCACAGCGAAATAATTATCGGATCAAAAAAAACCGATACTGTAGGTAGATCTCCTAAAAATCTCCTTACCACTACCATTGCCGATCAACTTAGAGTGGACTCTAACTTTAGGTCTAAAGTCATAAGCGTTTCCTTTAAAGACAGAGGAGCCATCTTACCAGGTGGCCATACTGCCAATGGAGCATATTGGTACGACTGGAAATCCAGTCCTGGCTACTTCGTCTCAAGTTCGTACTATATGAAAGAACTCCCGGCCTGGGTAAATAAGTTTAATGAACTTGGAAAAGTAGACCAGTATTTAGATTCCGTTTGGAATCCCTTATATCCTATTGAGTCTTACACCTTAAGCGCTCCAGACGATAATGCTTATGAACGCGTGCTAAGAGGCAAGGAAACTCCCACCTTCCCATACGATTTCAAAGAAATGCGAAAAGTTTACAGGGAATTAAATGCTGAATACAACATTTTTTGGATATCTCCCTGGGGCAATACGCTGCTCACAGAATTTGCCATTGCCGCTATAGAAAATGAAGGTTTGGGCAAAGGCAAACACACAGACCTGTTAAATATAGGATACTCTGTTACCGATGTCGTCGGTCACACCTTCGGGCCACAATCTGTGGAAATGGAAGATATTTATTTACGCTTAGACAAAGACATTGAGAAACTACTAGATTACCTGGACAAAAAAGTAGGCAAAGACGCCTATGTCCTATTTCTTACTTCGGACCATGGCGCTATCCCGGTATCATCCTTTTTAAGTGACCACAAATTGCCAAGCGAAATAGCTCGATTAAATCAATACGAAACTCAATTGAAAGAATTTCTACTTGCCAAAACCGGGATTGATTCTCTTTTAGAAAAGTTTGATTATGAACAAGTATATCTGAATCGAGACCACATAAAAGAACGAGGCCTCGATCTTATTGAAATTCAAAGAACCGCCGCATACTTCCTATCAAACTTAAAGGGAGTAGATCATGCACTCTCGGCTTACGACTTGCAAACCTCAGCATACAACGAAGGAATACGTTCTAAAATGCAAAAAGGATATCACAAAAACAGATCGGGAGACATTTCAATAAGTTTTAAAAGTGGATTTGTTGGAAGCGATGATCCTGAACTTTCCATTAGTCAGGTAAAGGGAACCACACATGGCTCAGGATGGTCTTACGATAGCCATGTACCATTAGTTTGGTTCGGAAAAAACATCCCGACAGGTAATAGTGCTCGTAGTGTTGCAATTACATCCATAGCCCCTACCCTGGCATTATTGCTCAACTTGCAATTACCAAGTGGCAGTTCTACTGAAGCTTGTGAAGAGCTTTTTACAACATATTGACCTGGCCAATTTTAACCAAATGGGACTTTACCCCAAATCCTGGGGCCATTACATCTCAATTCGTCATAAACGTATCTCCTAACAAGTGTGCTCAAATCGTAATTAACCAGACCAAATTTTAGGCTTTCATACCATCAGAATTCATTTCTTGTTACCTTTAAGTATGGTTATTTCGAACTTAATTTAATATCCTATGGACCACTACGATCACATAATTCTGGGCACCGGTCAGGCTACGGGTACTCTTCTTGGCAAACTCATCCCAACAGGAGACTCTATTGCGGTAATTGAAAAAGGCAAGGTAGGAGGCAGCTGCGTAAATTATGGTTGCACCCCCACTAAAACCCTGGTAGCCAGTGCAAAGGCATTTCATATGGCCAAACGAGGAGATTTTTATGGTTTCGATTCAACAGGACTTCATTTGAAGTACGATATTGTGCGAGAACGTATGAATAGTATAAGAAATGGAAGCAGTGACGGCCTTACCAACTGGATGAAAAACACAGCGAATGTTACGCTGATCCACGGCCAGGGAAGCTTCACAGGCCCTAAAACACTCAAAATAGGGACTCAGGAAATTACGGCTAATAATATTTATATCAACGTAGGCACCCGCCCCAGGATACCTAAGATCGAAGGAATTGAAGGAGTATCCTGGATGGACAGTGCAGGCCTTCTTGACAAGCCAACACTACCCAAACACTTGATTGTTTTGGGAGGTGGTTATATTGGAGTTGAATTTTCCCAGGTATTTGCCCGATTTGGATCGGCTGTAACCCTAATCCAAAGCTCATCTCAACTCATGCCAAGAGAAGACGAGGACGTAGCTAAAGAAGTGCAAGCTTTTTTACGTGATGAGAATATAGAGATCTTGCTTAACACCCGTGCCGTTGCTGTAAAAGAAGAAAATGAGGAGATACAACTGCGCGTTGAAATCGATGGGAAACAAAAAGTAATCACTGGCACAGACCTTCTTATTGCAACAGGAAGAATACCGAATAGCGATACCCTTAAACTGGAAAAAGCAGGTATTAAAATGAATGAACGAGGCTTTATTGAGGTAGACGATTTTTGCCGTACAGAAGTAAATGGGGTTTTTGCCCTCGGCGACGTTAATGGTAATGGTGCATTTACACATACGGCCGTAAATGATGCAGAGATCGTATTAGACCATATTTTTGGGGGAGACCGCTCCTTATCACAACGTATTCCAATTTACGGTTTGTTTACAGACCCTCCTCTTGGGCGGGTTGGAATGTCAGAAAAGCAGGCACTTGCGAGCGGAAAGAAGGTACTTAAAGCCATGCGACCAATGTCCAGGATTAGTCGCGCTAAAGAGATGGGAGAAACCAAAGGTTTCGCCAAATTGCTTGTGGATGCAGAAACAGATTTAATACTCGGGGCTTCTATCCTCGGAGTTGGAGGTGATGAGATCATCAATATGTTTGCAGCCATAATGCACAGCGGTATTCAATGCAGAAATTACAGGAAGGTGGTGTTGGTACATCCTACAGTCTCCGAATTGATGCCCTGGATCCTGGATGGCATAAAGGAGGCCGGAGAAACAGCCAGTTAGTCGCGAACATTCAGATCTGAAGGCAGCTCAAAAACCTCCAGATCAAAATAAGGCACAGAAGCCAGAACATGGTCGAAAATGTCTGCCATGATGTACTCGTAATTTTCCCAGCGCTTGTCTGCACTAAAGGCATAGAGTTCTAGCGGAATACCTTGAGAGGTAGGCGCCAATTGCCTTGTCATCAGCGTCATGTCCTTGTTGATGGCCGAATGATTTTCCAGGTAAGATTCCAGGTATTTACGAAAAACGCCAAGGTTGGTAAGGTTTCTGCCATTAAGCATGAGTTCTTTATCAATTTGATGCTGCGCATTGTAGTCCGAAATTTTAGCACCGCGATCCTCGAGATACGTCTTAATCAGTGCTATTTTTTTGAGTTTTTCGACCTGTTCCGGACTCAAAAAATGAATACTGCTTTGCTTGATCAATAAGGCTCTCTTAATCCTACGGCCTCCAGATTTCTGCATTCCCCTCCAATTTTTGAAAGAATCGGATATCAGGGCATAGGTAGGGATGGTGGTTATGGTCTTGTCAAAATTCTGCACCTTAACTGTCGCCAAATTGATCTCTACCACGTCCCCGTCTGCCCCGTATTTCTCAAAGGTGATCCAGTCGCCAATGCGCACCATATCATTTATACTGACCTGGATGCTTGCAACCAGTCCCAGAATTGTATCCCTAAAAAGCAAAAGGAGCACTGCAGAAGCCGCGCCCAGCGCTGTAAAAAATTTCCAAATGGTGGTATCAGTAACAATGGCAAAGATGGTAAGTATCCCCACGGCCCAGGCAAAGATCATAAAGACCTGGATGTAGCTGTCAATAGGCTTATCCTTGAAGCGAGTTAAGGTTTTCAGATAGTCTCTCAGACTTCTAAGAGAATTCTTTACAATCTGGATAGTTAATACAATCCCGATAATCTGTGTTAATTTCAGGGCTATACCTCCCAGGTAGTCGTAATCTATAAAAACGGCAGGAAGGAATTCAAAAACCAGTAATACCGGAAAGATATGGGCCACATAACGCGGTACCCCTGTTGGCTACTAAAAAATTATCAAAATTGGTCCTTGATCTTCTAGCAAGCCAAACCGAAAGGTTTCTTAAGATCCGCCAAACCACAAAGTCTACCAAAAAGGCAAGTAGAAGTAAAGCAAGCAGAAGTACACCCATATTCAGAGCACGTGCCCAGTCTTCAACCATGCCGAGTTCGATAAAATAATTGTACAACAGCTTTCCTAACCACTCTACCATAAGATGCAATGCGTTATTTGAGGCCGCAAGTTACTAAAACTGTTTTTGTACCCCTAAAAACTCATTGCATCTTACTTCTCATCTGTTTTCGCATTTTAGGAAGTAATTCGTCTTCATATTTTTCGAATTGCTCTTTGGTAAGCACTGCCTCCAGCTCGGCGCTTTTTGCTTTCTGAGTTTCTTTGAAATCACCTACCTTACTAAACATACCCCCGGGCCTCCCCCTTATTTCCAGTATTTTTTCTGCATACCTGGTATTGATCTCTGCCACTGATTGTTCCTGTGTCTCAGTAAGATTTAATTCGGTTTTCATTAATTCATTCTGATAGGTAGTGATTTTCTCTACTGACTCCTTTTCCTGGGCATGTATAGCTCCATAGAATACCAGCATACAAGCAAATATTAGATTGTTCTTATTCATTATTTTTCTTTTAATTAATCTATTTTTCGTTTCAGAAACCAAAAATCCTTAAGGCTTAAATTGACATTGATAGTATTAAACCGCTCCTCTACAAGAATACCTTGAGTGTTTCCCCGTTGACTCCTGGCGACAGAAATATTCAATTGAGACAGTGACCTAATTCCTAAGGGAATACCAAGGCCTGCCGTAAAGGATGTGGTATTTATTGTATTATCACTTATAACGAGATAACCGCTGTCATAGTTAAAGCCTGCCCTAAACCCCAGGCGTTGCCAGAATTTTAGTCCGCGGGCATTAGGCACATATTCCGCCCCTAAGCCAAAGACAAATTGATCTGTATAGATTCCAATGTTATCTTCTTGGTCTGTAGCGGTCCATAATTTAAGTGCATAGTCCAGGTTCATATTCAAATTGGGCAATACCTGGAAAAGCAGGCCGGCATTTAGCTCCAGAGGAAGTTCAAAATCATCTAATTCAATATCGTTTTCAGAACTTACTTCAAAGGGGGCAAAATCAAGAGTTTTCCTTACGATTCGATCTCTGGAACCGCTAAGGGAGGTCGGTAAATTTATTCCCCAACCCAATATAAACTTTGACTGAATTTGATACTGCAAACCAAGGGCAAGGCGCAATCCTTTATACCTGTTACTGTCTGTAATACTTAGCGTACTCTGATTCGTAAAGTTCGCGCTGGCATTCACAGCTTCTCGTTCTTCTATGGTGCCAAAAAGATAAGAAAGGCTCGACCCAATTCTGATATTATCGGTTATTTGAACTCCATAAGAAAGTCTAAAATCATTTAGAGCTCCACTGCCAAAAACATTACTTGTAAACTCATTAAAGGATCCTTCAACATTGCTCTCAATTCCGATTAAAGAATAACCTACATCTGTAAAGGGTGTGATCGATAAACCCAGCGCGCTTTTCTTTGTAACACTTGCCGCGATGGCAATATTGGAAAAACTCCCGGCAATCCTTCGTTCTTCCGTACTTGAGTTTGAAATTGTACTAAGCTCTGCCAAAAGGCCAAAATCTAACAAAAAGCTGTTTGGGCCGATACTGCCGTAAGAAGCGGGGTTAAGGGCATTGATAAACCCTTCGCCGCTGATAGCGTAGCCTCCTTTTCCGAGCGCACTATTCTTACCAATATTTGAGTTAGAGGTAATACCAAGTCCAAACAAGGAATACGGAGAGCCAGTAAGGTTATTCGTCTGGCCCGAAAACAAGTTTGGAATAAACAAAGCAATTAACAACCCTACAATCCTATTCATCATAAACCGCATAAGTGACCTCTACCCTAGCCTTGAAGTCTTGATGCTGACTTCCCTGAACTACCACGCCATTTACCGTCTGATTATAATCTTCCGTAAATAGCACAAGAGAAACATCCTCTGTTCCCCTCTCGTTTAATTTTCTTTCAACAAAGACCCCTACCGGGACCTCATATGTGGCATCCCTGAATTCCTCATTCTCTCCAGAAATTGCTCCAAACACAACACCTGCTCCAGTTCTGACGACATCCACGATTTCATTGTTTCTATCTAAAATGCTGACATTTATGGAATCTCTCAGGGGCCTGGTTTCATCGTAACTGCTTTCAAAAGGTTTCAAAGTAAGAATAGCGCTAAGCACTGTGCCTGTACCTTCAATATCATAAATACTTTGCAGGTGCGGGAATTCAACTTTAATCGCATAGCCGGTACCAGACTGGGTAAAGGCAAGGTTTTGCGCGTTCGTTGAGGGCAGTTCCATTTCCTGATCCAAAAGTCCGTTCAGGGGTGTCCCCGAGGCATCATTCTGAATATTATTGAAGGCATTAGGAAGCTGAGGAAAGGGGTTAATCACCAAATCGAAAACTTCTTCGCGATCCTCAAACTCATCGGGAACCGAATAAAAAAATCGTAGATAAGTCCGCTCGCCCAACTTAGAAAAACCTATAATAGAAGCATTGTCACCCTGTCCAGGCCGGATGCTAAAACCTTTAAAAAAATTCTCCAGATCTTCATTGTCATCTATGTCATTCTCCAAAATAAGATCAAACAATGTATCCCCAAAGGTCAGGGGAAGACTAATGTGAACCGAATCACCGCCGAGTGGCTCTGCTCTAAAATTGTGGATAGCTAAGGCGATGCTATCATACTCCAGCGTACTGGTATTAAAAAAAAATTCGTCTTTAGGCCTAACATCTTCCAAAAGTTCATGAACCGTGATCTGTGATATCCCTAAAGTGTCATTGTAAAAGTATTGGTCATACCCCAGAATAAGCGCTATACTGTCAAAGGTGGCATCGTCTGGTAAGTCATATGCTTCTCTGACTGTTTCTGAAGGTGGCGCCGTGAGTTCAAAGTAAGCAGAAGATCTTACCAGACCGAAATGCTCATCGCTATACTGCCCTACCAAAAGCCTGTCACTGCTTGAGGTGTTAATACTATCAAATTTAAAAGTGCTCAATTTTATGGTAAAAGTGTCGAGTACCAAAAGCCTTACATCAGAATTTGTAAAGTCTTGACCCACTTCCAGGGTGGGAATTTCATCGGTATTCAGGGAGCAAGCAATTATCCCGATAAATAGTAGTGAAATAGCAAGCAATCGCCTCATAACTCATGATTAAAACACAAATTAAAGGGGCTTCAGCTGCACTTCGAACTATTTTATACAAAGCCTGTAAAAACCTCTACAAAGCAATACAAAATGGCTACCAACTCTTTTAGAATAGGTCTATAGACAAAAAGTGGGCGTTAGTCTATAAAATTAAATTCCCAGTATATTTTATTTTCTGAGCCCCCGGGGGCCTCCTAGTTTTGAGCAAATTCATATTCAATTTGAAGCCATCATTTCAATACATACCGATGATTGTTCTCTTTCATTCTCTGGTTTCAGCGCAATTTCAGGAGCCTGGAGAAATAGGGAACTTTGAGTATTCATTAATGCCCGATTTGGGCAGTACAGATCTAAGAAGTTATCAAATTAACCTTCGAGGCATGAGGCCGGTGAAAACAATTTTGGTAGGTTTCGGACTGTCTTATTCCAAATATGACTTTAGTTTTTTCAACACTCCTGATGCCTCCGCCTTTTCTTCTTTTGAACAAATGCATGCCTTAAGACCTACTCTTTTGATAGGTAAAAAACTTGACAGCAACTGGACTTTAAATGCCGCCTTTTCTCCCGTAATATCTTCAAATTTTAAAAATGGTATAAAGAGAGAAGATATACTGGCAGGCGGAAGGCTTACGGTATCGAAAAGATGGAAAAGTCAAAACGGCTTTGCCTTGTTTACTTTCGGTCTGGCGTATGGCACTCTCCTGGGTGAGCCACAAATTATCCCCCTACTGTCATTTACTAAAAAAATCAACAGCTCTTTTAGTTATTTTCTTGGAATCCCAGCCACAGGTGTCAAATACCATATCAATGAGCGGCACTCCTTTAAGCTCAGGGCAGCCGTCTCAGGTTTGTATGCTAACAATGCCCAAGAGATCAGCTTTAATGGTTTTGAAGAAGTTACAAATACTAAGTTGCTGTACAATGCATTAGATGTGGCACTGGAACATCGATATAGAATTCAGCCAAATTTGACTACAGTGGCAAGACTAGGTTTTGTGCCTACGAGTCAATTAGAAATCAGAGGCCCGGGTCAGGAATTAATCTATGACTTTCTCCCTAAGAGTACAGCCTATTTTACCATGGGTTTAAGCTTTAATTTAAATATAAACACGAATGAAATCAGGAATTGATATTTTACAAAAATCAATGCTCAATGTGCTGCTTATAAGCACTATAAGCAGTTTTTTTATCCTAAGCTCTTGTTCTGACGACGATGATGACAATGAGAATATAGGCAACTGGGTTGATAGGTCGATCTTCGATGGCACTCCAAGGAGTGGAGCTTTTGCCTTTACAATAGGCAATAAGGGTTATATGGGAACAGGTTACGATGGTGACGACAGACTCCAGGATGTTTGGAGCTACGATATGGACGGAAATTTTTGGACCCAACTGGCTAGCTTTCCGGGTATAGCGAGAAGTAGTGCTGTGGCTTTTACAATTGACAATATTGGATATATAGGCCTGGGATACGATGGCGATAATGAACTCGGGGATTTTTATCGATTTAACATCGCGACCAACAGCTGGGATTCTATTGCTCCCTTCGGCGGGTCTGCCAGAAGGGGTAGTGTGGCTTTTAACTCTGAGACCATGGGATATGTGGGTACCGGATTTGATGGCGATAACGATAAGAAAGACTTTTGGCGCTACAATCCTGCAACGGATTCCTGGACTGAATTGGTAGGGTTTGGCGGGAATAAGCGAAGAGATGCCGCCACTTTTACTATTGGCAATTTGGTATATCTGGGAACAGGGATTACAAACGGACTGAATCAGGAGGATTTTTGGGTATTTAACCTACAGGATGAGAGCTGGGAACAGTTGTTGGACCTTGACGATGAAGACGATTATTTTGTTGTAAGAAGTAATGCCGTAGGCTTTAGTGTAGGAGGTAAAGGATATTTCGCGACCGGGGATGCTGGTTTTGGAGGGGCATCTTCTGATGTTTGGGAATACGACCCTTCAACAGATCTTTGGGAAGAGAAAACAGCCTATGAAGGAACAACTCGTGAAGGAGCCGTGGCCTTTTACAATAACAGCAGGGCATTCCTGGCTCTTGGTCGGAGCGGAACACTTTATTTGGATGATAACCGCGAATTCTTTCCTGATCAGGAGGAAGATGAAGACGATTAAAACAGCTTGCGAAAAGTGAAGTTTCATAGTTTGATGTACGCAGCAGTGATTTGCGATTAGGTAGGGCCGGTCTTAAAGGGGTTAAAGCCCTTTAGACCGGCTTTTTGATGGTATGAACGGAAGACACACCATAGCATTTGTTGTAATAGCCATAATTGTGGCCTGTATAGGATTTGGATTAGATCAACTGGAGCAAATTCCTTCTCAAGGCAAGGTCTATAGACTCGAAATTGAAAACTATGAACCGGACCAATGGATTTATAAGATCTATTATGGGAATGATTTAAAAATTAAACAGGAATACGTACCAGGTATTCCTGGAAACAGGACCTTTGTTTCTGAAGACCAGGCAAGCGCGATTGGTACGTTGGTATTGAAAAGATTACAGGCGGGGAGGGCCCCCATGGTAACTCTTAAGGATCTCAAAAAAAATGGAATTGCTCATTAAAAATAGGTACCTTCTAACTTATCTAAAAAAAGTTGCTTTGAGAAAATCTTTTCAAATTGGCGAATTCTGGATTCATTTGATTCTCTGGATCTGCTTCTTATCGTTTCCAATAAGCATGACCTATTCTGAGTTTGGGAAATTTGAGCCTGGCTTTGCTCTTCGAATTCTGTTGACTTTGTCCCTGGTTTATATCAACTATCTCATCTTGGTTCCCAGGTTTTTACTAAAAAAACGAATTCTACAATATATACTGGTTTCCATATCTGTCTTAGTAGTCTTTAATTTGTTAGCCAGATGGGCAATGCCTATCGGTCAGCTGGAACGCTTCCAAAGGATGATTGGTGAAAATCAACAATCCGCCTTTAAAAACCTGCCCAATGGGATGATGGCAATTACATCATTGGCATTCTTCCTCTTAGGGGGTGTTTTAGGCCTAACAAAAGATTTTTATAGGCGAGACAGGGTTAACAAGGAAAGAGAAGCTCAGCGAAACGAAACTGAGTTGCAATTTCTGAGGGCACAACTAAATCCACATTTTTTATTTAACTCCTTGAACAGCATCTATTCTCTGGTTAGGAATAAACATATTGAGGCCCCGGAGGCCGTCATCACCCTCTCCGAATTGATGCGATATATGTTATACGATGCGAGACAAGAACTGGTTCCGCTCGAAAAAGAGATACAATACATAAAAAACTTTGTATCGCTTCAACTTCTGAGACTCTCAAATAGTGAAAAGGTAAAGTTAAATATCTCCGGGAATTACAATGACAAGAAAATATCGCCCTTGCTACTCATCCCCTTTGTTGAAAATGCTTTCAAATACGGAACCGATTTTAAGGGGGTCACAGATGTACAAATGAAGCTTGAAATAGTGGCCGATGATTTTTTCTTTTACGTCAGAAACAAAATTGGCGTCTATCGCAAAGACGAATATAATTCCGGAATTGGTCTGGAAAACATTAAAAACAGGTTGCAACTGCTTTACCCGGATGAACATCTTCTGAAGATTTCCAGGGAAAACGGCTACTATGAGGTAAAATTAGAACTAAATTTATCGTGATGAAGTGTGTAATTATTGACGATGAGCCGCTAGCGCTCGGAATCATCAAATCGTATTGTGAAGAACTTGGAAATTTAGAGGTTGCAGGCGTCTTCACAAATGCCCTGGAAAGCATTGACATTTTGCAAAAAGAAGCCGTTGATCTTGTCTTTCTGGATATTGAGATGCCTCAAATCAGTGGAATAGAGTTTGTAAAATCTTTAGAAAAAATGCCGTTATTCATCTTTACAACCGCCTATCCACAATACGCAATTGAAGGTTTCGAACTAAATGCCATTGATTATTTGGTAAAACCAATACCGTTTGCACGCTTCGTCAAAGCGATTAACAGAGCAAAAGAATTGCATGAATTTCGCAGTTCTGCCGGCCCCGGAAAAGACTATGTAACCTCTGCAAGTGGCACCGCCTCTCCTGAATCACAGTTTATTTTTGTGAAGTCTGATTATGACAATGTGAAAATAAAATTGGATTCTATCAAATACATTCAGGGTTTAAAAGACTATTTAAAAATCCATACCTATACCAGTAAACCCATCCTAACACTGATGAGTTTCAAAGACATAGAAGACAAGTTACCCTCGAGCTATTTTTTTAGGGTACACCGTTCTTTTGTGGTCAATGTAAACAACATTGATGCTATTCAACGTAGTAAGATCTTAATCGACGATGTGCGAATACCGATTGGAGAAAGTTACAAAACCAGGTTTTTGAAGCGTATTGGGTTAAAATAGCTTTTGGGTAAACCTACAGATCTTCCGCTTTCTCACCCGCAGAGGGCCTTGGCAGGACTTCCTCAGGGAAAGGGAATAGAATGGTCGAATTTTTCTCAGCGGCGATATTTGACAGGGTTTGATACAGCCTTAGCTTAATTGCCGAGGGCGACTTATCAATCATTTTGCCAGCTTCTAAAAGCATTCCTGCAGCTTGTTCTTCTGCTGTCGCTAATATTATTCTGGCTCTTCGGGAACGTTCTGCCTCAGCCTGATTGGCCATCATACGTTTCATATTCTCAGGCAATTGGATGTCTTTGATTTTTACATCTATTATTTCGATCCCCCACTCTTTGGTTTCGCTCTCCACAATGCCCTTTATATTCTTGCCCATCTCTTCTCTCTTAGATAAAATGGTATCTAATTCTACCTTACCGCAAACATCTCTAAGGGCTGCCTGGGAAAGTTGGGTAATTGCAAATGAATATTCCTCCACCTCAAGTACCGCTTTTTCGGGATTGTTGATTTTAAAAAAAACTACGCCATCTATACTACAGGGAACGTTATCTTCTGTCATTACCTCCTGTGACACCACATTGATCGTAATAACCCTGATATCAACAACCTGGATGGTTTCAATGATTGGTATAATCCACCTAAGGCCGGGTCGTAAGGTCTTAACATATTTCCCAAAACGGAATTTTAGCGCTCTTTTGTACTCAAAAATAATACGTATTCCGGCCAGCAGAAACAATCCCGCTATAATGCCGAATAAACTTATCGGATTCATTGCTTTTTTGCTTTTTAAATTATTGAGGTTCTTAAAACTATCAGGAAGCACAAGGTGCTTCTACATACAGAAATTCAACTTAAATCTCAGTACTACAAGTTGAATAGAAGATCGATTAGAATAAGAAAGTTATGAAACATTTTTTAAAGCACTTCTTTCGCCAGTCTCAGCCAAGGAAATTGCACCCTTTCTATAACAGTAACGGCAGTATTCAGTATTGATACTGTCATCTTCGTTTCTTCCAAAATCTGATAGCTTAACTATTACTCTTCCGCAATGTTGACAAATGTTTGCTTTCAATTTTGATCTGTTTACATACTTCATGAATCTCAATATAAGCCTTACTCCAGGTCTAAAATATGACCCTAGTCAGTTTTGTGCCTGTTAGCCTCAAGCATTCATCAATTGCTCCTGGAAGCCTTCTGGTATAATGACAATTGTCATAAAAAATGCGCTGTTCAAGTACTAAATTAGGTACAAAGCAACAGATTATGAGACCCAAGAAGAACCCAAAAGCAGATCTTAACAGATATAGTGGCCTTTATTTTGTCATAGGCTTGAACCTGGTGCTTTTCGCAACCTGGAGGGCCCTGGAATACAAAACCTATGAAACGAGCCAGGAAATTACAGTTCTAATGGAGACACCAATAGATCTAAAAGAGGACGTACCCATAACTGAGACCTTTCGCTCGGCTCCGCCACCGCCGCCTCCGGCAGCTCCCGAGTTAATAGAAATCGTAGAAGATGAATTGGAAATAGAAGAGACCATCATTGAAAGTACCGAAACCAGCCAGGAAGCGGTGATAGAAGACGCGGTATTAAGCGTCGATGACATCGATGTTGGGGAAGAGGAAGAGGAAATTACGGTACCCTTTGCAATAATTGAAGATGTACCGGTTTTTCCAGGTTGTGAAAGTGGTACCGATGCCGAGAAGAGAGCATGTTTCCAAAGGAAAGTTCAGGAGCATATTAGAGATAACTTTAGCTACCCACCCATGGCGCTTGAAATGGGTATAGAGGGCAAGGTATATGTACAATTTATTATCGATAATACTGGCTTAATACAAAACATTAGAACACGCGGTCCAGATCGTCTTCTAGAGCAAGAAGCCACACGGATCATAGCATCCTTACCTAAAATGACACCTGGAAAACAACGTGGGAGAACCGTCAATGTACCGTATAGCATTCCGGTTACCTTTAAAATTCTCCTATAATTTTTTTCAATGGCAATTAGCCCAGCCCATTTTTAAGCTTTACAGGATATTGTTTACTGTTTCAAGCTATCATCTGGAATTTGGTATTGTTTAAAAACCATTAAAATAAGATCGCACAAAGTTTTATTCTGAATCTTGTGTTATTATATTTGCACACCTTAATAATTCCTACCCGGGTGCTGGAACTGGTAGACAGGCATGGTTGAGGGCCATGTGTCCTTTAGGGCGTGTGGGTTCGATTCCCATCCCGGGTACTAAGTCTCTTATTTTTTACAAATAAGGGGCTTTTTTAATACCGAAATTTTACATTTATAGCGCTTAAACATAAGGCATGAATAAAAGTGTTATTATCATAGGGGGAGGAATAGTTGGCCTAAGCTGTGCATACTACCTTCTGGAAGAAGGCCATAAGGTCACGGTAATAGATAAATCTGAGATAGACAGCGGTGCTTCTTATGTAAATGCGGGATATTTAACTCCAAGCCATATCATTCCCCTGGCATCTCCCGGTATGATGGCCAAAGGCCTGAAGTGGATGTTTAATAGCAGCAGCCCTTTTTATATGAAACCCAGGTGGGATAGTGATTTTTTTAAATGGGCCTGGTATTTTCACAGCTCTTCAACAAAGGCGCATGTCGAAAAGGCCATTCCGTTGATCAAAGACATAAATCTCTTAAGCAAATCGCTGTATAGCGAAATGCACGGGTCTGGAAAATTAGGTGATTTTCAGTTAGAAAAAAGGGGCCTTTTGATGCTTTATAAAAGTGCAAAAGAAGGAAAGCATGAAAGAGAAGTCATGCAGCGGGCCATAGATGAGGGCTTGGAAGCCCGTGAACTTAATCTTAAAGAACTGAACCAAATTCAACCGGGTTTAAACAAAGAAATTCAAGGAGCAGTACATTATGAGTGCGACGCCCACACCTCTCCTCATGAGATTATGGAAAAACTCAAAAGTTATCTCAAAGCTAAAGGTGTTTCATTCAAGCTCAGTGAAGAAGTAGGAGATTTTAGCCTTGAAAGAGATAAGATAAAGGGTGTAATTTCTAATAAAGATACATATCAGGCTGATGAAGTGGTATTAGCCTCCGGATCCTGGAGTCAGTCTCTGGCCAAAAAATTAGGGGTGAATCTGTGGGTACAGCCGGGAAAAGGTTATCGTATTAATGTGAGTAGACCTACCCCAGTGAAAATCCCAGCCATCCTTATGGAAGCAAAAGTAGCCGTTACACCAATGCGAGGGTTTACGCGTTTTGCGGGGACAATGGAACTATCGGGCATCAACCATAAGATTAGAAAAGAGCGTGTTAAGGCAATTGCCAAAGCGGCTACAAATTATTACGATGATTTTGAAATTACTCCTGAAGAAATAGCCGATGCCCAATGTGGTTTACGGCCCGTATCTCCTGATGGTTTGCCCTATATTGGTAGATCTCCAAGGTATCAAAATCTTTCAATTGCAACAGGTCATGCCATGATGGGATGGAGCCTCGGACCTGCAAGTGGAAAGCTCATCTCTGAACTGATATCAAATAGGAAAACATCTATGGCATTAGAGGGTTTCAACCCGGGACGAAAGTTCTGAATGCTACTTGAAGACTACGTCTGCTCAATAAATATGGGCAAGAACAGCCTTTCCCTGGCCGAGCAATAGGTATACGGGAAGCCGCTCATTTCTTACAAACTTCTTAAGGCAATGATAAATTTTCGGGTTTTGCCTTGCTATGTTTTGTTTAATTTTTATCTTTAAAAAGTGAACAATGTAAAAAAGCAATTTAGTATTCGGGATTTGGAAAACCTATCCGGAATTAAAGCACATACTATCCGCATATGGGAAAAGCGCTACGAACTACTCTCCCCGGAAAGGACCAGCACCAATATAAGGACCTATAGTCTCGCTAGTCTTCAAAAGCTATTAAATATCACCTTACTGTATAATAGCGGACATAAAATTTCAAAAATTGCCAAAATCCCGGAAGGGGAAATTTCACTGGCGGTACGCGAAATTGTCGCCAAGAACAGCACTAAAAATCACGCGATCAACGCCTTCAAGCTAGCGATGATAAACTTTGATCAGTCGCTCTTTCAAAAGACATATAATAGTTTATTAGCTGACAGGACTTTTCGTGAGATTTTTTGGGATTTCTTCATTCCTCTGCTCAACGAACTCGGTTTGCTATGGCAAACAGATACCATTAGTCCATCACACGAGCATTTTGTAACCAACCTCATCAAACAAAAGATTTACAGTGCAACCGAAAAACTTCAGGAGATCGAGCCTAGCAAAAAGGATAAGGTTTTTGTTCTTTTTCTTCCTGAGAATGAAATCCATGAAATAGGCCTTCTTTTTGTAAATTACGAGATGGTCTTGAGGGGTTATAAGACTATTTATCTCGGTCAAAGCATGCCTACTGAAAGTTTGGCAGATCTTCAAAGGTATTATGATAATCTGCATTTTTTATCCTATTTCACTGTAGTTCCGACCAAAGACCGCTTAAATAAATACATTACAGATTTTACACGGAGATTGCATACTAAAGGCGCTTCTAAACTCTGGATTCTAGGACAACAGACAAAGTACCTGACCAAAGAGAATACACCTTCACATATACAGACATTTGAGTCTATCAATGAATTATTCGACGCCATGTAAGCTTTTTTAGGGCTTGCTGTTTTTTAATTAATAATGCAAAAAAAAGTACTCATAATCGGTTCTGGTTTCTCTTCATTATCCGCATCCTGTTATTTGGCAAAATACGGGTATGACGTTACCATCTTTGAAAAGAACGATACTGTGGGGGGGCGGGCCAGACAATTAACAAAAGATGGCTTTACATTTGATATCGGACCTAGTTGGTATTGGATGCCGGACATTTTTGAACGTTTCTTCGCCGATTTCGGGAAAAAACCCACTGATTACTATGATCTGGAAAAGCTCGATCCGGCCTACAAAGTGTACTTCGCGGATGATATCATCACCATTGGTGATTGTATGGATAAAATATGTACGGAATTTGACCGTATTGAAGAAGGCAGTTCTGCTGCGCTTAAAAAGTTTATTGCCAGGGCACAGAAAAACTATGACATTGCAATTAATGAGATCGTTTACAGGCCTGGACTTTCACCTTTAGAGCTGGTAACAAAAGATACTGTTGTAAGGGTAGACCAGTTTTTCAAGACCATAAGCCGGGAAGTAAGAAGAGCGTTTAAAAATCCTAAGTTAATCGCAACTCTTGAGTTTCCAGTACTATTTTTAGGCGCAAAACCAAGCAATACTCCTGCCTTCTATAGTTTTATGAACTTCGCTGATTTTGGCCTTGGTACCTGGCACCCCAGAGGTGGAATGTACCGTATTATTGAAGGTATGGAAACCCTTGCCAAGAGCCTTGGAGTGAAAGTCCATACCAATTGCGAGGTTAATAAAATACTTTTAGAAGGAAACAAAGCAATAGGACTGGAAGTGAATGGGAAACAAGAGCTCTCCAACCTTGTTTTGAGCGGTGCGGATTACCACCATACAGAAACACTTCTAGAACCCAGATACCGACAATATTCTGAAAGTTATTGGCAGAAAAAGACCTTTGCTCCCTCTTCACTATTGTTTTATGTGGGCTTTAGTAAAAAATTAAAAAATATTGAACATCACAACCTCTTTTTCGATACCGATTTTGAGCAGCATGCGGCAGAAATTTACGACGAGCCTAAGTGGCCGGCCAAACCGCTTTTTTATACCAGCTTCCCTTCCGTAACAGATGCAGAAGTAGCGCCAGAGGGCCATGAGGCTGGAGTTTTCCTCATCCCTATAGCCCCCGGCCTGGAGGACACTCCACAGCTTAGGAGTCAATATTTTGAGGTTGTTATAAAAAGATTTGAACTACTTACACAGCAAGAGGTAGAAAATAGCATTATATTTAAAGAATCATTCTGTGTAAACGATTTCAAGGAACAGTACAACTCGTATAAGGGAAATGCCTACGGAATGGCTAACACACTATTGCAAACTGCCTTCTTAAGGCCAGGTTTGCAGAGTAAAAAAGTGAGAAACTTGTATTTTACAGGCCAATTGACGGTTCCCGGACCTGGGGTTCCTCCGGCGCTGATTTCCGGAAAGCTAGCATCAGAATTAATTGCGAAAGGCAAATAGAAAGAAAGAATGAAATCTATTTTTGATCAGGTGTCTTATGAATGCAGTAAGTTAGTAACTGAATCTTACAGTACTTCCTTTGCATTGGCAACAAAAATGCTCTCTGCTACCATAAGAAAAGATATATATAATATCTATGGATTTGTACGGTTTGCAGACGAGATCGTCGACACTTTTCACGACTATAACAAAGAAGATCTTCTGTCTAAGTTTGAGGATGATCTAGAACTCGCTTTGAAACAAGGTATAAGTCTGAACCCAATACTCAATTCTTTTCAGCATACTTATCACAAATACGATTTACCGCATCATCTTATAGAGTCATTTCTGATCAGCATGCGGATGGATTTGGATAAAAAGGTCTATAAAACCAATGAAGAGTTTAAGACCTACATTTATGGATCTGCCGATGTGGTTGGACTTATGTGCCTCAGGGTATTTGTTCAGGGAGACGAAAAGAAGTATGAGGAGCTAAAGGACGCGGCAATGTCTCTGGGTTCTGCCTTTCAAAAAATAAACTTTTTAAGAGACTTGCGGGCAGATTATGAAGAACTAAGTCGCTCCTATTTTCCAAATACCAACCTCAGTGATTTGGATGAGTCATCAAAAGCGGCTATAGTTGATGAGATCAAGGAAGACTTGCGTAAAGGTTATGAGGGTATTATTCAATTACCTTCAGAGGCTAAATTTGGTGTTTATACAGCTTATAAATATTACTATAAGCTATTGCAAAAATTACAAAAGACACCTTCAGCAGAAATAAAAAGTACACGTATACGTGTTCCTAACTATCAGAAATTTGGTCTGCTGGCCAAGTCATATGTAAATTACAAACTAAATTTGGTATAAGATGAAGGCGGTGATCTGGATCCTAATTTTTTTGTCTACGTTTTGCTTTATGGAGTTTATGGCCTGGTTTACTCATAAGTACATTATGCATGGCTTCTTATGGAGTTTACACAGAGATCATCATAAAAAAGACCACGGCTCCTGGTTTGAAAGAAATGATGCGTTCTTTATTTTCTATGCCGTAGTAAGTATGGTCTTTTATTACCTGGCGGCAAATACTTCATTTTGGTACGGTTGGCCTCTTGGATTTGGCATATTAGCCTACGGAATTGCCTATTTTCTCGTACACGACATCTTTATACATCAGCGTTTTAAAATGTTTCGAAATGCTAATAATTGGTACGCCAAAGGAGTACGAAGAGCACATAAGATTCATCACAAGCATCTGGGAAAAGAAGATGGAGAGTGCTTTGGGATGCTTTTTGTTCCTTTTAAATACTTTAAAAAGTAACAGGCATCTTTATTCTGCCAAAAGTTCTTCTAAGAGTTTGTAGATCTTTTGATTATCCCAGTCTGCTATACCTTCTTTTTCAACTACGATATAACCATTTTTGTCTATAATGTAAGACCTTGGCGGTTTATCGGTATTTACGGGAGACTGTTCGCCTATTATTAAATAGGTCACAGGGAAATAGAATTCATTTTTCGACATAAATTCCTCCACCGGAGGCCTCTCTTCATCTGTAATTATATAGAAATCTATTTTATCGGCATACTTCTGATGCAAGGTTTGAATGCTTTTAAGTTCGGCAGCACAAGGCAAGCGCCAGGATGCCCAAAAATTGATAAAGACAACCTTTCCTTTAGAACGTTCAAAATTGAAAAAGTCCCATTGTTCATCTTTGAGTTGCCAATTGTAATCTTCAATTTGTCGTCGATCAGACTTTGTGATCACACTTGGACTAAAAGAAAATAACTGGTTCAATAAGATCTTTCCATGATATCCCAGAGGGGTTACAAAAAAAGATATGATAAAGGCAATCAACAGAACATTAAGCAGAGTCTTTTTACGAATACGCATGCAAAAGCGGGATTTGTTCAAAACTAAAAAACTCCCAAGGATTATTGGGAGTTTTCATCTATTATTTCACCTGTCATTTCAGGCATTCTCTTTTTTGATCAGATTTAAGGCAGAACCTTCTTCAAACCATTCAATCTGAGAACTGTTATAACTGTGATTTACCGTTATTGAATCTGTACTCCCGTCTGCGTGAACAATTTCGATTGTAAGCGGTCTATCCGGGGCAAAGCCTTCGATATCTGTGAAGTTGAAGGTATCATCTTCCTGGATAAGATCGTAATCGTTCTCATTTGTAAAGGTCAGCGCAAGCATCCCCTGCTTTTTAAGATTGGTTTCATGTATACGGGCAAAAGACTTTACCAATACGGCTGCGACTCCTAAGTGCCTTGGCTGCATAGCGGCATGCTCTCTAGAAGACCCCTCTCCGTAGTTGTGATCCCCTACAACTATTGTCTTAACCCCAGCTGCCTTATAGGCTCTTTGCGTATCCGGAACACCACCATATTCCCTGGTTAGCTGATTTTTAACAAAATTGGTTTTTTGGTTAAAGGCGTTTACCGCGCCAATCAAAGTATTATTAGCAATGTTATCTAAGTGCCCACGGTACCTAAGCCAGGGACCGGCCATCGAAATGTGGTCTGTAGTACATTTACCAAAGGCTTTTATTAACAGCTTCATACCTCTTAGACTCTCTGGAGCTATTGGCACAAAAGGCTCTAACAGCTGAAGACGTTCCGAGTCTGAAGCAACCCTCACCTCTACTCCACTGCCATCTTCTTCGGGCGCAATAAAGCCTGCGTCTTCAACGGCAAAACCTTCTGGAGGTAACTCATATCCACGTGGTTCGTCTAGCATCACCTCTTCGCCATCTTCGTTGATCAACTTATCAGTGGCGGGGTTAAAATCTAAACGCCCAGAGATCGCTATAGCGGTAACTAACTCCGGAGAGCCAACAAAAGCCAGGGTATTGGGATTTCCATCCGCCCTTTTTGCGAAATTCCTATTGAAGGAATGTACAATGGTATTTCTGGGACCATCCGCGGCCCTATCACCATAACGGTCCCACATTCCAATACAGGGGCCACAAGCATTGGCGAATACCGTGGCGCCAATATTATTAAAAGTATCGATGAAGCCATCTCGTTCAATAGTAAAACGCACCTGCTCTGAGCCGGGTGTAATTGTAAATTTCGATTTGGTTTTCAAATTTTTATCTGAGACCTGCTTTGCCAGAGAGGCAGCTCTCGAAATATCTTCATAGGAAGAATTGGTACAAGATCCTATAAGTCCAACCTCAACATTCAAAGGCCAGTCATTTGTTTTGGCCGCTTCGCTCATTTTTGAAATAGGCGTCGCTAAATCTGGAGTAAACGGTCCGTTTAGGTGAGGTTCCAATTCTGAAAGATCAATTTCAACAAGCCTGTCGAAATACGCTTCGGGATTTGCGTAGACTTCTGGGTCTGCTGTTAGATATGAACTTACCTCTTTGGCTGCATCGGCTACATCCGCGCGATCTGTAGCTCTTAGATACCTGTCCATAGATTCATCGTAACCAAAAGTAGAAGTAGTAGCTCCAACTTCAGCTCCCATATTGCAAATGGTCCCTTTTCCAGTACAAGACATTGATATAGCGCCCTCACCAAAGTATTCAACTATAGCGCCTGTACCTCCCTTTACCGTAAGAATATCTGCAACTTTTAGAATAACGTCTTTAGGAGCCGTCCAACCTGATAGTTTGCCGGTTAACTTCACCCCGATAAGTTTGGGAAATTTCAGCTCCCAGGCCATCCCTGCCATCACATCTACTGCATCTGCCCCACCAACGCCGATAGCTACCATTCCAAGTCCACCCGCGTTAACGGTATGTGAATCTGTACCGATCATCATTCCTCCGGGAAAAGCATAATTCTCCAAAACAACCTGGTGAATTATCCCTGCTCCGGGTTTCCAGAACCCGATTCCGTATTTGTTTGAAACCGATTCTAAAAAATCAAACACTTCATTACTGGTTTGATTTGCCCTTTTAAGATCTGCCACTGCACCTACTTTTGCCTGAATCAAATGATCGCAGTGTACGGTTGTTGGCACGGCAACCTTAGGTTTTCCGGCATGCATAAATTGCAAAAGAGCCATTTGCGCCGTAGCATCCTGACAGGCAACTCGGTCTGGTGCAAAATCTACATAATCCTTACCCCTTTCAAATGCTTTTGTAGGAATTCCATCCCAAAGATGGGAATATAAAATTTTCTCGGAAAGGGTAAGTGGTCTTCCAACAATCTCACGTGCTTTATCAACGCGCTCAGCCATGTTAGAATACACCTTTTTAATCATGTCGATATCAAATGCCATTATTGTATCTGTTTTCGGGTTATTGAATTTCCCAAAAGTACTAAAAATAGAGAGGTTTTAAAACTTTTAAAGCTGGCAAGGAGTATTTTTCTGGAATTGTAAAATTGGGCAAGTTATCTACCAAAAAATAAGCAATTTAGCACTCCAAAATTTGCCAAAATGCCCTAAAAAGTCTCAAAAAATTGAGGCTACAAAAGTTTGTTAATGATATCTTCTTCAGATACACCCTCGGCCTCTGCCTTGTAGTTCTTAATGATTCTGTGTCGAAGTATTCCCATGGCCACGGCCTGGACATCTTCTATATCAGGTGAATACTTGCCCCGAACAGCCGCATGAGCCTTCGCACCCAGAATAAGATTCTGAGAAGCTCTTGGGCCCGCTCCCCAATCCAGGTATTGCTTTACAAAATCTGGTGAATTCGGTAAATTGGGTCTGGTAGCGTTTACCATATTAACGGCATAGCTCACCACATTATCAGGTACGGGGATTCTACGAACGAGATGCTGAATAGTCAGAATTTCCTCTGCGTTAAACAAGGTTGCGACCTGAGGAAATTCATCATTAGTGGTGGTCTTTACCACCTTAATTTCCTCCTCTACCGACGGATATTTCAGTTCTATGGCGAACATGAACCGGTCTAATTGGGCTTCAGGTAAAGGGTATGTTCCCTCCTGCTCAATCGGGTTTTGGGTAGCCAACACAAAATATGGAAGTTCTAATTTGTATTGCTTTCCGGTGATTGTCACCGCCCGTTCCTGCATTGCCTCCAGGAGTGCTGCCTGCGTCTTTGGCGGAGTGCGGTTGATCTCATCAGCTAAAATAATATTTGCAAAAACCGGCCCTTTTATAAACTTAAAATTTCGGCTTTGATCTAATACTTCGCTACCAAGGATATCACTCGGCATCAGATCAGGGGTAAACTGAATCCTTTTAAAATCAAGTCCTAAGGTCTGAGCGATCGTATTAACCATCAGGGTTTTTGCGAGTCCAGGCACCCCAATTAGCAATGAGTGCCCTCCGGTATAGATAGAAAGCAGTATTTGCTCAATAACTTCGTCCTGGCCTACAATAACCTTGGCGATTTCTTGCTTTAAGGCCTGGTGTTTTTCTACTAAATGTTGAATGGCTGCAACGTCAGACATGCACTTATTCCTTTACCCAATTGTTATTAAAATCGCAGCTCTTATTCTCTCCATTTACACTTACATAGGTATCCTCTATATGCTCAGCCATCCACTTTCTTATAGCATTAAACTGCTTTTCTCTCAAGGCGAGTTCCTGTATTTTGAGGTAGTCTTTGGCAAAATCCGCCTCATGCTCATCATAGCGGTTGGTAACCTGCAAGATCTTATATTTTGGAGGCCCTCCCCTGGGATCAGCTTCCAGCAGCGGGTATGAAATTTGGTTGTCTTTAAGGTTTCTTACCTGATTATATAAGGTGGGGTCCATTTTAGTTAACTCAAAGCGGGAATCGAAATTTGTCGGGTTTCGCAGTAAGCCCCCGTCAAATTTAGTCTCCTTTTCATCCGAAAAATTTAGTGCCGCATCGGCAAAGGTGTATTTCTCATCGAGAATATGCTGCCTTATAGTATCCAGCTCTTTCTTCGCAGCGTCTACCGCTTTCTGTGGAATTTCGGGCTGAATTAGAATATGCCGAAGATCTAATTCCTGGCCTCTTATTTTTTCTATAAAAATAATATGATATCCAAAGGCTGTTTCAAAAGGTTCTGAAATCTCACCTTCCCTAAGGCTAAAAGCAACATCTTTAAATTCCTTTACAAAGGGAGTTTGCCTGGTCATGCTGTAGAACCCACCTTTTGATTTAGAGCCCGGATCCTGAGAATATAAAATGGCCTTCACGCTGAAACTCGCGTCATTATCTAATACATCAGCTCTTATCCCATTAAGTTTATCAACTACTTTTTGTTTTTCCTCCTCCGGAATTGCGGGTTCTTTTACAATCTGAGAAATCTCTAATTCGGCTCCGAAAACGGGGCGTTCGTCTTCAGGGATCTTGTTAAAAAACTGCCTGACTTCTTCGGGAGTAACTTCAATATCGCCCACGATTTTCTGGCGCATACGATCAGATAGCATTCTCAATTTGTTGATGGTAAACAGTTCTTCTCTAAAATCCTCAACTGATTCTTTTTTGTAGTACTCCAGCACCTTTTCAGCAGATCCAATTTGTTGCACCAATTGCTGGAATTGCCGATCTCCAGTGGCATTAACTTCATCGTCAGATATCAAAATACTGTCCTGGACCGCCTGATGAGCATAAAGTCGTTCTTCCATTAGCCTTCCCAAAAGATTGCAATGTGTAATTTCTTCGGTATTGGCGCCCTGACTTTCCAGATCAATCAATGCCTTTTCTACATCTGAATCCAGGATAACATAATCTCCCACGACTGCAGCGATCCCATCTAATTTTACCTTCTTAAAAGTGTTGGTGCTGTCCTTAGAAATGCTCTTATCCGCCATCAAAGGGGTTTCTGGTGGCTCTACCTGTGTATCACCTATTGAATCTTTAACCTGGGCAAAACCTCCACTAATCGCCATAAGCAAAAGAACTACAAAGGCCCTAGTCTTCATTGTTGTATACTTCAAATTCTTCTTCTTTCGTAGCCTCATCTATAATCTCTGTTTCTAATTTTCTAATGTAATCTAATTTTCTCCTGTTGAGTAGTACCTGCCTAATTGTAGGCTCTATATAAGGTAAAGGCGCTATGTCATTTACCTGGAGTACATCGGTCACCTTTGCCAAATATACCCCCATTGCATCCTCCAATTCAAAAAATTGTGATTTTTTTAAGTATCTGCCCTGATTGTCGTCATTTAATGGTGGTACTTCTTCAATCACCCGAGAGGCAGGAATCCATAAAGAGTCATTAAAATTTAGCTTTTTAAACTGTACACCAATAGAATCCAGATAGGTGACATCATCTCTTTCAAAACTTTTCAACCTATCAATGACCTCACTCTTATTCAAGAATTGCTTAGGCAATTCAATGAAACGAAGTTTTACCAACTTTTCCTTAAGCCTAAAATTTTCTTTTTGTTCCTCGTAAAAGCCACGTAATTCAGAATTGCTAATTGTCGTATCCTCTGCTTGGATAACAAGGGCCTCTTTATATGCCCTGGTATACAGATCTGTACGATAATTGGCTACCAGGCGTTCGAACTCTGCCAATTTCTCTTCGGGAAGATTTATTTTTGCCTTTGACAAAAGCAATTGTTTCGTAGCCCAATTGTTAATGTAATTGGTCACAAAAGAGGCGCTATCTTGCTTGGAGATATTTTCGGTAAGTAAGGCACTAACATCTTCGCGGTACAGATACGTATCCCCTACTCTTGCAATAGGAATCTTATCCTTGTCCTTCTTGAAAAGGCCACTGCAGGAGAACAAAGAAAAAATTAGGGCAACAACCAGGCTTGCGCGGGTTGTGTTTCTTATTGGTCTCTTTAAAAAAAACATTGGACAAAAATAAGAATTACCCTTGCTTAAACAAGAAATAGACCTATTGATTAACATATTACTAAGAGCTCCCTGATAATATGGGTATTTTTAGCTTTCTGCTTATGGGTTACTTGCTGAGGACTTATTTAAATAGCAAAGACTTCAACTCAAAGTAAGGCCAATCAAAACCGCTTATAATTTATTACATTAGTGGGTAAACAAGCTAATACAATGAAATATACGTCTGAAATTACGATCAATTTACCCAGGAACGAGTTTGTTAAGAAGCTTGATAATCCTGACAACATGAAACATTGGCAAAGAGGTTTGGTAGCTTATAAACAGCTATCGGGCCAGCCCGGAGAGGAAGGTGCCAAAATGGAACTCCAATACAAAATGGGGAAAAGGGACCTGGTCTTGATAGAGACCATAATAAAACGAAATTTTCCCTATGAATTCCATGCCACCTATGACGCAAAAGGAGTTCACAATATTCAAAAGAATTATTTCAATGATGTGGATGAGAGTACTACCAAATGGATCTCTGAGGCAGAATTTCAATTTTCGGGCTTTATGATGAAGGTCATGGGGTTTTTAATGCCAGGGGCTTTTAAAAAACAATCCATGAAGTATTTGCAAGACTTCAAGGCGTTTGCGGAAAACGGCAGCTCTGTATCAGATCTATGAAGAAGATTAAGTTAATATGGGATTTTCGCGGACCCAATGCTGCTTTTACTGCAGCGCACCATGAAAAACATTTAAAGGAATACATTCAGTCTGAAGCCCTGGATTTTGATATTACGGGATGTTCAGAATATAGCGGGATGCATAGTATTGCATTTTTGGTAGTGGCAGAACAGGAATTGAAAAGGGTGCGCGATGCCCTGAAGCCCCATAGAGGTGAGATCTATGAGCTCTAATTGATTTAAAAATGTAAAAAAGTTTTGAAAGATTACTTTCCGCTCATGCTTATTTTGATGGCCCTGGTTTCCTGTTCGGAATCGCCAGAGGCGACAGGTCCGCTTGAAAAAGTTTTGTCTTCACAGAATCCCAACATCAAAAGAGTAATGGACAGTGTTGAACAATATGAAGTGCAAATTCGCTATACCCAAATAGAACGAGAGAATGACAGCATTTTCTTTACAGATTTTGATTTCCAGGCAGACGAAAACAACTACTTCTATCCAGCCAGTACCGTGAAGTTTCCCATCGCGGTTTTAGCGCTCGAGAAATTAAACAGCAATGATACCCTTAGCAGGCACACCAAATTCTATGTTGAGGGAGATTCTATAGAGAACACCTTTAGTGAAGATGTTTCTAAAGTTTTTGCAGTTAGCGACAATCATGCAAACAATCGCTTATTTGAATATTTAGGGCAAGATGCCATTAATGATGGGCTTTTAGGGAAGGGTATTGAGCCTGTAAGGATTTCACATAGGCTAGGTTATCATTCAGATGATTTAAGCACAAAGCCTCTTATTGTTTATTTAAATGACAGTACTACTACCACTACGCTTCCTATTATCAATTCAGAACCCAGGACGCTTGAACTGAACAAGATTACCAAAGGTGTAGGATTCCATGCAGAGGATTCGCTAATAAGACAGGCTTTTGACTTTAGTATGAAAAACTACTATCCGGTAAAAGCGCAGCACGCGGTACTTAAACGCGTTATTTTTCCTGAAAACTATTCAAAGGAAGAGCGTTTTGAGCTTACCGATGACCAACGTGAATTTCTATTAAGTGCCATGCATACACTTCCAAGAGAAGTAGGATACGACCCTTCAGAATACTATGACGGCTACTGTAAATTTTTTATATACGGTGATACCAAAGAGCCTATTCCCGAACACATTAAGATATTTAATAAGGTAGGTTTTGCCTATGGCACCCTAACGGATTGTGCTTATATCTTAGATACTAAAAACAATGTCGAGTTTATGCTCACCGCGACTATTTTAGTAAATAAAGACGGAATTTTCAACGATGACGCTTATGAATATGATGAGATCGGAATTCCCTTTTTAGCAGAGCTAGGGAGGGCAGTTTATGCATATGAGTTAGGTAGGTAGCCAGCAATAGGCAGTGGACAGTAGGCAGTGAGCAGTAGGCAGCGAGCAATCTTAAACTTTTAATTTAAACAACATCAATCATGGAAAAGCTAAGTTTTGATTCGTTTACAAAAAAAATCTACATTAAAACATCTATGGAAAAGCTCTATTGGTGCTGGGGAACCTCGGAAGGAATTTGTTCCTGGTTTTTGAGAAGGGCGGATTATACTTCTGATGATGGTGTTTTGAGGAGTCCTAAGGAACAGATCCAGGCAGGGGATAGTTATATTTGGGAATGGCATAATTGGGAAGGCCAGGAAAAGGGAAAGGTACTGGAAGCAAACGGAAAAGACTTTCTTGAAATTTCTTTTGCCGAAGTCAGTAAAGTAGCGGTAGGTCTAGAAGAGCGTGGAAGCTCTATCTTGCTTTCTTTAAAGCAATATGAGATTCCTACGGATGAAGAAAGTAAACTCAATATTCATCACGGATGTAGCAATGGCTGGACCTTCTGGATGGCCAACTTAAAGGCGTATTTAGAGCACGGTATTTTACTAAATGAAACGGAATTTGATCTTACCAAGATTCCCCTGGCAGGATATGAATTTGTAAATATGTAAGGCTTAGTTCCCCCACAACTCAATAGAAAATCACTAATACTGTTAGTTATGAAACAATTAGCACTACTCCTCTTTACACTATTTTTTGTGGCGCATAGTTATCCCCAGGATGAGGGTATTCCTTCACCTATTATTTTTATTTATGATGCCAGTGGTTCCATGTGGGGGCAAATGCAGGATAAAACCAAAATGGAGATTGCTTCTGAGGTTTTGTCGAAATCCATAAACAACTTAGGCAAAAGGCAGAAAATGGGCCTCGTGGCATACGGCCACCGTAAAAAAGGGGATTGTGAAGACGTCGAATTGCTTGTGGATATGGAAAACGACTCTAAGGAGGCTATTTCCTCTGCCATCAAGGCCATAAAGCCTCTAGGGAAAACACCTTTGGCTTATTCCGCTACTATGGTGATCGATCGGTTGCGAGCAGCTCAAAAAAAGGCGACGATTATCTTAATTACAGATGGTATTGAATGATGTCAAGGAAATATCTGTGAGGTGGTAAAGAATGCCAAAAATGAAGGAATAGATTTTAAACTCCATATTGTAGGTTTTGGTCTAAAAGAAGGAGAAACCAAACAACTAATTTGTGCAGCAAAGGAGGGAGACGGGCAATATTACGATGCCTCCAATGCCGAAGGATTGGCCGAAGTCCTCCAGGAGGCGACCACCGTTACTATAGATGATCCTCCTGGTAATATGTCTGTCTACGCATTAAAAAACGGTGAGCCTATAGATGCGGTAGTAAAAGCATATGATATTAAATCGAAACGCCGCCCAATAGGTGTACGTACCTATGGAGATACAGCCTTGGTATATCTCCCTCCGAGCACATACAATCTCGAGGTCTTCCCTTTAGGTGGTAGTGATGTAAAGCCAGTTACTGTTGAGGATGTGGTAACTGTTGAAGATCAAATAATTCATAAGACGGTTAGTTTTGATGGTGGGAGATTTAAGGTGAAGGTCACAAATAACGGTGAAGGTTGGGATGCCCTGGTAAAGGTATTGGATGCCTCTGGTAAAACTGTTGGGACTACAAGGACTTATGGAAAAACTCAGGAAATAGAGGTTAATCCGGGGAATTATGATCTAAGTTTTCAAGTGCTGAGAATTAAAGGCATAGAAACCAACTTTAAAAAGGAAAATCTGCAGATTAATCCGGGAGGTATTGCAGAAGCTTCATATGATTTTAAGAGTGGAAAAGTCTTCGTTGACGCCAGGGCAGATGGTAAATCCATAGATAGCGTGGTTAAGTTTATAGAGGTAGAAAGTGGGAAGTATGTAGATGGAAGCCGTACGTATAATAAGGGTGCCCATTTCTTGTTGAATCCAGGCAGGTATACCGTAAGCGTAAAACCCATAGGAGCATACAAAGACAGAAAAATCCAAACTTTTACCTTAGTGCTCAAGCAAGGTGAGGAATTAAACAAAGAAGTAAACTTTTAAGAATGAAAAAACTACTTAGACCATCCTGCCTCGCATTCTATCTTCTTGTAACGCTGGTCTTTTTTGTCTTTGGACTTACTTTTGCAGCGATCATCGAAGCAGGAAAAAATCAAGGGTTGGCAGGAGGCGCAATTGTCTTGGGTTATGGGGTCCTTTTTGGATGCCTTGCACTCATAGTTTCAATTTTCATTGCTTATCGCATTAATCCAAAAATATTGGTTAGGATAAATTGGGGGCTGCTCATTTTACTATTAGGCGCATTCGCCATAGCTTATTTTAAATACAAAACCCAGGCATCTGAGGATAAAGCAATACCTAGCCCTTCAAAAAAGACGACAGCTCCGGCAAATGGTAGAATTGCAATGCTAGCGAACCCATCGACTATTCAGAGCTCCGCAATAGCGGACAGCGATATGGGGCTGGGATTATTTTCTCCGGATTTTTACAAAGACTCTGTCCTATACTTTTATGGAAATATTAACCTGGAAAAGTCTGTAGCAGCTCATGTAGCCCATGACAGCATTACCTTTAAAACAAACGAATACGATCAAATTGAAATTGCTACGGCTCCTCCCTGGCTGGCACCCCACTATTTGAAACTGGACTACGATATATTTTATTTCAGATTGAAAAGCGTGGGGCGCGATTTCGCCGAAATCGTGGGAAATGAGCAAACAAACCAAACCACCTATGTACATAAGGCTTCAGGAGACATCTTATTTTGGCCTCAGTTTTTGCTTAAGGTGCATACCGTAGAATTCATTTCTGGTAAAGCGCAACAAATAAAGATAAAACCGCTTGATCAGGCGAGCAATAACAATACCTCCTATAAATTCATGAAACCACTTTCTATACAGCAAAACTGGATGCTTGTCGAATTACAAAACGCCAATTTTAGCCCGGTAGGCAAGGGTTGGATAAAGTGGAAGTTTGAAGGCGAATTGCTTATCTCATATAATCTCTTAAGTTGAAAGCCTATAATAAATGTGGATCTCCTTCTAAAAAACTACTATGCAGCTAATAGACCTCACCAAGCCTATCAAATACAACAAGAACGACCCCTGGTTTATGAGGGTAAAGATCAAGCATAAACCGCATGGCAAAGCCAAATGGTTGATACGGGTTTTTGGCCTACCTTTTCGTTTATTTCCCAAAGGTTTCACGGGTTGGGCTGATGACACCATTAAAAAGATGGGGGTCCATGCTACAACACATATGGACGCGCCCTGGCACTACGCACCGGTCGTGAATGGCCAGCCAGCTAAAACCATAGATCAAATCCCCCTGGAATGGTGTTTTGGTGAAGGTCTTGTAATTGATATGACACATAAAAAGGACTATGACGCCATTAGCACAGCAGACATTAAACAATTTTTAAAGAAAGAAGATCTGAAAATAACTAGCGGAATGATTGTACTGATCAAAACAGGAAGGGATAAATTCAATGGTACAAAAGATTTCCATAAAATCGGGACCGGCATGTCTGCAGAGGCCACTGAATGGCTTATAGATCAGGGTATAAAGGTAATGGGAATTGATTCCTGGGGTTGGGACCTGCCACTGCCGTATATGGTAAAAAAAGCCAAAGAAACTAATGATTCCGAGCTTTTTTGGGAAGCTCACTTAGTTGGTCGGCGTAAAGAATATTGCCATATGGAGCAGTTGGTTAACCTGCATTCTTTACCCTACTCCGGCTTCAAGGTAGCAGTGTTTCCGCTGAAAATTGTTGGAGCCTCTGCCGCACCCATAAGAGCAGTTGCCTTGCTCGACTAGACATTTTGGCAAAACCCGCTCTTATCAATAAAATGGAATTAGCTCCGTTGATATAGGGTATATGAGTTTTTTTCCATAAAATTGAAAGCTCGACCTTTAAACCAAACGTATGCCAGACCAACAAGACAGACTAAACGAATTATACCAGCAACTGGCTGAGCTTCTTAAGAAACAAGAGCTCTTCGCAAAGGAATTGATGGATGTATGCAAAGAAGTAGATCGACTGAAGAAGGAAAATACCCATTCAGAAACTGTTCAGGATGCTAAAGATCCGGTTCAAGACCAGCGCGTTGAAGAACCAATAATCACCTCAGAGGAGATGCGAAAAGAAGCGCTTGAGCAGCCTATAATTGAACCGCCTGCTATTTCAAAACCTCCACTACATCAACCAAAAAAGGCTCCCAGAAGGTCGGACTGGGAAAAATTTATTGGAGAAAACCTCATCAACAAGATAGGAATCATAGTGACCATAATTGGCGTGGTTATAGGTGCAAAATATTCCATCGAAAACAATTTAATCAGCCCATTAACAAGAATAATCCTCGGATACCTGGCGGGTCTGGCCCTTCTGGGTTTTGGCATAAAACTGAAGTCCCGCTATGAAAATTACAGTGCTGTCCTTGTTAGCGGTGCGCTGACAATTCTTTACTTTATAACTTTTTCGGCTTACAGCTTCTATGAGTTGATACCGCAGTCCATAGCATTTGGTTTTATGGTCTTTTTTACGGCTTTTGGAGTTATCGCCGCGCTAAACTACAACAGGCAGATCATCGCTCATATTGGCTTAGTAGGAGCTTATGCCATTCCTTTTCTATTAAGTGATAATTCTGGAAACGCTGCTGTACTTTTTAGTTATATGGTTGTGATTAATATTGGTATTGCTATTATCGCCTTTTGGCGGTATTGGAAACCCCTATATTATGTCTCTTTTGTTTTTAGCTGGCTAATTTATGGGAGTTGGGTGGCCTTTTCTTATGAGATAAATGAGCACTTTGTTCTCGCCTTAGTATTTCTTAGTATTTTCTTCCTTATCTTTTATAGTACATTTTTAGCTTATAAGCTCAATAAAAAAGAGAGTTTTAGGGTATCGGATATTATTCTACTGCTGCTAAATTCGTTTATATTTTATGGATTTGGCTATGGTATGCTTTCAGATCATGAAACAGGAAAACAACTTCTCGGACTTTTCACCTTAGGTAATGCCATCGTGCATTTTGCGGTTAGCATTGTTGTTTTCAGAAAGAAGCTTGTAGACAAGAACCTGCTGTATTTGATATCGGGTTTGGTTTTAGTCTTCATTACCATTGCGATACCAGTGCAATTAGACGGGAATTGGGTTACTCTTTTGTGGACGGCTGAAGCAGCCTTGCTTTACTGGATAGGTAGTAGAAAGGATGCATCTATTTACCAGTATTTATCATACCCACTAATGATTTTGGCTTTTGCAAGCCTACTGCAGGATTGGAGTGCCTCCTACGGATGGAATAGCTACATAAATAATCCTGACGGATTAGCTCCTTTTTTCAATCAAACCTTTCTTACTTCCTTACTATTTCTTTTAGCTTTTGGTTACATCACCTGGTTAAATAACTTCGAGAAAAACAGGGTTAAAGATCAGAACCATAACGCGATTTCACGAATAATGGACTTTGGTATTCCGTTGATCTTCCTACTTACATTTTACTGGACTTTTCACCTGGAGATTGCCAATTATTGGGATACACTTTATGAGAATTCAGAGATTGTAATAGATGGGGATGACACCTCCTATCCAAGCTATTATTATAATTTTGACCTTCATGACTTTAAGAGGGTCTGGATCATTAATTACACCTTGATATTTATTAGCACGCTTTCATTTGTAAATACCAAATGGATAAAAAACCGGCTATTGGGAATTGCCACGCTCTCATTTCACTTGATAACGCTCTTTGTTTTTCTTAGTTGGGGGCTTTACTTATTAAGTGAACTTCGTGAAAGCTATATCGGCCAAACGCTTTCAGAATACTATGATGTCGGATTTATTAACATTGGTGTTCGTTACATTTCTATAGCAATTTTGGCACTCTCCCTGATTTGGATGCGCCTGCAGTCTGCCAGTCCATTTATGAAGATAAATTTTAAGGTCCCGTTTGAAATACTGATGCACATTTGCATTATATGGATAGCCAGCAGCGAACTGCTCAATATTATGGATTTAGCCAGTGATAAGCCTGTCTATAAGCTTGGATTGAGCATCTTCTGGGGAATATATGCGCTACTGCTTATCGGACTTGGAATATGGAAAAACAAAAAGTATTTACGTGTATTAGCCTTTGTCTTTTTTGGTATTATCTTATTAAAACTCTTCTTCTACGACATCGCAACTTTAAATACCATTTCTAAAACCATTGTTTTTGTTTCTTTAGGGGTTTTATTATTAATCAGTTCGTTTCTTTACAACAAATACAAGAATACTATTTACGATGAGTCTGAAAATTAATTCGTTTCTTTTTTTGATGCTTTTGAGTTCAGTATTGACCTACGGGCAGTTTAACCAATACGAGTACAAAAGAACTTTGAAGGGTGTCTCCGGACTTTGGCATGAGGTGACCATCCCTGATTCTGTTCTTGCAAAGGTATCCTCAGACTTTTCAGACCTAAGGGTTTATGGCGTAACTGAGAATGACACGCTGGAAGCACCTTTTCTTTTAAACGCCTCCGAGAAGAAAAACGAGCAATCTAAAAGAGCGTTTAGTCTTATCAATTCTTCCTACAATGCAAAAGGTTATTTCTTTACATTCAAACTTCAGGACGGAGGCCTTATTAATGAAATACATCTCGACCTAAAAAATCAGAATTTCGACTGGCTGGTAAATTTAGAAGGAAGTCAGGATCAAACAGAATGGTTTACACTTTTAGAAGACTATCGCGTTCTTTCTATACATAACAAACAGACCAATTTTGCCTACACCAAATTAAAATTTCCGAATTCTGAATACGCGTACTACAGGATAAGAATAAAGAGTTCTAAAAAGCCTCTTTTGAGTAAGGCTACGGTACATATGACCAGAACTCTCGAGGCGCAATTCAAAGATTATCCAATACATTCTTTAAAGGTCGAAAATGACGAGGCTACCCAAAAAACATTGCTCCATATAGATTTGAAGCAACGATTACCTATAAGCTATCTCAAGATTGAAGTTGCCGACAGCCTGGAGTACTACCGTCCAATTACAATACAGTTTATATCGGACAGTATAGAAACCGAAAAAGGTTGGAGATACAATTATGCAACTTTGAGTTCTGGCATTCTCAACTCTGCAACAGAAAATGAGTTCACCTTTGAAAGTGCTTTTTCCAAAAAGTTGCTGGTTCAAATCCATAACTATGACAATCTTCCATTAGAAATTGAGAGAATTGAAGCTAAAGGATATCAACATAAGTTAACAATGCGCCTAAGCAAAGCGGCAAACTATTTTCTGGTATACGGCAATAAGAAAGCCAGAAAACCAAGATATGATATAGAACAGGCGGTATTAAATATTCCTGCCAACCCTGGTAGACTGAGTTTGGGAAAGGAAGTGCAAATTTTAAAGGAAAAGTCAGCTGATAAAGAGCCACTTTTTAAAAACAAAGTTTGGTTGTGGATGCTTATGGGAGTCATTATTTTGCTCTTAGGATGGTTCTCTATTCGAATGATCCGGGCTAAGGCTTAAGCTAACTGTTTAAACAAAAAAAAGCACTGCAATTGCAGTGCTTTCTCAACAACCAAACGAACCAACCTACTTGGGCATAACCACATCTTCAATAATGTGAATTACACCGTTGGAAGCCATTACATCAGTCTTTGAAATCTTGCTGTAGTTCCCGTTGGCATCTTTTAAGTAAATGCCTCCTTCTTTTTTCACAGCCATTACTTTGCCTCCGTTAAGTGTTTTTAACTCGGCCTTCCCGTTTCCTTTTTCTAAGGCCTTTACCACGTCTGCCGCAGTAATCTTGCCTGCAACAACATGATAGGTTAAAATAGCGGATAACTTTTCCTTGTTCTCAGGTTGTAAAAGGGAGTTAAGGGCATTGGAGTCTATTTTGGCAAAACCTGCATTCACAGGAGCGAAAACGGTAAAAGGTCCGTCTCCTTGAAGGGCTCCTACCAAATCAGCCGCTTTTAGTGCAGCAACCAAGGTAGAAAAATCGTCTACAGAAACAGCAATATCAACAATATCTTTAGATTTGTTTTGAGCCGTTGTTTTCTGAGCAACTAAGAACAATGCCAAAGTTGAAATAATAAAGAGTACTTTTTTCATGATTTGTTTTTTAAGATTTAATTTTAAATGTTTAAATGAATGTGCACTTTTCTACCTTAGGTACACAGGCTTTACAGGCATGGATGAGTAGGCTTTCTTTTTTATCATATCTTTAACATAGTTATGGCATCGGCTCCTTCGGAAATAGATTGTATCACGCGGCTTAGAGACGGCGATAAAAGCGCTCTTTTTGTCTTGTACGAGAGGTACTCTGCTGCTTTATATGGTGTCATACTCAGAATGTGCAGGAAGGAAGACTTAGCCCAAGATGTGCTACAGGAAACATTTTTGAAGATCTGGCAAAAAATAGATTCCTACGATCCTGATAAAGGCAAATTTTACACCTGGTCCTATAGAATTGCAAAAAATACTACCCTAAACGCGCTCAGAAAAGATCGGCGGCTCATCCAAACCGAAGACTTGAATGTATATACCAATGAAAGTACAGACGAAGTTAAAGCTGATTATACAGCATTAAACGGGAGCTTAAAAAAGTTGGAGGCTCATCATCAAAGGGCAATAGAATTGGTCTATTTTAACGGACTTACGCATAGAGAGGCCCATGAAGAAATGGGGGTACCTTTAGGTACGTTCAAATCATATGTGCGGCAGGCTCTTAGACAATTAAGAGAACGTTATGGCGGGGAGCTAATGTTTGTTTTATTGTTTATAGAAACAATGACCTATGGATAGGAAAAAGATCATAGAAGAAGGACTTTTAGAGCTTTATCTTTTAGCGGAGCTCCCAGAAGATCAGCATCTTTTGGTTGAAAACGCGCTTAAAACTGATAGTGGTCTTCGCGAACAATTAAAAGTAATGGAGGAAGATTTTGAACGTATGGCTTTTGAAAATGCCATAGATCCTCCAGAGAAAGTCGTTAATTCCTTAAGAGCAACTCTAGAAGCTACAGAAGAAAGACCTGGCCCGAAACCTTTAGTAACTACTTCCGAAAAGAACAGCTTTCAGCGCTCCAGGCTGCTGGTGGCTGCCAGCCTGGCAGCTTTGTTTGCCTTGGGCGCCTTTTGGTTATACCTACGTTGGCAGACTGCCGAAGACAACCTTGAACTTATACAACAACAGACAGCCGATCTTCAGTCTCGGTTAAATAGTTTAGAATCTAACTATGAAGAAATCAACAGCAGGTACAGGCAATTAAACAACCCAAATGTAGTACCCCTTCTTCTTGTAGGGAATCAATTGCTTCCTGGTTCTAAGGTCACGGCATACGTCAACCACACCACCAAAGAAGTGGTTGTAAATTCACAAGGATTGCCAGGGTTAGATAAGGAACAGACATATCAAATGTGGGCTGATGTGGAGGGAGAGATGATTAATATGGGTTTGGTTCCTACAGATCAAGAATGGATCTCGCTGCAATACATAGACCATGCTGAATCTTTAAATATCACCATTGAACCCGCGGGGGGAAATGATCATCCCACGGTTGAAAACTTAATATCTAATGTGACCTTGTAAAAAGCGTGCTTATTTGGCAAAAACCTCGACTAACGGCCCAGCTCCATTCAGGCAGGCTCACCATATAGATCAAAATCTGCAGCGCCGGTGATCTTCACCATCATGAAATCTCCCTGTTTCACATAGTGTTTTGTTGCATCTAGCAGTACTTCATTATCAACATCAGGAGAATCATATTCGGTTCTTCCAATAAAGTAATTTCCCTCTTTTCTATCTATAAGACAGCGGTAAACTTTCCCAATTTTCCGCTGGTTGAGCTCCCAGGAGATTTGGGCTTGTAATTCCATAATCTCATTGGCCCTTTGTTGTTTTACCTCTTCGGGAACATCATCTTTTAGTTGATAGGCATGGGTATTTTCTTCATGGCTGTAGGTAAAACATCCCAAGCGTTCAAAACGCATTTCTTTAACCCAGTTTTTTAAGGTCTTAAAGTCTTCCTCAGTCTCCCCAGGGTAGCCAACAATTAAGGTGGTTCTGATGGCCATGCCCGGTACCACTTTCCTGAAATCCTCAAGTAAGGTAGTGGTTTTAGCTTTTGTGGTACCTCTACGCATACTTTTCAAAATTGAGTCTGAAATATGCTGAAGTGGAATATCGATATAATTACAGATCTTAGGTTCCTTCTTCATTACCTCAAGTACATCCATTGGAAAACCTGTTGGGAAGGCATAGTGTAGACGTATCCACTCAATGCCTTCTACCAGCGCCAATTGTTCGAGCAATACAGACAAGTTGCGCTTCTTATAAAGATCAAGACCGTAGTAGGTCAGATCCTGCGCGATAAGAATTAGTTCCTTTACTCCTTTGGCCGCAAGTTTATTGGCTTCAAGTACCAAATCTTCTATGGGTTTGCTTTTGTGTTTTCCCCGCATTATGGGGATCGCGCAAAAAGAACAAGGTCTGTCGCAGCCTTCGGCGATTTTTAAATAAGCGTAATTTTTTGGAGTGGTGGTAAGGCGTTCTCCTATGAGTTCATGCTTGTAATCAGCGCCGAGGGCCTTGAGAAGATTAGGGAGGTCGCTGGTCCCAAAATAGGCATCCACATCAGGGATTTCCTTCTCTAAATCGGGCTTGTAGCGCTCACTTAGGCAGCCTGTAACAAACACTTTATCTACCTCTCCGGCTTCCTTCTTTTGAACAAATTCTAAGATGGTATTGACACTTTCTTCCTTGGCATTGGCAATAAAACCGCAGGTATTAATCACCACCACATTACCTTCTTCTTCATGAACAACGTCCTTTTTATTGGCTCGTAGCTGACCCATCAGAACTTCAGAATCGTAGACGTTCTTTGAGCAACCCAGAGTTACCACATTTATTTTGTTCTTCTTCAATGACTTTGTACGCATTCGTCTTATTTAGAGTGCAAAAATACGATTTGGCGCCTAAGGAAAGCCATTTAAAATGATTTCTTGGCTTTTTCGTTAAACCTTTTAGATCAACTGAGGTCTCAAGAAAAACCATCAAATCATGAAATCTTTAATAAACCTACTTTTTTTGACCTTGGTTCTTTGTTTTTCTAGCTGCTCTTCCGACGATTCAATACCACAGGAAGATCAGCAACAAGCCAGCCCAATGGAGGAAACACCACAGCCTAACGATTCTGACACGGAAGAAGAAGGTCTCTACTTTCCTCCGATAAACGCCGAGGCCTGGGAAAGCCGTCCTGTAGAAGAACTGGGTTGGGATTCTTCGGCTGAAGCGGCACTTTTAGCATTTCTTGAAGAAAAAAACACCAAAGCATTTATAATATTAAAAGATGGAAGAATAGCACTAGAAGCCTATTTTAATGGGGCAGATGCTGACGACCTCAATCCGTGGTTTTCAGCCGGAAAAACTTTAACAGCTTTTTCCGCAGGGATAGCACAACAAGAAGGGTTTCTTACATTAGGAGATTCCTCCTCCGATTATATGGGTTTGGGTTGGACAAGCCTGGAACCTCAAAATGAATCTGCAATAAAAGTGATACATCACCTGAGTATGACAACCGGTTTGGATTATAGTACAGGTGATGTACAGTGTACAGATGCTGATTGCCTTTTTTACTTAAACGATCCAGCCACTTTTTGGTACTACCACAACGCCGCCTATACGCTGACGCAAGACATTATTGCCGGGGCTATCAATGACGATTTTGACGCTTACTTTAAAACCAAAATTAGGGATGTCATAGGCATGGACGGCTCCTGGATACGATTGGGCTACGCCAATGTCTATTTCAGCACTGCTCGTAGCATGGCAAGATTTGGCTTGCTTAGCTTAAACGAAGGGGCCTGGGAGGATCAACAAATCCTTGAAGACAATGACTTCTTCTTTGAAATGACCAATACATCACAGGAAATGAATGAGGCCTATGGATATTTGTGGTGGTTAAATGGTAAAGAAAGCTATAGACTGCCAGCCTCTGAAATGGAATTTCCAGGAAAGCTTATTCCCAGTGCCCCAGATGACCTTATTGCCGGTCTTGGTAAAGACGATCAGAAACTTTACGTGGTGCCAAGCGAGGGTCTCGTCATCGTGCGCATGGGCGACAGTGCAGGTGAGGCCTTTGCCGGACCTTCGAGCTTTGATACTGAGCTTTGGAAGAAGATAATAGATTTGATTGAATGATAAATTCGGGAGTAGACATCGAGAAAGATGCCAGGATCTGGCTCTAAGGGTATCGAATACCAGTTGCGGGTTGCACGATGTTCAATGCCCTATGCCTGTTGCTGTGGGCTTAAATGCTACTTTGGATAAATTTTAATTGCCTGGGGTTCTAAACCCCTCCCCAGTTTAAGATAACCCTTCTTGCTGCACTAAGAATGCAGGATTCCTGTTTGGAGCTAAAGTTTTTTAATTGTGCTTTTTAAAAAATAACCTCGCATCCGTTGACCACTTGTTATATGTCATGCACTTTTTTCCTCTGTTGTTAAGTACATACTGCCTACCGTTTACTGCTAACTGTATACTGCCAACTGATAATTGATAACTGTTTACTGCTAACTGCTAATTGTCCACTGTTCACTGCTTATTGATACCCCTCCGGTATTCTTCTGGCTTCTGTTGCTGTTTCAAAAGCCTTTCCCAAATGTAATAACTTGCCCTCCTGAAACTGCTTACCTATAAACGTAAGACTTATGGGTTCTCCAGATTCCTTATACCCCATGGGGATGGTTAGGGCAGGGTATTTGGCGACTGCCGCATAGCCCGCATGATAATTATTTATGGAAAGAATAGCGTCTAATTTGTATTCATCCATGGCGGTATTGAAAAAAGTACGTCCGTTCTTTTGTAGCTTTTGTTTAATGGCTGTCAATTGCTCTGCAGTGGTTGTATCTGCCAATATGCCTTCAAAAAGGGCATGGCCATAGGGAATTCGTTTGAGCGAGTCTTGCTCGTTAAATTCGATCGCATCTGCGATGGACCCTATAGTGACCTGATCATTGCTTTTTGCATATACCTGTAAATATTTTGGTAGGTCGTTCTTCATATCCACATTCAAAATGCTAATAAAACCAGTCATATCTACCTCAGGTGGTGTGAATGTTATGATCTCGACACCTAAGTCTTTGAGATTTTCTATAGTTTTTTTATAAATAGAATCGCTTTCCAGCAAATTTTTAAATACACCAAACTTCTTGCCCTTGAGTCCGGCATAACCCACTGGAGTTCTATACCAAAGACTATCCCATTGAGCCCATACAGAGGCTTCATCTGTCTCATCATAACCACGCATCGCGTCTAATAGAATGCCATTATCGGTTACATTTTTCGTCATAGGCCCGGGAGTATCAAGTGTACTTGATATGGGTACAATTCCTGTTCTGCTCAAGAGTCCGATTGTAGGTTTCAAACCTACTACAGAGTTCTGACTTGAAGGTGATAAAATAGATCCTGAGGTTTCCGTACCAACAGCCGCAACGGCATAATTGGCAGCAACTGAAGTGCCGCTTCCTGAGCTAGAACCACCAGACTCATAAACGCGGCGGCCGTAGGGGTTGAGTGTTTGTCCGCCCACTGCGCTATAGCCCACAGGGCATCCCCTACACATAAAATAGGCCCACTCGCTTAAATTTACCTTTCCAAGAATAAGGGCGCCATTTTTCTTGAGCTGTTTCACGATAAAAGCATCATCTCCCTCATTGTAGGAAAGTGCAATAGAGCCTGCCGTGGTTTTCATACCCTCCATGTTGATATTGTCTTTCAACAATATCGGCATGCCAAAGATGGGATGTTTACCATCAATACCTGAAGACTTTAAAACTTCATCTTTTTCCCTGGCCTGCTCAACAACCTCTAGGTTAAAAGCTATAACAGTATTTAGTGTAGTGGCATTGTCTAGTTCATAATGATAAATTCGATAGAGGTAAAATAAAACCAACTGTTCGTACGTCAGTTTTCCAGATTGAATTTGCGATTGAATACTGGGAATATCCCGTTCTAGAATTAAGGGTTTAAGTAATTCATAGTCTGCTTCCGAAAATTGGGATACTTCCGAATAAAGTGGAGCATATACTTCGTTCTTATCCAAAACCTTAGACTGGACAAGCTTGTATCGCATCCGCTCCTGCTCATGGTCTTGATTCGCTGCCACTTCGGCAGAATCATTATAAGGTTCCCATAAGATAATTTCCTTTTCTGGCTCTTTTACCCCTTCTTTACAAGAGAAAAAAAGGAAGATACAACTCACTAAAAGAATGTATTTCACTACTGCTTGGTTTTTAATTTTTGTTTCCAAAGATGTATGTTTTTCTCATTTATACGTACAAACTCGTCTTTTCCCAATTCGTCGGCCAATTCAAGAGACTTTTCGGCCGATGTGATAGCGCCTTCGTAATCTTTCAAGGCGGCCAGAACTAAAGACCGTACCCTATGAAAGTAATAGGTGTCGCCCCCCAACTCAATGGCCCTGTCTAAATAAAGAAGGGCTATTGCATGATCTTTGTCCTGCTCCTGCAAATAGCGAGCGGCCTCGTAGAAGGTCTGGGCGCTGGGATTTTCTTTGATTTTTAGCTCAATCTCGGAGCGCATTCTGGAATCGGTATCAACGGTAATTGGAATTACAATCTTAGTCTTCTCCCAAACCCAGTACATTTCCATCGCATTGTGATTAACACGATCAAAAGCGATTAGAAAATTCTCTTGCCAACCCGAAATATCTTCTGGTTTCACACGAATTCTAAAGGCGTCTTCCTCCGCATCATACGCGGTTCTTCCGTCTCCCCAATGACTGGTATTATTATGAAAAACCACTTCCCATTCCTCCTTTTCGGGAAAGGCATACAAAGCATATGTTCCCTTAGGCAAGCTGTTTCCCATCACGGAAATTTCAAAATCAACAGTGAACTTCGTGGATTCATTGGCGCCAACCCTCCAAATACGTCCGTAAGGCACCAAATCTCCAAAAATCTTGCGTCCGTTTACCGCAGGACGCGAATATTCTACCGTAACTTTGGAAAGCCCAATTTGTTGTTCTACCCGGGCAAACGGACTGGCTTTGGGATGTTCTATTTGGGCCCAGACTGCAGTACTGAGCAAAAGAATTCCGATACTCGCCAGTTTTCTCAACTTTCAGTATTAAAGAAAGAATCTACAAATTCGTACTTATTAAAAACCTGCAGATCGTCCAGGCCTTCACCTACACCGATGTATTTTACAGGTATTTTGAATTGATCGGATATACCGATAACCACACCACCCTTGGCCGTGCCATCGAGTTTGGTCACTGCCAGAGAAGTGACTTCGGTGGCCTTGGTAAATTGCTTGGCCTGTTCAAAGGCATTTTGCCCCGTAGAGCCATCTAACACTAACAAAACGTCGTGGGGCGCTTCTTCAATCACTTTTTGCATTACGCGTTTTACCTTGCCCAATTCGTTCATTAAGTTCACTTTATTGTGCAACCTGCCGGCCGTGTCAATAAGCACAACATCGGCCTCTTGAGTCACGGCAGAGCTCAACGTGTCAAAAGCAACAGACGCAGGGTCGCTACCCATTTTTTGTTTTACAATTGGCACATCTACCCTATCTGCCCAAACCTCTAATTGATCAATCGCTGCTGCCCTAAAAGTATCTGCAGCACCTAGCACAACTTTAAGGCCCTGACGTTTAAATTGATGTGCCAGTTTGCCTATGGTGGTAGTCTTTCCCACACCATTGACCCCTACTACCATAATAATATAAGGCCTTTTGCCCTCAGGTATGACAAAGTCTGTGGCTTCACCTACATTGGTTTCAGCCAGGAGTCCGGCGATTTCTTCCCTCAAAATGCCGTTTAACTCATCTGTACCCATGTATTTATCACGGGATACCCTTTCTTCTATGCGTTCGATAATTTTAAGTGTGGTATCCACCCCAACATCGGAGGTTACCAAAACCTCTTCAAGATTGTCTAAAACATCGTCATCTACCTTAGACTTGCCTGCTACGGCTTTGCTGAGTTTGGAAAAAAAACTGGTTTTGGTTTTTTCCAGGCCTTTGTCTAAGGTTTCCTTTTTCTGGGTAGAAAAGATCTTTTTGAATAAGCTCATGTCCCTAATAAAATGATTCTTCAAAGATATGAAATGGACTTTAACAAATGGTATTAGGCCTGTAAAATCATGGACAGATCTGCGAAAGGAAAAATTGAGGCAGACCTGGATTTCGAGCAAAAAAAAGCCGCTTCAAAAGAAGCGGCTCACTATATTTTTGGTCAGTTTGTTATTTTTTAGATAACCATTCGTTCACAAATTCTGGTGGCATCACAGCCTCAACGAAAGTATATGCACCACTTTTTGGCGATTTAACCATTTTTATGGCCTTTGTAAGCCTTTTTGAACTCGATTGTAAAGTTGCTACCGTCTTCTTTGCCATGATCGCTTATTTTATCTCTTTATGAACTGTCATTCTCTTAAGGATAGGATTGAATTTTTTGATTTCCATCCTATCTGGGGTGTTCTTCTTGTTCTTCGTAGTAATGTACCTTGAAGTTCCTGGCATTCCAGAATCTTTGTGCTCTGTACACTCCAAAATAACCTGAACTCTATTGCCTTTCTTTGCCATTTCGGTCTATCTTATTTTGGATTACTTGATTAATCCGTTTTCCTTTGCTTCCTTTAAAACTGCAGATATTCCCTTTTTGTTGATCGTCTTAAGTGCTCTTGTAGAAACTTTAAGAGTTACCCAGCGATCTTCCTCAGGGATGTAAAAACGCTTTTTTGAAAGGTTTACATTGAACCTTCTTCTGGTCTTGTTTATAGAAAAAGAAACGTTATTTCCAAACATTGCTCTCTTCCCGGTAAGTTCACAGACTTTTGACATTGCGTTGCTTTTTACTTGATTTTAAACAGGGTGCAAATTTAGATCATTTTTGCGGGACGCACAACATTCTTTTCTAGAAATTTAAAATTTCTTTTTTGAGCATCTCAAAGGCTTTATGGACCGATTTCTGTACAATTCTCGTTCGGTGATTTCCCATGGTAAATTCTTTAGCAAATACCCTGTTGGGAGTGGCAAGCGCGATATATACCGTTCCGATATCCTTATCCGAGTCTCCCTTTGTTGGTCCGGCATTGCCCGTGGTTGCAATAGCATAATCTGCTCCCAGCAATTCCTTCGCCTTTTGCGCCATTGCCACAGCCACTTCAGAACTTACTACGGAATGCTTATCTACCAGTTCTTTGGGCACTCCTAATACATCTATTTTGGTATTGGTCGCATAGCTTATAATGCCACCCAGAAAATACACTGAAGCACCAGGTATAGCGGTTATTCGTTCCGCGATTTTTCCTCCAGTAAAACTCTCGGCAGTAGCCAGCGTACTTTTCTTAGCGGTAAGCAGATCGGCTACCACTGCCTCTATAACACCTTTTTCTTCTTCTCCTGTAATTATATCTCCGATAAGCTGGTATAATTTCTGGATTTCGGCCTCTAAGGTATCGGATAGTACAGATCTCCTCTGACCTTTCGCGGTAAGCCTTAATCTTACCTTACCTAAGTTAGGCAGATATGCCAATCTAATAAAGGGAGGTAAGTTTTCTTCCCAATCTTCAATTCTTTCAGCAATAGCGCTTTCTCCGAGACCATAGGTCATCAAAGTCCTATGAATAATATAAGGGCGTTTAAACTCCTTAACAATTTTTGGAATTACCTGCTCTTTTAAAAGATGTTTCATTTCGAAAGGTACTCCCGGCATAGAAACAAAAACTTTTGCTTCCTTGCGTATCCACATTCCTGGAGCCGTGCCATAGGCATTGTGAAGTGCTTCTGCCTTTGAAGGTATATAGGCTTGTTTTCTGTTAAGATCTGAAATGGGGGTAGAGATGTATTTCTTAAATAAGGTTTCAACGTGGGCTAATACGGCTTTGTTCTCAACAAGCGTATCTTCAAAATAACTGGCAAGGGTGTGTTTTGTGACATCGTCTTTTGTTGGGCCCAATCCACCGGTAATCATAATAATATCTGCCCTGGATTCAGCAGCCTTTAAAGCCTGAAGGATGTGCTGACTTTCGTCTTGAACTGAAGTAATTTGATAAACAGAAACTCCGATTTTGTTTAATTCAGAGGCGATAAACGTAGAATTGGTATCTATAATCTGCCCGATAAGGATTTCATCCCCAATGGTGATGATTTCAGCAAGCATTAGAAATTAAAGTCTTTTTTTAGCTCCGATATGACTTGTTGGACATCTTTTTTAAGCAATGGAAACTTTAGCTCAATTTCAGCCCTGTTATCCTCGCTTTTGCCTAAAGTTTCTATTTCAAGCGCGGTCGCCCTGGTTTGCTCCATTCCCAAAAGATCTACATTTGGCTTGATCTTATGTGCCAATTTATACACATTATCATAGTCCATAGAGCCAATTGCTTTCTCCAAATCTTCAAGGTCCTGCGGCACCTCTTCTAAAAAGACAGAAATAACAGAGTGGATGAAGTCCTGATCTCCATCTGCCATTTCCTTTATTTTGTCCAGATTGTATATCATCTATTTAACTTTAATCGCAAAGAGTTCCTTCTTCTCAAGTATGCCCGAAAGGTAATCATTTGCACTTATTTTACCAACACCGGAAGGAGTACCAGTAAAAATTATGTCACCTTTCTTTAACATAAAATATGTAGAAACATAGACTATAAGCTCATCAATTTTCCACAACATCATTGCGGTATTGCCCCGCTGAACTTCTTCGCCGTTCTTAAGTAGTGAGAAGTTAAGGTCATTGATATCTTTAAATTTTGTTTTGGATACCCACTGTCCTATGACCGCCGAGCCATCAAAACCTTTAGCCTTTTCCCAGGGAAGGCCCTTTGCCTTTAGATTGGATTGCAGATCACGAGCTGTAAAATCTATACCGAGCCCAATTTCATCGTAATATTTGTGAGCGAACTTTTGATCTATATGCTTCCCAACCTTCTTAATTTTTACCAACACCTCTACCTCATAATGAATTTCATCTGAAAACTCAGGGATATAAAAATCCTGCTCTTTTGGAAGTACCGCCGAATCTGGTTTTATAAAAACAACCGGCTCGGCTGGGCGTTCATTTTCCAATTCCTCAATATGATCTGCATAATTTCTTCCTATACAAATTATCTTCATAAAGGCGAAAGGCTTAGCTCAACTTGTTGTTAAGGGTTTTTAGCTTTATTTGATTCAGTATTTTCTTGGTATATAAGGGAAAATCTGCATTTTGAATCCAGCCAAAGTAACCCGGTTCCTTCTCCAGGATTTCCAAAACCTTTCGGCCTTTGTGCTTCCCGAAGGAAAATACTTCTTCATTATCTTTGTCTAACTGAATAAAACCGGCGAAGTCTACGGACTGCCTGCGTCGAGAAAATTCTGCCAATTTCTTTACGTTATTCTCAAGTTCTGGATATCGATCGAGCTGAGCCAGTAGCACTTCGTAAGTTGCCTGTGTATCGGCCTCGGCACTATGAGCATCGGTAAGGTCTTTATCGCAATAAAACTTATAAGCGGCTCCTAAGGTGCGCTTTTCCATTTTGTGGAATATGGTTTGAACGTCAACAGAGACCATATTTTTCATATCAAAATCAACTTCGGCCCGTAACATTTCTTCCGCTAAAAGCGGGATATCAAAACGGTCTGAATTAAAACCTCCCAAATCGCTATCCTTGATCATATTGTATATTTCCCTGGAAAGCATCTTAAAGGTAGGTTCGTTAGCTACTTTCTCATTGGAAATTCCATGAATGGCAGTGGCCTCTTCAGGAATAGCCATTTCCGGGTTTACCAACCAGGTTTTGCTCTCCTTATTTCCATTTGGAAAGAGTTTAAGGATAGAAATCTCAACAATCCGGTCTTTTGAAACGTTGGTTCCGGTTGTTTCTAAATCGAAAAAACACATGGGTTTGCTGAGTTGTAGCTCCATAGCAAAAAATTTTTACAAAGATAGGATTTCGGATTCTAAGACCGTACAAAAATAGTTAGTTTGCCTAATTGCAATTGGGCTTAGATCTCCCTGTTTGGATCCCATGCCTCAAGATAGTCTGCTACCGCTTTCACAAACATTCCTCCCAAAGCCCCATTGACCACTCTATGATCATAGCTATGAGAAAGGAACATTTTACTACGAACACCGATGAAGTCGCCCTCTTCGGTCTCAATCACCGAAGGCATTTTCCGTATAGCGCCAAGGGCAAGAATCCCTACCTGGGGCTGATTGATGATAGGAGTACCAAAAACACTGCCAAATGACCCAACATTGGTAACGGTATAAGTGCCGTCTTGGACTTCGTCCGGTTTTAGGGCATTATTTCTTGACCTGTTGGCAAGGTCATTGACCACTTTTGCCATACCTACCAAATTTAATTGGTCTGCATTCTTTATGACCGGAACAATCAGATTCCCATCGGGCAAGGCGGCCGCCATACCTATATTGATGTTCTTTTTCTTAATTATCGTATCGCCATCAACTGAAACGTTTATCAAAGGGAAATTTTTCAAAGCTTTGGCTACTGCTTCCATAAAAATTGGAGTGAATGTAAGCTTTTCTCCCTCTCGCTTTTCGAAGTCTGCCTTTACCTTGTTCCGCCAATTTACCACATTGGTAACATCGACTTCAATAAAACTTTGCACATGCGCAGATGTGGCAACGCTGTCTTTCATATGCTGCGCAACGAGCTTCCCCATTCTGCTCATGGGGATCACTTCATCACCTCCGCTACTCTGAACTCTGCTTACCTCATGAACGGTTGGAGTTTCTTTAAGTTTTTCAGGAGTCACTGTTTTCGAGACTTCTTCAACTGGCTTGGCAATATTCGGCTGAACCGGCGCTGGCGTAGCAGCTGGCTTTCCTTCCAAATAAGCAAGAATATCATTTTTAGTAACCCTTCCTTCCTTTCCGGTTCCGGCAATTTTATCCAATTCTGCAATGGAAATACCCTCTTGTTTGGCGATATTCTTAACCAGTGGTGAATAGAACCTTTCGGAACTCTGTTGAGGCGCAGTCGAGGGCGAAGGAGCACTAACGGTTTCCTTGACAGCGGCCATAGTACTTTCTAGCTCCGCTACCACTGGCATCTCCTGGCTGGTTTCCTCAGCAACTTTCATTTCAAGGCCGTTCTCTTCAGGAGTACTTGCCACTTCACCATTTAATTGAATTACCGCAACTGTCTGACCCACCTGGATAATATCATCTACATTGAAAAGCTTTTCAAGTAATACACCTTCTACCTCACTTGGCACTTCAGAGTCTACCTTGTCTGTAGCAATTTCAAAAACAGCTTCATCCATTTCAATAGTATCGCCCACCTCCTTCAACCAGGAAGTTAGTGTAGCTTCGGCTACACTCTCTCCCATCTGCGGCAATTTCAATTCAAATTTTGACATATTAATATCTTAAGTGCTTATTTGGGTAATTATTTTGCAAAAATAATAAAAAAACGTCCTTTTTTTTAGGTTTATTGTATAATTTCCTGTTAAGAAGCCTTCAAAGAACCTTCAAAAGGAATGCGGTTTACAATACTTCTTCCCAGGGTAACCTCATCGGCATATTCCAGCTCATCTCCAACCGAAATACCCCTTGCTATCGTAGAAGTTTTGACGGCCAGGCCCTCAAGTTGTTTGTAGATGTAAAAGTTAGTGGTGTCCCCTTCCATCGTAGAACTCAAAGCAAAGATGAGCTCATTCAATTTTCCCTGCTTTACCTTGGTAACCAATGAATCTATAGTAAGGTCCTGGGGGCCTATTCCTTCTATTGGGGAAATCTTACCGCCTAACACATGATACAAACCTTTATACTGCCCTGTATTTTCTATAGCCATTACATCCCTGACATCTTCAACCACGCAAACAAGGCTCTTATCTCTTTTTGGATTGGAACAGATTTCACATTCGGCCATGTCTGAAATGTTATGACAATTGCTACAGAATTTAATCTCTTCTTTTAACAATAGAAGCGCATTGGAAAGCCTGGTTGTTTGTTCTTTTGGCTGCTTTAGGAGATGCATCACCAATCGCAATGCAGTTCGTTTCCCTATACCGGGTAGCTGTGACATTTCGTCAACAGCATTTGCCAGGAGTTTGGATGAAAATTCCATAATGGCAAAATTACGTACTATTTTTACTTTTTGTACTTTGCATTAGAAATTTCTTTCTATGACGGCTACGCACATCCTCCTGCTCATTGGCGGCTATTTCCTCTTACTTTTATTGATTTCTTACTTCACAGGAAAAAATGACTCTAACGTCGATTTTTTTAAGGCCGGAAAACAATCGCCATGGTACCTCGTAGCTTTTGGAATGATAGGAGCATCGCTCTCTGGCGTGACTTTCATCTCGGTTCCAGGCTGGGTGGCCGACTCTCAGTTTAGCTATATGCAGGTGGTCCTAGGGTATATGGTCGGCTATTTTGTTGTGGCCTACGTTCTGTTACCCGTCTACTACAAATGGAATCTTACGTCTATCTACGAATACCTGGCTCAGCGTTTTGGTACAGTGAGTCATAAAGTAGGTGCGGTGTCCTTCTTTGTCTCAAGGGTTTTAGGAGCGGCTTTCAGGCTCTTTTTGGTTGCCATCGTATTACAACAATTCGTATTCGATGCATGGAACGTTCCTTTTGAAGTTACTGTTACCCTATCCATACTCCTCATCTGGATATATACCTTCAAAGGAGGAATAAAAACCATTGTATGGACAGATACCTTGCAAACGCTTTTTATGATACTTGCCGTAGTGTTTTCGATCTATTTTATTTTGAATGAGCTCAACTGGAGTATGGGAGATTTTTTAGCTTCATCTGAGTTCAAACAATACAATAAGACCTTTTTTACCGATGATTTCTTTGCCAGGAATCACTTTGTAAAATCTTTTTTAGGCGGAATGTTCATTACTATTTGCATGACAGGCTTAGACCAGGATATGATGCAAAAGAATCTTACCTGCAGAAACCTAAAAGATGCTAAAAAGAACATGATAACCTTTAGCCTCTCACTTGGCCTGGTAACCTTTGTTTTTATGCTTTTGGGGGCACTTTTATTTATTTACGCCGATAAATTTCAAATAGGAATACCCCTGATGGATGGAGCTCCTAAAACAGATCTCTTATTTCCGGAGATCGCCTTAAATAGTGGTTTGGGAATTACCGTAGGGGCCACCTTTATGCTTGGACTAATAGCTGCTGCATACAGTAGCGCAGATAGCGCTCTCACCTCTTTAACTACCTCCTTTTGCGTTGACTTTCTGAATATTGAAAAAAGACCGGAGGATAGCAGAAAAAAAATACGAAAGAAAACGCATATTTGGATGAGCCTTGTACTTATCCTGGTGGTGATCACTTTTAAATATGTGCTTGACCGAAATGTAATCGATGGTCTGCTTACCGTCGCAACATACACCTATGGCCCGTTGCTGGGTCTTTTTGCCTTCGGGATCTTTACCAAATACCAAATTAAGGATCGCTATTCCTGGATCGTTGCGATTGTCGCTGTTCTCGCTATTGTTGGTATTGCTAACATTCCCGCAGACTGGATAGGCGGGTATACGGTAGGTTATGAATTGCTGCCCATCAATGGCCTGCTCACCTTTATTGGTCTCTACCTTATTAGAAAATAGCTAGTACTGGTTGGTAGCCAATAAGACCAGGGTGCAGGCTACTTCTACGGCTATTCCGGCATCTCGTAACAATACATAAAAAGCAGGGTTTTCTGTTCCCGGATTAAAGATTACCCGTTTAGGAGCAAGATCTATGATGGCATCGTAATATGCTTCTTGCCTTAGTGGATTCATATACAAAGTAAGGGTGTGAATATTTTGAAAATCCTCTAAATTGGTTTTAATTTGTACTCCAGAAACTTCCCCTTCTTTTATTCCAAATGCTGTGGTCTCAATTCCTTTGGCCAGGAGTTTATTTATAGCCAGGTTGCTATGCCTATTTGGTTTTAAGGATGCACCGAAAACAAGTGTTTTTTTCATAGGTTTCACACTGGTGTTAAAGTGTGTTAAGAACTGTAACTAATCACAAAAAAATTCGTCTATTGGTAGAACCAAAAAGAAAGTCATTGATACCGCTATATTTTTTATAGTTAATGGTTAGTGTTTAGTATAGCATATCAATGAAGAAACCCCGGCCCAGTGTCGGGGTTTTATTTTTACCCCTCTTTCTCCTCCAGTAAATACCGCATAGTTACGACTTATTTCTTCAAAGGTATTATTTCTCAGCTTTACAAAAATATAATCTTCTGGAAAGCAAGAAAGTAGCTCTTATCGTCTTGTTAAAATCTGTTAAAAGGCCTTAAACCAGGTAACAGAACTTTCCTTTTGTCGTCTTGTAAGTAACATCAATCAATCAAAAACGAACAATAATGAACAAAGTAATTTTACTTTGTGCGCTTTTCTCCTATACCGCCTTATTTGCTGTTACCGACCCCGATCCATCCGACTTAAGAATAGGTACCGTTACGGGCAAAGTGATAGATAAGACGTTACAACAGCCTGTAGCTTACGCCGCGATCGTAATTAAATCACAGGAAGACGGAAGCACAATTACAGGTGGTATCACCACCGAAGATGGAAATTTTGAGGTTAAGAAACTCCCTGAGGGTACTTTTCTTTTTGAGGTTCAATTTATTGGATTTAAAACCCATTCTCAGCAAATCACAATCTCGAAGAGTAACCGGAAACTGGACTTAGGTGTCATTACGCTTGTGGAAGAAGTGGAGGAGCTTTCTGGGGTTGATGTAGTCGCAGAACGGACGACAATTGAGCAAAAAGTAGACCGGAAAGTAATCAATATTGGGAAAGACCTTACCACTGCCGGAGCCACCGCCTCCGATATCATGAACAACATCCCTTCGGTGAACGTGGATTCTCAAACTGGTGAACTTACCTTAAGAGGAAATTCTAATGTCCGCGTAATGGTAGATGGAAAACTTTCCAATGTCCCCGTGGCTCAATTGCTGCGCCAAATACCTTCAACCTCCATAAAATCTATAGAACTGATTACCAATCCTTCGGCCAAGTATAACCCTGAAGGAATGAGCGGTATCATCAATATTGTGCTCCACAAGAATGCCAATATTGGGTTTAACGGTAATGTAAACCTAGGGTTGACCAAAGGGCTTGAAGCAAAATTTAATAGTTCTGTTGACCTAAATTATCGCAATGGAAAGGTGAATCTCTATGGAAATTACGGGAATAACGTTGGTAAATATGTAAACAACGGGCATATATTCAGAGTTGATGAAAATTCGCGTCAACGCTTTGATTTTTTTGACAATAATAAATCGCACTTATATAAAATAGGCATCGATTTCTTTCTGAACGATAAGAATACCATTTCTTTCTTTACCAATCAGAACTCCTATGACGGCATTACCGACGCCACTACCAGGGTAACATACAATGACGATCTCTCAAGAAATACCAATCAGCTTTTTAGAAGCGATCGGGAGAATTTGAGTCAACAATACAACTTTGACTACAAACTTGAATTTAAAAAAGAAGGGCATAATATTGAACTCGAAGTGGATCACAATCGATTTGATAGTGATGAGGATGCTGATTTTCAGACCACCGGAGCAGCTCTTTTCCCAGATTACAAAGACTTTGTAGATACCCGAAGAACACAAACCATTGCCAACCTGGACTATGTGAATCCGCTGGATTCAATCTCAAAACTGGAGGTAGGGCTGGAATCCCGGAATTTTGAAACTGAGGTAGATTACCAATCAACGGGCTTATCTTTTAATTCTAATGGGAACCTCATACCTACACCAAGCACAGATTTCGTTTACGCGATGGATATATATTCTGCTTATGCCACTTTTGGGCAGACCTATGAAAAATGGTCTTATCAGCTGGGTCTGAGAGTAGAAGATGTGGAAGTAAAGGCCGATACTAATACGGTAAGGTCTTTTACGGACAACTATACCCAATTGTACCCTTCGGGCTTCCTAACCTATTCGCCCAACGAAAAAAATCAGCTTCAATTTAGTTTTAGCAGAAGGGTAGACCGGCCAGGCTTGTCTCAGGTTAACCCTATTAGAGAATGGGCCTCTCCGCTGATTTCCTCCTTTGGAAACCCCAGCCTGGAACCTCAATTTACAATCTCCTATGAGGCCAATTACACCCGAAGATTAAAAAAGGGAAGCGTCACCACGGGGGTCTTTTACAGGACAATTAAAGATGAAATTAACCGTGCCATTTATGTAGACCGTTTAGATTTGAATAAGATCATTCTAACTTTCGACAATTTTGACAATACTTCGGCCTACGGTTTGGAAATCTCAACAAATTACAAACTCACAAAATGGTGGAGCATCAACAGTAGTTTTGATCTTTTTTCACAAACCCAAAGAGGAATTACGGAAAGCCTTCAGGCAGAAATTGCAACAGCAACCGAAGACGATATTATAACCGAAGAAGCAGAGGTAGACAATACGGCATGGAACTTTAGAATGAACAACAGCTTTAAGGCGACAAAAAAACTGACCTTTCAGGTATTCGGATTTTACAGAGGCCAGAACAGAACCTTGCAATTCGAATTAGACCCTATGTACTTTGTGAATGTTGGGGCCCGATACAGCTTTGCCCAGGGTAAGGGAACACTGAGCCTTAATTTCAACGACATTTTCAATACGATGCAATTTGGTTTTGAAGGAGAGCGTCCTTTTTTGCAAACGGGTGTATTTAATTGGGAAAGCAGAACCTTGTATACAGGACTTTCTTACCGTTTTGGAAGCGGCAAAAACAGAGCTTCTGCCAGAAAAAGACGTGATAGTAACACCAAAGAAGGTAGTGGCGGAATTTTATAGAGGGGAATTGACGGGTAAGGTTGTTGAAGAATTGGTTGGTTGACTTTAGCAGCCCCCTGTCAATCCAAGAACCCTGATGATATCATCAGGGTTCTTTTATTTTTATCACTCAAAAATACCACTCGGATGGCCATCCAAACTTACCGTATTTTTAAGTTTCCGGTATTCCATTAAACCTTCTTCACCCTTATCCTGGGCCCAAGGCCCTAAAAGATCTCGCTCTCCTTTGTACTCCATAAAAGGCACTCCAAAGCCGCAGGAAGACTGAACCAGTTCAATTTTCAAATCTATCAGTTGCCTGCTCCCCAACATTGGAGGAAAGCTATCAATGTGCACCTCCCATTCTTTATCTCTTTCATGATATACTTTGGCTGTACCATAAAGCCTCAAAATAAGAGGATTTCCCTCGAAGGCACAAAACATGATCGTCATTCTGTCAGTAAACTGCAGGTGAGTAGCTGTTTCATTGCCGCTTCCGGTAAGATTGAGCCATAAGACCCTGGTGTCGTCTATCACGCGCAGCGAATCCGTTCCTTTGGGAGAAAGGTTTATACGGCCGTCTGCCATGGCAGTAGCCACAAAAAAGAGTTTTTGATTTTTTATGAATTCAATGAGTCTGGAGTTTAACTTTTCTTGTCGTTTGCCCATAAAACATCTTTATTATGATAAACTACCACCTGATAATAGCACTTCCCCAGGTAAATCCGCTGCCAAAAGCCGCGAGGACCACCAGATCACCTTCCTTCACTTTTCCCTTCTCCCAGGCTTCCGTCAATGCAATTGGAATAGAAGCTGCTGTGGTATTGCCATAGCTCATTATATTATTAAAAACCTGGTCATCGCCTAAACCAAATTTCTTTTGAACGAACTGGGAGATTCGCAAATTTGCCTGATGTGGTATAAGCATATCTATTTCCGAAGGTTGCAGGCCGTTCGCAGCCAGACCCTCCATGATCACCTCACTAAAGCGCACCACCGCATTCTTAAAGACGAATTGCCCGTTCATATAAGGAAAGTACGATTCGTCATTCGGGTCGTTATCGGCTATTATATCATTTACCCATCTTTTGCCCATCCCAGGTGCTATCAGGGAGAGTTCTTCTGCATGCTGGCCCTCGGAATGTAAGTGTGTAGATAGAATGCCTTTGTTTTTGTCTTCTTCCCTACTTAAAACGGCAGCACCCGCACCATCGCCAAAAATTACCGAAACTCCTCTCCCCCTTGTTGTCATATCCAGGCCATGGGAATGCAATTCGGAACCTATGACAAGTACATTCTTGTACATTCCGCTTTTTATATATTGATCGGCCAGCGAAACCCCGTAGACAAAACCAGAACACTGGTTGCGAATATCCACAGCCCCAACAGTCTTTATTCCCAGGTCTCTTTGTACCAGTACCCCGGGTCCTGGAAAATAGTAATCCGGACTGAGCGTAGCAAATACAATAAAATCAATATCATCTTTGTCGATCCCTGCGCGTTCAATGGCAATTTTGGCCGCTTTTACACCCATAGAAGTCGTAGTATCTTCTCCTTTAATCACATGCCGGCGTTCCTTGATACCTGTGCGTTCCTGGATCCATTCATCACTGGTATCCATAAGTTTTGATAGGTCATTATTTGTTACCACATTATCGGGCACAAAATAACCAAGGCCTATTATTTTTGAATTGTACATTAAAATGCTAGTTTAGTTCATTAAAATAAAAGCCCTGTATTTGGTTGCTATGGGCTTAACCAAATCTAAGATAGCTAAAAAATAATTGCTGTAATCTGGGCTTTAAACCTTCGCTAAAGGTATTGTCGAAAATGATTTACTTCAACGGTGGCTTTCAAATCATGTAACAAATTGTAAAGTCCGAAAAAGGTTCTATTAATATAAAGAAAGTGCTTAGAGCCTCTGTTTCCATCCATTTTTCGAATTTGTTCATCCTTGGCATAGCGTTCGCTCAAACGAGCAATGCGATCCCAAAAATCATCTGCGCCAAAATCAAAGGTGTTATCATTAAAGGGCGAAGTAAAAAAGTAGTAACATCTCTTTAAAGAGTTCTTTGAAGTATTTTAATTCTTTGTCACTATCAGCAGGTCGAAGAATTTCCAATTCGTATAACTTTTCGGTAAAGAAAGCATCATTCCTAATATTGTCTTTGTGTGCCAACTCAAAATAAGGAATGTAAAATTCATCGGGAATTTCCTTAATACATCCAAAATCAATTGCTATCAGGGTGTTTCTATCGCTAACCAGGAAATTTCCGGGATGGGGATCTGCATGTACCTTTCGCAAGCCGTGCATCTGCAGCATATAAAAATCCCATAGGGCCTGTCCTAATTTATCACCCAGTTCCTGCTTGAAAGGACGTTTGGTAAATTCACTCAAATGCTGTCCCTTCATCCAATCCATTGTAAGGATCCTCGGTCCGGATAGTTCCCGGTAATATTTAGGGAATTCAATATTAGGCAGATGCGCACATGCCGTGGTTATGTAATGGCTCTGCTCCAATTCCAGCAAATAGTCTGTTTCCTCGATTAGTTTCCCCTCTACCTCCTTAAAATACTTTTCGGAATCTTGTCTGTTTAAGTTAAACATCCGGAGTGCAATAGGTTTTACAAGGGCAAGATCACTACTAATACTATCTGCCACTCCAGGATACTGGATCTTGATTGCTAATTCTTTACCTTCCTTTGTGGCGCGGTGGACCTGTCCAATGCTAGCTGCGTTGATCGAATTTTTCTCGAACTGGTCAAAGATCTCCTCCGGAAATTTACCAAAGTACTTTTTGAATGTTTTCCTGACCAAAGGCGCAGATAAAGGGGGAACTGAGAATTGGGCCAGGGAGAACCTTTCTACATAAGCTCTTGGAAGTAGGTTTTTTTCCATGCTCAACATTTGCGCCACCTTCAACGCGCTGCCTTTTAGGTTTTTAAGGCCGTCGTAAATGTCTGTTGCATTCTCTTCGTTGAGTTCCTCTCTGCCTAATTCGGGGTCTACTAACTTCTTTCCATAGTACTTGACATAGTTTCCACCCACCTTGAAACCGGTTTTGACAAGTTGTCCGGCCCGTTCAATTTTACCAGTAGGAATCCTATCCAATGTTTTCATACCACAGCGATTAGGTAATACTTAAGCAAAGCGTTCTTTAAAAAGGAATTTTCCAAAATCGATCACACGATCAAGAGGAGTATTATCAAAAACATCAAAAATGGTATTTACCGACTTTTCTATGGCTATATCGGTCTTCTCAAAATCTGCGGAGGCATCATCCATCCAAAACTTCAGAAGAAACAAGAACTGAAACCAGGCTCCTTCCGAAAAGATTTTGGGATTGTACTTAGAGATTTTTAAGGATTTGCCAGCATTTCGCTCCTCAATAAGCTCTTCGGCATAACCTCTTATTGAGCTTCTTAAGCCTCTTAGTTGTTCAAGACCTCTCAAGCCATTGCTATGTTCACCGAGCGTGAAAAGCACATAGCTTCTGTTAAGGGTAAGCGACTCAAAAAACGAAAAGAAAAAGGCAAGCATCTTTTCACGGTTGGCATATTGCTGATACTCCTTATTCTTTTCTATGAGATCTATAGTCTTGTCATAAATTTTAACCCAAATAAATCTCTGAAGTCCCTCGAGCGACCCAAAAACCGAATAGAAATCGGTCTCCTTAATATTGTTAAGCTTGCAAAATTTGTAAACAGATTTCGGAATCGCCTCGTTTTCCAGAACGTAGCTCATATACATTGCAATGATCTTTTCTTCAAGTGTAGTCCCGGTAGATTTCTTTGCTGTCATAATTCAGAGTATTGTTTAACTAAATAAAATAAATGATAAACAGAATAATATTAGGTACTCATTGGCAGTCTTATCGGCATCAAAAAAAGCGCGCTTTTTGGGAAAGCACGCTTTTCAAACAACCTAACCAATTAATAAACAAACTGATTACAAAACATTAGCAACTCCTTCATAGCAACTAAGTCATTGATAATCACTACACGAAAATAAGAAATGTTTAATGTTTATCCAAATTTATTAAACAAAAAAATATGTTAAATATTTGCATCTTAGACAAGGTATGTACTTTCAGGTGTCAGTTTGGCAGCCTTGGTACCTATGGTATCTTTTTTGAAATAGGGAATTTATAATCTTAAAAATTAAAATTCAGACATATGGCCACAGGTAAAATCAATGTTTCGGTTGAAAATATATTTCCCCTTATCAAGAAGTTTCTTTACAGTGATCATGAGATCTTTTTGAGAGAATTGATATCAAATGCTACAGATGCCACCTTAAAATTAAAGCATCTGACTTCGATAGGAGAAGCAAAAATTGAACTTGGCGACCCAATTATTGAGGTCAAAGCAGATAAGGAAGCTAAGAAATTACATATCCTCGATCAGGGATTGGGAATGACACAGGAAGAAGTGAAAAAGTATATCAACGAGGTAGCTTTTTCTGGTGCTGAAGAGTTTCTTGATAAATATAAGGACAGCGGCAAGGATGCCGGCATTATAGGGCATTTTGGCCTTGGGTTCTACTCAGCGTTTATGGTTGCTGACAAAGTAGAGATCATTACCAAGAGTTATACAGATGCCGAAGCAGTACACTGGTCATGCGACGGCTCGCCCAAGTTTAGTCTTAAGAAAGCCAAACGGGAAAGCCATGGTACCGAAATCATTTTACATATCGCTGAGGATTCTACAGAATTTCTCGAGGAAAACAGAATTAGCGAGTTGTTGAGTAAGTACAACAAGTTTATGCCAATTCCTATAAAATTTGGTACGCGGACAGAAACCTTACCAAAACCCGAAGATGCGAAAGAAGACGATCCGGCCCCAACCGAGGAAGTAGATAACATCGTAAATAACCCTAATCCTGCATGGACAAAAAAGCCGGCAAAACTAAAGGAAGATGACTACAAAGCTTTTTACAGGGAGCTCTACCCCATGCAATTTGAAGAGCCCTTGTTTAACATCCACCTAAATGTAGACTACCCTTTTAACCTTACAGGAATCCTATATTTTCCTAAACTCACCAATGATTTGAACGTTCAAAAAGACCGGATTCAACTCTATCAGAATCAGGTTTTTGTCACCGACAATGTAGAAGGAATCGTTCCTGAGTTCCTAACGATGCTCAGAGGAGTAATTGATTCCCCAGATATACCTTTAAATGTTTCACGTTCCTACCTGCAAGCCGATGGAGCCGTAAAAAAGATTGCTTCCTACATTACGCGAAAGGTGGCAGACAAGCTAAATTCTATTTTCAAAAAGGATAGGGAAGATTTTGAAAAGAAATGGAATGATATCAAAATGGTGATTGAGTATGGAATGCTTTCTGAAGAGAAATTCTTTGAAAAGGCCGAAAAATTTGCTTTATACCCTACGGTAGATGGCACTTACCTGACTTTCGAAGAATTAGAGGAAAAGATCAAGGCCAACCAGACCGACAAAGACGACAAACTTGTTATTTTGTATGCCTCAGACAAAGAGGAGCAACACGGTTATATTGAAGCGGCCAGGGCCAAGGGTTATGAGGTATTGCTTATGGATTCGCCCATTGTTCCACACTTAATGCAAAAGCTTGAAACTTCTAAGGAGAAAGTTACGTTTGCCAGGGTAGATGCAGATCACTTAGACAACCTTATCAAAAAAGAGGATACTCAGATCTCAAAAATGTCTGATGAGGAGAAAGACAAACTCAAAACAAATTTGGAGGAAGTTATAGACGACAAAAGCTATACCGTACAACTGGAAGCTATGGATAGCAACGCTGCCCCTTTTATCATTACCGAACCCGAATTCATGAGAAGAATGAAGGATATGCAGCGTACTGGCGGTGGCGGCGGAATGTTTGGAATGGGAAATATGCCCGAAATGTACAATCTTGTTGTCAATACCAATCACGAATTAGTAGGTGAAATCTTAAACACCAGAACCGCTAAGAAGCGAGAGCGCTTAATCAATCAGTCTCTTGATCTTGCCCGCCTTTCTAAAGGCCTGCTTAAAGGAGAAGAGCTCACAAAGTTTATAAAGCGCAGTTACGAAATGGTGAAATAGGGAGTGGGAAGTACGAAGTAGGAAATAATCTGTAATGGTATTTCGTACAGACATTTGACTTGGACTTGAACTTAAAAAGCATCTCTTTTACTATAAAGACGATGCTTTTTTCTTTTCGTATTTTTGATCATGCAGTATCCCTGGCACCTTTATCTCATGGCCGCGATGTATGTAGTCGCCGGCATTTTCCACTTTTATAAACCTAAAATGTATTTAAGGATAATGCCCCGCTATCTGCCAAAACCAAAACTTCTGGTATACTTAAGTGGCCTGGCGGAGATCTTGCTTGGGTTTGGCGTGTGTATCCAGGCTCTACACAATTACAGCATTTATGGCCTTATTTTAATGCTTCTTGTTTTTCTTTTGGTTCATATTTATATGCTGGAAAGTGAAAAAACAGGCGCGGGTATTCCAAAGTGGATCTTAATTCTAAGAATTCCGCTTCAATTCGGGCTAATGGCCTGGGCCTTTAGTTATTTATAAAGTTATTATTGAGGTGCTTGAGTGGTTTATATCGCGTATTTTTTATCTACATGATTTTTTAAGAGCCAAATTTGGGCGTAGAAAAGGATGGCAAGGCCCAAAACACTGTAAACCACGGTATTAGACAGACCAATATTGGTGATTTTATCTAAGAACTCGGGTCTTGAAAGTGCTCCTAATCTATCATTAAGGAGCTCAGGCCAGCTAATTCCGGTATCAATCCAGCCAAATAATATTAAAACACCCAAACCGGAAAAAATGGCAATTATAACAGTCCAACTCTGCCAGGATATAAGAGGTTTATAGGAAGTAACCGAAGGGCTCTTCTGTGATTCGAGACGCGAAAGCACCGCTGTGGTAAAATTTAAAGATGGTTCTTCAAGACCCGCTTGTTTTACGGACTTCTTTATAAAAGCATCGAGCTCTTTTTCGCTATTTTCCGCCATAATTACTAATTATTTCAGGTTCTAAAGTACTTTTTAACAATTCGGCCAGTCGCTTTCGTGCTCTAAAGATACGAACCTTTAGCGTGTTGGCAGATATGTTCATCACTTCCGAAATTTCATTTAAAGACAACTCTTCAAAATAGTGTAATTGAATGAGAACACCATCGTCTTCAGGCAATTTCTGAATGGCCCTTTTCACAGCAACCTTTCTGTCTTCAGCCTCCAGTCCGTCCATCGCACTGTCTAGAGATGCAATATTATACTCTTCAGAAATATCAATCATCGTTGTTTTAATGCTGCGTTTATTCTTTTTTAAATAATCCAGGCTCCTGTAATACGCAATTTTATATAGCCAGGTTGAGAATTTTGCATCACCCTTGTAAGTCTTCAAAGCTTTAAAAGCTTTTAAGAAGGTATCTTGAGCAACTTCCTCAGCGTCTTCCCTACTCTTTACAATCTGTAGCGCCATTGTAAAAACCATGTGCTTATAGCGGTCTATAAGCACCGAAAACGCCCTGGCATCTCCTTTTAAAGCCAGGGTTATTTGTTGTTGGTCTAAATTTTGGCTCATTTACAATGATATGACGATCAAATGGCAATAGAGGTTACATAAAATAAAAAAAAACAATATTGTTGTAACCTCTTTGAAAAATAATCCGTCATACGCAGTGAACCAAATGTTTAATCATAAAAAAGTCAATCAAATGGGAGGAGAAGTAATTATTATAGCACTCATATTCGGAGCAGTCTTCGGAGTATTTTATCTGTATTTTTCTACAAGAAATAAAGAACGTTTAGCCCTCATAGAAAAAGGGGCCGAAGCCAGTATTTTTGTTCAGGGAAAGCGGAAAGGTACAGCTCCATTCTGGAAAATTTTAATCCTTAACCTTGCCTTATTATTAATGGGAATTGGCATTGCAATATTCATAGCCTCATTTATGACCTATACTTTGGGCATGGATGATGAAGTGGCCTACCCAGGAACTATTTTCCTAATGGCAGGTGCAGGATTGTTTGTTGGATTTACCATGACTAAAAGGCTGGAACAGCAGGAAAACTAACTGACCCTTTTAATAAATGCCCTGAGCCGCCATTTTCAATGGCGGTTTTTTTATTTTTAGGGTATGAAAGTGACCTCAACAAATATCGGAAGCCTAACCACCATTATTTGGAATGGTAAAGAAGAACAAACAGGAATTTATAAATACCCAAGCCAGGCACCTCTAAAACTTGAAAGTGAACAAGTGAAGGGAGATACCATTGCAAATAGAAAAGTGCATGGAGGTATTGACAAGGCTTGTTATTTATACCCTACAGAACAGTACGCTTACTGGAAGGAGTTATATCCTGACCTGAAATGGGATTGGGGTATGTTTGGTGAGAACTTAACGGTTTCAGGGCTTGATGAAGGCAGCCTTCGTATAGGTGACATTTTTGAGATAGGTTCCGCCCTGGTGCAGGTGTCGCAACCCCGGGAACCCTGTTATAAATTAGGAGTACGTTTTGGTAACCAGGAAATTCTCAAACAATTTATAGATCATGGGTATCCAGGTGCTTATGTACGTGTTTTAAAAGAGGGCAGCGTTACAGCAGGAGATGCAGTCACTTTGGTAGAAAGGGCAACAAACCCACTTACTGTAAAACAGTTTTTTCAGCTGCTTTATACTCGCGAAAAAGAAACGCAACTCCTTAGACTTGCAATTGCTAATGAAGCCCTGCCCCTACATAAAAGGGAGCGTCTTAAACGCTTTGTACAATAAAAAAGAGGGACTTACAAAAAGCCCCCCTTTCAAATTAAAATTAACTAAACTTACTATCTGATTACCATGGTTTCGTAATAAGTGGAGTTGCTATCGCTTACCACTACGGTATAACGGCCTTTATAGGCTTCCTCGAAGTTAAACGCCTTTTCAATTAGCATTTCGCCTTCAAAAACTTCCTTAAAGAGTACCCTATCACGGCTGTCGACTACTTTTACGGTAACCTTGTCACCATCTAGATTAAGAAGGTTAAGAAAAACCCTGTCCTCTTTTTTTCTGAACACCGGTTTGGCAACCTCTTTCTTCTTGATGATTCTAACTTCGTTGCGGGTTAACTCAAGTGTGTAGGTCACCTTTTTTAGTTTATCATCTATGGAAAAGGTGTATTCACCCTGATCAAGGTTATTAAGGTCGAACTTTTTAGAATATTCAATCTTCTGGGCAATGCTTTCAGAAAAAATAAGCGTGCCATTGGCATCTGCAAACCTTAAGATTGCTTTACCTACCTGAGCGTCTAACTTAAAAACCATACTTTTCTCCTCTTTTTCAACAAAAAGGTCAGATTTCGATTCTTCGGCTTTTCCTATTGAAACCATCAATAGAAAAGCAGCTACTGTTGTGAATTTCAAGATTGCTTTCATAACGTCTTGTTTTTTAGATTCATGAATAATTGACATCACAAACCTACAGCGCAATTCTCAGGGCAACTACTACAGTTTTTTCATATTTATATGCTATTTTAACTAGCTAATAGGTTAAAAAAAGGTTAAGGGGTAATATAACATATAATTTGGATAATTTTGTAGAGTTCAAAATAGCTAACCCTAGCTAACTTTATGCTATCAAAAAGAATGAGACATGATAAAACAAAAACCTACTTTCGAAGCAATCGCTCCCAACTTCGGGCATTCATTTACTTACCAGAAATTTGATAAAGAACGATTAAATAAAAACAATAGCTGGCACTATCATCCCGAAATAGAACTGGTTTATGTCAACGGGGGTTCGGGAAAAAGACAGATAGGAAGTCATGTGTCGTATTATACGGATGGAGATCTAATTTTAATTGGTAGCAACCTGCCTCATTGTGGATTGACAGATAATTTAACGGGAAATAAGAGTGAGATTGTCGTGCAAATGCGTATCGACTTTCTGGGGAACGATTTTTTCAACATTCCGGAGATGCGGAAAATTCAGGAATTGTTTGAAGTCGCCAAGGGCGGAATTGCCTTTTATGGAAGTGCAAAGGATAGTATTGGTTCAAAAATGGAGCTTTTAGAACAGCAAACAGACTTTCTACGCCTTTTATCTATCCTCAATATTTTAAATGAACTTGGAAATTCTCAGGAATTTAAGATATTGAATGCCGAAGGGTTTTCATTGGAGACCGAGGTAAAGGACAACACAAGAATAAATATTGTTTTCAATCATGTAAAAAGCAATTTTAAAGAAGAAATTACGCTAGACGAGATTGCAAACATGGTGAGTATGACCGTACCCTCTTTTTGTCGCTATTTTAAAAAGATCACGAATAAAACATTTGTACAGTTCCTAAATGAATATCGCCTGGTTCACGCCTCTAAATTATTGGCGGAACAGCCCATTAGCATTACCGAAGTATGCTTTGAAAGTGGTTTTAACAATTTTTCTCATTTTAATAAATCGTTTAAAGCATTTACCGGCCAAAACCCTTCCGCTTATAGAAAACAACTAAAAACAGTATTAAAATAGTGCAGGCTTCTTATCAAAAAGAGATCAGCTTAGAACTTCCGGATAGCGATATTCGATATTTCCCCGGTTTTTTAAACCGGCAAAAGGCCGATTTTTATTATACTCGCTTGAAACAAGATACTCCCTGGAGGCAGGATATGATCAAGGTTTTCGGAAAGGAATACGCACAACCCAGGTTAACAGCTCTTTATGCGAACAACCAAAAACCCTACTCCTACTCCAATATCACTATGCACCCCCTGGTCTTTTCAGAAGAACTTCTTGAATTAAAAAGATTGATAAGCTTTCAAAGTCAAACTGAATTTACGACTTGCCTCCTAAATCTTTATAGAGATGGAAAAGACAGTAACGGTTGGCATGCTGATGACGAAAAGGAATTGGGAAAAAATCCGGTTATCGCCTCCTTGAGCCTTGGTCAGGAGCGCTTTTTCTGCCTAAAGCATCGAAAAGATGTTAAGCTTAAACACAAACTTCTTTTAGAGCACGGCAGCCTGCTGATAATGCGTGGAGAAACTCAGCACTTCTGGTTGCATCAAATCCCTAAAACGGCCAAACCGGTTGGGGAGCGTATAAATCTTACCTTTAGGGTGATAAAATAAAAAATCGGCTTTAAAAACCGATTTTTTAGTACCCTTATACCAAGTTATCCACTGCCTTTAGCGTTCGGGTAAATTCGCTAATTTCCTCGCTTCGAACTTCAGTAATATAACTTCAAATCTTATGCCAAGGTATTACAATTCGATAAGTTTCTGATTATTGGGATAAATGGTAAGAATAACAGGAATTAGAAGTACTAAAAAAGGTCGTTAAGTACCTTGGCCAAACGTATTCCTCCCTTCAGGAGCTGCTTTTCAAGGGTGCCCCACCAAACATAGCCATACCGGTAATAGAGCTTTTCGCCCACTTCAACAGAATCGTAGACTTCGTCTGCCATCAGATGGCTTTCCTCAACCCAATCGAGCAGATTGCCTCTTTGGGCAGCTTTTCGTTGTTTTTTTGACCATTTAGGAAGTTTACCCGCTAATTCTGTGTAACTCATCCCGTAATCGTCTATCATATTGGAATCCCATAGACGATGCAGGTTGGTACCCCGGTCAAACCATTGAATCTGAATGTCGTTTCCTCCCCTGTCTTCCAATCTACCAACATGCATGGGTTGGTGCAGATCGCCTATAAGGTGAACCAACATTTTCAGGTGAAAGGCCTTGTCTTCATCTGTAGATTTTTTGTCTTTGATAATGGCTATGCACTTTTCTACGCCTATAACCAGGTCGCCATATTTACTGGGGGTTACCTCGTTGTAGTTCTTTCCTTTCGGGATATTCACATAATGCCAGGCGCTAAATTTGCGGTAGGTGCTATCCGCTTTGATTTCATCGGCAAAAGTTGATACCGCAGCCAGACTCTGGCCTCTCAATAATTTTTTAAGTGCTTTTTTGGTCTTCCCGGTCAGATATTGCTCTGCGACCTCTCCAATAACCCTATGCCCCGTTTTAGACCAGATAGGTGTATTTGCGAAAGAACATTGAAAAACAAGTAAAAATAAAAGGCTTAGTCTTTTCATTATGTCTGGTTTTGGCCAAAAGTATAAAATAGAAATTTAAGCAATTGTTAAGCTTGATGTGAATTTAAATTTTTAATTTAATCTTGCACTTCAAAAAAAAACGATTTTGGTTTTTAAGAAGATTCGCCCCCGATTTTTACGATATACCTTGCTTGTTTTCCTTGGCCTGGTACTAGCTTGCTTTGTTTTTGTCCTAAGTATTTATTGGGGCGCCTGGGGAAAACTTCCCAATAGCGATACTATTTCAGAATTTCAGTATCAAAGAGCCTCGGAAATCTATACTGCAGATAGTGTGCTTATAGGCAAATATTTTCTTTATGACCGACAGCCCATAAGCTATAATGAACTTCCCGAACACCTAGTGCATGCTCTTGTAGCCATAGAGGACGAGCGATTTTACGAGCACTCTGGAGTTGATTACAAGAGTCTTTTACGAGTGGCCTTTAAGACGGTACTGCTACAAGACCAATCTGCCGGAGGAGGAAGCACTATTAGCCAGCAACTGGCCAAAAATCTTTTTCCTCGACAACAAGGGGGTAAGCTTCAACTGGTCGTCACCAAAATAAAGGAAATGTTTATTGCCCGTCGCCTTGAAAACCTCTATTCAAAGGAAGAGGTGTTGTTGCACTATTTGAACACGGTCTCCTTTGGAGATAACACTTTCGGAATTGAGAGCGCTTCCCAAAAATTCTTTGACAAACGAGCAAAAGATCTGAATATTGAGGAGGGTGCTGCGCTTATAGGGATGTTAAAAGCAACCTACGCCTATAATCCCAGAATATTCCCTGAAAAGAGCAAGAACCGAAGAAATTTGGTGTTGCAGGCAATGGCCAAAAATGATTTTCTAAACATTTCGGATGCGGATAGTTTGAGCAACATTTCCCTAAAATTAAACTACCGCCCCTATGACCACAACAGCGGTTTGGCGCCTTATTTTAGAGAGGAGGTGCGCAAGCTACTCATTAAATGGCGCGATATGGAGGCTGAAAAAGGGAATGAGTACAACATTTATACTTCAGGCCTAAAAATATATACCACATTAGATTTTAGAATGCAGTCGCTCGCGGAGGAGGCCATGGCCATACATATGAAGTCTTTGCAAAGGCAATTCGAAAAAAGTTACGGGAATTATGCGCCGTGGATAGCGAACAAAAAACTAGTCAATAAAACAGTAAAAAACTCTCAAGCTTATAAAAAACTAGTCCGGTCCGGGCTTAGCGAAACCAAAACCCTGGACTCATTAGGCGTAAAGAAGAATATGACCCTTGGCAGTTGGGAGGGAGAACAGCTTACCGAGGCCAGCACTATAGACAGTCTTACGCATTATATGAAGTTTTTAAACACGGGCTCTCTTTCTATAAATCCTAAAACTGGTGCGGTTAAAACCTGGATAGGCGGCGTGAACTTCAAATACTTTAAATACGATCATATTTCGCAAAGCAAGCGACAGGTAGGCTCAACCTTTAAACCCATCCTCTATACAGCGGCTCTTGAAAGTGGTGTTGCGCCCTGCACCTATTTCTCAGCGCAAGAAGTAGAGTACAAAAACCTGGAAGGCTGGTCTCCTGGCAATTCTGGAGACGAGGATGAGACTTTCCTAAATTACTCTATGAAGCAGGCCTTGAGTCGCTCGGTAAATACGGTGGCCGTAAAAGTATTGGAAAAAACGGGTATCCCCAGGACCTTAGAGCAGGCTAAAAAAATGGGTATTACTGCCAACTTACCTAAACAAGCCTCATTGGCTCTGGGTACAGGGGAGATAAGCCTTGATGAACTTATCGGGGCCTATGCAAGTTTTGTCAACCAGGGAAGGCCTGTAAAGCCCTATTTAATTGAGCATATCACAGACAGTAAGGGAGAAGTAGTTTACATTCATAATGCAGCCGAGGAGGCCGAATCTGCCATATCTGATGAAAACCGAAAAATTATGCTGGAAATGATGAAAGCTACAATAGATGAAGGTACTGCCTCCAGAATCCGCTCCAGGTATGGCCTAAGAAATGATATCGCCGGAAAAACCGGAACTACACAAAACAACAAGGACGCATGGTTTGTAGGGGTTACACCAAAATTGGTTCACGCCAGCTGGGTTGGCTTGGATAATCATGAAATAGGGTTTAGCAGTACTGCTCTGGGTCAGGGAGCCAATGCAGCCTTACCTTTATTTGCTATTTTGATGCAAAAACTCAATCAAGATCCAAACTATGATTATATCACCAGAGCCCGGTTTGATATTCCCGGCCAGGAAGTTCTGAATCAGCTTGATTGTGAACCCATAAAACGCGATGGATTCCTTAAGCGGCTGTTTAAAAACCCTAAGAAGAAGCGGAAGAAAAAATTCAAAAACAAAAAGGAATAAAGATTTTCTTAACCAAAAGCCCTAAAATTTGGGATTTTTTTAACGCTTAATTGACTTAAATTTGGGCCTGCCGACTAATTCAAAAACGATGTCAAAAGGGTTTTGTTCTCTGGCATTTTTATGCTTTTCTTTCTTTTGCTTTGCACAAACAGCACCTAAATCCTTTACGGTTAAATTCACTACCGAAACCATTACGCCTGATGGTGTATTAGACGAAGAGGTATGGAAAATTGCTGAGAGTGCCAAAGATTTCCAACAGTATTTCCCTACAGATTCTGTCCTGGCCAAAGATCAGACCGAAATAAAGATGTTGGTCAGTGAAACAACTTTGTATATAGGAATTATACAGCATACGCAGGGAGACGATTATACGATTCCATCTCTTGAGCGAGACTACCGCGCTGGAAATAATGACAATATCAGCTTGCTGTTTGATACCTTTAACGATGGTACAATCGCCTTTCTCTTTGGTATCAATGCCTATGGTGTACGTAGAGAAGCCCTAATCTCGGGTGGAGGATCTTCCTTTGACAATTTTAATACAGCATGGGATGTAAAATGGAAGGGCGACGCCAAGACCTATGACAATTATTATACGGCTGAAATGGCCATTCCGTTGACGTCCTTCAAGTTTGCCGAAGGAGAAACCAAATGGCGGTTTAATAGTTATCGCTTTGATTTTCAGACTAACGAACAAAGTGTTTGGACAAGGATTCCCCAAAACCAGGTGCAGACTAACCTGGCATTTATGGGCGATATGTTTTTTGAACGGCCGTTAGGCCGCTCCAGGACCCCCCTGGCTGTAATTCCGTATTTCAATACCATTGCCTTTGATGATTTTGAAGGAGGAAGCAGTGAGCTGGATTTCCAAGTGGGAGGAGACGCCAAGATAAGTATCGGGAACAGCCTGAATTTGGATATTACACTCAACCCCGATTTTTCCAATGTAGAGGTTGATGATATTTTCACCAATCTCACGCGCTTTGAAATAGGATTACCAGAAAGGCGGCAATTCTTTATAGATAATGGTGATCTCTTTGGGAGTTTTGGAGGAAGTAGAGATGCGAATCCCTTTTTCTCAAGAAGGATTGGAATAGCCAGGGATACGGCAGACAATTCTATAGAAAATAAAATCATAGGCGGCGTTCGCCTGAGCGGTAAGTTAGACGAGAACTGGCGTATTGGTTTTTTTAATATACAGACAGACGAAGACCTGGAAAATGAAATCGCCTCGAACAACAACATGATGTTCGCCTTGCAGAAAAAGGTCTTCTCACGCTCTAACATTGGCCTGTTCTTTATTAACCGCCAAAGTCTTAAAGACTATGACTTTGTGCCTCGTGAAGAAGAATACAATCGCGTGGTAGGTATTGATTACAATCTCGCTACTGTTGATAATGTTTGGCAAGGGAAGTTTTATCTGCACAAATCTTTTCAACCAGACGATGATATCGGTAATTTTTCTGCCGGAGCTTTTTTGAATAGGAATACCCGGCATTGGAATACTGGGATAGATCTGGCTTTTATTGATGAAGAATTTAGTTCTGACCTTGGTTTCATACGCAGAACTGATATCCTGAAATTAACTACCTCTCTCGATAGGGTTTTTTGGCCTACTAAAGGTATTATTAACAACCATGCGCTTTCACTTTTTACAAGCAATACATGGAGGCCAACACTTGATTACGATAAAACTGATCATTTTATCAGGGCCGGATGGGACGTTGACCTAAAGGACCAATCTAATTTTGAACTGGAATTTTTCAATCAATTTATCTTTCTTACAGAACCTTTTGATCCTACAGGTACCGATGGCGGAGAACCACTTCCTGGAAATCAGGGCTATCATTTCAATTTTGGGGGTATTGAATATCGCTCTAACCGCGCACAGGTATTGTCTTATTCTATAGACGCCTCAGCGGGCCGTTTTTTTAATGGCAACCGCTATTCTTTAGGAGGTGGCGCAAGGTTGAGATTTCAACCCAAAGTGAATATCAGTTTGGATCTGAATTATGACCGACTTACTTTACCTGATCCATACCCAAGTGCTGATCTTTGGTTGTTAAGCCCGGGGGTTGATATCACTTTTAGTAAATCAATTTTCTGGTCTACCATTTTTCAGTATAGCAATCAACGGGATAATCTGGGCATTAACTCAAGACTGCAATGGCGTTTTGCGCCGCTATCTGACCTCTTCCTGGTTTATAATGACAACTACTTTGTGGATCAGTTTGCACCCAGGTTCAGATCTATCAATTTAAAAGTTACTTATTGGTTAAACATCTAGATTGCTGCGCTTTGGTCCAATCTTAATTTGATTATATTTGGACAAGACTGAAGTGCGCTTTATGGACCAACCGCTGATTACTGACGACACCGTTGTTTTTGGACTTCTGGCACTTTGCCTGGGTTTCGTTTTTTATACCTCTTCTCTCAAAAAAGGTTTTTGGAAAAAGTTTTACGCCTTCATTCCGGGTGTTCTAATGTGCTATTTGCTTCCTGGCATCCTTACATCCATAGGTTTGATAGCGCCCGAATGGAAAACAGTGAACGAGGCAGCTGAAATCGTCGAACATGAATCTCGTCTTTATTTCATGGCCAGCAGGTACCTGCTCCCTGCAGCTCTGGTTCTAATGACGCTGAGTATAGACCTTAAGGCAATTTCTAATCTTGGCTCCAAGGCCTTGATCATGTTTTTGACTGGTACCACCGGGATTATCATAGGCGGACCCATAGCCATTTTGATTGTTTCTATTTTCTCTCCGGAAACCGTAGGAGGTAACGATTTTGACGCTACCTGGAGAGGGCTTTCTACTATTGCCGGTAGCTGGATAGGTGGTGGAGCTAATCAGGCGGCAATGTTCGAAATATTTCAATACAATCCGGAAAAATTTAGTCAGATGGTATTGGTAGATGTAATTGGAGCAAATATCTGGATGGCAATCTTACTTTTAGGAGTGGGAAAAACCAAAAGGATAGACCGCTGGTTAAAGGCAGATACCTCGGCCATTGAGGAACTCAAGGTAACAGTTACCGAATTCGCTAAAAGAATAACCAGGGTGCCAACGCTTAAAGATTATATTATGATGGCATTCTTTGCCTTTACAGCGGTAGGAATTGCGCATTTTTTTAGTGGCTATTTTAGCGATTTTCTTATCCAAAATTCTGAAAGCGTTCGCGACCCAAAGAGTTTTTTGTCTTTTCTAGGAGGAAATTTCTTTTGGATGGTAGTTATAGCCACTTTGATTGGTGTAATGCTCTCTTTTACAAAAGCTAAGAATTACGAAGGAGCCGGGGCTAGTAAACTTGGTGGGGTTTTCATCTATGTTTTGGTAGCGACCATCGGTATGAAAATGGACCTAAGCAGAATTTTAGAGAACCCCGGATTGCTGGTCCTCGGGCTAATTTGGATCTCCATCCATGCTGGCTTGCTCATTCTTGTCGCCAAACTCATTAAAGCTCCGTATTTCTTTCTGGCAGTTGGGAGCCAGGCCAATGTTGGTGGTGCAGCTTCGGCGCCTGTGGTGGCAGCAGAATTTCACCCCTCCCTAACTTCTGTGGGTGTACTTCTGGCGGTATTTGGTTACGTTGTAGGAACGGGTGGTGCACTATTATGTGCCTATCTAATGGAAATTGCCTCCAGGGTTTAAATGAAAACATTGATTGTTGCGTATTGATTATTGTCCTCACCGGCCTATTCAAACGAAATAAGGAAACAACTTGCAATTGTATAGCAACTATTGTTTTGCGCCTAAACTTTGTTGATATTTGCGCCACAAAATAGTGGAAATGAGGAAAATTTTGACTTTGATTTTAATAGGCCTTGTCCTGCTGGCATGCGGTTCGGAGATCACAGAAAATACAATGATCGTAAGCGGCAATATCAAAGGGTTAAAAAAAGGCACACTCTATTTGCAAAAAATCTCCGATTCAGTACTCACTAGTATAGATTCCCTTACAATAGAGGGGGACGGAAATTTTTCCTTAAAGGCGGAATTAGAAGATCCAGAAATTTTCTACCTATATCTTGAGAAGAACGACAACAATGAGGTAAACGACCGTATCACTTTTTTCGGGGAACCGGGGACTATTACAATAAACACAAGTTGGAATACTTTTGATACCAATGCCAGTATAAGTGGTTCTACCAATCATAAAAAGCTTGAGGAATATCGTTCAGTGATGTCTCGAATGAACACCGAAAATCTTGAGATCTTACAAGGGGCAATGGATCCAGAAATACAAAAAGATTCGTTGGCCTTAGATTCTATTCAAAAAGCCAGCGACCGTAACCTATTAAGGCGGTACCTCTATTCATTAAATTTTGCAATAAACAATAAGGACTCTCATGTAGCTCCGTATGTCGCCCTTACCGAAGTGGCTGATGCCAACATAAAGTACCTGGATTCTGTGTATTACTCTTTGAGTCCGGAGGTGGCAAATGCGAAATACGGCAGGGCATTGCAAAAATATCTGGAGGAACTAAAAAGTGATAGGTAGACTGGGTTATTCCAGCTTATTTAGTTTTTTAACCAGCGCAGTGGCCTTTTCTTCGAGTTCTTTACGGATATTCTTAAAATGTAGTTTTTGGTCTTCTACATCATTTTGATGCACCTTGGCGATCAACTCATCAAAAGTGTTTATGGCACTATCAATAATCTCCGATCCTTCTTTTGAACCCTGTTTGTCTTGTGCGGCCTCTACCACATATACGGCTTCAATAATATCTCCCAGCACGTAATTTATGTCTTTCTTCAAATTTCGTATGCTTGCCATTATCAAGTTTTTTTCAAAAGTACTTAAAAGTACGCTTATTTGTATATGCTACTATTAGCTAATGCACTACAATTTATTAATGATTTTTAAGGCCCAAATTCAAATGGTCCAATACAATCTGATGTTTTACCTAGTCCTGCATGCCAATTGCAGGCAAGGATGCTAACTTTATAGCGGGGCGGGGTTTGGACCCCTAAAAATATATAAGTTTAATGTTAGACTTGCCTCAACGCATGGAACATGGAACCCAGGTTATAAACAGAAGTTCTCAGACCGTAACCTTCAGTAATTTCATTCCCGTAGTCTTTAGGGAAATTCGCTCACTAACGGCCGGTAGTAAAACTGTTTCTCCTTTTTGGATAGCAACAGACCCTGAGTCATTTTCAACGCTCCCCTGGCCTCCAACACAAACCAGGATGGTAAAGCTGTCTCTGTCTGCAGTTGAAAGCTCAAAATCCCGGGATAACTCCAAAAAATTGGTTTTAAAATAGGGGCAGTTGACCATATCGTTTAACTGGTTTTGTTCATTGGAATAATTTACCTTAAAATCGTCTTTCCTGGTGTAATCAATAGCATCCAAAGCCAGTTCGGTATGTAATTCCCTTAAATTGCCGTTCTTGTCTTTTCTATTAAAATCAAAAATCCTGTAAGTGATATCTGAGGTCTGTTGAATTTCGGCCAATAAAACCCCTGCGCCAATGGCGTGGACTTTTCCGGTATTGATGAAAAAGGTGTCGCCATCTTTTACCTCTTCGTAGTTCAAAACATCTGGTAAGCTGTTATTTTCCAGATTTTCGGTATATGTTTCTTTGGTGATGTCCTTGTTGAAGCCCACAATTAATTTGGCTTGTTCTTCGACATCCATAATGTACCACATTTCGGTTTTGCCAAAAGAATTATGCCGCTCTTTTGCCAACTCATCATTTGGATGCAATTGAATGGAAAGGTCTTTTTTTGCGTCGATAAATTTTATTAGTATGGGAAACTCCAAACCAAATCTGTCTATAACATCGCTTCCCAAAATCTGCTCCGGTCGTGTCTTTATGAGTTCAGTAAGAGAGGTTCCAGCAAGCGGTCCGTTTGCTAATATGGAAATATCACCGTCAACACCAGACAATTCCCAGCTTTCGCCTATTGTATCACTATGACTATCTTTTCCAAGGACGTCGGCCAGTTTGGTCCCTCCCCAAAGCCGGTCTTTTAAGATTGGTAGAAACTTTAACGGATATAAGCTCATGCTATTCTTCATTTTGAAGTGCCGCTATGGCCTTCTTCACATGATTCGAAGCCAGTGCACTATTAAAAGCCATAATGAGGATTCCTTCCTTATTGGCAACAAAGGTTTCCCGTCCAGGGAGTAAATTAAAAAATCTGTTTTCAACACGGAAGATTTTTCTTACTTTTTTACGCTGATCTGCTAAAAGTTTGAAGGGTAATCTGTAGCTTTTGGCAAACTTGCTATGACTTACCTCAGAATCGGAACTTATGCCTACCACTTCGGCACCAAGATCTGTAAAGTCTTCGAAGCTATCTCTAAAAGAACAGACCTCAGCTATGCATCCCGGAGTATAATCTTTGGGATAGAAAAAAATGACTAAGGGTTTTTTTCCTAAAAAATCAGCCGAGTGAAACCAATTGCCATGTTGATCTTTTAATGAAAATTCAGGAAGATGCTCACCAACTTTGAGGCTCATGCTTATCCGGAGTAGGTTACAAAATTTCGTGGGGTTTCATATAAAACAACCTCGAGTAACTTTTCGGAATCGATATGAGGTCTCAACTTATTCCAGATAACCACAGCAATATTTTCGGCGGTAGGATTGAGCGATTTAAATTCGGGTACCTCAACATTCAGGTTTTTGTGATCTAAGGCATCTTCCACTTCGGCCTTGATAAGGTCTTTAAGGATTTTCATATCGATCACAAAGCCCGTTTCCGAATCAACCTGGCCAGTTACACTAACAACAAGTTCATAATTATGACCGTGGTAATTGGGGTTATTGCACTTCCCAAAAACGGCCTCGTTCTTCTGGTCTTCCCAGTCTGCGCGATACAACCTATGCGCTGCATTGAAATGTGCCCTTCGACTAACTTTTACTTTCATGAGTCAGCACTATTTGGTATGAAGTGTTCGTAAAATTTTTCAAAGATGATCTTAAACCAGGCTGTGTAATTCTCCGGCTGTCTTTCAATATCTGTCTTCACATCTTCGGGTTTCATCCATTTCCAATCCTCGACTTCCTCCTTGTTAATTTCGGGAGCTCTATCGTATGAGCCACTCATAACGTGATCTAATTCATGTTCTGTGAGCCCATTATCAAAAGGCGCTTTGTAGATAAATGAGAACAGCTCTTCAAGCTCCGTTTCGAAGCCCATTTCTTCTTTCAGGCGTCTTTTGCCTGCCGTTATGTTCGATTCGCCCTCTCGTTGATGGCTGCAACATGTATTTGTCCACAAAAGCGGGGAATGATACTTATGAGCGGCCCGTTGCTGTAGCATCAGCTCACCCTCGTTATTTAATATAAAAACTGAGAACGCCCTGTGCAGCACTGCTTTTTCATGGGCTTCCATCTTGGGCATGGTCCCAATTTGTTCATCAAATTGATTGACCAAAATTACTTTTTCCTCTTTCACATTACAAAAATAACACCTTTAACCCATTTAAAGGTTAAGCGCTTCATAAATGTTAAAATCAGAATGGATTTCCTAAAAGAACCGGGGAGATTTGAGGTTGTCCAGTACCTTAATAAAATCGTACCTAAGGATCACTTCGAAAGAACCATCATTAAATACTGCCTGTCCCAGCTCTGTTATCTCCCTGTCATAGGCTATACCAATCAGGAATTCTGGTGAGATCTGAAAACCTGCCATACCACTCACAGCCGCATCCCACCTATAAGCCGCACCCATTATAAATTTGTCGTTATACATGAAGTTGGCTGAGAAATCGAGCTGTAAAGGAGCTCCTTGGGTTACTTTGCTTAAGATAGTGGGTTTGAACTTCCAAAACGCACTCATTTCAAAAACATATCCCGTAATGAAGTAAAAATTCATTTGCTCTTTAGCAGTAGAAAGTGAAGATTCCTCAAAGTGGGAAGTTTCTAAAAATCGTGGTACAGATAAGCCTGCATAAAAATTTTCGGTATGGTAATAGACTCCGGCGCCTATATTAGGCGAAAAACGGTTGTCAATGTCTTGCTGCAAGGTAGGATCCGGTCCTCCCGGTGAGCTCAGGTCCTGGTTTAGTTCAGAAAATCGGACATCAAGCAGGTGTCCGCTTGCCTTGATTCCAAAGCTTAATCTGGCATCCTGACTGGTCTGAATCGTATAAGAAATATCAAGATCTAAGTTGGTTTCAGAAGTGGGGCCTATTTGATCGTTTACTACAGAGAGACCAAAACCAACTCCCCGATATCCTAAAGGGGTGTGCAAATTTAAAGTTTGGGTTTTGGGCGCACCGTCTAAACCAACCCATTGCGATCTGTGTAATGCCGCAATACTAAAGTGCCCTCTTGAACCTGCATATCCCGGATTTACACTAACCGTATTGTACATATACTGGGTGTACTGGGCATCTTGTTGCGCCGAAAGCATTCCAATGCCGCAAAGGGCGAATAGTAATGCCAAAACGGCAACTTTGATATTTGGGATTAAGCGCAGCATTCGTAGGTTATCTGTTTATGTATATATAGCCCGAGAGCGATCTCATGGTACCTTCTTCGGGAATCTCATAGTCCAGTATATAGAAATACGTTCCAACAGGCAATTTATTGTCCTGATCTACTGTAACTCTTCCTTCTGAAGTACCATCAAAAACGTTTCCTGCCGTATTATAGGCCCTGGTAGTGTAAACTAATACTCCCCACCTGTTGTAAATTCTTATGGTGTTATTCGGATAATTTTCCAATCCTCCGATACGCAGCACATCGTGTATACCATCACCATTAGGTGTGATCACATTAAAGACCTCAACATCGTCTCCATCAAAATTAGGTTCCAGGTAATCCGGAATCCCATCTGAATCAACATCGTCATTGGAGTAGTCTCCATCGCCATTAATATCTTCATCAATAGTCATCACAAGATCGTCGTCATCGTCAGTATCCCGGTAATCAGACTCGGCATCGTTATCCGTATTTGGCAGATCATCATAGGGGCTGTTAATTTCATCGTTTACATCGATATCTATCGCGGTACTACCTTCGTAACCATCGTCAAGGCCGTCATTATCTTTATCAGAACCAATCAAGGTCACATCTGGCACACCATCCTGGTCGTAATCATGAGCTTCGATGGCGTCAGGTACACTATCATCATCACTATCGTCGTCTAGATAATCAGGAAGGCCATCACCATCTGTATCTATAGGAATTATACCTAGTCCACCTCCATTTTCATAGGCGTCATCCAAACCATTGCCATCGGCATCTACTCCACTAGGAGGAACATAGCCTGCGGTAGTCTGGGCTTCAACGTTATCTGGGATACCGTCATTATCACTATCTATATCCAGGTAATCCGGAATAGTATCACCATCTGAATCTGTTGGATTGGTAGCAGGATCTCCATCACCATCCAGGTCAAGGTCTTCAAAACTATCAACAATACCATCATCATCCCTGTCGATATCAGCTCCAATTGGATTAACTACAATGGTGACCGTAGCTGTGCTACAGTTTCCACTATCGTCACAAATGGTGTAGGTAAAGGTATCCGTACCAATAAATCCGAGATCGGGAACATAGGTCACGAAGTCGTCTGAAGGATCGCCAGGCGTTCCACCGTCGTTTATGGTTACCGCACCGTTGGAGGGGTTGGTTGTTGTCAATGATCCCGAAGTAGGAATATCGTTATCATTGGCCAGGATATCAATATCTACAAATTGATTTTCAATTGTTGCAACGGCATCATCTATTGCATCTACAATTGGTAATACATCTACAGTAACTGTGGCTGTACTACAATCTCCAATGGTGTTACAAACCGTATAATCAAATGAATCTGGTCCGTTGTAATCAGGATCAGGAGTATAGGTCAAAATATCGTCTGTAGGATCATTTGGAGTACCGCTGTCGTTAATACTCACTGTTCCGTTTGGAGGATCGGTAGCCGTTAAAGTCCCTGTAATGGGTAAATTAAGGTCGTTGTCATAAATAGGTACATCAATAAACTCATCTTCATTGACCGTAACGAAATCATCAACCAAGGTAGCCGCTTGTGCCAAACAAACCACAGTAAAGCGTGGTAATATTGACGAATTGCCCGCCTTGGTAATGGTAGCGGTATACTCAACTACGGTGGTAGTCGAGGTCACTACCGGCCTCAGTTGGTCACCAGAAACAGTCGGACTCCAACTAACAGTTGCACTCCCATTTACATTGGCAGAAATATCTAAAGTTACCTGGTTATCAGGAGCGTTACAATCTGTTAGAATAAAATACCCGGTAGCGTTAGAGCCACAAAGTGTCCCATCGTAGGTTGCAAAATATACGCCAGGTACGCTGGTTTCATAGAAAAAGTCTGTACTGAGTACCGTACTGGTATCTGAAGCTTCGTACCAACGATAGTTGCTTTGCCCGCCTCCATTGGGCGCCTGCAGCAAAAACTGGGCGTTAGATGCAGCAATCCCCAGTATTGTAAAAACAAAACTGAGGAGAAGCAACTTGTATCTGGGAGCGGATCTCAAAGCTTGGTTGATCTATTTATCGATTATTATTGAACTACAAAAACCACATTGATCAAGGAGTTATAGTCTGCTGGTTGGCCTATAATGGTATAGGTAAGCACCCCATTGGCATCAATACTCATTGTACCCGTATTGAATACCGCAGGATCTGCATAAGTAACATAGTAATAAAGCTCGTTAGCCGCGTAGGTAGGAACAGCCGCAGGAGCTCCTGAACTAGCTACTGTAGGCGTCCCAAACTGAGCTGTATATTGCGCATACAGGTCAATATTAAAAGTTCCGTTGGTTGAGGCGTCAACTGCAATCGACGGCGGATAAAAGATCCTGGCTGCCTTAGAAGTGATAGGCGCTATTGCCTGGATCACCTCTTCTACAGTAGTCTCATCCGTAGGCGAAGATTCGCCTCCCTCATCAACATCAATAGGCGTACGTAAAGAAACCTCATCATCAAACTGATCATCTGTTCCTGCATCATCTAAGTGAGATAGGTCTACGGTCTGACTCGTACCATTTTCAATACCTACAGTTAGGATATTGGTGCCGGTATCTACCGCCAGGCTCTCAATATTCTGATCATCCGTACCGGCATCATCTAGATGTGACAGGTCTACCGTTTGGCCGCTACCATTCTCAATGCCCACGGTAAGGATATTTGTGGTTGTATTTACGCCCAGACTCTGTATATTCTGATCATCAGAACCAACTAAGCTGGAAAGGTCTACAGTTTCTGAAGTACCATTCTCTATTCCAATAGTTAAATCGGTGCCCGAAAGCCCAGATCCATTGATATTCTGATCATCGGTACCAGCATCGTCTAAATGGGACAGGTCTACAGTCTGACTCGTACCATCTTCGATACCTACAGTTAATATATTTGTAGTGGTATTTACACCAAGACTCTCAATATTCTGATCGTCTGTACCTACAAGACTAGATAGGTCTACAGTTTCTGAAGTACCATTCTCTATTCCGATAGTTAAGTCTGTACCCGAAAGGCCAGATCCATTGATATTCTGGTCATCTGTACCTACCAGGCTTGAAAGGTCTACAGTTTCTGAGGTACCATTTTCTATTCCAATAGTAAGGTCTGTTCCCGAAAGGCCAGACCCATTGATATTCTGATCATCTGTTCCGGCATCGTCTAAATGTGATAAGTCTACAGTCTGACTCGTACCATCTTCGATACCTACAGTTAATATATTTGTAGTGGTATTTACACCAAGACTCTCAATATTCTGATCGTCTGTGCCTACCAGGCTTGAAAGGTCTACAGTTTCTGAAGTACCATTTTCTATTCCAATAGTTAAATCTGTACCCGAAAGGCCTGATCCATTGATATTCTGGTCATCAGTACCCGCGTCATCTAAATGTGACAGGTCTACAGTCTGACTCGTTCCGTCTTCGATACCTACCGTCAATACATTGGTAGTGGTATTTACACCAAGGCTCTCAATATTCTGATCGTCTGTTCCTACTAAACTTGATAGGTCTACAGTTTCTGATGTACCATTCTCTATTCCGATCGTTAAATCGGTGCCCGAAAGCCCAGATCCATTGATATTCTGGTCATCTGTACCTACAAGACTGGATAGGTCTACAGTTTCCGAAGTACCATTCTCTATTCCGATCGTTAAATCGGTGCCCGAAAGCCCAGATCCATTGATATTCTGGTCATCTGTACCTACAAGACTGGATAGGTCTACAGTTTCTGAAGTACCATTCTCTATTCCGATAGTAAGATCTGTACCCGAAAGGCCAGATCCATTGATATTCTGGTCATCAGTACCCGCGTCATCTAAATGTGACAGGTCTACAGTCTGACTCGTTCCGTCCTCGATGCCTACCGTCAATACATTGGTAGTGGTATTTACACCTAGGCTTTCAATATTTTGATCGTCTGTACCTACTAAACTTGATAGGTCTACAGTTTCTGAAGTACCATTCTCTATTCCGATAGTAAGATCTGTACCCGAAAGGCCAGATCCATTGATATTCTGGTCATCTGTACCCGCGTCATCTAAATGTGATAGGTCTACAGTCTGACTCGTTCCGTCCTCGATGCCTACCGTCAATACATTGGTAGTGGTATTTACACCTAGGCTTTCAATATTTTGATCGTCTGTACCTACTAAACTTGATAGGTCTACAGTTTCTGAAGTACCATTCTCTATTCCGATAGTAAGATCTGTACCCGAAAGGCCAGATCCATTGATATTCTGGTCATCTGTACCCGCGTCATCTAAATGTGATAGATCAACGGTCTGACTCGTACCATCTTCAATACCTACAGTCAATACGTTTGTAGTGGTATTTACACCAAGGCTCTCAATATTCTGATCGTCTGTACCTACTAAACTTGATAGGTCTACGGTCTCAGACGTTCCGTTTTCTATTCCGATAGTTAAATCGGTACCCGAAAGTCCGGATCCATTGATATTCTGGTCATCGGTACCAGCATCGTCTAAATGGGACAGGTCTACAGTCTGACTCGTACCATCTTCGATACCTACAGTTAATATATTTGTAGTGGTATTTACACCTAGGCTTTCAATATTTTGATCGTCTGTACCTACAAGACTAGATAGGTCTACAGTTTCTGAAGTACCATTCTCTATTCCGATAGTTAAGTCTGTACCCGAAAGTCCGGATCCATTGATATTCTGGTCATCGGTACCTACCAGGCTTGAAAGGTCTACAGTTTCTGAGGTACCATTTTCTATTCCAATAGTAAGGTCTGTTCCCGAAAGGCCGGATCCATTGATATTCTGATCATCTGTTCCGGCATCGTCTAAATGTGATAAGTCTACAGTCTGACTCGTTCCGTCCTCGATACCTACAGTCAATATGTTTGTTGTGGTATTTACACCAAGGCTTTCAATATTCTGGTCATCAGTACCAACAAGACTTGATAAATCAACAGTTTCCGAGGTACCGTTTTCTATACCGATGGTAAGATCCGTACCTGCAAGGCCTGATCCGCTAATATTCTGGTCGTCTGTACCTGCGTCGTCTAAATGTGATAAGTCTACAGTCTGACTCGTACCATCTTCGATACCTACGGTCAATACGTTGGTGGTGGTATTTACACCAAGGCTTTCAATGTTCTGATCGTCTGTTCCTACTAAACTGGAAAGGTCTACAGTTTCTGAAGTACCATTCTCTATTCCGATAGTTAGATCTGTTCCTGCAAGGCCTGATCCGCTAATATTCTGGTCATCAGTACCAACAAGACTTGATAGGTCTACAGTTTCCGAGGTACCATTTTCTATACCGATGGTAAGATCTGTACCTGAAAGGCCGGATCCATTGATATTCTGGTCATCGGTACCCGCGTCGTCTAAATGGGACAGGTCTACAGTCTGACTCGTTCCGTCCTCGATACCTACAGTCAATATGTTTGTTGTGGTATTTACACCAAGGCTTTCAATATTCTGGTCATCAGTACCAACAAGACTTGATAAATCAACAGTTTCCGAGGTACCGTTTTCTATACCGATGGTAAGATCAGTACCTGTAAGTCCGGATCCATTGATATTCTGGTCATCAGTACCTGCGTCGTCTAAATGTGATAAGTCTACAGTCTGACTCGTACCATCTTCAATACCTACAGTCAATACGTTTGTAGTGGTATTTACACCAAGGCTTTCAATATTTTGATCGTCTGTACCTACTAAACTTGATAGGTCTACGGTTTCTGAGGTACCATTTTCTATACCGATGGTAAGATCAGTACCTGTAAGTTCGGATCCATTGATATTCTGGTCATCAGTACCTGCGTCGTCTAAATGTGATAAATCGACAGTCTGACTCGTACCATCTTCAATACCTACAGTCAATACGTTTGTTGTGGTATTTACACCAAGGCTTTCAATGTTCTGATCGTCAGTACCAACAAGACTAGATAAGTCTACAGTTTCTGAAGTCCCATTTTCTATTCCAATAGTTAAATCGGTTCCTGCAAGGCCAGATCCACTAATATTCTGGTCATCAGTACCAACAAGACTTGATAAATCAACAGTTTCCGAGGTACCGTTTTCTATACCAATGGTAAGATCAGTACCTGTAAGTCCGGATCCATTGATATTCTGATCATCAGTACCAACAAGACTAGATAAGTCTACAGTTTCTGAAGTACCGTTTTCTATACCGATGGTAAGATCCGTACCTGCAAGGCCTGATCCGCTAATATTCTGGTCGTCTGTACCCGCGTCATCTAAATGTGACAGATCTACAGTCTGACTCGTACCATCTTCGATACCTACGGTCAATACGTTGGTGGTGGTATTTACACCAAGGCTTTCAATGTTCTGATCGTCTGTTCCTACTAAACTTGATAGGTCTACAGTTTCCGAAGTACCGTTTTCTATACCGATGGTAAGATCTGTACCTGCAAGGCCTGACCCACTGATATTCTGGTCGTCCGTACCCGCGTCGTCTAAATGCGACAGGTCTACGGTCTGACTCGTACCATCTTCAATACCTACAGTTAATACATTTGTAGTGGTATTTACACCAAGGCTTTCAATATTCTGATCGTCTGTTCCTACCAAACTGGAAAGATCTACCGTCTCAGATCCTCCGTTTTCAATACCTATAGTAAGATCTGTACCTGTAAGTCCAGATCCATTAATATTTTGGTCATCTGTACCGACAAGACTAGATAAGTCTACAGTTTCTGAGGTACCATTTTCTATACCGATGGTAAGATCAGTACCTACAAGACCTGATCCACTAATATTTTGATCATCGGTACCAACAAGACTGGATAGGTCTACTGTTTCTGAGGTACCGTTTTCTATTCCAATTGTAAGATCAGTTCCGGCAAGGCCAGATCCACTGATATTCTGGTCATCGGTACTTCCGCCTGCTACTTCATCAATCGCCGCCTGTACATCGGTGGCGGTTAAGCCCGAAGTTCCATTGTTGTAAGGATTGCTGGAAGCCCGTGTATCTAAAGTAACATCACTTCCGTCATTATTGGTAAAGGTATAGGTACCATTACCATTATCAGTAATATCTGCTTTACTTACGGTTTGAGGAACACCATTCTCATTGGTATAGGTAAAGGTCCCGTCTGCATTGTCTACCAGGTTGGTAATCGTTTCAGATATAGTAACAGAGGCCACGTTCAGATACAACGCCCCGTCAGAACCAGAAGCCAGATCATTATTGGCATCGGTACTAATTAAGTTGTCTGATAGTGTACCTCCTCCATCAGTAACTTCCAAACTACCGGCATTCATGGTAACCGAAGTATTGTACTCGTTTCCAACTACGGCATCCGCATCATCTACCAAAGAAGAAAGGTCTATGGTTTCATTAGTTCCGTTCTCAATTCCAATCGTAAGATCAGTTCCGGTAAGCCCAGAACCGCTAATATTTTGATCATCTGTACCTACCAGACTGGATAAGTCTACAGTCTCAGATCCACCATTTTCTATACCTATAGTAAGATCTGTTCCTGTAAGGCCAGATCCGCTAATATTTTGATCGTCCGTGCCTACTAAGCTTGATAGGTCTACTGTTTCTGAGGTACCGTTTTCTATTCCGATTGTAAGGTCTGTACCTGCAAGGCCTGACCCACTAATATTCTGGTCGTCTGTACCTGCGTCGTCTAAATGCGACAGGTCTACGGTCTGACTCGTCCCGTCCTCGATACCTACCGTCAATACATTTGTAGTGGTATTTACACCAAGACTCTCAATGTTCTGATCATCTGTTCCTACTAAACTTGATAGATCTACAGTCTCAGATCCACCATTTTCTATACCGATAGTAAGATCAGTACCTGTAAGTCCGGATCCACTAATATTCTGGTCATCAGTACCGACAAGACTAGATAAGTCTACAGTCTCTGAAGTACCATTTTCAATTCCAATAGTCAAATCGGTTCCGGCAAGGCCAGATCCGCTAATGTTTTGATCGTCCGTACTCCCAGCTGCTACTTCATCTATTGCTGCCTGCACATCGGTTGCTGTCAATCCTGAAGTTGCATTATTATAGCTTACTTCCGCTGCGGTCTGATCATCGGTCCCTACTAAACTTGAAAGGTCTACAGTTTCTGAAGTACCGTTCTCTATTCCAATGGTAAGATCAGTACCTGTAAGGCCAGATCCGCTAATATTCTGGTCGTCTGTACCTGCATCGTCTAAATGTGATAAGTCTACGGTCTGACTAGTACCATCTTCAATACCTACGGTCAATACATTTGTAGTGGTATTTACACCAAGGCTTTCAATATTCTGATCGTCTGTACCTACCAGGCTTGAAAGGTCTACGGTCTCTGACCCCCCATTTTCAATACCTATGGTAAGGTCTGTTCCTGTAAGGCCAGATCCGCTGATATTCTGGTCATCAGTACCGACAAGACTAGATAAGTCTACAGTTTCTGAAGTACCATTCTCTATTCCGATAGTTAGATCAGTACCTGCAAGTCCTGACCCACTTATATTCTGGTCGTCTGTACCTGCGTCATCTAAATGTGATAAATCGACAGTCTGACTCGTACCATCTTCGATACCTACAGTTAATACATTTGTAGTAGTATTTACACCCAGGCTTTCAATATTCTGATCGTCTGTACCCACCAGGCTAGATAGATCTACAGTTTCTGAAGTTCCATTCTCTATTCCAATGGTAAGATCAGTACCTGCAAGGCCTGATCCACTGATATTTTGATCATCGGTACCAACAAGGCTGGATAGGTCTACAGTTTCTGAGGTACCGTTTTCTATTCCGATAGTTAAATCTGTGCCCGAAAGCCCAGATCCATTGATATTCTGGTCATCAGTACCCGCGTCGTCTAAATGTGACAGGTCTACGGTCTGACTCGTACCATCTTCGATACCTACCGTCAATACATTGGTAGTGGTATTTACACCAAGACTCTCAATGTTCTGATCGTCTGTTCCTACTAAACTTGATAGGTCTACAGTTTCTGAGGTACCGTTTTCTATTCCGATAGTCAAATCGGTTCCGGCAAGGCCAGATCCACTGATATTCTGGTCATCTGTACTTCCGCCTGCTACTTCATCAATCGCCGCCTGTACATCGGTGGCGGTTAAGCCCGAAGTTCCATTGTTGTAAGGATTGCTGGAAGCCCGTGTGTCTAAAGTAACATCACTTCCGTCATTATTGGTAAAGGTATAGGTACCATTACCATTATCAGTAATATCTGCTTTACTTACGGTTTGAGGAACACCATTCTCATTGGTATAGGTAAAGGTCCCATCTGCATTGTCTACCAGGTTGGTAATCGTTTCAGATATGGTAACAGAAGCTACATTTAAATAAAGTGCACCATCAGAACCTGCGGTGATATCATTATTAGCGTCTACACTGATTAGGTTATCTGACAAAGTGCCTCCTCCATCAGTAACCTCCAAACTACCAGCATTCATGGTAACCGCAGTATTGTACTCGTTTCCAACTACGGCATCCGCATCATCTACCAAAGAAGAAAGATCTATGGTTTCATTAGTTCCGTTCTCAATTCCAATCGTAAGATCAGTTCCGGTAAGCCCAGAACCGCTAATATTTTGATCATCGGTACCAACAAGACTAGATAAGTCTACAGTTTCTGAAGTACCGTTTTCTATACCGATGGTAAGATCCGTACCTGCAAGGCCTGATCCGCTAATATTCTGGTCGTCTGTACCCGCGTCATCTAAATGTGACAGATCTACAGTCTGACTCGTACCATCTTCGATACCTACGGTCAATACGTTGGTGGTGGTATTTACACCAAGGCTTTCAATGTTCTGATCGTCTGTTCCTACTAAACTTGAAAGGTCTACAGTTTCTGAAGTACCGTTCTCTATTCCAATGGTAAGATCAGTACCTGTAAGGCCAGATCCGCTAATATTCTGGTCGTCTGTACCTGCATCGTCTAAATGTGATAAGTCTACGGTCTGACTAGTACCATCTTCAATACCTACGGTCAATACATTTGTAGTGGTATTTACACCAAGGCTTTCAATATTCTGATCGTCTGTTCCTACTAAACTTGATAGATCTACCGTCTCAGATCCACCATTTTCTATACCAATGGTAAGATCAGTACCTGTAAGTCCGGATCCGCTAATATTCTGGTCATCTGTACCGACAAGACTAGATAAGTCTACAGTTTCTGAAGTACCATTCTCTATTCCGATAGTTAGATCTGTTCCTGCAAGGCCTGATCCACTTATATTCTGGTCATCAGTACCCGCGTCATCTAAATGTGATAAATCGACAGTCTGACTCGTACCATCTTCGATACCTACTGTCAATACATTTGTAGTGGTATTTACCCCAAGACTCTCAATATTTTGATCGTCTGTACCCACCAGGCTAGATAGATCTACAGTCTCCGATCCACCATTTTCAATACCTATAGTAAGATCTGTACCTGCAAGTCCGGATCCACTAATATTCTGGTCATCTGTACCTACAAGACTCGATAGGTCTACGGTTTCTGAGGTTCCATTTTCTATTCCAATAGTTAAATCGGTTCCGGCAAGGCCAGATCCGCTAATGTTTTGATCGTCTGTACCCAAAGAAGCAATTGGCACACCCAGGGTTCCTCCACTATCGGTAATTTCCAAATTAGCTCCATTTACGGCAAATCCGGTATTGATTTCGTTGGTAGGGTCTGGATCTAAATCCGGACTCGCACTGCCCCCAACCTGCTGCCAGGCAGCTCCATCCCATACATATAACTGTCCTGCAACGTCGTCAACATAGGTTACCCCAGAATTCGCTGGCGTGGATGCAGGAGCACCAGAACCAATAAGCGTTAGCTCATTGGTAAGGTCTTCATCAGGATCTGTAGAATTTACTGTATAATTGCCATTGCCATCATCAGTAACCGATATAGCTCCGGTTCCGGCAATCACTGATTCTACCAGGCTGGAAAGGTCTACAACTTCGTTGGTACCGTTCTCTATACCTATAGTTAAATCTGTACCCGAAAGTCCGGATCCACTGATATTTTGGTCATCTGTGCTGTTGGTATCTAATTCATCAATAGCGTCCTGAACGTTAGTGGCGGTTAGGCCTGAAACAGCATTGTTATAAGGGTTGCTACTTGCATTGGTATCAATGGTCTGGGTAGCACCCGTCTCATCGGTATAGGTATAGGTACCATCGCCATTGTCTGCGATGGTTGAAATAGACGTATCACTAATGGTAGTGGTATTTCCTCCGGCATCGGTAAAATCGTAAGTACCATCGCCATTATCTACTAAAGCTACGGTTCCGGCAGCGGCATTGATCTCGTCAATAGCGTCCTGAACGTTAGTGGCGGTTAGGCCTGAAACAGCATTGTTATAAGGGTTGCTACTTGCATTGGTATCAATGGTTTGGGTAGCACCCGTCTCATCGGTATAGGTATAGGTACCATCGCCATTGTCTGCGATAGTAGATATCGAAGTATCACTAATGGTAGTGGTATTTCCTCCGGCATCGGTAAAATCGTAAGTACCGTCGCCATTATCTACTAAAGCTACGGTTCCGGCAGCGGCATTGATCTCGTCAATAGCGTCCTGAACGTTAGTGGCGGTTAGGCCTGAAACAGCATTGTTATAAGGGTTGCTACTTGCATTGGTATCAATGGTTTGGGTAGCACCCGTCTCATCGGTATAGGTATAGGTACCATCGCCATTGTCTGCGATAGTAGATATCGAAGTATCACTAATGGTAGTGGTATTTCCTCCGGCATCGGTAAAATCGTAAGTACCGTCGCCATTATCTACTAAGGCTACGGTTCCGGCTGCGGCATTGATCTCGTCAATAGCGTCCTGAACGTTAGTGGCGGTTAGGCCTGAAACAGCATTGTTATAAGGGTTGCTACTTGCATTGGTATCAATGGTTTGGGTAGCACCCGTCTCATCGGTATAGGTATAGGTACCATCGCCATTGTCTGCGATAGTAGATATCGAAGTATCACTAATGGTAGTGGTATTTCCTCCGGCATCGGTAAAATCGTAAGTACCGTCGCCATTATCTACTAAGGCTACGGTTCCGGCTGCGGCATTGATCTCGTCAATAGCGTCCTGAACGTTAGTGGCGGTTAGGCCTGAAACAGCATTGTTATAAGGGTTGCTACTTGCATTGGTATCAATGGTTTGGGTAGCACCCGTCTCATCGGTATAGGTATAGGTACCATCGCCATTGTCTGCGATAGTAGATATCGAAGTATCACTAATGGTAGTGGTATTTCCTCCGGCATCGGTAAAATCGTAAGTACCGTCGCCATTATCTACTAAGGCTACGGTTCCGGCAGCGGCATTGATCTCGTCAATAGCGTCCTGAACGTTAGTGGCGGTTAGGCCTGAAACAGCATTGTTATAAGGGTTGCTACTTGCATTGGTATCAATGGTTTGGGTAGCACCCGTCTCATCGGTATAGGTATAGGTACCATCGCCATTGTCTGCGATAGTAGATATCGAAGTATCACTAATGGTAGTGGTATTTCCTCCGGCATCGGTAAAATCGTAAGTACCGTCGCCATTATCTACTAAGGCTACGGTTCCGGCAGCGGCATTGATCTCGTCAATAGCGTCCTGAACGTTAGTGGCGGTTAGGCCTGAAACAGCATTGTTATAAGGATTGCTACTTGCATTGGTATCAATGGTTTGGGTAGCACCCGTCTCATCGGTATAGGTATAGGTACCATCGCCATTGTCTGCGATGGTTGAAATAGACGTATCACTAATGGTAGTGGTATTTCCTCCGGCATCGGTAAAATCGTAAGTACCATCGCCATTATCTACTAAAGCTACGGTTCCGGCAGCGGCATTGATCTCGTCAATAGCGTCCTGAACGTTAGTGGCGGTTAGGCCTGAAACAGCATTGTTATAAGGGTTGCTACTTGCATTGGTATCAATGGTCTGGGTAGCACCCGTCTCATCGGTATAGGTATAGGTACCATCGCCATTGTCTGCGATGGTTGAAATAGACGTATCACTAATGGTAGTGGTATTTCCTCCGGCATCGGTAAAATCGTAAGTACCATCGCCATTATCTACTAAAGCTACGGTTCCGGCAGCGGCATTGATCTCGTCAATAGCGTCCTGAACGTTAGTGGCGGTTAGGCCTGAAACAGCATTGTTATAAGGGTTGCTACTTGCATTGGTATCAATGGTTTGGGTAGCACCCGTCTCATCGGTATAGGTATAGGTACCATCGCCATTGTCTGCGATAGTAGATATCGAAGTATCACTAATGGTAGTGGTATTTCCTCCGGCATCGGTAAAATCGTAAGTACCATCGCCATTATCTACTAAAGCTACGGTTCCGGCAGCGGCATTGATCTCGTCAATAGCGTCCTGAACGTTAGTGGCGGTTAGGCCTGAAACAGCATTGTTATAAGGGTTGCTACTTGCATTGGTATCAATGGTTTGGGTAGCACCCGTCTCATCGGTATAGGTATAGGTACCATCGCCATTGTCTGCGATAGTAGATATCGAAGTATCACTAATGGTAGTGGTATTTCCTCCGGCATCGGTAAAATCGTAAGTACCGTCGCCATTATCTACTAAGGCTACGGTTCCGGCTGCGGCATTGATCTCGTCAATAGCGTCCTGAACGTTAGTGGCGGTTAGGCCTGAAACAGCATTGTTATAAGGGTTGCTACTTGCATTGGTATCAATGGTTTGGGTAGCACCCGTCTCATCGGTATAGGTATAGGTACCATCGCCATTGTCTGCGATAGTAGATATCGAAGTATCACTAATGGTAGTGGTATTTCCTCCGGCATCGGTAAAATCGTAAGTACCGTCGCCATTATCTACTAAGGCTACGGTTCCGGCTGCGGCATTGATCTCGTCAATAGCGTCCTGAACATTGGTCGCTGTAAGTCCTGAAGTACCATTATTATAACTGACGTCTGCTGCAGTTTGATCTAAGGCAGAAAGGTCTACGGTCACGGTATTCCCATCCTCAATATCCAATGATAGTACATTGGTGGTTGCATTAAAGCTAAAGTTCTGAAGGTTCTGGTTATCGGAAGAGGTCAGCTCCCAAGAATCACCATCCCAAAAATAAATGGTACCAGTATTGGTATTTACATAGATATCTCCTGTGTCAGCGCCTGTTGGCGTAGTAGCCCCCGGAGCGGTAACCACTGTCCCGCTTAGGACCTCACAATTACACTGATCCTGAAGTGTGACCGTGGTTTGCGAATAAGCAAATCCAGATATCAGGAAAATGAGTAATAAAATTCTTTTATCCATGACTTTAGCTTTACGTCTTGTCTTTTTAGTACTTTCTAATTTTCTATCGGGCAAATACCCTAATTCTGTCTCGCTCATATAGTGTTTTCAGCTTTACAGCTTTTGGAACAAAACAACATTAAGTCCAACCAGACTACGGATAAAGTTTTTCTGAAATGAAAAGGCGGGGAGGAAGGCTGCTAAAGCGCCTTTAGGGATACCATAGTTTTTCATGGATGTAATTTCCATTAAGTCGGTTAAGTTATTCATATTTGGGCGTCGCTAAACCAAATGTATCTCGCTATAAATCAAATGGTTTAATTACACAATACAAATTTAACCGTATACCTACCAATGGAAAATAAATGTTGTAAAAGTGGGATTTCGTACGGTATAAAGGTCAAAAGTTGAGGTTTTGGTGTGTATTTCGTCGATTTTTTGAAGCTACATTGGTCGATTATCCCAATTATAGCAATACTTACCGAAGGGCTCGGAAGTAAGAAAAATCAACGCCTTTGTCACGCTTTTCAAACAAGGATTGCCACTTAATTTTTATTGACTCGATGGGTGATTCTGCGGTTGGTAATTACAGAATTCACAGAGACGGTCAAAGTAGCTGAATTAGAGGTGATTATTGTACAAATATAGCTACTGTCAGACACCAATACCCGGTACTGATTTCCGTTTTCAGCAGTGGTAACATTGGTAAGCGTCAAAGTAGCTGTAGTTGTACCGCTATAAATGCCGCTGTCAGAGAGGTCAGTCCAGGAGCTCCCATTAAAGATTTGCCACTGATAAGTATCTGCATTTAAGGTTGTTACCGTGAATGAGCCATTGCAACCAGGACAGATTGTAGTATCTGCCGGTTGTAGTGTAATAGCCGGAACCATACTGGCTTCTCTGAAATCAAATGTGCTGTTGCTATCGGCATCTGCTGGTACAGGATAAGTTGCAGCCGTTACTGCTCCATTAGCATTAACTGTTGGGGTTCCAGAGCCATACATACCATTGTCATCAACATCGGTATTGGCATCCCCATAGGCTTCATCAGCATCGTTGCATCCGTCGTTGTCACTATCAATTTCTCTGAAATCATAATTACCATCACTATCGGAGTCATTTAAGGTATAGTTTACGGTTCCGCTATCTTCCTGCCCTGAGGCCTGAATGCTATCGGCTACGCCATCTAAACCTACATTACCGGTTAACCTTCCTGAGGTATGTGCAACATCATGCCCGGCTTCTACGACATCATAGATACCGTCATTATCACTATCCAGATCTAGGCTGTCATTAACTCCATCACCGTCAAGATCGCAGCTGGGTGAGCCTGAGGCCGCCCAAATAATAGCTTTTATAAGTAAATCTTCGCCTGCGCCATTATAGCCTCCATTCGCATTGGCATGTGGTACAATGACCCTTCTGCCCGGCGCTAGGCCAACTTCCATTGCATCTCCCAATTCCCAGGCTGCCATTGCTATTTGGCCATTGGGGTTGTTTCCCAAAGCCAAGCCAGAACCAAGACCTGGGGCATAATAGGTGCCATCTCCAATATCATAATTTCCAAGGCTCAAACCTATGGTTATAGGGTGTGAATTGTTCGTAATGTCTATAAGGTTCGTTGTATTGGTTCCTCCGGAAGCCCCACCAAGTATATCGTCATGTAAAGCCGGTTCACTTGTGACCACCCCCTGCGCAGTACTTACCATATTGGCAACATTTGCTAAGGCCGTACCGCTAAAGACATCTTCATATATAAAGGTAACATCGTAATTATTAGCGTCTCCGCCAACAGCATGATCTACCACTGTCACGTTATGACCTAGTGCCGTCAATTTGTCTATGGTATTCTGCTCTTCGGTTCCGCGGGTTTCTCTTGTTACCCATAAAATTGAAACCGGGCACTCTTCTGAATCGAGTATACCATCGTTATCGTCATCAAAATCGCAAACATCATTAATCCCATCACCATCAGAATCCAATCCGCCCGGATCTGCACAAGGTTCATAAAGGGTAACTGTTGCGGTATCGCTTTTTCCGAGAGCTGGGCAAATTGAGACCGTAGAATCTGTAATGGTATAATCAAACGTAGTTCCCGGAAAGGGCGTTCCTGCGCTATATGTATATGTAACCAAACCAGCATCTGCATCATCAATAACTACCGAGCCAATGGCTGGTTGCACTACACTGTCTATAAAGAAGTTCTCCCCGTCTGGTTCAGAATCGTTATCAAAAAGGTTTATTTGTATAGACACCGTTGTGCCTACCGGAACCGTAACAAGATCATCTACGGCATCCGGGGGGTTCAAATTCTCAACGATTTCGGCATCTGTCGTTGAAAGGTCATAATGATTTGTTCCTGGAATAGTACTGGGTTGCGCTACAATGGTAGCCACCAATCTCGAAAAACCACTTGGATCGGAAGGATCATGAAAATTTGGGTAGCGTACCTCAATGATATAGGTTTCATTTTCACCTAAAGGCAGCCCAAAGTGTACTTCTTCAGGGGATTGTGTACCGTGCCCATACACGCCGTTTACCTGCCTTAGGCCACTGACAATATTCCCTGCACAGTCTCTGATAAGTACATTGGTTCCAATGGCAACACGTTCTGGCGTGCCCCCGGTGGACCCGTCTGCACCGCGATCTTCAGAAACATCTACAAGCAGGTGATTGTTTCTATTCGCAGCTGGGAGGTTATTTATAAATAATTGATTTCCAGAACTATGGCTTATGTTCATATAGATGTCTAAGTCGCCATCGTCATCTACGTCTACCATAGTTGCCCCTTCCCCATTACGGGTATTAAAGGTGGCTGCGTCCAGAGAAAATGTCATAGCGGTGCCGCTGCCTACGACTCCGGGAGCCGGAGTAGGGCTGTTTAACTGGTTAATATATAAGTAACTTCTACTATCGCCAACCAGGAGTACATCTATATCGCCATCATTATCTACGTCACCTCCCGCGAGCGCGTCTATATCGTTTGAAGAACTGCCATTATCTGTGTTTGAAGGTTGAGGCAATCCGGGAAATACACCGCCTCCGAGAGCTGTCCAAACTCCTGCGCCATCATTTCTAAAAATTTGAGTCAGGTCGTTTTCTGTCCACACCGCATCCAAATCGCCGTCGTTGTCCAAATCCCAGAGTCCAACACCTCCTTTATTTCCATTGGCAGCCTGAGCGACGTCAGAGCCATTGGTAAAAGTCCCTCCCTGGTTGAGGAAAAAGTCGTTTTCATTTCGTTTCCGCATAAAAATGTCTACCCAGCCATCGTCGTTCACATCTGCCGCAGATCCGTAGTCTCCATCGGTTGCAAACTGATTCAACCCAAATTGGACTACCCCGCTACCGTTTCCGGGAGTAATATGGGTAAACAAGGCTGTGGGGGCCGGATTTACCACGGTATGTGTCGTATGGTCTATATAGTTATTTCTCAACAACTCGATCCCGTAATTGTGGCTATCAAAGAAAATATCCAGGTCGCCATCGCCTTCGAAATCAAAAAAGCCAACGCCTTCAGCGTTGATCGGGTTCACATTTACGGTAGCGCTTGCCGGCCGGCCAACGGTAATAGGTGCAGTTCCTCCAATACCATCACCAAAGGTTCCGTTCGCGTTTTGTATAAAGATCTGAATCGCCATGGCAGAACTATTATTACCGTGCGAACTGATTAAGAAATCTTTAAGTCCATCACTATTCACATCACCCCAGGCTGCTTGCCGCTCTGCCGCGTCGCTTAGCATACCGGGTGCCAAAGTAGCCTGTACATTCGTAAAAAAGCCACTGTTATTCTGCATTAGAAAACTCTTGGCACTACCGCTACTTTCTAGAACAAGAACGTCTAGATCACCGTCATTATCAAAGTCAGACCAGGCATGCCCTCCATCCTTGTTTTGATTGAGATTCAGGCCATACGCAGCCGCGCTTTCAGTATAGGTAGTTTGTGCATTTGCATTCCAAAAAATGAATAAGAATACCAGCCATAGGAGATTACGGCTTAAGACTCGGGAATTAAATAGGGCGTTGGTTCCCATCTGATATCTTAGGCCCTTTAAGCGGGGGTAACAGGCCTATTTAATTGGTTGTACATTCAAAAAAACCACTAAAATTGGGAGTATTGAAATAAATGTTGTGAAGGCCAGAAAACCTAGCGTATAGTACGGTAATACTGTGGTGTTGTTTTTTTGTAAACTTCTTACTTACAGTAGGTTAACGTAATTTTTTGTAAGAATTTTAGGACTTAAATCTTCTTAGTTTGGATTCACCCTGTAGGTAATTCTTCGATTGGTGATAATCGTTCTTATCTTGATGATGCTGAAGGGCGAGAACTCAGAGGTACTGTTAGACAAGGTAGCCGTAGCAGTAACATGGTATCCCAATGCTACAGAACCGGTTATTGGAATGCTGAATTCATATTGGTTGGTGTTGTCTGTATTTCCATCAGCATCGGTATATGCTGACGTACCTGCATCCAAATCTGCTACACTACCTTCAACAGCTGATCCTAAATATGTTTGTCCCTCGCCATAGTCCGTAGAAAGCCCGAGTTCATTATCTCCCGCGGCGGCTGTGCCTTCCTGAATATCGGTCAAGAAGAATTCTATAGTAGCTCCAGGCCGAGCCCATCCTTTAACAATTAGGTTACTCCCTGAGACATATGCTACTGAGATTACCGGGAAGTTGAGACTTCCATTTGGGCCATTATCTGAATCTCCAGAATCGTTTAAGGTAACACCATCTCCAACGGCATCAGAATTATCCAGGTCAATACCCAGGGCATCAGCGGTGGTACCGTTCGCGTAGATGGAGTTTTGGGAAATTAGGTTACCGGAGGTATTCCCTCCTGCCAGAACAATACCGGGGCCACCATTAGAGGCTATAATATTGTTTGTAATAGACGAATTATCTCCATCGAGTAAGATACCCGCATTTTCAATATTTCCGCTACAGGTGCCTCCATTTTGGCCCGAAGTCCTGATTGTATTTTCGGTAATTGTAACACTTCCCGAGATACCATCGCCATCTATACCAAGCGAGGCAGCACTCTCTATAAGGTTTTGCTGAATTACAACCCCAGATCCACTTACAATTGTGATATTGTCATCACAGGCTCCATCTCCGATGGAGGTAATGTGGTTGTTCTGGATAATGGTCGACGTTCCGCCGTCTACCATGACACCGGCATCGGTAGTGGTGGCAATGTAGTTTCCATCTATTAAGGCAGTTCCTCCGGTAACTTCTACCCCATCATCAATATTTCCGGCATTTGCACCGGCAGCATTTACTCCGAGCAGGTTATTTGAAATGGTAGCCGAGCCGTTGTCTACTCGTATTCCTGCATTGTTATTGGCGTATACCGCAATGTTTCTGATTGTGACCAAATTTCCTTCAGTTATAATTACATCACCTCCATTGCGATGCACCTGAATTTCAGGGAGGTCATAATTGGGAAGGGCAGTGGCCGAAACGCCTACATTGCTCCCTCCAGACCCGGTTGTCCCGGAATTGGTATCTCCTGAATAAGCCGTCTGTGTTCTTCCATCAATCTTGGTGTTTGCATCGGTAATTGTAGTGAGTGTAATAGAGTTTGAGATAAAAATGTCAAAATAGCCACTGCCGAAATTACCATCTGCAGTTCTTCCCAGGGCATCTCCTGTTGGAGGGATCATAAATACCGAAGTATCCTCACCAGCCGGTGGATTGAAAATACTATTCGTTTCAATATCAAGCCCGGTTTCATCCAGGTTATTGCTATTTATGATAAACTGGTCTAGGGAACCCTGTTCATCCTCGTTTGTATTGACGATGGTATTAAAATTAAAACCAAAATCCAGGCCTGCTACACCCTCATTGGCAATAGAAACAGCAGCCACGGTTTGTGCTCCGGTAAGGGTTCCTGCCGCCGGATCGGCCGCAGAAGGATCTGCGCCACCTACTTCGGTTGTGGTTTCAGTAAGCGTACTCGCCAAATAATCTTTTCTAAAGGTTTGAATGGGAATACATGTGGTGCATGCCGTTCCACCTCCCCTGGTAGATCTTACAGAGTTATTCACCACTCTTATGCTGTATGAGCCATTGGCCATCCCGGCAAAAACATAGTCGCCATTGGTATCTGTGGTCTTAGTATCTACCAATGAGCTTCCATTGTCATATAGTTCTACTGTGGCACCCGTAACTCCCACTCCTGAAGCCGCCGCTAAATTTCTTCCTGCTCCACCTCCGTAATTGACATCTTCAAAAACAGTTCCCGTTACAAGATTGGAGGGTACTTTAAGTACCACTGCATTCATGATCACATAATCTTGCCCGACATTCACTGATGTGGTAGCGCTTGTTTCTCCGACTCCTATATAGCCAGAAACATCATAGGTATCTACATCCACACCATAAGTGGTGGTGATATTGACGGCGGGCCCTACAGTATCATCAAAAATTGTAGAGTTAAATGGATTATCTGTAACCCCGTCGTTATCGCCGTCTCCATTGAGTTCATTCGTTCCGGCAGAAGGTGTAGTAAAAGTCAAAGATTCGTTATTGGCTAAGGTCTGGTCGCCTTCCCATGACATTACTGTAGTCTTGGAACCCGTAGACCCAATAGCGTAAAATCCGCTTAGGGTAAAAGAATATGAATTGTTACTCTCTCCATCAAAGCCCTGGTAAAGGTTAATTGTTGAAGCAGGTAAACTCGCATGCGAATAAAAGATAAAGAGGCTCCAACCACCAAGTACGGTAGCAGAGTTGCAATAAGTGGCCGAATTGTCTACGGTAAGGCCTGAAAAATCATAGGTATTCGTGCTTGGGTTGCTTATCCCCTGAATAATTGTGGTTACATCGGCAAGTCCTCCCCAAAATTCTCTGCTCCCACTTAATGAAGTATTGTACATTAAATCTGCGTTAACGGTATTCCCTTCAAAAGTTACCTGGGTGTCTGGCGTGGGGTTAGAATGCGCCCAGTATAGATAGGCTTTTTCAATCACTGCACCAGATAGTATTGGTGCGGTAAGCGTACCACTCGATGTAGTGGTAATAGAACAGGCGTTGGTATTGTTATCTGCTGTACGCAGGGTACCTCCGGTAGAAGTATAATCCATATACCCGTCAAATTCTTCGTAAAGGGCCAGAGGGGTATCCCCCAGAAGGTCATTATCATTAATGATTCCCGTTCCTGTATCTGTTATATCAACAGTGCCGTCTGAAGCCCCGGTTATGGAAACCGTATATGTTTCGGCCGATTCAAAATCGCCATCATCCGTAATGGGGACAATAATTTGTTCGGTATCGTTCAGAGCTCCTGTAAAATTTAGTGTAACAGGAGACAAGGTATAGTCAGAACCGACTGTGGTGGTAACATCGGTAATGGTATAGGTCGCAGTAAATGGTCCGGCAGCCGCGGCTCCGGTATGTGTAACAGTGAAGGTGGCCGTTCCGTCTCCTTCATTGACTGTTACATCATCAATAGTCAAGGCTGGGGTAGGCGCCAAAATATCGAAAGTAAACGTTCCATTGGTGCCGGTTAGGTCCGTATTGACGATAAGTACTCCATCTTGATATACTCTGACGTAAGAAGCTGAACCATTCCAGCCGTCGCCATATGTATCTTCCATAAAGATATCATAACCGGTGCCGTAGGCAATTCCAGGAAAGCTCGCCGGACTTCCAATATTGTTATACGCATTATTACAACAACCGCTAAAACACGATCCGGGATTACAAATGCTTGCTCCAATGGGATTGTTCGATGGATCTCTGAATGTTACTCTATTTTCGGAAGACCAGAAGGGCCAGTTTACTTCAATAGTGATATTGGCCTGGCCAAAGGCCGAAAGCCCTGAAAAAAACAGGAAAACAAATAAAACAACTGTTTTAAGGTAGGATGTTTTAGCAGTTTGGGACACTATCATCTTTTACAGGCGCCGAAATTCCCTTATAGCTCGACAGTTTTATGGTTAATTTAGAACTTGGTAAAAATAGGGTATACCCCGTAGCCTGAACAAAAAATGTTGTGTATCACTTAAAAGACTACATGAATAGCCAGAATATTGCGGTTTAATACGTTCGAAAATGGTTTTTCTGGCAGTGCATTTAACCTATGAAATTCGATATTCAGGGATGCTATCGACAAGCGTTTAAATACAAAAATGCAACCATTTAAGGCTGCATTTTCATGTGAATTATGAATAAAAGGTCTGGTTTATTCCATGATGATGAACTCTGATCTCCTGTTCAGTTCGTGTTCTACTTGAGAGCATTTTGCACCATTACCGCAATCGTTTACTAAACGGGATTCTCCAAAGCCTTCTCCCTCCAATCTTTCGGCTGCTATTCCTTTGGATATCATATAGTTGACAGTAGATTCTGCACGTTTCTTAGACAGCCATAAGTTATAGGCGTCATCGCCCCGGCTATCTGTATGTGAATTTGCTTTGATCTTAAGGCTGGGATATTTATCCATCGCAGCAATAACTTTTTGAATTTCAACTTCCGCATCCGGCCTTATGTTGAACTTATCAAAATCAAAATAAATCGTACTCAGCTGCAGTAATTTGGCCAAATCATCGCCGAAACCTGCAGTAACTTTCTCACGTTCCAGGTAAAAATCCATTATTCTGGGTTTACCATCGGATACGCCCAGATACTCTTCAGACGGCACATACCCCTGGGTCTGGGCCCTCACAAAATTTCCCTGGTTACAATCGCAGGTGAGGCTGTAATTGCCATCGTTATCTGTAATGGCCGAAAGCACTTCCTGGTTGTTTTCATTAATAACTTTAACCGTAGCGCCTACCAAAACCTGATTAGATATTTTGTCTCTTACCGTTCCGGTTATGGGCTGCGCGCATTCAAATACAAGTGGTCTGGTCTCAACAAAGCTATAAATATCATCTGCTCCCATGCCTCCCCGCCTGTTTGAGGCAAAATACCCTTTCTTTGTATCTTCAGTGATCACAAAGGTAAAATCATCCATTTTACTATTTGCAGGTTCTCCAACGTTGAGCACTCGTCTGGAGCGGGCATCGTTAGAAATTTTTGTCCCGAAAATATCTAGGCCACCCAGTCCTGGGTGACCATCAGAAGAAAAATACAGGATGTCTTCTGTGGTAACAAAAGGAAAGGTCTCTCTAGACTCGGTATTAATAGTAGCACCCAGATTCATAGGCTTTCCAAAGGTGCCATCTGCTTTGATCTCAATTTCAAAAATATCCGATTCTCCAAGTGTTCCCGGCATGTCTGAAGCCACGTACAATGTTTTTCCATCAGCACTCAGTGTCGGATGCGCTACAGAATAGGTATCGCTATTAAAGGGTAGGTCTTCCAGGTTTGTCCATTCTCCATCTACCAAGGTGGCCCTAAAGATCTTAAGTCTTATCACCCCATTTTCATCTTTGATGTACTTGCCGTCCTTGAAATTGTTTCTGGTGAAGTAAAGGGTATCTCCGCTTGCTGTAACAACTGATGTGGACTCGTGAAGCCTGGAATTCACATTATTCAGCTTTACAACCAAATCTTGCGAACTGCTATCTACATTTACCTTATAGAGGTCTAAAAAATCTTTTGAATTCCAGGTATGGCGGTACCTCGCCAGGTTTCCTGTATCGCGATCCGAGGAAAACAGTAAACCTTCCTTGTAGAAAGAAGGAGCAAACTCTGAGTACTTTGAATTGTACTCAAAGGGCGCTATGTCATAGCGTCCCGAATTCCTTTTAATTTCTTCCCTATAGTCTTTTACCGTCATAAAACGGCCTGCTCTGCCATCATCAGTGGTCATCGAAGTAAACTTATCCATGGTGGTATCAGCTCCCTGGTAATCTCCCAGGCTTCTCAAGGTTTGACTATATCTAAAGAAATATTCAGGTCCAATCTCCTTACCATATTCATTAATTAACTTCTTGTATACATCGGCTGCATTTTCATAATCTGCATTGAAATAGTAAGAGTTACCTAACTTCTGCAGTAAATCAGCCGTAGAATACCCTCTTTCAAGGACACGCTGATAAATATCTATGGCCGGGCTAAATGAATATTCTTCATAACGTTCATTCCCTCTATTAATCAGGCGCTCATCACCTTTGGTAACCACCAGTTCCTGTGCATAGCCTCCATAGAAGAAAGTTGCAAGGGTAAGTATTAGTAGTGTTCTCTTTGTCATCGTTATACCAAATTTAGAAGAAACGAGGTGAAACCAGGCGTTGGAATGATTTTACCAATTCAAATCTCAAGAAAACCTCAAAAGAACCATCGTTGAATTGGGTGCTACCAAGTTCTGTGGTCTCGCGGTCATATGCCAACCCCAACATAAACTGATCTGATAATTGAAAGCCTGCCAGGGCACTAAAAGCGGCATCCCATCTGTACGCGGCTCCAAAGGAAAATTTCTCATTGAACAGAAAATTTGCCGAAAAATCTAGTTGTAACGGGGCTCCGCTAACTACCTTGGTCAGGAAAGCCGGTTTAAACTTCAGATTTCCACTCAGGTCAAAGACATAACCTGTGATCACGTAAAAATTGATTCTATCTGTAGATAAAAACTGTACATCATTTGCATCTCTCGACGAATTATCAAAATGATCAGTTTCTAAGAGGTTAGGAGCGGATAATCCTGCGTAGAATCTATCCGTATGATAATATACTCCCAAACCAAAGTTCGGAGAAAATTCGTTTTCAATATTGTCTCCGGTAATGGGCTCATTGTCAAAATTATTCAGCCCATTAAAATCAAGATTCAACAAATTACCACCGGCCTTTATACCAAAGGAAAGCTTACCATCTAAAGATACGTCAATGGTATAGGAAAGGACCGCATCAATATAAGTCTCCTGCACTACCCCATCTCCAATATTATCATTTACAATAGAAATACCATAGCCCAAACGGCTATTTCTTATAGGTGAATGTATGTTTAAAGTCTGTGTTTCGGGGGCACCATCTAGGCCTATCCATTGTGCCCGGTACAGTGCAGCGATACTTAATTGTCCTCTAGAACCTGCATATGCAGGGTTTACACTCATGGTATTAAACATGTACTGTGTATACTGTGCGTCTTGCTGCGCATATAAACCCTGAATAATTACACCTATAAAAAATAGGGCGAAGAGCGGGCCTTTTTTATGTATCATATGTATTGCACTGTTTTACTTACTGATGTAAATGTAACCACTATCTGTAATATTTTCCTGATCTTTTTGATATTCAAAGATGTAAAAATACACCCCAGAAGGTAAAAAATCTTCTGTACTAACGGTAGATCGTCCTCTAGACCGCCCATCGAAAACATTATTCTGATTGTTGTAGTCCCTACCCTCATATACAGATATACCCCATCTATTGTAGATACGAAGCGTATTGTTTAAGGCATTTTCTACCCCTCTAATGAATAGAAAATCATTTCTTCCGTCACCATTAGGTGTAACCATCTGGTTTACTTCAATAGCATCAGGTGCCGGGTCATCATCATCTATTGGGTCTAAATAATCTGGAGTACCATCTCCATCAGTATCATCATTTGTAGGATCTCCATCTCCATCCGCATCCTCATCAGGAGTATCTATACCATCTCCATCATCATCCAGATCTCTGTAATTCACATCTTCAGTACCATCAGTATCGGGAAGATCGTTGGCCGGGTCATCTATTTCATCGTTTACATCAAAGCCATCGTTAACATCACTTCCTTCATAACCGTCATCCAGGCCGTCTCCATCGGTATCATTTCCTGTAAAGGTCTGGTCTGGCTGTCCGTCAAAGTTAAAGTCGTTTCCTTCATTATTATCAGGTACCAGGTCGTTATCACTATCATCATCTAAATAATCAGGCTCGTCTTCCCCATCCGTATTCACCGGGGTGAGTCCGCCAAGATAGGCAGAATTTACGCCACTATTAGCAGCATAAGTGGCTTCATCATCATCATTTGGAGGTATGTAGCCCGCCGTAGTTTGAGCTTCCACATTGTCAGGAATACCGTCATTGTCTGAATCTATGTCCAGGTGGTTTGGGAAACCATCTCCATCGCTATCAAGCGGATCTGTTAGGGGATCATTGTCTCCGTCTAAGTTTGGATCTTCAGTGGTATCCAAAATTCCGTCATTGTCGTCATCAAGATCAGTCACATCGGGTACTCCGTCTCCATCCGTATCGGTACGGTCATCTATAGGATCTAAATAGTCTGGTGTACCATCCTCATCGCTATCATCATTGGTAGGATCGCCGTCCATATTCACGTCTTCGTCTGGAGTATCAATACCATCACCATCGTCATCAAAATCCCTGTAGTTAACATCTTCGGTACCATCTGTATCGGGCAGATCATTCGCAGGATCGTCAATTTCATCATTTACATCGAAACCATCGTTAACATCGCTTCCTTCATAACCATCGTCTAAACCGTCGCCATCAGAATCTATTCCGGTAAATGTTTGGTCTGGTATTCCATCGAAATTAAAGTCGTTTCCTTCATTGTTATCAGGTACCAAATCATTGTCGCTATCGTCATCCAGATAATCAGGCTCGTCTTCCCCATCGGTATTTGTAGGAGTCACACCTTCATCGCCTGCGCCTTCGTAGGCGTTATCCAAACCGTCATTGTCGTCGTCCATTCCTGTTGGAGGGATATATCCATCAGTAGTTTGCCCTTCAATATTATCGGGAATACCATCATCATCGGCATCGATATCCAAATGATCGGGGATACCATCGCCATCAAGGTCTTGAGGATCTGTCAACGGATCATTGTCTCCATCCAGGTTAGGATCTTCTACTACATCTAAAATTCCGTCGTTATCATCGTCAATATCCACATTATCTGGTACTCCATCATCATCGGTATCGGGGTCATCGAAGGGATCTAAATAATCTGGAGTGCCATCTCCATCGGTGTCATCGTTCGTTGGGTCTCCATCTCCATCTGCATCCTCATCCGGGGTGTCAATACCATCACCATCGTCATCAAGATCTCTATAGTTCACATCTTCGGTTCCATCAGTATCGGGAAGATCATTAGCAGGATCGTCAATCTCATCATTTACATCAAAGCCATCTCCAACATCGCTTCCTTCATAACCATCATCCAAACCATCTCCGTCAGTATCTTCGCCAGTAGGGGTTTGATCAGGAACACCATCAAAGTTGAAATCATTTCCTTCATTATTATCAGGTACGAGATCATTATCGCTATCATCATCCAAATAATCAGGCTCATCCTCCCCATCAGTATTTACGGGAGTAACTCCCATATCCCCGTCTCCTTCGTAAGCATCATCCAAGCCATCATCATCTGAGTCCATACCAGAAGGCTCTTGATAATCAGCCGTGGTCTGCCCTTCAACATTGTCTGGTATACCGTCATTATCTGAGTCTATATCAACACGATCAGGATAACCATCTCCATCAGAATCTACGTCTGTACTAAAAGTTGTTGTCTGTGGATTTTCAAAGTTTTCTAAACAGGAAAATTGGATACCAGACTGCCTTGGAATGGGTGTGGTAAAATTATTTGTTCGGTCTGTTCGTATTCCGAAGCGAAAAACAAAGGATGAAATATTGACAAACTCAACTGCCACATTTACCTGTGGGTTTACGTTAGAAATTCCTATATACTCAACTTGCCCTCCTGTTATCAAAAGGCCGCCTCCGGTATTCTCTACCGTGATGTCTTTAGGGCTTTCTACTGTAAAACTAGCCGGGGTGTCAAACCTGTTAAACTCCTGATATTGTGGATTACCGTCAACATCAATAAAATTCGCGATAAGCTCATCCAGGGCAACCGGGTCTTCAGTACCGGTGGCTACCAGGCTTATTCGTAAATCTACATAAGGGTTTCGGATGTCATCTGTGGTTGTAAATTCGATTTCAGGCTTAAAAAATTCCGGATCAACAGAATTTTGGTCTATAACATCTATTCTGGCGCTGACTATAGAAGAGACTGTTACCAGGGCATCTAAATTTGCTGTAACTCCGGGGAATCTATAGACCGCACCTTCTTCGCCTTCAACGCCTGAATCTAGGGTGGGCGTATTGCTAAAATCGAGATTAGGGATAGTTTCACAATCAAATTCTGTGCTCAAAACACTTGATTCTACACTATCTAATATCCCATCATTGTCTGAATCAATGTCCAGGTAATCGGGTACAGAATCCGAATCTGTATCCACCGGTGTCAGGCCGTTAGAACTTTCATAAGCGTCATCCAATCCGTTGCCGTTGCTGTCCTCTCCGCTTGGCTCAATAAATTCCATCACGTTCTGAGCTTCGATATTGTCAAATATGCCATCGTTATCAGAATCCAGGTCAAGATAGTCTGGTGCATCGTCGCCATCGGTATCTGTCGCGTTGGTAGCCGGATCATTATCTCCATCGAGATTTGCATCTTCCAGGCTATCTAAAATTCCGTCGCCATCGTCATCTATATCGACTGCATCTGGCACACCATCGCCGTCTGCATCCATAAAAAAGGCTTCGTAAGTATAGGTCTCGCTAAAGTTATCGAAGGAGGTGGTTAGTGTAAAGAGGAAAAATATCGCCAGAATTGTGGTGCCATAAACCGCTTTTTTCCTTAGGTTGAGGGGGTAGAAGTGTTCCATAAATGATAGTTTTCAATTTAAACGTATCACCATGGCCTTGTAGGAAAATTAATCGGTAAGAGATAGGGCTTCTCTAAAATTTAATGCAAGATATGGCTAAAATCCATACCAGCAAATTGTTTTGAAAGCAGAAATTATCAAAACTCTTTCAATAACAATATTATTCGATAAAAGGCTAATTCAGGGGCATTTTACTACTATTTAATTACGAGAAAAAGGAGAAAAAAGATTATGCCAAACTCTCTAAGCCGATTAAAGTGGTGCGTTGATCGATTCTATTTCAATTATCCGGAACCGCATAGGTTTTCTTAAAAATGCTATGAATGAGCGCATTAGATCGAAAAGTAAAATCATGTGATATGCAAGGTAGGCAACTTAATTTCCACTATTTTTGCGCAAATTTTTTGAATTGGATTTTAAGAAAGAAATAGCAAAAAGGCGCACATTCGGAATTATCTCTCACCCTGATGCCGGGAAGACCACGCTTACCGAAAAACTACTGCTTTTTGGGGGCGCCATCCAGGAGGCAGGTGCTGTTAAGAATAACAAAATAAAGAAGTCTGCCACCAGTGATTTTATGGAGATCGAACGACAACGAGGGATCTCGGTGGCGACTTCGGTTCTGGCATTTCTTTATAAGGATAAGAAGATCAACATTTTGGATACTCCTGGTCACAAAGACTTCGCTGAAGACACTTTTAGAACACTTACCGCGGTAGATAGCGTTATTGTCGTAATTGACGTCGCCAAAGGTGTTGAGGAGCAAACCGAAAAACTTGTCGAAGTATGTCGAATGCGCAATATTCCCATGATTGTGTTTATTAACAAGCTAGACCGGGAAGGGAAGGACGCATTTGATCTGTTAGATGAAGTAGAGCAAAAGTTAGGACTATCTGTAACCCCTTTGAGTTTCCCAATTGGCATGGGATACGATTTTAAGGGTATCTATAATATCTATGAAAAGAACATCAATCTTTTTAGTGGGGATAGCAAGAAAAATATTGAGGACACCATTGCTTTCGACAAGCTTGACAATCCTGAATTAGAGACGATTATAGGGGTAGAAGCGGCAAAATCTTTAAGAGAAAACCTGGAACTGGTGCAGGGTGTATATCCCGAATTTGAAAAGAGTAAATACCTGGAAGGTCAATTACAACCGGTGTTTTTTGGTTCGGCCCTGAACAATTTTGGGGTAAGGGAACTATTAGATTGCTTTATCGAAATTGCCCCCGCGCCACGAGATAAAAAAGCCGAGGAAAGGCTGGTAAAGGCAAATGAAGAAAAACTAAGTGGCTTTGTGTTTAAAATTCATGCAAACATGGACCCCAAGCACAGGGACCGGCTTGCTTTCGTAAAAATTGTATCAGGCACTTTTGAACGCAACAAGCCCTATTTGCATGTCAGGCAAAACAAAAAGCTCAAATTTTCCAGTCCGAACGCCTTCTTTGCAGAGAAAAAAGAAATTGTCGATGTTTCCTTTCCCGGTGATATCGTGGGTCTACATGATACGGGAAACTTTAAGATAGGAGATACCCTTACCGAGGGTGAAAGTCTGCATTATACGGGTATTCCCAGTTTTTCTCCGGAGCATTTCAGATATATCAATAACGCCGATCCGATGAAGGCGAAACAATTGAACAAGGGTATCGATCAATTGATGGACGAGGGGGTTGCACAGCTGTTTACTTTAGAAATGAACGGACGAAAGGTCATAGGAACCGTTGGGGCCTTGCAATACGAAGTGATCCAATACCGACTAGAACATGAATACGGTGCCAAATGTTCCTACGAGAACTTTCCGGCGCATAAGGCCTGCTGGGTAGATCCTGATGACCCGGACAATGAAGAGTTTAGAGAATTTAAAAGGGTTAAGCAAAAATTCCTTGCAACTGACAAACAGGGGCAGTTGGTCTTTTTGGCAGATTCGCAGTTTTCACTGCAGATGACGCAGCAGAAATATCCTTCGGTAAAGTTGCATTATACCTCTGAGTTCACCTAAAAGGTGATCTGATTTACCCTATAAAAGTCAGTGTCAATTATTTGGGGTTCCTAAACCCCGCCCTGAGATAATATAAGCGGGCTTACTGCAATTTATATGCATGGGGTGGATTATTGATTATTGATTAAGATACTTTTTCCAAAGATCTAAACAAAGGCTACTGTGACCAGGGGTGCTAAACCCCTCCCAGAGACAATTTAGCTTTTAGGGCTGTAAATAGTGTGCAGAAAGCCCGCTTATATTTTCTTTTCTAAAGCATTCAGCCCAGCCCAAAATGATTGTTAATTGTCAATCGTCAAAAGTTTGAGCTTAACGGATTGCTCATTCCTAAGAAGGTAGTGGAAGCATTCTATTAATGACTGGGGTCCAAACCCCACCCCGGGATAATTTAATCATCCATACTGTAATTTGCCTGCAGTTTTGTAGTAGTTAGGTTTTCGGCTATTTACCTTCTTTAGCGGGCCGTTTTGCAATACAAAAAGGTACAGTTTACAAGAGCCTACCCACTGCTAGCTGCTTACTACTTACTGAAACTAAGCCTCTCCTGTAGGCCCAAAATTCAGTGGAATGGGAGGTTGTTCATAGTCTTTTATCGTCCCGTGAGCTTTTTCAAAACGACTAACGTTATCGCTCAAGGCCTTTAGAAATTTTTTGGCATGTTGCGGAGTAAGTACTATTCTGCTCTTTACTTTAGCCTTAGGTGCTCCCGGCATCATGCTTATGAAGTCGACCACAAATTCAGAAACCGAATGATTAATGATCGCTAGATTAGAGTATACCCCTTCTGCCGTCTTTTCGTCTAATTCAATATTGATCTGCTTTTGTTTTTTATCTGAATCGCTCATGGTCTTTTCCTATTTATGTAACTAAAAAAACAAACCCCCGTTGTTTGTAACGGGGGTTTGAAATATGCTTATTAGAATTTTAATTCCTCCTTGCGAGCCATGATCTCATCGTATTCTTCTTTAGATCCTACAATGATATTCTCATAGTCTCTCATACCGGTACCAGCCGGGATCTTATGACCGACAATCACATTCTCCTTAAGGCCTTCCAGGTGATCTACCTTCCCGCTAACTGCCGCTTCATTGAGCACCTTAGTGGTTTCCTGGAAGGAGGCGGCCGAAATAAAGGATTTGGTTTGTAGTGAAGCCCTGGTAATTCCCTGAAGGATAGGCGTAGCCGTTGCTGCTACCGCGTCTCTTGCAGAGACCACAGCTTTGTCAGCGCGCTTTAAGATGGAGTTCTCATCTCTTAATTCGCGTGCAGAAATAATCTGCCCGGCCTGGAGATTTTCGGACTCACCCGCATCTTCAACTACCTTCTTACCGAAGATCTGATCGTTCTCTTCAATAAAATCATCTTTGTGAACCAATTGATTTTCTAGGAAAATAGTATCTCCCGGATCTTCTATACGCACTTTTCTCATCATCTGTCTAACTACTACCTCAAAGTGCTTGTCATTGATCTTAACACCTTGCAATCTATACACTTCCTGAACCTCATTTACAAGGTACTGCTGTACAGCTGAAGGGCCTTTGATAGCCAAAATATCCTCTGGGGTAATAGAACCGTCTGATAACGGCATCCCGGCGCGAACATAATCGTTCTCCTGAACCAGGATCTGATTAGAGAGCTTTACCAGGTATTTTTTTATTTCGCCCAATTTAGACTCAATAATAATCTCCCGGTTACCTCTTTTGATCTTACCAAAGGAAACCACACCGTCAATTTCTGAGACAACTGCCGGGTTAGATGGGTTCCTCGCCTCAAATAGCTCTGTCACCCTTGGTAAACCACCCGTAATATCACCTGCCTTGGCCGACTTACGTGGTATTTTTACCAAAATCTTACCCTCTTTAATCTTATCACCATCATCTACCATAATATGAGATCCAACCGGAAGGTTATAAGAACGCAATACAGTATCCTTGTTATCCTTGATCAACAGCGTTGGAATTAGCTTCTTATTACGCGATTCTGAGATCACCTTTTCCTGGAAGCCGGTTTGCTCATCAATCTCAACCTGGTAAGTCACCCCTTGTTCGATATTCTCATAGGCGATTTTTCCAGGGAATTCTGAAACGATGACTCCGTTATAAGGATCCCACTGACAGATAATATCTCCTTTGCTGATCTTACTTCCATTCTTGATGAATAGTTGTGATCCATAAGGGATGTTATTTGTACTTAAGGTAATTCCTGTAGTAGCGTCAACAACCTTGATCTCTGAAGTTCTGGAGATAACAATATCTGCCTTTTTTCCTTCACTGTTTTCTCCCTTGACCATTCTTAGGTCTTCAATCTCAGCGATACCGTCGAATTTAGCTTCTAACTTGTTATCTTCTGAAATGTTCCCGGCAATACCACCCACATGGAAAGTACGCAGTGTTAGCTGTGTTCCAGGTTCACCAATAGATTGCGCGGCCACAACACCAACGGCTTCTCCACGCTGTACCATTTTATTGGTAGACAGGTTTCTTCCATAACATTTAGCACAAATTCCTTTTTGCGCTTCACATGTTAGTGCTGATCGTACCTCAATTCGCTCGATTGGAGAAGCTTCAATTTTCTTGACATCAGACTCCATGATCTGTTGACCTGCAGTTAATAGCAGTTCTTCAGTGAGCGGATCGTGAACATCATGAAGTGATACCCTACCGAGAATTCGCTCTCCCAGGGTCTCAACAACCTCTTCGTTCTTTTTCAAAGATTCTACCTCAATACCTCTAAGTGTTCCACAATCATCAATGTTTACAATAACATCTTGTGAAACATCAACCAAACGACGGGTTAAATATCCTGCATCGGCCGTTTTCAAAGCGGTATCCGCAAGTCCCTTACGGGCTCCGTGGGTTGAGATAAAGTATTCAAGAATAGAAAGGCCTTCCTTAAAGTTAGAAAGGATCGGGTTCTCAATAATTTCTCCACCTCCTGCAGTAGACTTTTTAGGCTTTGCCATTAATCCACGCATTCCGGTAAGCTGTCTGATCTGTTCCTTAGAACCTCGAGCCCCAGAGTCGAGCATCATATACACTGAATTAAAGCCTTGCTGATCCTCTCGGATACGTTTCATGGCCAACTCGGTAAGCATAGCGTTGGTTGAAGTCCAAACGTCAATAACCTGGTTGTACCTTTCGTTATTGGTAATCAATCCCATGTTATAGTTCATCATAATGCCATCTACCTGCCCATTCGCATCGGCGATCATGTCGTGCTTCTCTTGTGGAATGATAATATCTCCCAAACTAAATGAGAGACCACCCTTGAAGGCAAAATCATATCCCATGGTTTTGATCTTATCAAGAAATTCTGCCGTAGTAGGAACATCCGTAACAGCTAAAATTTTACCGATAATATCACGTAGTGATTTCTTATTTAAAACTTCATTGACAAAACCAGCGGCCTCGGGAACAACCATATTGAACAATACCCTTCCTACGGTTGTCTCAATGATTTGATTGGTAAGTTCTCCTTCTTCATTAAAATCTTTCGTTCTAACTTTTATCCCGGCATTCAACTCTGCATTGCCTTCATTAAAGGCGATTACAACTTCTTCATCAGAGTAAAAGGTTAGTCCTTCTCCCCTGACCGGAATTTCCTTTGTAGACTTCCGCTCCTTGGTCATATAATACAATCCTAAAACCATATCTTGAGAAGGAACCGTAATAGGCGATCCATTCGCTGGGTTTAAGATGTTATGCGAAGCGAGCATTAACAACTGCGCTTCCAAAATAGCTTCTGGCCCTAATGGGAGGTGCACTGCCATTTGGTCACCATCGAAATCCGCATTAAATGCTGTACATACCAAGGGGTGCAAGCGAATTGCCTTACCCTCTATAAGCTTTGGCTGAAAGGCCTGGATCCCTAGTCGGTGAAGTGTGGGAGCCCTGTTTAATAATACAGGATGTCCTTTTAGTACATTTTCTAAAATATCCCAAACTACAGGCTCTTTCTTATCGATGATCTTCTTGGCAGACTTAACAGTTTTTACAATTCCTCTTTCAATCAATTTACGGATTACAAAAGGTTTGTATAGTTCTGCAGCCATATCTTTAGGAAGACCACATTCGTATAATTTCATTTCAGGGCCTACCACGATAACAGAACGAGCAGAATAATCCACACGTTTACCAAGAAGGTTCTGCCTAAAGCGCCCTTGTTTTCCTTTTAAAGAATCTGAAAGCGATTTCAACGGCCTGTTAGATTCGGTCTTAACAGCAGATGCCTTGCGGGTATTGTCAAATAAAGAATCTACAGCTTCCTGAAGCATACGTTTCTCATTTCTAAGAATTACTTCAGGGGCTTTGATCTCCATTAATCGCTTTAATCTGTTATTTCGGATGATTACCCTTCGATAAAGATCATTAAGGTCTGAGGTTGCAAATCGCCCACCATCTAATGGCACCAATGGCCTTAGCTCTGGCGGAATAACAGGGACCACTTTCATGATCATCCACTCCGGCTTGTTCTCCCTGTTATCTTGCGACTCTCTCAAAGCCTCAACCACCTGAAGCCTCTTCAAAGCTTCTGTCTTACGTTGCTTGGAAGTTTCGGTGTTGGCTTTGTGCCTAAGATTAAAAGAAAGCTCCCTAAGGTCTATCCTTGACAGCAGATCTATTAAACATTCTGCGCCCATTTTAGCGATAAACTTATTGGGATCAGAATCTTCTAAATACTGATTCTCAACGGGAATGGATTCTAAAATATTCAAATATTCCTCTTCCGTTAGGAAATCCATTTTGTTGATTTCTTCGCCTTCAGGCCCTTTGGCGATACCTGGCTGGATCACTACGTAACGTTCGTAGTAAATGATCATATCCAGCTTCTTGGACGGCAAGCCTAAAAGGTATCCTATCTTATTAGGAAGCGATCTGAAATACCAAATGTGCGCTACAGGAACCACTAAATTAATATGGCCAACCCTATCTCGTCTTACTTTTTTCTCGGTAACCTCCACACCACAACGATCACAAACAATACCGCGATAACGTATTCTTTTATACTTACCACAGGCACATTCGTAATCTTTAACCGGTCCGAAAATTCGCTCGCAAAACAATCCATCACGCTCAGGTTTGTGCGTTCTATAATTGATTGTTTCGGGCTTTAAAACCTCTCCCCTTGACTCTGCAAGAATTGATTCAGGTGAGGCCAAACCAATTGAAATCTTATCAAACCTTTTTACCGTATTATTATCTTTAAGTCTAGCCATAATGCTAATGCTGATAGTAAATTATAATGTGTTCAAGAACTTTTATTACTCTTCCAATCTGATATCCAAACCTAATCCCTTAAGTTCGTGCATCAATACATTGAAAGATTCTGGCAAACCAGGTTCTGGCATGGTTTCTCCTTTAACGATAGATTCATAGGTCTTTGCCCTACCAATAACGTCGTCTGATTTAACAGTCAGGATCTCCCTCAGGGTCGCTGATGCTCCATATGCTTCCAGTGCCCATACTTCCATCTCTCCAAAACGCTGACCTCCAAATTGAGCTTTACCACCCAGAGGTTGCTGCGTTATTAAAGAGTAGGGACCAATAGAACGTGCGTGCATCTTATCATCTACCATATGCCCCAGTTTAAGCATGTAAATTACGCCTACTGTTGCGGGTTGATGGAAGCGTTGTCCTGTTCCGCCATCATATAGATAAGTATGACCAAATCTTGGAACTTCGGCCTCATCAGTAAATGTATTGATCTCGTCAAGAGTGGCTCCGTCAAAAATTGGTGTCGCAAACTTCTTATCCAATTTTTGACCAGCCCAACCTAATACCGTTTCATAGATCTGACCGATATTCATTCGAGAAGGTACCCCAAGCGGATTCAATACGATATCTACAGCGGTTCCGTCCTCCAAGAATGGCATGTCTTCCTGACGTACGATACGGGCAACAATACCTTTGTTTCCGTGACGTCCCGCCATTTTATCTCCAACCTTAAGCTTTCTTTTCTTAGCGATGTACACCTTGGCCAGTTTCATAATACCGGCAGGCAGTTCATCTCCAACAGAAATCGTGAACTTATCCCTTCTAAGGTTCCCCTGAAGATCGTTAAGCTTAATTTTGTAATTGTGCAGTAAATCGGCAACCTGGGTATTGGTATCCTTATCTGTAGTCCAGCTACCTCCTACCAAATGCGCAAAATCATCCACTGCGTTAAGCATCTTCATGGTATACTTCTTACCTTTTGGAAGTACTTCTTCTCCAAGGTCATTTAATACACCCTGAGAAGTTTTTCCATTAATAAGTTTAAAGAGCTTATCAACCAAAACATCCTTGAGCTCCTGGAATTTTACCTCGTATTCCAGCTCTAGCTTAGAAATTGCTTCCTTGTCTTCAGAACGCTTGCGCTTATCTTTTATAGACCTTGAAAACAACTTCTTATCAATAACAACACCTCTTAATGAAGGCGAAGCTTTTAAAGAGGCGTCTTTTACATCGCCCGCTTTATCACCAAAGATGGCTCTTAACAGTTTTTCTTCAGGAGTAGGATCAGATTCACCTTTCGGTGTGATCTTTCCGATGAGAATATCACCAGGCTTTACCTCAGCCCCAATGCGGATCATCCCGTATTCATCAAGGTCTTTGGTTGCCTCCTCAGAAACATTAGGGATATCGTTGGTTAATTCTTCAGCTCCCAATTTGGTATCTCGTACCTCAAGCGCGTATTCATCAATATGAATCGAGGTAAAAATATCTTCTCTTACCACTTTCTCTGAGATTACTATGGCATCCTCAAAGTTGTATCCTTTCCATGGCATAAATGCCACTTTCAAGTTTCTACCCAATGCCAATTCTCCACTTTCAGTAGCATATCCTTCACAAAGAACTTGTCCTTTCTTCACCTTATCACCCTTCTTCACGATAGGTTTAAGGTTAATGCTGGTACCCTGATTGGTTTTTCTAAACTTCACTAAATTGTAGGTCTTAGAATCCTCTTCAAAGCTCACCAAACGATCTTTCTCTGTCCGCTGATACTTAATAGTAATCTTAGTTGCATCTACGTACTCAATAACCCCATCTCCTTCTGCATTGATCAATACCCTGGAGTCAGAAGCCACCTGTCTTTCCAAACCGGTCCCTACAATAGGGCTTTGTGGCTTAAGCAGAGGAACAGCCTGACGCATCATGTTAGATCCCATCAAGGCGCGGTTCGCATCATCGTGTTCCAGAAACGGAATCAAAGACGCCGAAATAGACGCAATCTGATTTGGAGCAACATCTGTGTAGTTTACTTCTTTTGGTTCAACCACCGGAAAATCACCTTCTTCTCTCGCAATGACCTTTTCTCTTTCAATAGTGCCGTTATCTTTCAATGGAATATTAGCCTGAGCTATTTTCATTCCCTCTTCTTCTTCGGCGCTTAGGTATATAAAATTGGAAGTGTCCACTTTTCCTGCTTCCACTTTGCGGTATGGAGTCTCCAGGAAGCCCATATGGTTTACCTTGGCAAATACCGAAAGTGATGAAATCAAACCAATATTTGGTCCTTCCGGAGTTTCTATCGGGCAAAGCCTTCCGTAGTGCGTATAGTGTACGTCCCTTACCTCAAAACCGGCTCTTTCTCTTGAAAGACCTCCTGGTCCTAATGCAGATAACCTACGCTTGTGGGTAATCTCGGCTAATGGATTTGTCTGATCCATAAACTGAGACAGCTGGTTGGTACCGAAGAAAGAGTTAATCACTGAAGACAAGGTCTTTGCGTTGATCAAATCTATCGGGGTAAATACCTCGTTATCACGAACGTTCATACGTTCTCTAATGGTCCTTGCCATTCTGGCTAAACCAACACCGAACTGAGAAGATAATTGCTCCCCAACAGTTCTTACACGTCTATTGGAAAGGTGGTCAATATCATCAATCTCTGCCTTAGAGTTGATCAATTCTATAAGGTATTTGATAATGGTAATGATATCTTCTTTGGTAAGCACTTGCTTATCCATCCCAATATCCAAACCAAGCTTTTTGTTCATTCTGTAACGCCCCACCTCACCGAGGTTGTAGCGTTGATCAGAGAAAAACAATTTATCGATAATACCTCTTGCCGTCTCTTCATCTGGCGGTTCTGCATTACGCAGTTGACGGTAAATATGCTCAACGGCTTCTTTTTCCGAGTTCGTCGGATCTTTTTGAAGTGTATTGTGAATAATGGCATAATCACTTTGAGCATTGTTTTCTTTATGAAGCAGGATGGTTTTCACATCGGTCTCCATGATTTCGTCTATATGCTCCTTTTCAAGAACCGTGTCTCTATCAAGAACGATCTCATTTCTTTCAATAGAAACCACTTCGCCAGTATCCTCATCCACAAAATCTTCATGCCAGGTGTTTAACACCCTGGCAGCGAGTTTACGGCCCAGCACTTTCTTAAGTCCGGCCTTAGACACTTTTACTTCTTCAGAAAGGTCGAAGATCTCCAAAATGTCTTTATCTCTCTCAAATCCGATGGCTCGGAAGAGTGTCGTAACCGGTAATTTTTTCTTTCTATCAATGTAGGCGTACATTACGCTATTGATATCTGTAGCAAACTCAATCCACGATCCCTTAAACGGAATCACACGAGCGGAATACAATTTAGTTCCGTTAGCATGGAAAGACTGGCCAAAGAAAACACCGGGAGAACGGTGTAACTGACTTACTACAACCCTTTCTGCACCATTAATTACAAAGGTACCGCTAGGCGTCATGTAAGGAATTGTCCCCAGGTAAACATCTTGTACAATGGTTTCGAAATCTTCGTGTTCGGGATCTGTACAATATAGTTTTAACCTGGCTTTTAAAGGAACACTATAAGTAAGGCCTCGCTCTATACATTCTTGAATTGAATATCTGGGCGGGTCTATAAAGTAATCAAGAAACTCCAGTACAAACTGGTTTCTGGTATCAGTAATTGGAAAGTTTTCCATGAAGGTATTGTAGAGCCCTTCATTACCCCTTTCGTCAGATTTTGTCTCAAGCTGAAAAAAGTCTTGAAATGACTTAATCTGAATGTCCAAGAAATCCGGATAATCCGGTATGTTCTTTGCGGATGCGAAACTTATTCTTTCAGTCTGTTTTGTGAACATCTATGGGCATTTTGAACGTGAATACTTGTGTAGGTCGTATATATCTTTATATACTATGTATAAAAGGGTTTAGGTCTAGCCCATCCCGCCGATGGCGGGACTGGAAAGACCTAAACCTAAACCATATGGTTAGCGCTATTATTTAAGCTCAACTTCTGCTCCTGCTTCTTCCAATGATTTTTTGATACCTTCAGCTTCGTCTTTGGCAACACCTTCTTTAACAGCTTTTGGTGCGCTATCAACGATGTCTTTTGCATCTTTCAATCCTAGTCCGGTTAATTCTTTAACCAACTTAACTACTGCAAGTTTAGAACCTCCTGCAGCTGTAAGGATTACATCAAATTCTGATTTCTCTTCAGCAGCTTCACCGCCTTCACCTCCGGCGGCAGCAGCGCCACCAGCAACTGCAACTGCAGCGGCTGCAGGCTCAATGCCATACTCTTCTTTTAATATATCGGCCAATTCATTTACCTCCTTTACGGTAAGGTTGACCAATTGTTCTGCGAAATCTTTTAAATCTGCCATTTTTCTATCGTTTAATAAAATTTTTAAATTATTCTGGTTTTTAGTGCGTACTTATTTTTCGGATAAGGTCTTAAGGATTCCTGCAAGTTTACCACCTCCTGACTTTAAGCCAGAGATAACATTTTTGGCAGGGGATTGTAACAATCCAATAATCTCAGCGATTACCTCTTCTTTAGACTTAATGCTTACCAAAGTATCTAGCTTATCATCGCCTACAAAAATTGCCTCCTCAATGAAAGCGCCTTTTAATACCGGGCGATCAGACTTTTTTCTAAAATTCTTGATAAGCTTCGCCGGGGCGTTACCCGCCTCAGCGAACATTAAGGAAGTATTGCCTTTCAATACTTCAGGAAGTTCACCAAATTCTTTATCTGAAGCTTCCATTGCTTTTGCAAGCAAGGTGTTTTTAACTACAGATAATTTGACGTCAGCCTTAAAACAGGCCCTTCTCAAATTTGATGTTGTCATTGCATCCAAACCTGAAATATCTGCCAGGTAAATGGTGGAATTCTCCGCCAACTGAGCAGTCAAATCCTCTATAACGGTTGCTTTTTCTTCTCTTGTCATACTTAAAAAAAGTTTACAATTAAACTGCTCTTGGATCTAGTTGAAGGCTAGGGCTCATGGTACTAGACATGTAAATACTTCTCATGTATACACCTTTTGCCGCTGCAGGCTTCATTTTATTCAAGGTATCTAACAACTCTTGTGCATTACCAGCAATTTTCTCAGCCGAAAAAGAGGCCTTGCCAATAGCGGCATGAACAATACCAGCCTTATCTACCTTAAAATCTATTTTACCGGCTTTTACATCAGATACAGCCTTTGCAATATCCATAGTAACCGTTCCTGTTTTTGGATTAGGCATTAGCCCTCTTGGCCCTAAAATACGGCCTAAAGGTCCTAATTTACCCATGACGCTTGGCATGGTGATGATCACATCAACATCGGTCCAACCGCCTTTAATCTTATCCAAATATTCATCTAACCCAACATAATCAGCGCCCGCGTCTTTCGCGTCCGCTTCTTTATCTGGGGTAACCAAAGCCAAAACTTTTACATCCTTTCCGGTACCGTGAGGTAGTGTTACCACCCCTCTTACCATCTGATTTGCCTTTCTTGGATCTACACCCAAGCGTATAGCCAAATCTATAGAAGCATCAAATTTTGCATTGGTAATTTCCTTTATCAAAGCTGAAGCTTCTTCCACAGTATAGAGCTTATCTTTCTCTATCTTGGCATGCGCTTCTTTTTGCTTACGTGTTAACTTTGCCATGCTAAAATTTTGTTTAAGATGTTAAAACGGGCGTTTCCCTGAAACTTTTAGACCCATAGATCTTGCTGTTCCGGCAACCATGCTCATTGCTGATTCTACAGTAAATGCATTTAGATCTACCATTTTGTCCTCAGCAATTACCTTTACCTGATCCCAGGTAACTCTACCCGACCTAGTTCGGTTTGGTTCGCCCGATCCTTTTTTAATTTTAGCCGCTTCCATAAGTTGAACTGCCGCAGGTGGTGTTTTTACGACGAAGTCGAACGACTTGTCTTTGTAGACGGTGATAACAACCGGCAATATCTTGCCTTGTTTGTCCTGTGTACGCGCATTAAATTGCTTACAGAACTCCATGATGTTAACGCCGGCAGCACCTAAAGCGGGTCCAACCGGTGGCGACGGATTCGCAACACCTCCCCTAACTTGTAGTTTAACTACTTTACTTACTTCTTTTGCCATTGTTTTTAAATTAAACTGCGAAGTGCTTATTTGGAAGCCAGCACTTCAACTATATAGATATACGTAACAGTTCCTAAATTTTTTCTACCTGCATATAACTGAGTTCCAGTGGTGTTTTTCTCCCGAAAATTTTCACCATTACCTCAAGTTTCCGCTTCTCTTCATTAATTTTCTCCACAGTACCGTTGAAACCGTTAAAAGGTCCGTCAATAACCTTAACCGTTTCTCCAAGGATAAATGGAATGGCAATGTTATCAGTGTTCACTGCTAACTCGTCAACCTTTCCTAGCATCCTGTTCACCTCCGCCTTCCTTAACGGTACGGGGTCTCCGCCTTTGGTTTCTCCTAAAAAGCCAATGACATTGGTGATAGAACGGATGATATGAACCATTTCACCACCCAAATTGGCCTTGATCATTATATATCCGGGAAAATAAACTCTCTCTTTGTTAATTTTCTTCCCATTTCGTATTTGAACAACCTTTTCGGTTGGCACTAATACATCTTCCAGATAGTCACCAAATCCATGACGCTCCACTTCGCTTTCAATGTAGCCCTTGATCTTGTTTTCCTGACCACTGACCGCTCTCACTACATACCATTTTTTTTCCAGCACTTCCGACATAGACATAGGTATTTGGATTAACTTACTAAAGCATTAAAGTACAAAGTGATTAGCTCACTGAAGACGGTATCCACACCCCAGGTCGCCAAAGCAAACAAAATGGAAAACACTGCAACCACTACCATGAGATTTGAAGATTCCGCTCTTGATGGTAAGCTCACGTTATTTCTTAATTCTTCTACCGATTCTTTGATATAAGTTAGCATTTGCCCTGTACTTTTTTCTATTCTTTCAATTTAGCACGGGAGGAGAGACTCGAACTCCCGACACCTGGTTTTGGAGACCAGTGCTCTACCAACTGAGCTACACCCGTTTACCGTCATATACCGTACACCATCTCGGTGTATCAGCACACCTATTTATATTTACACTGAAAGGTATCCCACCATTGGCGGGACACCCTTAATGCAATACACTATCGTTATCTGATTAATCTAGAATCTTGGTAACCTGACCGGCACCTACAGTTCTACCACCCTCACGGATCGCGAAACGAAGACCATCACTCAGGGCAATAGGCTGGATTAAATCTACTGTAATAGTAAGGTTATCACCAGGCATTACCATTTCTACACCATCAGGTAAATTAATTGTTCCTGTAACATCCGTAGTTCTAACATAGAACTGGGGACGATAGTTGTTATGGAAAGGAGTGTGACGACCACCTTCTTCTTTCTTTAGGATATACACCTCAGCTTCAAACTTGGCATGAGGTGTAACAGAACCTGGCTTACAGATTACCATTCCACGTCTTACATCAGACTTTTCAATACCTCTTAATAAGATACCAACGTTGTCTCCTGCTTCTCCTCTATCAAGGATCTTTCTAAACATTTCAACACCAGTGATGGTAGAAGTCAATTTTTCTGCTCCCATACCAATGATATCAACAGGGTCTCCAGTATTTGCCACACCAGTTTCAATTCTACCCGTAGCAACGGTACCACGACCTGTAATAGTGAAAACGTCTTCAACAGGCATCAAGAAATCCTTCTCAACATCTCTTTTTGGAAGCTCGATCCACTCATCTACAGCAGCCATTAACTCCATTACGGTATCTACCCACTTTTGCTCCCCATTAAGGGCGCCAAGAGCGGAACCAGAGATAACAGGACCATTGTCACCATCATACTCATAGAAAGAAAGTAGTTCACGTACTTCCATTTCTACCAATTCTAAAAGCTCCTCATCATCCACCATGTCAACTTTGTTCAAGAAAACGACAATTCTTGGAATACCTACCTGGCGACCAAGAAGGATGTGCTCTCTTGTTTGTGGCATAGGACCATCTGTAGCAGCAACTACAAGAATAGCACCGTCCATCTGTGCAGCACCAGTAACCATGTTTTTCACATAGTCGGCGTGACCTGGACAATCCACGTGTGCGTAGTGACGATTTGCAGTCTGGTATTCTACGTGAGACGTATTAATTGTAATACCTCTTTCTTTTTCTTCCGGAGCATTATCGATAGAGTCAAAACTCCTTACTTCGGATAAGCCTGCATTTGACAATACGGTTGTAATGGCCGCAGTCAATGTAGTTTTACCGTGATCTACGTGTCCAATAGTACCAATATTTAAGTGCGGTTTGGAACGATCAAAAGTTTCCTTTGCCATTTTTAATAAATTTTAATCTTAGTTTATATTAGTGTACAAATTATGCCTTAATTGAGCCAACGACGGGATTTGAACCCGTGACCTCTTCCTTACCAAGGAAACGCTCTACCCCTGAGCTACGTCGGCTTGTTGGGTCGAAGGTTTACTATGATAAGGTTTAAGGATCAACCTTTAAAAACCTCTACAACAAACAACAATCGCTAACCCAAGGTCTTAGAGCGGGAGACCGGGTTCGAACCGGCGACATTCAGCTTGGAAGGCTGACGCTCTACCAACTGAGCTACTCCCGCAAATATTAAATTCCAATATGTCAGATTCCAAATTCCAAAACTTTTCTTTTTCATCTTCTTCGGTCCAAATCGGAATTTGGATTTTGAGATTCGGAATTTTAGCAGGATTACCCCACTTCTCCCGGTGATCTTATTCGGGTGATCCCGAACAAAACATTTTGAGTTCACAACCATACAAAAGCGAGCTTTTGACACCTGCTCTCTTCATTGCTTTGTGGGGAGAGCAGGATTCGAACCTGCGAAGGTAAAAACCAACAGATTTACAGTCTGTCCTCGTTGGCCGCTTGAGTATCTCCCCCTCCTATATTTTAATGAACTTTCGAGCCAATCGAGGGACTACCCTCGTCTGCGCTCAGGATAAACTTCTTGTCCCTTGCCTGCTCTACCTTTTCAAAACGCTCGGAAAAACCTTGATTTTCCCTTAATTCGAGCCGATGGAGGGACTCGAACCCACGACCTGCTGATTACAAATCAGCTGCTCTAGCCAGCTGAGCTACATCGGCTTTTTATAGCCTTTTATCGCATAAAAAAGTCCGCTATTTCTAACGGACTGCAAATGTAGATAATTATTTTCGTAAACAAAACAAATTTACAAAAATTTTAGCGAGCTATGAGCCCTGGGTTTTTTCTTCTTTTTTACCAATTTTCGCTCTAGCGAACTGCAGGCAGAATCAATAGCTTCTTCAAACGTTTTGCATTGTTTTTTTATCATAAATTTATCTTTGGGGACATGTATTTTAATCTCCACAATCTTATTCTCTTTGGTGCTGGTGTTCTCAACTTTTAAGAACACATCTGAACTAATTACCTTGTCATAGAACAATTCTAACTTGTTCAAGCGCTTTTGCACAAAATCTAACAACTTTCCATCGGCATTGAAATTCACGGATTGTGTGTTTACTTTCATCGGCTAAAATTTTAAAACCTGCACAGACGCAGGCAAGTGAAACAATAGAAAAGAACGTATGTACTATTTCTTACTTCTGGGGTGGGAAGTAGAATGTACTTTTTTTAGTTCGGCAATGCTATTATGTGTGTATACCTGTGTAGATGCCAAACTTGAGTGTCCCAGCAATTCCTTTACAGCATTTAAATCTGCTCCTTGATTGAGCAAATGGGTGGCAAAGGTATGCCTTAAAATATGAGGGCTCTTTTTTACTTTGGAAGAGACCTTACTAAAATACCCATTTATAATTCTATAAACAAGAGTTTCATAAATTTTATGACCAGATTTAGAGAGAAAAACATGCTTCTCGTTTGGGTTTGGATACAGGGTCTTTCGTTCCTTCAAGTAGTCCTCGAGAAGTTGGCACGAGCTCTCCAATAAAGGAACAATACGCTCTTTATTTCGCTTACCCAATACTCGTAGTGTTCTCGCCCCGAGGTCGACATCATGCAATTTTAAGTTGATAAGCTCCGCCCTTCTTATCCCTGTTGTATAAAATAAGTCTATGACTAGTTTGTCGCGTATTCCTTCAAAATTATTGTCAAAAGAAACCTGATTGAAAATGAGTTCCATCTCGTTTTCCGAAAAGGGGACTTCTACCTTTTGAGATACCTTTAAAGCCTTGTGCTTTGCCAATGGATTGGCACTAATCTGTTCTGTTCTAAGTAGAAATTTATAATACGCCTTGAGAGAGGCAATTTTTCGGTTTATTGATCGGTTTGAAATTGCCGAGCCAACAAGATGAACAATCCAACTTCTGATGATCGTATAATCTACTGCCTCGACAGTATCATATTCGTATTCCAGCTTGCAGAACGCTTTAAAATCTGCAATATCCCTCTCATAGGCTTTCACCGTATGAGAAGAATACTTTTTCTCTAAAGACAAATACGAAATGAAAGCAGGAACCGACATAAGGTAAAGTTACAAAACCTCAACTTGGTTAGGAAGCAAAAAAATCCGGTTCATACTTTATACGAACCGGATTCTAAATATCTTACTAAGAACAGAATTAAATCTCTTCTTTATCTCTTAAACCCTGAATATATTGCGCTTTTTGAATTTGCTGTCTGCGTTCTACGGAAGGTTTTGTAAATTGTTGCCTTTTTCTCAACTGACGCATCGTGCCCGTCCTGTCGAATTTACGCTTGAAACGCTTTAAAGCCCTATCGATATTTTCTCCTTCTTTAACTGGTATTATTAACATTGGCTACAACCTCCTTTCTTTTGATTTTAAGAATGCAAAGATAAAACGAATTCCTGATATAGGAACAATTATTTTAAAATATTCTTGGCAATAACTACTTTTTGAATTTCCGTAGTGCCCTCACCTATGGTACACAGCTTGGCGTCTCTATAGAACTTTTCTACGGGGAAGTCTTTGGTATAGCCATATCCACCATGAATTTGCACAGCCTCATTGGCGACCTTTACACATACTTCTGAAGCAAACATTTTAGACATAGCGCTAAATTTGGTCATAGGCCTGTTGGCATTTTTTAAGAAAGCCGCCTTATGTAACAGAAGTTCAGCAGCTTCAATCTCAGTAGCCATGTCCGCAAGTTTAAAGGAGATTCCCTGAAACTCGCTAATGGGTTTACCAAATTGCACTCTTTCCTTAGAATACTTTAGTGCGGCTTCATAGGCACCTTTGGCGGTACCTAAAGACAAGGCTCCGATCGAAATCCGGCCGCCGTCCAGGACTTTCATTGACTGTATAAATCCGTCGCCAACTTCACCCAGTCTATTGCTGTCCGGAATTTTACAGTCATCAAAAACAAGTTCCGCAGTTTCACTGGCACGCATACCCAGTTTGTCTTCCTTTTTTCCGCTTGAAAACCCAGGAGTTCCCTTCTCAATAACAAAGGCTGTCATACCACGGCTATCGCCCTTCTCCCCTGTTCTCGCTATAACGACCGCAATGTCGCCGCTTTTTCCATGGGTAATAAAGTTCTTAGCGCCATTAAGTATCCAGCTATCTCCATCTTTCTTAGCAGTGGTACTCATTCCCGCCGCGTCAGATCCAGTATTGTGTTCTGTAAGGCCCCAAGCCCCCAACCACTCAGCCGTAGCTAATTTAGGTAGCCAGCGTTGTTTTTGTTCCTCATTCCCAAAAGATAAAATATGATTGGTACAAAGTGAATTATGAGCCGCGACCGAAAGCCCTATAGAAGGGTCTACTTTCGAAATTTCTTCAATTATGGCCACATACTCATGATAGCCCAGACCAGAACCGCCATACGCTATCGGAACCAATACCCCCATAAAACCCATCTCACCTGCCTTCTTAAAAACTTGAACAGGAAATTCCTGTGTTTCGTCCCACTCCATAACAAAAGGCCTGATATGCTGCTCTGCAAATTCCTTTGCAGAGGCGGCTACCATTCGCTGCGTTTCAGAATAGTCAAAACCAAGGGTATCTATAGTCTCTGTGATCATTTTAGCAATTTTATAACGTCAAATATAGTTTAATTCTATCAATCTTGTCTTCGGGAAAGCCTGCTATTTTAGTTAATTCGTTCAAAGAATCAAAGCTTCCGCTGTTCTCCCTGTACGCAATTATTTTTGCCGCTAATTTGCGATTTATGTATAATAACTTTGCAAGCTCATCGGCTGTAGCGCTATTCAGTCTTATTTTATTTATAGAGGGTTGCTCAATCACTTTATACCTGCGTATTATTCTGTCAACCACTTCGGGCTTTAAACCGTAGACATCCAGTAATTGTTCTTCAACAAGAAAACCTCCAAGGGCATTCCTAAATTTTACGATCCTTTTAGAAAGCACCTCACCAACACCATATACCCTTTTAAGTTCATCTGCGGTAGCCTTGTTAAGGTCTAAATTAGCCTCTTTTATCGGAACTACACTTAGATGCCGCTTTTGGATGTCTTTTTCGCTATTTTTTTCGAATTTGTCGTTGAAAGTACTGCCTTCCGGAAACCTGAAATAGGGTTGAATGGCTTTTAAAAGTGAGTCCGAGACCAGCGTTACCCTTTGAAATTCTTCAGCCGAAGAAATATAGCTGTTCGTATTTCTAAAAGCTATTAGTCTGTCTATTTCCGAGACAGACATCCCCAATTGATAGGCTTTGTGGTCATCCATATAATTGGGGTTAAACTTAAATTGATTAGGTTCTTCAGGGATTCTCTGCCTTTGATGTAATGCCAGAATTTCTTCTTCTAATTCCTCGTCAATTACCATCAAGGGATCTGGAGAACCAAAAACCTCCCACTTGAACATGAAATTCGTCAACTGCAGCAGTGCAATAATAAGGGCTAAAAAGAAAATCCCACTCCGTTCCTGTTTATTGAATCTGAAGGGGGATTTAAAATTTATCAAAGGCTATCTATTTGGAATAGGTCGCTTTTATATCGGTAAGGTACCTTTTCAATTGCTTTTTCACTACAGGAAACAGGAAGTACAATCCAACCATGTTAGGGAACACCATCGCAAATATCATCGCATCGGAGAAGGCCCAAATAGAATCCATGCTTGCTGCGGCACCAATGATCACGAAGATACAGAAAAGGGTCTTGTAGGTAAGGTCTGTTTTCTGTCCTCTTCCAAACAAATATTTCCATGACTGAAGCCCGTAATACGACCATGATATCATGGTTGATACTGCAAAAAGTACCACGGCTACGGTAAGAAAGACATTAGAATATGGAATATATTCGGCAAACGCCTTTGAAGTAATACCTGCACCTTCATAAGGAAGACCGTCTATCATTACCACGCCAGATCCATCACCTCCGTAGTCAAAAACTCCTCCAAAATTAAAAATGATAATCACCAAGGCTGTCATCGTACAAATAACGACCGTATCAATAAAAGGTTCTAGAAGTGCCACCAAACCTTCAGAAGCCGAATACTTTGTTTTAACCGCAGAATGCGCAATTGAAGCAGAACCTGCACCCGCTTCATTTGAAAATGCCGCTCTCCTAAAGCCAACCAGGAGAACACCTATTACTCCTCCCACGCCTATGGCGGTAGGATTAAATGCTTCTGTTACGATAAGTGATATTGCATCGTCAACGAGACTGAAATTCCCAAAAATTATATACAGGCATGCCAGGACATAGAGTAAGGCCATAAAAGGGACCACTTTTTCCGTCACCGAAGCAATACGCTTGATACCACCAATGATGATGATTCCTACCAGAATAGCCAACACCAAACCAATTACGCTCCCCGCCATGGTACTTTCTAAACCTAAAAGCTCTTTTACCACTATGGTAGCCTGATTAGATTGTGCCGCATTACCTCCTCCAAACGATCCTCCAATACAGAAGACTGCGAACAAAGCCGCGGCAATCTTACCCAAGGTCTTAAAACCGCGCTCTTTCAAGCCTTTGCTAATGTAGTACATAGGACCTCCGTAAACCGTACCATCTTCACCTACATCCCTGTACTGTACTCCTAAAGTACATTCCACGAATTTCGTGGACATCCCCAAAAGACCGCAGATTATCATCCAGAAGGTTGCACCGGGCCCGCCGAGTGCGATGGCCAGGGCTACACCTGCAATATTACCGTTTCCAACGGTTCCTGAAACCGCAGTGGCAAGTGCCTGAAAATGACTTACCTCGCCATCCTTACTTTCGTCAGCAATAGTATCTACAAGATCGCCTTCAACAATGTTCAGTTCTGCCTTCTCTACACTATGATGGTCTAGTTCATCATATTTTCCTCTTACTACATTAATCGCAGTTACAAAATATCTGATATTGGGAAAACCAAAGTAAAGCGTAAAAAACAGGGCACTACCCACCAGTAAAATCAAAACGAAGGGAGTACCATAAATTTCGAAGAAAATTACGGTATTAAAGAAATCAGAAACAGGTGCAAAGGCCTGGTCTATTCTCTCGTCTAAACCTACTTCGGCAGACTCTTGAGCAAACGATAAAAAAGGTAATAGTAAGGCAAATGCAGAAAGAAGTTTCAACTTCATAATGATGGTTTTTGGTTTTTCAAAAGTTTAGTCAGTGCGCCAATATCCAAAAATTTAGGGTCACAATCAAAAATAATTTCCCAAAAATGTTTAGCCAATATGGAACATCTTATTAAGTTTTTTAATCTGCTCGGGCCTTCCTAATACTATTACCTTGCTTTTAGGTTCTAGCTCCAGATCTGCCTCAGGATTAATTATATAGTTGCCATTAGGTTCTATATAACCGATAATTGTACAACCTGTTTTCCTTCTTAGGTCCAGATCACGCAGAGAATTACATTCAACCTGATCTGCAAAGTCCTCTATAGCTACCTCTTCTAAATTGGTACTGTTGCCTCCATCCATAGACAAGCGATCCATAAAGGTTATCAAGTCTGGAATAACCACAAGCGAAGCCATATGGTCCCCTCCTATCCTGTCTGGCATAATTACTTTGTTGGCACCGGCAAGCTCCAGTTTTTTTTGAGAAGATACTTGAGATGCTCTGCTAATGATAAATAGGTGCTGATTCATTTGTCTTGCGCTGAGCACAACAAACAGGTTGGTAGCATCATCTGGCAGGGCAGAAATCAGGAATCTGGCATGCCCGACCCCCGCTGCATTCAAAACCTCATCCTCATTGGCGTCTCCCTCAATGAAGAGCACGTCACTTTCGTATTTAGAGATAACGTCTTTGTCCCTTTCAATTACCACGAACGGCCTTTCGTACACCCTTAAGCGTTCTGCAGCCTGCATTCCATTACGGCCATAACCACAAACTATAACATGTTCGGCAAGGCTTTTGATCTTGTTTTTCACTCTTTTCTTTTTTAATAGTTGAAGGGAGTTTTTGCTTAAAACATATTCAGTAACTACCGAAATCGCATAAGCAAATATAAATACACTGGAGGTGATCAGGAGCACGGTGAATATCTTAGCCGAAGCATCCAGGGGTTCCACTTCCATAAAACCAACCGTAGTTACGGTAATAATGGTCATATATAAAGCATCTAACCAGCTGTAATCTGATAGAAGGCGGTATCCTAAAACTCCAATCAGCAATACTGAAACCATTAAGATCAGCGCCAGGTAAATTTTAGAACGGAACAGTTTAATCATATTCAGAGGTCAAAAACGGAGGTTCTTTTCGTGTAAAGGAGATCTTTGATCTTTAGCCAAAAAGCCAAAAAAAGATAGAGCGCAAAACCAAAACCCAGGGTAACGAAGGTGAGATATATAAAAAGATGTGCGGACTACTCTGGCCCTTATACCCAGGCGTTCTGCAATTCGCCTGCAGACCTCAAAACCTCTTTTTTGGAAATAATATAATATTTGGTAAAACAAATTCATTGGTTAAAAGTACTATTTTCCACTTAATATTTGAACCCCAATTGCACAATGAAGACATCTGTTCTTTGTACAATAGTTATGATATAATTGCAATGTGGCTTGACTCTCCATGGCATTTTGAACCTTAACCCCATAGCTATTAAAACGCCCAGTAATACCATTATCTTCATTCTTTATCACCGACAATAGACTGATTATTTCTTCATTGATTTCTTCGCTGCGGTATTGTGCATAGCAAAACTTTAAAGGAATGACGGTATTTATGATTAAAAGGTCTATAAACTTTTTAGTGACCTTCTTTATCTTCCTTTTAGAAGGCTTTCCAAAAGTAAAATGGGTTTCCCAATAGGCGCTGGTGCCCACCTCAAAAAAAGTATAAAACTCTTCCAAGGAGGTCATTGCTATAAGCCTGCTAAATATTTGTTTCTTAACCGCATAGAGGTTTGCTATTTGAGAAAGTCGTATTGTTGGAAAATTGGCAGGCCTAAGCTTAAAGAATATAGGCTTTTGAACGAAAACACGCTTCAAACGAAATTTTTGCCTTAAGAAGGCATACTCTCGCATAAGTTCTTTTTGATAGGTATCAATAGCTGCTGAGCTCAGCAAACCACAAGTACCCAATAAAACACTTTCTATCCCTAAAGGTTTTCCCTGTAGCTTTTTTATTACAGAAAAATCTATCGCCATCCCTAGGTCAAAAAACGAATTTCCGTTAATGGCAGAACCAAAGTTCTTGAGTAACATTACAAAGCAGACATTCTCCCAGTCCTTATTCACTTCCTCCAAAAGCCTGAGAGTAAAACCGCTTTTTTGTTCTAAGCGATCAAAGTAAAGCCTTTCCAACCAATGCTTGCGCACGAAACCATCAATAGTACTGATTTGGCTTTGGCAGTTTATGAATAGCTTGTTCTTCCGGGCAAAAAGTTCGCGGTAATTTTCTAATAGTTGTTTAGAAATACTGTATTTGAGTTCTAAGGCGGGAATCTCTGTTTCATCCTTTCTAAAAACGGCAATATTGTCTTCCCAAACGACATGGAGTATAACATTATTAAAGTTAGGATCTTTTTCATGACCATGCACATACCAATCTGAAGATTTTAAATGAATCTCTACATTACCTGCCCAGAGCTGGCCGCCAATTCGGATTTTGGCATTGAAGAAATCCGGACCAGAAAGATGATTGTGTTCTCCTGGGCTAACAATTCTTAAAGGTTGACCAAATGAGGTATAAAGCTCATTTAGTTGGAACTTTTGGAACTTCCAGATGAAATGCAAGAGGTCTTCTTTCATATTCGGTTTCGATTTCCGACATGAAAGCTAAGATTTGATTCTGAAATTTTTGTGCAAACTACAAGCGAAGCCAGGAATGGGAATAAGAATGGTTCTCGCCTGTAAAACCGTTATTCGGCTACTTCACCCTCCCATTCGCCAAAACCACCTACTAAATTATGAGTGGTAGCAAACCCCAGACTGTTCATCAACGCACAGGCTTGAGCGCTGCGATTGCCAGATCTGCAGTAGACATAGTAATTTTTAGATTTGTCTAACTTCTCCAATTCATCCAAAAACTGTTGCCCTAAATAAATATCAATGTTAATCGCATTAGGGATATAACCTTCTTCTATTTCTTCTTCAGTCCTTACATCCAGAATTTGCGCATTGTCATCCGCGTTTAGTTTGGTTGTCCATTCTTCTTGAGATAAATCTGCCATGGTTTATGAATTTAGAGGTACAAAAATAAAAATCCGAAGTGACATACTCCGGATTTCCAAAAAGAAATTTTTAACGATTATACTTTTATAGAACAGCCTATTGCTTTTGTGGTTTCAAGGGGTATCTCGTTACCATTTAACATGGCGTCTACAGCGTTTTCAACATATTTGGTCTCAACAGCATCTGCATTCGAGTAGTTGTCATCTATAGTCCCTATGTACCTTACTATATTACCCTGAGCGGTCTTCTCAAGTAAAAAAACGTGTGGTGTTCTTTTAGCCCCATACTGAGGAAAGACCTCTTGTCCCTCATCGAGTAAATAAGGAAAAGTGAAGCCCTTATCGGAAGCTCTTTGCTGCATATGTGCAAAGTCGTCCTTGGGTTGTACAGCAGGATTGTTTGGATTTATGGCGATTACCGGTACTCCTTGCGACTTGTATTTCTGATCTAAAGCTATGATTCTGTCTTCGTAGGCAACGGCATACGGACAGGTATTGCAGGTAAAAATAACAATGAACCCCTTGGCGCTGTTGTAATCGGCAAGTGAAACCATAGAGCCATCTACGTTCTTAAGGCTAAAATCTGTGGCATAATCGCCAATAGCATAACCCTCTTCAAGGTTTTCAGAATTAACCACAAAACTACTTAAGCAGAGTACCAGAAGTACCGTTCCTATAACTTTTGATGTTTTCATTTTACGACTTATTTAAAAATTGATTGATTTCTTCAGACAAGCTCTCATAAGTAAAGGTATTCTCATAGAAAATCCGCTTCTCCGTATTATATATAATCGTAGCCGGAATGGCACCAGACCAGTTTTCGTCTATTTTGGGTATCCAATCGTTCTGCTTTGGGTCATCTAATATCACAATCTCCGATTCAAGTCCTTTGCGTTTTATAAAAGGGATCAGATGCGATTGCCACATGGAAGGCATATCGAGATTTACCAGAATAACTTTTACCCCGGCCGCTTGCTGTTCTTTATTAATTCTTTCAAAATACGGAAGTTCTTTAATGCAGGGGCCGCACCAGGTGGCCCAGAAATTGATGACATAGGTCTTTCCGTCTTTTTTATTTAGCAAGGGTTCAATCCCGGAAAAGTCATAGACGGGAATGGGCATGGAATCGTTTTCACTTTCCACTTCTGAAGATGAATCAGACAGTGCCATTTTGTTCTTTTTCTCGCCTGCTCCACAACCTATCAGCAATCCTACCGCAAGGATTAAAATATACCGAATCATAGAAACCTCTTTGATTCCTTAAAAATACACATTAGCCCTCAGGCCGGAACATAGATTTAACAAAAATTTATCGCTTTTTCCCTTGTATGGTTAAAAAGTCGAATTACATTTGTATATACAACTGTTGTAAAGACATGAATGTAGAAGAAATTATAAAAACAGAAAAGAAGATTCCTTTAGAAAGCCGGACCATTATTCATTTGATGCTTGTTTACAATAAGATCAATGAAGCTATTGCCATGGCTTTAAAGCCTTTCGAAATATCGATACAGCAATTCAACGTATTGCGTATTCTTAGAGGGCAAAAAGGGTGTCCGGCAAACCTGTCTACTTTAAACGAACGCATGGTAACAAAGATGAGCAATACAACGCGGCTTGTTGACAAGCTATTGGCCAAGGGTTATGTAGACCGTGTCATCTGTGAGGCCAATAGGCGGAAAGTAGAAATCACAATTACTGAAACCGGCAACAAACTATTGCAGAAAGTTGATAAGGTTGTAAAAAATACTGAGCAGGAAATTGTTCAGGGACTAAACGAAAAAGAGTTGAAACAACTTAACATACTATTACACAAATTTTAATCCTATTCTTAAATCAATATAATTCGTAAAAATCAGAAATCATGAAAAAGAATGTATTTAGCCTGGCTTTAGCCCTTGTTTTTGGTACCGCTTTGAGTACAGCATCTCCGATAGACGGAGAAAAGAAAACCGTGAATACCGAAACAAGTAAGGTTACCTGGAAAGCTTACAAGGTTACCGGCTCACATACCGGAACCGTAAACCTTAACTCAGGCTCTTTAGAATTCCAGGACGGTAAACTTAGCGGAGGAGAATTTGAAGTAGATATGACTTCCCTAATTTCCACGGATCTGGAAGGTGAGTACAAGGGAAAGCTAGAAGGTCACTTAAAGTCTGACGACTTTTTTGGGGTAGCCACCCACCCTACTTCCAAACTGGTCTTCACAACTGTTAAGGCTACAGGGAAAAACTCCTACGAAGTAACGGGAGACCTCACTATTAAAGGTATCACGAAACCGATAACTTTCGACGTTTCGGTATACGGAAGCAAGGCTACTGCAACCATGAAGGTTGACAGGGCGCCTTATAACGTTAAATATGGTTCCGGAAGTTTTTTCGATAACCTTGGAGATAAGACCATCTATGATGAATTCGACCTGGTTGTCGATCTGGAATTTTAACTAACTTAACCTCACAGCAAGCGCCTCGGATACTTTTAAAAGTGTCCGGGGTTTATTTTTATCGCTTCTGTTTGCAGATTTAAAATTCCTTTCTATATTTGACGATATGAAAGTATTAACGGTAAATACTTGGTGGTGGAAAAACTTACGTCTAAAGTCGTGAGCTAAGCACTATTTGAGTATTCCCGTACGAAAAGGCTTGTCTAACACGACAAGCCTTTTTGATTTTAGGAGCATGGAAACAAGCATAAGCTATGAAAAATTTTGAACTGACAACTTCGTATAAAAAGATCCTGGCAGATACCATTACACCGGTAAGCGTGTATCTGAAAATACGGGATCGCTTTCCTAATAGCATTCTTTTAGAGAGTAGCGATTACAGGGCTAATGATAATACCTTTTCATATATCTGCTGCAACCCTATCGCCAGCATCAAAATTCAAGATGAAGTAGTTACACAAGCTTTTCCGGATGGCAATAAAGAGGTAACAGAAATAAATTCAGATTCCAAAATTCCTGAAGTTATTCATGCCTTTGCGGGAAGATTCAAAGCGCAACGCAACGGTTTTAAGTTCATTAACAACGGTTTGTTCGGGTATATGGCTTATGACGCTGTACGCTATTTCGAAGACATCTCGCTTAAGAAGAAAGGAGGAAGTCTGGATATTCCGGATATCTATTATGCCGTATATCAGAATATCATCGCCATCAACCACTTTAAGAACGAGGCTTACATTTTTGCACACTGCTTCCAGGCAGCGCCAAATATCGAAGAAATTGAGCAAATTTTAAATGTAAAAAACTTTGCATCCTACAATTTTTCCAAAGAAGGCCCGGCAACTTCCAACCTAAAAGATGAGGAATATATAGAGCATGTTGAGCTCGCCAAAAAGCATTGCCACCGCGGAGATGTCTTTCAACTGGTACTCTCAAGAAGGTTTTCTCAGGGCTTCAAGGGAGATGAGTTCAACGTTTATAGGGCGCTGCGTTCTGTAAATCCCTCTCCTTACCTATTTTATTTTGATTTTGGAAGCTTTAAGATTTTCGGAAGCTCTCCTGAAGCCCAGCTGGTGGTTAAAGATGGTAAGGCCGAAATACATCCGATTGCCGGCACCTTTAAAAGAACAGGGAATGATGAGGAAGATGCTCTACTTGCCAAAAAACTCACTGAGGATGACAAAGAAAATAGCGAACATGTAATGCTTGTAGATCTGGCAAGAAATGATCTCAGTCGCAATGGAAATATGGTAAGTGTAGAAAACTATAGAGAAGTGCAGTTTTTTTCACATGTTATCCACCTGGTTTCTAAAGTTACCGGAAAGAAGAAGGCTGATATTCCTACAATGAAGGTGGTAGCAGACACTTTTCCTGCCGGCACGCTTAGCGGTGCCCCAAAACACATGGCGATGCAACTTATTGAACGTTACGAAAAAACCAGTAGAGATTATTATGGAGGAGCCATAGGTTTTATGGCCTTTGATGGCGACTTTAACCACGCTATCATGATCAGAACTTTTTTAAGTAAGGACCATCAGTTGCACTATCAGGCCGGGGCTGGCCTGGTTGCAGCTTCAGAACCTGCTGCAGAATTGCAAGAGACGTATAACAAATTGGGAGCGCTTACAAGAGCCCTTGAAATTGCTGAGAACTTATAGTTATGGAAAAAGTATTGGTCATAGACAATTACGATAGTTTCACCTATAACCTGGTCCATTATTTGGAAGACCTGGGCTGCAAGGTAAGCGTAAGGCGAAACGATCAATTAGAACTAAAAGATGTGGAGTCTTTTCATAAAATTGTACTCTCTCCCGGCCCTGGAATACCCGATGAAGCCGGCTTGCTTAAAGAGATTATCGCCGCGTATGCTGAAACCAAAAGTATTTTTGGCGTATGCCTGGGACAACAGGCAATAGCGGAAGTCTTTGGAGGTTCTTTGATCAACCTGGACGAAGTATATCACGGTATTGCCACCAAGGTAAAGGTCATCAAAGAAGATATTCTCTTTCAGGATATACCAGAAGACCTTATGGTGGGTCGATACCATTCCTGGGTAGTTCATCCAGATCTGCCAGATGCACTTGTGGCCACTTCTATGGACGAAAATGGTCAGGTGATGTCTCTCAGGCATCGGACACTCGACATATGCGCTGTACAATTTCATCCAGAATCTGTACTCACTCCACATGGAAAAAAAATACTGGAAAACTGGTTAAATGCCTAAACCGTTCAATCATTTGTAAGATGAAAGAAACTTTAAACAGATTAATCAACCACGAGATCCTGGCCAAGGAAGATGCAAAACGCATCTTGGTGAACATCGCCAAAGGCGATTACAATCCGAGTCAGATCGCAGCCTTTTTAACAGTCTACATGATGCGGAGCATAACCATCGAAGAACTGGAAGGGTTTAGAGATGCTTTGCTTGAACTTTGCCTGGCTGTAGATCTTTCAGATTACGATCCTGTAGATCTGTGCGGTACCGGTGGAGATGGAAAGGACACTTTTAACATCTCTACACTGGCATCCTTTGTTACCGCCGGGGCTGGGGTTAAGGTCACTAAGCATGGCAATTATGGGGTATCTTCTAAATGTGGAAGCAGCAATGTTATGGAGTTTTTAGGGGTGAAGTTCAGCAATGAACCCGGTTTCTTAAAAAAATCAATAGAGGAAGCCGGCATCTGCGTTTTGCATGCGCCGCTGTTTCATCCCGCAATGAAAAATGTGGCACCCATCAGACGAGAACTGGCCGTAAAAACTTTTTTTAATATGTTGGGGCCAATGGTGAACCCAGCGTTCCCTAAAAACCAGATGGTGGGAGTTTTTAATTTAGAGTTGGCCAGAATGTACGGATACTTATATCAAAATACAGATAAGAACTTCACAGTATTACACGCCTTAGATGGTTATGATGAGATCTCTTTAACCGGAGATACAAAAACTATTTCGAACACCTCTGAGGCTATCCTACAGGCATCTGACTTTGGCGTAAATACGATCTCAGCTTCAGAAATAAAAGGAGGGGACAGTATTGAAGAATCTGCACAAATCTTTTTAAATATTCTCCAGGGAAAAGGTACCGAAGCTCAAAATAATGTGGTTTGTGCAAATGCGGGTATGGCCATTGCAACCGTGCAGGGCTCCCGCCCCAAAGAAGGTTTTGAGAAAGCTAAGGAGTCATTGCTGTCAGGGAAAGGTCTTGAAGCACTTAAAAAACTACAAAAGCTTAGCGTACTATGAGCATCCTGGAAGAAATAGTTAAGGACAAGCGACTAGAAGTGCAGGCTAAAAAGGAGGTTCTACCGGTTTCCTATTTTGAAGCTTCGCCACTTTTTAACCGAGACACCTATTCGTTGGCAGAAGCCCTGAGAGCCAATAAAAGCGGCATCATTGCAGAGCACAAAAGGCGCTCACCTTCCAGAGCTGTAATTAATCAAAGTCTAAGCATTCAACAGGTTGCGAAAGGATATCAAAATGCCGGTGTCGCCGGGATGTCTGTTCTTACAGACCTAAAATACTTTGGCGGGGCTATAGATGATCTTATATTGGCAAGAGAATCCTGCAAACTACCTTTATTACGAAAAGAATTTGTTATCGACACTTACCAGCTTTTTGAGGCGAAAGCCTTTGGTGCCGATGCAATTTTGTTGATCGCTGCTATTTTGAGCAGGGCCGAAATTGAAGTGCTGACAAAGCAGGCAAAAGACCTGGGGCTCGATGTCCTCCTGGAAGTACACAATGAGGAAGAGCTTCAAAAGTCAATAATGCCGGGCCTCGACATACTGGGCGTTAATAATAGGAATCTAAAGACATTTGAAGTTAGCCTGGAGACCAGCAAGTCGCTTTCAAAAATTATCCCCGATGATTTTGTAAAAGTATCGGAGAGCGGAATTAGCCGTCCCAAGGCCATTGAAGAACTCCGGGAATTTGGGTATCAAGGGTTTTTGATCGGGGAAAATTTTATGAAAACAGACAATCCCGGAGAAAGCGCAAGAACATTCATAAATCAATTGTCGTCATGAAACTCAAAGTTTGCGGAAATAGGAACAATATTGAGGAAGTGGTAAAGACAAAACCAGATTACCTGGGTTTTATTTTTTGGGAACCTTCTGATCGTTATTTCTCTGATGAGCTCCCAAAAATTCCGCAAAATATTAAGAAAGTTGGTGTTTTTGTAGATGCCGGCCTGGAAGAGGTTTTAGAAAAGCTTGCTAAATATCGTTTGGATGCATTGCAACTTCACGGAACCGAAAGTGCAGCTTATTGCGCAGCATTGCGTAAACTTCTTAGATCAGATGAGGGGCCAGACGCCAAAGCTGTAGAAATCATCAAAGTATTTACAATAAAAGACCGCTTTAATTTTGAGGTTTTAGAAGCTTATGAATCGGTATGCGATTATTTCCTTTTTGATACAAAAGGAGAATTACCTGGAGGTAATGGATATGCTTTTGATTGGAAGGTATTGGAAAAGTATCCTTCAAAAAAACCCTTCTTTTTAAGTGGAGGAATAGGTTTGGCCCAAAAGGAAGATGTGGCAGAATTTTTAAAAACAGATGTCGCTGCCTACTGCCAGGTCCTGGATGTAAACAGCAGATTTGAAATAGCTCCGGGCCTTAAAGACGTAGAACAGCTTAGCGAATTCGGAGGCTTTGTAGATGAACTGTGAATTTCAATTAGCATTTAGTAATTAACACTATTGGTATGAGTTATAATGTAGATGAAAAAGGATACTACGGCAATTTCGGAGGGGCTTTTATCCCCGAAATGCTCTATCCCAATACGGAAGAACTTCGGCAGAACTATCTGCAAATAATGAAAGACCCTGAATTCAATGAGCAGTTTCACAAACTGCTAAAGGAATATGTAGGGAGACCCACCCCCCTATATTTTGCACATCGCCTTTCCCAAAAATTCAATACAAAGATCTACCTGAAGCGAGAAGATCTGTGCCATACCGGCGCGCATAAAGTGAATAATACCATTGGCCAGATCTTAATGGCAAAACGGCTTGGCAAGAACAGAATAATTGCGGAGACCGGGGCCGGTCAACACGGAGTAGCAACAGCAACAGTATGTGCTCTTATGGGTATTGAATGTGTGGTTTATATGGGTGAAATAGATATAGCCCGGCAGGCTCCCCAATGTGGCTCGGATGAAGATGTTAGGCGCGGAGGTACGTCCCGCACTGTCTGGTAGCAAAACGCTGAAAGATGCAACGAATGAAGCCATCAGAGACTGGATCAACAACCCGGTAGATACGCATTATATCATTGGCTCGGTAGTTGGGCCACATCCTTATCCAGATATGGTAGCCAGATTTCAATCCGTGATCTCAAAGGAAATTAAATCGCAGCTACTAGAACTGGAAGGCCGTCAAAACCCGGACTATATCGTGGCATGCGTAGGCGGAGGCAGCAATGCTGCCGGAGCTTTTTATCACTATTTAGATGAGAAAGAAGTTGGTATAATCGCGGTAGAAGCGGCTGGGAAGGGTATTCATTCCGGGGAAAGCGCGGCCACCTCAGCCCTTGGTAAAGTAGGCATTATTCACGGTAGCAAGACCTTGCTTATGCAAACAACCGACGGGCAAATTACAGAACCTTACTCCATTTCTGCAGGACTGGATTATCCGGGTGTCGGACCAATGCATGCGCATTTGTATGAGTCTGGAAGAGGGGAGTTTATTTCAATCACCGATGACGAGGCCATGGAGGCGGGCTTAATGGTTTCCCAACTGGAGGGAATTATCCCGGCAATAGAAACTTCTCATGCTTTCGCCATTTTCAATCAAAAAACCTTTAAACCAGAATGAGGTGGTGGTCATGAACTTATCTGGAAGAGGAGATAAAGATCTGCAAACATATATTGATCATTTCAAATTATAGCAACCGTACTATATGAATCGAATTCAGCAAAAACTAAAGGAGGACAAAAAACTGCTATCTATCTATTTCACGGCAGGCTACCCAAAGATTGACGATACCCGGGGTATCCTGGAAGCTTTGGAAAAAAGTGGTGTAGACATGATTGAAATTGGGCTGCCTTTTAGTGACCCGCTGGCAGACGGCCCAACAATCCAGGAGAGCTCTACATCCGCCCTTAAAAATGGAATGAATACCGCCTTGCTCTTTCAACAATTAGAAGATATCCGACAATCGGTTTCAATTCCATTGCTTATCATGGGATATTTTAATCCCATTTTGCAATACGGAGTAGATGCCTTCTGCAAAAAGTGCAGTGAACTTGGCATTGATGGGCTCATCCTACCTGATCTTCCTCTTGCCGAATATCAAAAAGATTATGAGGCCATTTTTAAAAAGTATGGGCTCATTAATATTTTCCTGATTACGCCACAAACCTCGGAAGCGCGAATCAGAAAGATTGATGAGGTCTCTGAGGGCTTTATTTATATGGTCAGCTCTGCCAGTACTACAGGGGCGAAAGAAGGCTTTGGGGAAGAGCAACGGGAGTACTTTGACAGAATAGCTGAGTTGAAATTAAATAATCCTCAAATTGTTGGTTTTGGTATCAGTAATTCACATACGTTTACCCAGGCCACCAAGACGGCAAAAGGGGCGATAATTGGATCGGCTTTTATTAAACACTTAAGCCAGAAAGGCGTATCTGCAATTCCTGAATTTGTGCAGTCTATACGATAAATCAACTTTTTTTTAGCAGCCAGAATCTTAAAATATTTCTTTACTTTACCACTTCCATTTGAATCTATCTAAATGAAAAGACTTTGTTTACTTCTTTGCCTCTTACTGCTTAAATTTTCTTTTGCACAGGATCAGGTTCAGTTAAAATCTCAGGTAAGACATGCCATTGATGAATTAAGGGGTTTTGTGGCCATTCCAAATGATGCTATAGACGAGGCCGATATGAATCGGAATCTAACCTGGTTAACACAGGAATTCAATAGGAGAGGCTTTAATTCTTCTATACTTCCCACAGATGGCCAATCGCTTTTCTTTGCTGCACTGCCCATGGAAGACAAAAAACCTACAATCCTGTTTTATATGCATTTTGATGGGCAGGCGGTAGACGCCTCTAAATGGGACCAACCTAGCCCCTATGAGGTGGTACTTAAAGCCCCGTCTGAATCTTCCTGGAAAACACTATCTTTTGATGAGCTCAATGATGATATCGACTACGATTGGCGACTCTTTGGCCGTTCTACTTCAGACGATAAAGGTCCTATTGTTATGTTTTTGAATGCTATTGATCTTTTGAAAAAGAACAAGCAGCAGATTCCTTTTAATATCAAGGTCATTTTAGACGGAGAGGAAGAAAAGAGTAGTAAACCGCTTCCCAAGGCTGTTAGACAGTACCGGGAACTCCTGGAGGCCGATTTTATCATGATTTCTGACGGTCCTATGCATGCATCAGGCAAACCTACCGTGGTTTATGGTTGCAGGGGTATTACTACCTTATCACTTACTTCTTACGGACCCATAAAACCTCAACACAGCGGGCATTATGGTAATTACGCGCCTAATCCCGGCTTCCAGCTGGCGCAACTCCTTTCAAGTATGAAAGACAGTGACGGCAGAGTAGCTATCAAAGGCTATTACCAGGGCATTTCTCTAGACGAAAACACGCTTGCTACACTCAAAAGTGTTCCAGATGACGCGGAAAAAATAAATGCCCAGCTCGCCATAAGATCTCCAGAAAAGGTTGGGGGTTTTTACCAGGAAGCGCTGCAATACCCCTCGCTGAACATCAGGGGATTGGCTTCAGGATGGGTGGGATCGGAGGCTCGTACCATTGTACCCGAAAGCGCAACAGCGGAGATTGACCTAAGGCTAGTCCCTGAAACCGACGGAAATAAATTGAAAGAGCTGGTAAAAAACCACATCAGGCAACAAGGATTTTATCTCACATCCGAAACTCCTACCAGGGAGCAGCGAATGCAATACGATAAAATAATCAGGGTAAAAGAAGGTAGCGTTACCGATGCCTTTCGGACAGACCTAGATAATCCCTACGGGCAATTTCTTGTAAACACCCTGGCAGAAGTATTCGAAGAGGAAGTTGTACAGATACGTATCATGGGAGGTACCGTGCCTATCGCTCCTTTTATTAATGAACTTGAACTTCCGGCCTTTATAGTTCCAATGGTAAACCCTGATAACAACCAACACAGCCCTAATGAAAACCTTAAAATAGGTCAGATTGCCTATGGAATTAAAGCCTTTTACGCAATTCTAAGTAAGCCGATAAACGCCAATTAGACTAAGCCGAATTTCTACTGGCATTGATATTACCGTATAGAGACCTGGTGACAATCTTCTCATAAAGCTCGTCGAAGTCTGTTTTCTCATCGATCTTTTGCAGGGCGTATTGCTGTATTACCAATAAAGGCAGTACAATGCTTTCCCTGATCTTTATGGATTCTCTTGAGACCGCTTCGTTTTCCATCAGAATTTTGGACTCCGAGAGTTCTAAGAGCATTTCTTTAGACAACTTGTATTCTCTTAAAAGCATCTTCCAAAATTCTCCATAGGCCTTGTCGTCCTTCATATAGGAAGTGAGTTCAAAGTAACACTTGGTAAGAGACATCATGCTGTTGAGCATAAGGGCTTTAAAAAATGGCACTTCTTCGTATAATCTCCTTAAGTCTTGAAAGCGACCTTGATCTTTAAGCTTTTTTAATGCCGTTCCTATACCATAATACCCCGGAACATTTTGTTTGAGCTGACTCCATGACCCCACAAAAGAGATTGCGCGGAGGTCTGTTAATTCTAACTTCTTTTTATTGCCCCGTTTTCCTGGCCTACTTCCAATATTGGCTCTTTGATAATATTTTAGCGTACTCCTGTTTTCCAGATACGGAATAAACATTTTATGCTTTTTTAGTTCATCGTACTTGTCAAAACTCAACTCAGACAGCTCTTCTAAAAGTTCCCTGAACTCTGGGGATATTACATTTTCTTTTCCAAAGAGGTTGTTAGACAGACCGGCAGTCAAGAGCTGTTCGCTATTATGCATAAATTGCTCTTTGGTACCATAGGTACTGGTTATGGTCTGCCCCTGAATAGTTAGCTGTATCTCGTTATTGGCAATGTCTTTGGTCTGTGCTGCATAAAAGCGGTGCGTTTTACCCCCTCCTCGGGCAGGAGGCCCTCCACGACCATCAAAGAACATCACCCTGATTCCATTCTTCCGGCACACCCTGGAAAGCGCCTCCTTGGTTTTTAGGATAGACCAATTGGCCTTTACCGGACCCCCATCCTTGGTACCATCTGAAAACCCTAACATAATGGTCTGGTCTTTACTTCTTTGATCAAGATGATCACGGTATTCCTTGAGTTCAAAAAGTGCTTGCATAGTTTGCTCTGATTGTTCCATACCTTTCATCGTTTCAAACAGGGGTATAATATCAAAGCTAATCTCATTTGCTTTCCAGCCACACCAGCGAAATAATCCGAATACAAAAAGTACCGCAAAAATATCTTCAGAGTTGCTTATAATGTAACGGTTACAGCCTTCCTCACCGTTTCTTTCCTGAATGGCCTTTAGCTGTGATATATTTCTTATGGTATCCCTTACAATTTCATCTTCAAAATCTTCTGCCTTTACTTTGATCTCGCTATGTATCAAAAGCGTGGTTAATTCCTTAGCGTCTAGCTCCTCCAGCTCTTTTTTCAAAATTCCATTTTTTAGCAATATGGCCTCTACTGTACGCTTGTGCATGCTGTGGTCTTGCCTAATATCCAAAGAGGCAAAATGAGTTTTAAACAACTTTACCTTATCTATAAAATGATCGAGATCTTTTAGGTAAAGACTGTGATATTTATCGATCAGCAATGTTCTTATGGTATAAAGATTACCCATAATATCTGTATAGCTAATAACCTTATCCCGGTTGAACATAGCTTCGTAAAGCTTGGCTCTAAGATCCAGCAGGGGCTGTTGAAGCCCTTTAAATGATAACTTTCTCTGTAGGCCCTTCAGGTCATTATAGTAGCACTTCATCAATGTAATCCTGAGCTCATCGGCTACATCCTTGGTAATGTCGGCGGTTACATAAGGATTCCCATCCCGGTCTCCTCCAGGCCAGAATCCCAGTTTTATAATTTTATGATTATCGAAAACCCCGGCTTTGAGGCTTCCTTTTATGTAAGCATAAAGATCTCCAACGGCATCGTAATACACATAACGCAAAATATGAATGATGTTTTTCGCCTCATCCAGAGGAGTCGGTTTTTTGGAATTTATCAGAGAGGTCAGTCCCAGCTGTTGCAGGGTGACATCAATTTCGTCTATTTTGTCTTCCAGGATTAGTGTTCTGAGTTCTTCTATGATATCAAGTATGGCGGGTGTATAGAATTGCGTAGGATGCGCGGTGAGTACAATACGCGCACTGAACGTGGACAATTTCTGGGATACTTTCTCCCATTGCCTGTTTTTATCTGCGAGCTGAAAGTAATCTCTTATGGTCATTGACCCGCTGTGTTCCTGTAGCTTGGGGAAAGCAGCGTCCTCGACACTATCGTACAATACAACCTGTCGCTCTACATATTGGATAATACGGAACATAAAGTCTATACGCTCTTTTTCAGAGGCGATATTCACATAGTTCTGAAAGAAGGCATCCAGGATCTCACGGGGATTAAGGCCAGATTGCAAACCACTTTCACATTGTTGTAAAAGTAGGGGAATAAGCATGCCTACATTCTCTATGTTCCGATAAGGAAGACTAAGAAAAAGGCTGTTATAGATATTGAATTTATTATTGACGGACTTCTTAAATTCCTTTAGTCTTTCAGATTGATTCATAACTGCTGGTAAAAGTATGGGGGCGGGCCCTTTCTAACTATTAGTGATCCGTAAAGATCGGTAATATCCGCGTATAGATTTAGGATTTGCGGTCAGAATAACAATTTATTAAAAAGAAGTTCCAAAATTCAATAAAATGCAAACAATTCACCCAAATAAAGAGAAATCCAAAAAGCAAAATATACATCTCCGGGTCTAGAAAAACCTTTTGTATTGTTCAACTCTGAAATCGAAAGTGGTAAAGTTGGGATCCCTATCCTTTCTACTCTTATAAGCTTCCATACTGCCTATAGCCCGGTTGGCAGAGCCAGAAGGCGCGATCAGCGAAACGGTCTTCACAATTCTTCTTTGTGTTTTATTTCCGGGGAGTTGAAATTGGTGAATTCTGGGGATCTCATTAGATACCAGCTCTAGTTTCAGATTGTGCTCCTTAAGCAGTCTTCTAAAAAAGTACTCAGGCCCGTTTTTGCTATTCCCACCTGTAAACAAAAGGGTATCTATGTTCTTATACTCCTGAAGATACCGGATGAGGTTTCTGAGTTTTATATTCATCATTCCCAGGTCTGACGCATCTATTTTAGCCCGTTCTGCGCTAGCTACAATGTCACATATACCTATCTTGTGAGTCAGCAAAAACTGCTTTCGCTGTGCTATGGCAGCCTGGCTGGTCTCGAAAAGCAAGTTCAATCCAAAAATACGATCTAAAATTCGCCATAATTGGCCATCCTTACTACCATAGCAAAAATTCACATCACCTGGTTTTAGCGCTCCGGTTGTGAATCTGGGTGGAGGAAGAGTTCCTACGATCAGGCGTTTGGCTTCCTTAAAAAGGTAGGGTGGATACGGGTGGGAATGCAGAAATAAGGTCTTAGCCAATTTAAGAGTTGCCTTTAAATATTTAAGGCGATAAAGATACTATTAATGGCTTGATTCCCCGTGTTTTGACTTTTAATTCTGAATTGATTAGCTTTAAATCAACTAAAATAACTCAGATGGGAAAAGGAGATAAAAAAACCAGGCGCGGTAAAATAACGAACAAATCTTACGGTGTAAGACGACCAAGAAAAAGCAAACCAGCGGCTCCGCCTGCTAAGAAAAGTAAGGCAAAGAAAAAGGCTTAGTCAACTACAAATTTAAGGATTACATCTCCGGTTTCAGAGATGTTGAGCTCATAGGTATAAAACCCGAGGGGCAATATTTCTTCCCCAACAAAATCTATAGGTTGAAGCGTATAGGTTTCTTCTCCCGATGTAATCTGTATAAAGGCATACGAATACGCTTCATCATACTCAAAATACGTGGAATATTCTCCCGGAGAAACATTCATATGGAGTTCTTCAGTAGCCCCAACAGCCACTTCTTCAAAAAGTACGCTACTGTTGTTTTTAATACGGATATTTATTGCCTCCAGGTCATCATCCCTGTCTGTGCAAGAAGCCAATTGGAGTGCGGCTATAACTGCTATTACTAAGAACCGTTTCATATCTCTCTCTTTTTCGGTAAGATCACTTACTCTTAAAACGGTTGCTTTCTGAAAATATTCTATCTTATAAAGACCAGTTCGTTTTCTGAGGACTGTTCCTGGCTAAAGCCATAACCCTCGTAATTAAACCCTTTTATATCGTCTATAGTTTGCGCATCTGTATCGGCAATATAACGTGTCATATACCCTCTGGCTAGTTTGGCATAGGTCATTATACTTTTGTATTGCCCGTTTTTGAAATCCTTAAACAGCGCAGTAATTACCGGTACTTTTAGCGATTTAGTGTCTATTGCTTTAAAATACTCCGCGCTTGCCAGGTTAAGGAATATCTCATTGTCTTCCATTTCATTATTCAGAGACTCGGTGATCTTCTTTCTCCAAAATTCGTAGAGGTTTTTGTTTTTTCCCACAGGAAATTTTGTGCCCATTTCAAGACGATAGGGTTGAATTAGATCTAGCGGTTTTAAAATTCCGTATAGGCCTGATAAAATTCGAAGAGAGTCTTGTAGTTTATCTATCTTTTCCACTGGAAGACTGTAAACATCAAGGCCCCGGTATACATCGCCTCCAAAGGCATAAACAGCTGGCCTGGCATTGCCCGCGTCAAAAGGAAGGCTCCAGCTCTGATTGCGTTCGTAGTTGAGCTCTCCAAGGCTGGGAGAAATACTCATTAGCTTAGACAGGCTCCTGGCCGATTTCTTTTTCAAGAGTTTGTTGAGCCGCTCAGACTCCGCTAAAAAAATGGCTTGAGAACTGGCCGCCGTTGGAAGTTCGCTTTCAAAGTTTAAGGACTTGGCAGGAGAAATAACAATCTTCATTTTCAAAAATTTGTCTAAAAATAATCAGGATTTTTCGGAAAACCACCAGATTAGGAAAAGAGTTATCAATGTGTAGATCGAAGAAACTTATACTAGTTGGCGTGTTTTGAATAATTGCGCCATTTTTCGATACAATTTGCCATGTCTTCCGGAATCTCAGAATCGAACCGCATTTTTTGACCGCTAAGCGGGTGTATAAATCCCAGGGTTTTGGCATGCAGTGCCTGACGTGGCAAAATTTTAAAAGTATTTTCAACAAATTGCCGGTACTTGGTAAAGCTGGTACCTTTAAGGATTTTATCACCTCCATAGCGCTCATCATTGAAAAGCGTATGTCCTATATATTTCATGTGTACTCTTATCTGGTGCGTCCTTCCTGTCTCTAAAGAGCAACTCACCAGAGTGACATAGCCTAGTCTCTCCAAAACCTTATAATGGGTTATAGCCTCTTTGCCCTGATCGCCATCCGGAAAAACCTGCATTTGAAGCCTGTTCTTTGGGTTTCTTCCAATAGCGCCCTCTATAGTACCGCTGTCCTGATCTACATTTCCCCATACCAGGGCCAAATACTCCCTCTCTGTTGTTTTATCAAAAAACTGTTTGGCCAAATGCGCCATTGCAGATTCGGTTTTTGCAATAACTAACAGGCCGGTGGTGTCTTTGTCGATACGGTGAACCAGTCCAGGGCGTTCGTTATCGTTCATCGGTAGGTTCTTAATATGATGCACCAAAGCGTTTATCAGGGTTCCTGAATAATTTCCATGTCCTGGATGGACTACCATTCCCGCAGCTTTATTAACAACCAATAAGGTTTCATCTTCATAAACGATATCCAGGGGAATATCTTCAGGGGTAAGCAAAAACTCATATGGCGGATGTTCAAACAAAACCTTTACCTCGTCTCCTGCCTTAACCTTGTAATTTTGCTTCACCACTGCTTCATTCACCCAAATATGACCGGCTTTTGCCGCTTGCTGTATTTTATTCCGGGTGGCATTCTCAATAAAATTCATCAAGAATTTATCTACGCGAAGAGGTTCCTGGCCTTTTGAAGCTACAAATCTGTGATGTTCAAAGAGTTCCTCATTGGTAGCTTCATTGCTATTGTCAGCTTCCATACCTAGTCCGAGTCTGCCTTAATCTGTGCTCGTTCCGAGATTTTTCCGTTACCGCAGACCAGCTCTATTTTTGAAGTCTTTGGAATCTTATCTCCTTCATTTATCCGTTTGCCTTTGAACTTAATATAATAGACCATGTCTTTTCCTAATTGATCTATATAAGTTACCCGTTCTACATCTAGATCAACAGCCCTGAGCATGGTCCTGGCGTTGCGCTGGGTAACCTGAATAATGTTAGGAACGGTCACTTTTTTATAGCCCGATGGATTTACAGTAACATAGATCTTTCTATTTTCCTTTACCTTGTTTCCTGCCGGTGGGTTTTGTTCTATGATCGAAAACCGTGGATAATCCGGATTAAAATTCGCAGAGTCTAAAACTTCCAGACGAAGATTGGATTCCTTTATCACCCTTCGCACTTCAGCAACAGATAATTTTGAAAGATTAGGTACCTCAACAAATTCGCCGTGATTTGTAGAAGACTTTAGCCATTGCAATGCTAAAAAAGACAGTAGTATTAAGGCCAAAAAAGCCAGACCCAGGTTGATCAGGAAAACTCTGCTTCGCAAGAAGTTCAATAAATTCTTCATGTATTCGAGGTTTACCAGGCAAATATAGGAAATGCGTCTGTACAAAGCCTTGGCGATTTCCCAATCTTTAATTGAGCCTCTTTAGTTAAATAAAAAAGAAGTTCTGCAATAATACCCGCCCAATTTTATTTATTTTGGAATACAATTAAAACGCACCCCTATATTTTATGGCAAACAAGGGTATGAAAAAAAATATCGGTATCATAATGGGAGGTTATTCAAGTGAATACAAAATCTCTCTAAAGAGTGGCAAGGTTGTTCATAAATACCTGGATAAAGAGAAATACAGCTCTTACCCTATCCATATTTTTAAAGACAAATGGGTCATGGTCGATGAAGATGAAAAAGAGTACCCGGTAAATAGGCACGATTTTACGGTTGATTATCAAGGCGCAATAATCACTTTTGATTGTATTTTCAACGCCATACACGGATCACCGGGAGAAGACGGTTTTATGCAAGCCTATTTTGAGTTAGTGGGAATTCCACAGACCTCTTGCGGTCACTACCAGGCAGCGCTGAGCTTTAACAAAAGAGATCTCTTAAGCGTATTAAAAACATACGGAATAAAGTGCGCTACCTCCTACTACCTAAATTTGGGTGATACCATAGATGAAAAGGCGATTATTGCCAAGGTTGGCCTTCCCTGTTTTGTAAAAGCAAACCGGGCCGGGAGCAGTTTTGGAATCTCTAAAGTAAACCGTGAAGATCAGCTTGCAGCGGCTATTGCCAAGGCCTATGAAGAAGACGATGAAATTCTGGTTGAAAGTTTTCTCGATGGTACCGAGGTATCCGTTGGGGTAATCACCTATAAAGGAAAAGCCAAAGTACTGCCTATCACCGAAATTGTTAGTGAGAACGATTTTTTCGATTATGAAGCCAAGTACGAGGGCAAATCACAGGAAATTACACCGGCGCGCATCTCAAAAACCCAGGAATCTAATGTGGCGCAAACGGCTAAAAAGGCTTATGAGCTACTGAAAATGACAGGCTATACCCGTAGCGAATTTATCTTCGTCGGAGATGAGCCCTATATGCTAGAAATGAATACTACCCCTGGTCTTACCGAAGAAAGTATTCTCCCACAACAAGCGAAAGCTGCCGGAATTGACTTGAAGGAACTTTTTGAAAGTGCGATTCTAGAGGCTTTACGCGAAAATAAGTACCTTTAAAACTCAGAACCAATCATCGCCAATGAGACGTGCTATATTCCCGGGCTCTTTTGACCCAATTACCTTAGGCCATTACGATATCATAAAACGAGGAATTTCGCTTTTTGATGAGTTGGTGATTGCAATAGGCATTAATGCAGAAAAAAAATATATGTTTTCTTTAGAGGATCGCCAGCAATTTATCAGTGATGCCTTTAAGGACGAGCCAAAAATTAAAATTGAAACCTATGAAGGCTTAACCATAGATTTTTGCAAAAAAATAAATGCAGATTTCATCCTAAGGGGGCTGCGCAATCCGGCCGACTTTGAGTTTGAAAAAGCCATAGCCCATACCAACCGTAGGTTATCTGAAATAGAAACGGTCTTCTTGCTTACTTCTTCGGGAAAATCGTACATCAGTTCTTCTATTGTGAGAGATGTAATTAGAAATGGAGGCGATTATTCTGTCTTAGTTCCTGATACTGTGAAGGTTCGCTGAAAAACAGACCTGGCAATAAAGCCCGCGTTTCTCGGTATTTTAAGTACTTCCCAAGCCTCAGTTTTCCAATGAAAATTTAAAAAAGTAGGAAAATACTTGCAAATTATAACAGAATTCCTGAGTATTGCCTATACGAATCTTAGTTCACACAACTAGTTTTGGGGTGTTCACAACAATCATTAAGTAATGTTGGATAAACCGCTTATTTTCGTAGGAAATTACGACAATATGCTGCGTAGCAAGCAACTTTCTACTGAAGGCTACCTTATTAAACAACTTCCTAAGGCGACGGTGTTCGTAAATACCGATTTGGCCGTTGTACATGCTTCTGATAAATGGGTTTCCGATTTTGGCTTTGCCGATAACAACGTCCTTGGAAAAACCTTGGCTCAGCTTTTTGGTACCATTAGTTCGGATTGGGAAGAAGTATTGGATGCCTGTTTAAAAGGAAACAGCAGCAATGTTGGAACCGAGCGATACATTGATAAAGAGAAAAATGAGCATTGGTTCGAATGGATAAATATTCCCTGGTACGACGAGAAGGAAAATGTCATCGGAGTAATTATCCAGACCGAAGATATTACTAAGCAAGTCCGCAATGACCTAAAGCACGAAAAACTTGAATTGCTTTTAAGGACTTGCTCGGAGATCGCCAAAATTGGCGGATGGGAATATAATGCAGTAAAAGATAAGCTCTACTGGAGCGATATTACCAAAGTGATCCACGAGGTGCCCCTGGATTATTCTCCCGATATAGATAGCAGCATTGAATTTTATAAGGAAGGCTATAGTAGAAATACCATGGCCATGGCCATAGACAGGGCAATGACTCATGGTACTCCCTGGAATGAGAAAATACAATTAAACACAGCTTCCGGAAAGGAAATATGGGTATTATCGGGCGGCAAACCGCTTTTTAAAGACGGCAAATACATTGGTCTTGTAGGTACCTTTCAGGACGTCACCGAACAGGTAAATTCTGAAAACAAAACCAAGGAAAGTGAAAAGCTTCTGAGAACGGTTGTAGATAATTTACCGCTCAATGTGTACATCAAAGATTTGAAATCTCGAAAAATCCTGGTGAACAAAGCGGAATGCGATTACCTCCAGGCCGAAAATCCTCTAGAATTGCTTGGGAAAGACGACCTTGAGTTCTACGATAAGGCCACTGCAGATGCTACTATGGCAGAAGATCGTAGCATATTGAACTCTTTAAAGCCCATCCTAGGGCAGGAGGCCATCTGCGTTAAAAAGAACGGGGAGGCCACTACCTTTTTAACTTCTAAAATTCCTTTAAGCGGGGACGACGGTATGGCATATGGCCTTCTGGGGATCAGTCTCGATATTTCGGACCTAAAACAAAAAGAGCAGGAGCTCAGGGATCTCATCAATGTAACGGCGGTTCAAAATAAGAAACTGATCAATTTTGCGCATATCGTTTCACACAACCTGAGATCTCACACCGCTAATTTTTCTATGCTACTGGATTTTCTCGTAATGGAGAAAAACGAAGAAGAAAAAAAGAACATTATTAAAATGTTGGTGGAGGCCTCAGATAACCTCCTGGAAACTTTGGATAACCTCAATGAGGTAGTCGCGATCAGCACCAATGTAAACCAGGAAAAGAAGGCTGTAAACCTTAACGAAAAAGTTGAATTAGTAGAACGAAATTTGGCGGCCTTCCTGAAAAACAACAATGCCAGGATCATTAATAAAATTTCAAAGGACACCGTCATCAGGGTAATCCCTTCCTATATTGAAAGTATACTGATGAATTTCATCACCAACTCGGTCAAATACAAAGATCCTTTTAGGGATCCTATAATTGAACTTTCTACTAAAAGTTCAGGAAATTATACAGTCCTGACCATAGAAGACAATGGGCTTGGTATTGATCTCAACAAATACGGCGACAAGCTTTTTGGGATGTATAAAACTTTCCACGACAATTCTGATGCCAGAGGTATTGGCCTATATATAACTAAGAATCAAATAGAGGCCATGAACGGAAAAATAATTACCTGCAGTGAAGTGGGTAAGGGAACGATATTTAATATCTATTTTAATGAAAAAAATTAAACTGATCAGCATTATCGATGACGACCCCATAACAGTATTTGGCATCAAAAAGATGTTAGACCATCTCAACGTCTGTGATGCAATTATTACATACGGAAACGGCAAGCTTGCCATTGACGCAATTAAGCAAATGTTAATTGAAAAGGCCGAAGTGCCTGAGGTAATATTTTTGGATATCAATATGCCCATTATGGATGGCTGGCAGTTTTTAGAAGAATTCATTGAACTACCTCTAGACTACAAAATTAGAATCAACATTGTCACTTCTTCAATAGATACGGTAGACCGCGAGCGATGGGAATATTTCAGAACCCGGACACACCACCTTATAGATTACAAAAACAAACCTTTGAAGCGAGAAGAAATTGCTGAAATTACCAAAGCGGCCTAGAGCTAAACATCAAATTTGATTAATTTTGGAGCTAAGCAACCTGAAAGTTCCATCTAATGCAACGGTTTTTTTTGTTTGTCCTACTTTTTTTGTTCGTGTTTTCATGTGAGACACGACCAGAAGATGAGGAGGAGAGTTTTACAACACATTTTGAGTCTTCAGAAGGTAAAGAGACCGCTACCTACCTTCAAACCATCGATTTCTACATTCAACTGGCTAAAGAATTTCCTCAAATCAATATCCAAACTATTGGCGAAACAGATAGCGGGCTTCCTTTACATATTGTCACTTTTAATAGTGAAAGTGATTTTAATTTCCAGAAAATTGGAAACGACAAAGTCATAATTCTTATAAACAATGGTATTCATCCCGGAGAAAGTGACGGAATAGATGCCACAATGCTTCTTTACAAAGATCTTGCCGCTGAAAAAATAAAGGCCCCAGAAAATACCGTCCTGGTTACCATTCCCATTTACAACGTAGGCGGAGCGCTAAATAGAAACAGTACTACACGAGTCAATCAAAACGGACCAGAGTCTTACGGTTTTAGAGGAAATGCCCAGAACTACGATCTCAACCGAGATTTCATTAAAAACGACACCAAAAACGCTCGTACTTTCTCGGAAATCTATCACCTGGTTAAACCAGACATTTTCATAGACAACCACGTAAGCAACGGCGCTGACTATCAGTATACCCTCACACATCTTTTTACACAACACAATAAGTTGGGAGGGGAATTGGGCGAGTTCCTGCACGGCGAAATGATGCCTCAATTAGAATCCTTGTTGTCAGAATCAGGCTGGGATATTACACCCTATGTCAATGTTTTTAATAGGCCCCCCGACTACGGCTTTTCACAATTCATGGATTCTCCCAGGTACTCAACAGGATATACTACACTTTGGAATACCCTTGGTTTAATGGTCGAAACACATATGCTTAAGCCTTACAAGCAACGTGTTGAAGGCACCTACACTCTTATGACAAAGGTGATTGACATTGCTGAAAAAAACACAAACAAAATAAAAGACCTTAGGGCGAATGCAATGACAAGGCACAACGATTGGACGCACTATCCGGTGGCCTGGAGTTTAGATACCACCCGTACGTCAATTTTAAAATTTAAGGGTTACCAGGCAGATACACTTATTAGTGAGGTTACTGGTTTTCCGAGGCTTAAGTACGACAGGACCAAGCCTTTTACAAAAGATGTAAACTATCAAAACTTCTATATACCCTCAGACTCCGTTGAGATTCCAAAAGCATATATCATCAAAAAAAATTGCGAAAAAGTCATTAAATACCTTGAACAGAACCAGATTCAATTTTCAGTCTTAGACCAGGACACTGTCATTGAAGTGGAGTCTTATAAAATAGCTAACTATCAAACCAGAGAAAGCGTTTACGAGGGTCATTATCTACATTATAATACAAGCGTCTCAAAAAGTCTCGAAAAGCTCAATTTCAAGGAAGGAGACTATGTTGTGCCAACAGATCAGCCCGGAATCCGATATCTTCTTGAAACCCTGGAACCTATGGCCGTTGATTCCTTTTTCAACTGGAATTTCTTCGACCCCATATTACAAAGGAAGGAGGGATTTTCCCCCTATGTTTTCGAGGATTTGGCAGCTACACTTTTAAAAAGTGATACAGCCTTACGGGAAGCATTTCTATTAAAAAAAGAGACAGATACTATTTTCTCTAACAATTGGTATGCCCAGTTAGATTGGGTTTATCAACATTCAGCTCACCATGAACCAGCGTATAGGCAGTATCCTGTTTATCGGCTTTTGCAAGATTCTGGCTTCACAATAGGCGATCTCAATCGCTAAATAAGGTTTTAATGTTGGTATAGGAGTTTTCTAGCGCTTTTTGTATTTTTTTAGGGCCCTTCCACTTGGCTTTTTCAATTCCCTCGCTCTTCTGGCCCACAAGTTTCCCTTTAAAATTGGTCTTCATCGCATACCAATGCACTTCCTTTAGATGATAAGCGCCATTTTTTTTAAAAATGTGGTAGGTAGTTTTAAGGAAATTTTCAATTTTAAGACCTTTGACGCCGGTTTCTTCCTCTACTTCCCGCAGGGCACATTCTTCTATTGTTTCTCCCTTGTCTAATTTTCCTTTAGGAAGATCCCATTTATTATTCCTAAAGATAAAAAGTACTTTTCCTTCTTTATTGGTTACCACACCTCCCGCGGCAACTTCAAGTGGAATTTTTTTAGTGAATTTTTTTAGGATTTCTTCTGTATTCGGGTGATATATATAGGCCTCTTGCAGCTTCTTTTTTATCAAAGAATCAATAGCATCCTGGATGGCTTCGCTATTTAGAAGGAAATAATTTCCATTTACCGTTTCGGATAGTTTGCTCGTTAAAACCAGAGGGGCGTCTTTAACAAAAACTTTATACATTTGCGAAATGGTTTTAGACAAGGATACCGCTTCAAAAACGGCAGAACTGCTGCTGCAAATTAATGCAATAAAGTTGAGACCAGAAAATCCTTTTTCCTGGGCTTCCGGATGGAAATCACCAATTTATTGCGATAACAGAATAATTCTTTCACACCCTACAATTCGAAATTTTGTACGTGAGGAAATGGGAAAACAGCTCGAAGGGCTTTATGGCAAACCAGATGTAATCGCAGGTGTGGCTACAGGGGCTATTGGTATTGGTGTGCTTGTGGCAGAATATTTGGGCCTTCCTTTTATTTATGTGCGCCCCGAAGCAAAATCGCATGGAAGGCAGAACAAGATAGAAGGGCAGTTAGAGCCAGACCAAACGGTGGTGGTTATTGAAGATCTTATCAGTACCGGAAAAAGCAGTTTAAATGCAGTTGACGCGCTGGTAGAGGGCGGTGCTAAGGTAAAAGGTATGATCGCCGTATTTACCTATGGGTTTGCGGTGGCAGAGGAAAACTTTGAAAGAAAGAATGTCAGCCTACACACCTTAAGTGATTATGATCATCTAGTAGAACAGGCTTCCGCCACCAACTACATAAAAGAAGAACAATTAAAAACTTTGCTGGAGTGGAGAAAACACCCAGAAACTTGGAAATCCTGAACTTATGCATATAGAAACTCCTGGGAAAATAGTCCCAAAAAGTAGTAAGGACCTCTTCGATTTTCTTACGGATTTGAAGAACTTTGAACAATTAATGCCAGACAGCATTGATAAATTTCAGCTGCTAGATGAAGACAGCTTTTTATTTGCGCTCAAAGGGATGCCGGAAATTGCCTTAAAAAAAGAAGAAGAGCAGCCTAATAGCAAAGTTGTATTGGGTGCCGCTGGCGGAAAACTTCCATTTACTCTAACAGCAAAAATCAATGAAATCAATCCTGCCGAAAGCGAAGTTAAGTTGAGCTTTGAAGGTGAATTTAACGCTATGATGGCCATGATGATAAAGACGCCCATCACTAATTTCATGAACACGCTTTCCGATAATCTGGGCAGACTGTAATACTTTCGGGGACAGATTGGGCTTGAGTTCAGTAAAGCAGTTGTATTTCCTTCATTTCAAAGGTTTTTTTTACAGCATCCTCCAGTTCAACAACAAGCTTACCGTCTGTTGATACTCCACGGATGAAACCCATGAAAAGCGCGCCATTTTGGTCTCTAAAAGTAGAAGGCTTGTCTTTTCTAAAAAGCACTTTCTCGTAGTCTTGAAGGACTTTATGACTAACGGAACCCTCAAGGGTTGTAAGTGCTTTTTCTAAAGCCGTCAGCATGGAAAGGAGCAATTCGTCTAAGGGCAGTTCCTTTCCGCTAATCAATTTTAGAGAAGAGACATTCGGAAGTCCGTCAAAATCCTGTTGGTTCACATTTAAGCCAATTCCCAATATTGAAGCTTGTATATTTTGCTTTTGAAGTATATTTTCTATTAAAATGCCCCCAATCTTAAAAGAGCCTGACAGAATGTCGTTTGGCCACTTTACGCTTAAATCTGGAATTTGCCACTTTTTTAGGACCTCGAATAGCGCGAGAGAAACGGTTGCATTTAACAAAAAACGGTCTTTTACCTCAAAATTTTCGAACTTCTTTAAAACACTAAAGGTGAGGTTTTTACCCGGATTTGACTGCCAAACAGCGCCCATTTGGCCTCTTCCTTTTTTTTGGTCATACACACTTACTACTGTAAAATCTTCTGGCTGGGAGCTTAACAATAGCTTCTTGAGGTAAGCGTTAGTAGAATCCGTGGCATCAAGTTTGATCAATTGCATCTGGAGGGCCGTGTTTTCGATGTACAATGTTATGTTAAAAACAATGGCTAAGAAAACAAAAAAACAATAACTTTGTAGAAACTAAAAATTCTGAATGCAGAAAAGGAAAGCTAGTGCAGATGAGTTAATTGCCTTAATCTTACATGGAATTGAAGAAGTAAAAGGACTAGAGATAAATTTACTTGACCTCAGGGATATTGAAAATACCGTTTGTGACTACTTTATAATTTGTAATGGTACCTCTAATACACACGTAAACGCAATAGTTAATTCTATTCAAAAAACGGTAAGTAAAGCAATACATGACAAACCCTGGCATATTGAAGGATCTGAAAATGCGGAATGGGTGCTATTAGACTACGTTAATGTAGTCGTCCACGTCTTCCAGAAACAAGTAAGGGAATTTTATGATATAGAAGGGCTTTGGGGAGATGCCAAAGTAACCCTGGTGGAGAGTAGCTTTAATTAGTAAAATAAAAGCATGGCAAAAGATAATAAAACACCTCAGAAGAAACCGAGATTCAGCGCCTGGTGGATTTATGGCTTGATAGCGATACTGTTGATCGGATTTCAGTTTTTTGGTAGCGGAAATCTCTCTTCTACTAAAAAAACAACAACTTCTGAGTTGCAAGAGTACCTGAGGAATGGTGATATCACTAAAATTCTGATCATCACCAATACGAGTCAGGCCAAAGTCTTTCTAAGTGATGAAGCACTTCAGAAAGAAGTCCATAAGGATGTTTCAGACAAGCCATTGTTCCCATCTACGGGGATGGTACCACAGTACGTCTTGGATTATGGAGACCTGCAGATTTTTCAGAGAGAGATCACCGAGATAAAAAAAGAGAATAACCTTGATACGATCGTCGAATTTGATAAGGAGTCTAATCTCTTTATGGAAATGATTCTGACGATTCTTCCTTTTGTCCTCATTATAGGTATTTGGATCTACCTTATGAGGCGGATGTCTGGAGGTGCAGGTGGAGGCGCAGGTGGCCAGATTTTCAATATTGGTAAATCTAAGGCAAAATTATTCGATGAAAAGACAGATACAAGAACCTCTTTTAAAGACGTAGCTGGCCTTGAAGGCGCTAAGGAAGAAGTTGAGGAAATTGTTGAATTTCTTAAAAACCCGGACAAGTATACCTCATTAGGAGGAAAAATCCCTAAAGGAGCCCTGCTCGTGGGCCCTCCAGGAACAGGTAAGACACTATTAGCCAAGGCCGTTGCCGGTGAGGCCAAAGTTCCGTTTTTCTCACTGTCAGGTTCTGATTTTGTGGAGATGTTCGTAGGTGTTGGAGCTTCCAGGGTTAGAGATCTTTTTAAACAAGCAAAGGATAAGTCGCCCTCCATTATTTTTATTGATGAGATCGACGCTATTGGTAGAGCCCGAGGGAAAAACAATTTCACAGGTTCTAATGACGAACGTGAAAATACGCTGAATCAGTTGTTGACCGAAATGGATGGGTTTGGGACCAATACCAATGTGATTGTGTTGGCTGCTACAAACCGCGCAGATGTTTTGGATAAAGCGCTAATGCGAGCTGGAAGGTTTGACAGGCAAATCTATGTTGACCTGCCCGACATCCGTGAGCGAAAAGAGATATTTGAAGTGCATTTACGGCCAATTAAGACCGCAGAAACACTTGATCTTGATTTCCTGGCCAGGCAAACTCCTGGTTTCTCAGGTGCCGATATCGCGAATGTCTGTAATGAAGCTGCTCTTATAGCTGCCAGAAAGGAGAAAAAAGCGGTAACAAAACAAGATTTTCTTGATGCAGTAGATAGAATCGTAGGCGGGTTAGAGAAAAAGAATAAGATCATTACACCTGGAGAGAAAAAGACCATAGCCTATCACGAAGCGGGTCACGCCACTGTAAGTTGGATGTTAGAGCATGCCGCTCCACTGGTAAAAGTAACCATTGTGCCCAGAGGGCAATCCCTCGGAGCAGCCTGGTATTTGCCCGAAGAACGACTTATTGTTAGACCGGAGCAGATGAAGGATGAGATGTGTGCTACTCTTGGAGGAAGGGCCGCAGAGAAGGTTATTTTTGATAAGATTTCGACAGGAGCCCTCAGCGATCTTGAAAAGGTTACGAAACAGGCGCGGGCAATGGTGACAATATATGGTCTTAATGACGAAATAGGAAACCTGACGTATTACGATTCGTCTGGCCAAAATGACTACGGGTTCTCAAAACCATATAGTGAAGAAACCGCACAAACCATAGATAAAGAAATTTCTAAGATCATTGAAGAACAATACCAAAGGGCTATAGCAGTTTTGGATAAAAACAAGGACAAACTTACAGAGCTAGCCGAACGTCTTCTGGAAAAAGAAGTTATCTTTAAAGAAGATTTAGAAAAGATCTTTGGTAAGCGACCCTTCGAAAAAAGCCTGGAGGAGGAACAAAAAAATGGAATCCCATCTGAGGACTTAACCCCCGAGGAGTCTGCAAAGGAAAATAAATAAGATCTGAAAACGTTGTTCTTAAGTTAGGTCATAGAAGTTTTTTTACATTAAATGGGTCTGTTCGACAAGCTATTTGGAGGTGGTAAGAAGAAGGTTTCCAAAGAAACTGCGGAAACCAGAGGGGTTCACATGCCAGATCTTAATATCCCTGTAGACGAAAAGTTTACAATTCACTTCAAAAAAAACGGAGGTAAATTCCTCTACTGTGATTCTTTCAGAGAAGTATCAGAATCCCTTAAAAATATCATTGAGGAAAACGGTTGGCACGGCCATCCATTTTTTATCATGAATCCTCAGCTAGAAGGAAAATTCGGAAAAGAAAATATCTCCTTTACCAACAAATCCGCCAACAGCGAGGTGTTTTTTACTACCTGTGAACACTTGGTGGCCCAAAATGGCTCTATACTGGTATCTTCTAACCAACTGAAAGAGAAAAAACTCAATGAGGTCCCTGACAATGTTATTGTCTATGCTACCACCAGTCAACTGGTGGAGAGTATTGGTGAAGGCTTAAAAATTATCAAAAAGAAATACAAAAACGGAATCCCCGCCAATATTACCACGATAAAGCATTTCCAGTCGAGCAAGGAAAATGCCAATGATTTCCTTACCTACGGCAGTAGCTCAAAACATCTCTATCTTTTACTCTTGGAAGATCTATAGTATGAGGGAAATTTTTAGGCGTTTAATTACCGGAGCCGTTTACGTAGTCCTGCTCTTGTCTGCTGTATTCTTAAGTTCAGACGCTTTTGATTTTTTGTTTATGATTTTTGGTCTGGCCTGTCTCTACGAATATAAACGCCTGGTACTACTCAAGGGATATTACATTTTTGTGGCCTATTTGGCCTTGTGGTGGGCTTATATCTACTTAATTAATGATAAAGTGCTCATCAACATTTTGATGTTCCTTACAATAACCGTTAATTTTGCGCTGTTGTTTTACCTCTTTTCTAAGAATAAAAATTTGTACTACACCTATCAAAAGTTTATCATAGGCCTTTTTTATATCGGAGGAGGATGTATTTTTCTGACTATGATCCCTTACAAAGACAATGAGTTTGCAAAATTTCTAATCATGGGAATTTTTATCCTTATTTGGGTAAACGATTCTTTTGCTTACCTGGTGGGGAAAAGTTTTGGCAGAACCAAACTTTTTCCCCGCATATCTCCAAAAAAGACCTGGGAAGGAGCCATTGGCGGTGCTGTTTTTACACTTGCCGCCGCCTATATAATGGCCAAATATGAACCTATCGTGAACCCGACACAATGGGTTATTTTAGCTGCTGTAATCGTACTAATGGGAAATCTGGGTGACCTAATCGAATCCAAACTAAAACGCAAAGCCGGTGTCAAGGATAGCGGTGCTATTTTGCCCGGACACGGTGGAATGTTAGATCGATTGGACAGCCTTGTTTTTGCCGCCCCTTTTGCTTACCTAACTTTAACTTTGTTTGCTTATGTTTCATAGAGAGGGACAGAAGATCATTCTAATCGCTTTTTTTGTTGTCAGTGCCATTGTAATTCTTTGTCACTTGTATTTAGATCTGGCCTGGTTGAGAATTACACTGCAATTGGCTGCAGTTCTTTTTCTTGTGGCAATTCTGCAATTTTTCAGAAACCCAAAGCGGGTAGCGATCAAAAATTTTGATGAGATACTGGCTCCGGTTGATGGTAAAGTAGTGGTCATCGAAGAGGTGGAAGAAAAAGAATACTTTCAGGAAAAGCGCATACAGGTTTCTATTTTCATGTCACCTATTAACGTCCACGTCACCCGCTATGCATCAAGCGGACTAATAACGTATTCCAAGTACCATCCAGGAAAGTACCTGGTGGCCTGGCACCCAAAATCAAGCGAAGAAAACGAGCGCACCACTGTCGTAATTAAAACCCCTAAATTCGGTGAGGTTTTATACAGGCAGATAGCCGGCGCCATGGCCCGAAGAATTGTGAATTATGCAGAAGTGGGCGAAAGCGTTCAGCAGGGAGACGATGCAGGTTTTATAAAGTTTGGGTCGCGAGTAGATTTGTTGTTACCTTTAGATGCGACGATAACTGTAAAGCTAAATCAAAAGGTAGTAGGTGCCAAGACATGTATAGCAGTAGTGGCAGATAAAGATGAAGACTGAAAAGTTACATAAAGACTTCTTAAGGGCGGTCGCTCTGGTAAACAATTACACCGATCCGCTTCCGGCAGATCTTCTTCTAAAACTGTATGCTTACTATAAAATAGCCAATAAAAATTCTGCTCATCCCAATAGCAAAACTCCTTTGATTAATGCATTTAAGACCAACGCCCTTATACAAGCTCAAAACGTGAGTGTTGAACAGGCAATGAAGGAATACATAAAATTGGTAAAAAAAGAAATTCCTCAGGGCAGATAGCTAGCTATTCATAAAGTTCATTGAGGTCTGCGTTACAAAGCTCTAAAAGAAAGTCTCCCATTTTTGTCGTAACCGCTTTAAAAAAACGTTCGCCCTTTTCGGCAGTAGCCAACATAGGGTTTCCAACTCCTGTATCCTCACTTATCTGTGACCACTTGCGTTCTGCCCAGAGCCAGTTTTCAGAAAAAGCTTTGATCTTATGGGTTTTTGAGCTACCATCACCCCATTTTTCTTTTGGCAAGACGAGTTCTGGCCTTAGGTACAGAAGCAGGCTCGTCTCCATTTCATCGGCATGATCGCCATCTTCTTCAAAAAATGACCTTTTATCTACAACTTGCGGCCAGCTGCTAAGGCAAATAAACATATCCGGAAAATTAAGACCTAATTCTCGTAGCAGCGGCTTAAAATTATTACCCCCATGGCTATTGAAAAGAAGTAACTTGTAAATGCCTTGCCTATTCAGCACGGTAATAATGTCTGTTAAAATAGCCAATTGCGTACTGGGATTAATATTGATGTCTAAATAAATATCTGGCTGACCCGTATTTACCCCAAAAGGAACCGTAGGTAAAACAATCACCTTAGCTCCCTTTTCCCAGGCATGCCTGGCTGCTTCAGCCGCCAGCGCGTCACCTTCAATAATGTCTGTAGCATAGGGCAAATGATAATTATGGGCTTCTGTAGCCGCCCATGGCAAAACAGCTACCTCAAAACGTTCATTTTTAAGTGCTTGCCAATTTGTTTCCGCAAGGATATAAGGTCTTATGCTCATCGTATTTAGTCGAATGCTATTTCGGGCTTGGCAGGTTCCTTATCCCAATAGGTAAAATAGAACCCTCCGGCTATGGTGATCAAAAAATAAATTCCTACAAAAGCACTACCCCAGGGCAGGTAGGCATTCACTCCAAACCAATCACCACTAAGGGCTATCAAGCCCAAACCCGCCAGGCTCCGAATTACCTCTATCCATACGGCGTAATTAAGCCGGTCCATCAGCGAGGTGTATCCATAGATCCCCACAAAAACGAAAGCTCCAAAAAGTAGCAGGCCCTGAAAACCTATTTCCGAATAATTATAAAACATAAACAAGAGCATGCCCAGCGTAGCTAACATTTGAAAAATGGTATAAGCTTTAAATTTGTTTGAAGCCTGCGTTTGGTAGCGTTCAAAATCGTATACATTTTCAATGGTATGTACCGGATACATTTCTTTTACATCGGTGGGTCGCCATCCGGTTGGCATAAACCAAATCCTTAATTTATCCCAAAAGTTCCGGGTGCGCCAGGCATCTTTCATAATACGCCAGATATGTTGAAAATTAATCAACACTGGGTTCCATGTGGCCGCCGGTTTCAAAACGCCGTATTGGGGTGGAACATCTTCCAGTTCTTCCTGAAAGGTACCAAACCAACGGTCCCATATACAGAGAATTTGGCCCAGGTTTTTATCTATATATTCGGGGTTAATAGCGTGATGTACCCGATGTTGAGAAGGCGTTACAATAATATATTCTAACCATCCCATCCTCCCAATGTGTTGTGTATGGTACCAGAATTGGGCAAATAAATGTATCGGCGCTAAAATGGCGATTACCTTATGCGGAACACCCAGCAATGCCGCCGGAATCAATAAAAGTGGAAAATAGCCTATTAAATTGCTTATAGACTGCCGTAAAGCGCAGGCCAGATTAAATTCTTCACTGCTGTGATGAATGACATGCTGATTCCAAAAAACATTGACATGATGACTAAGTCTGTGATTCCAATATCCGGCAAAATCCATTACGATAAATGCTACGAGCCAAACCAGCCAAGTGGCTTTGATTTCTGTAAGTGCAAGATGCTCTAGCAAAATGGGGTAACTGACAAGGATAACACCCAGGCCAAGAGAATCTTTGAGGATATTGGTAAGGCCAGAGCTAATACTACTCACAGTATCCATGACCTTATGCTTTTGGTTTTTTACAAAATATCCGTAAGCTATTTCCGCAGCGAGCAGAACAATGAAAAAAGGGATAGCGTATAGGAGTGCTTGGGCGTAGGATTCCATTCTTAATCAGATACGGTTAAAGATACTAAATATAAGCACATTCAGATGTAATTAAGTCTGGCTGAATACCGTTTTGATTAGCTTAATTGAATGGGCCAATCATAATATGGGCCCTATGAGTGCCAGGATCCATTAACCAGGGCATTCCCGGCGCATGCGGCTTGTCGGGGAGGCCGGTAGACTCTGTGGTTGCGAAGGGAGTATAAACAACGTATCTAAAGCGTCCATCTTTTAGTTCTCCAGTGATACGGTTATAATTCTCATCCTTTCCAAAAAAAACGTACATCATGCTGGGCTCTTCGGGCATTTTAAGTTTTCCGGATGTAATTTCGCTTCCTCTGATCGCTCTTCTTTCATCTACGGACTTTCCCTCTGCAGCCAGGGCCCTGCCCCTGGCCATAAATGGCTCGAGCTTTTTAGAATAACAGGAAACACTGACTCCCTCCTTAGCAGGGTTATCTCCAATACAAACCAGGTTGTTTGTACCTTCTCTTAAGACAACAAGCTTACCATTCTGGTCGTATCCATAGACCATGGCTCCCTCCTTCTCTTCATCCGAGAGTGGAAGCGTCGCCGTCTTTATTTGTATTTCTTTAGAAACAGGCTCTGCATCCCCTTGTGCAAGAATCCCGGTTGTTACAAAAAATAAGAAGAACAGTGCAGTATATTTCATGATCTTGTGTTTTTCTTAAAGATAAGGATCTCAATGAAAAACATCAAGTTTGAGAGAATCTTGAAACCAATTTCTTTTGTGATCCGGGCGGCTATAGCAGCTGTTTTGCTGCCATAGACTTTGGGGGAACTAGCTAACAATAGGTCTTAGGAATTTGGGGAACTTAAGACCCATAATGTTTTACGCCCGAACCACAAAAGAACTTGCACAAATAGGTTTGTTGTATATTTTAATTATTTCTCACCCTTTGGGATCTCTTCTTTTTTACTGCTGACCACTGAGGCCCATTGTATTTTTGCAAAACGCTCCCTGGGATTGTCCTGAACAATCCAGCGTTGCCTTGTAATTGTTTTAATACGCTTGTTTTCTTTGGTTAAGCGGTGCCATACAAAATCTAAATACAGCTCATACTTATTTTCTACAATTTGTTGAACCGAAATATTTTGGGGGTAATGGCAGCTCATCTTTAAAGGTTGGTGCGTGCTATACAACCAATCTTGAAGCTCTGAAAGTGAGGTGATAAAAACACCGTCTCCCAGATCTAAAGTAAACTCATCGGTCAGAATTTCCTTAAATGTCTTTGCGCTATTATCAAGTTGTTCAAGGAGTAATAACCAATAGTGCACTAGAGCCCTACTTCTGTTTACCGGATAGGTATCCGAAAATGGCTCATTTCTTGAAGCACTTCTGGCAGTTAGCTCTAAATGTGTGAACCTGGGTAACAGTTCCTCATTTTGTCGCAGTTCTGATTTACACTTAACCGAATACGATACCTCAGTTCCATCTAGACTGACCCTCTGGCAGGTAAGTTCGGCTAAGACTCTTGTAAAACCGTTCCCGCTGTCCTCTACCTGGATGTCTCTTAAATGATGAGCTCCAATTACTTGCTGCAACTTCGGCAATAACTTTGGGAAGTTCACCCGCCCTTCTGTATGGCCAAAAATTGAATTAATCTTGACGTCTTCCTCTAAAATATCTAGCTGGTGGTTTATTCTCTCTTCATTAAAATCTCTTTCAAACAGTTGGTACCAACGGTACAACTGTACTTTTGCGGCATGTTCATGAAAAGTGGGTCTTAATTCTTGCGTTCTATTCTTCATAATCTAATGGCATTAAGCTCAAGGCCGTCCTACACAGGTTAAATCCTTAAGAGTGTTTTGCCCTTTCTAGGAGGCATATACGATCTAAACTGAAGATTTGTTCATTTATAAAGTTAAAAACTCAGGCCTTAATGGCGTCCCAGCAGATTTTAAATGTCTGCTCCACAATCTCATCGGTTAATGCTACCTTTCTCACTGCGAGGTAGCGCGCCAGGTCGTTGGCATAACCGTAAAGCAGAGGAATGAGCAAATCATTACTCCAACTTTTTACAATCATCTGTTCTTTTCCGAGGTCTAAAAGCTTGGAAATGTGACTAATGAATCTTTCCGTAAGCTTACTGTTTTCCTCTGACAGCATGGGAGAATACCTAAACTGATCCAAAAACAGAACCTCATCCTTCCGTTGGTATCTAAACCTAATGACACTTTCCCAAATGACATTAAACTGCATTTTCATCGGTAGGTGGGTGATGTTAGGAAGCAGTTGTATGGTACCACTCATCATGATGTGCTGATACAGCTCGTTTAATAAGTGTTCCTTGCTCTCAAAATAAATGTAAAGGGTTCCACTGGCCAGTTTCGCCTTTTCCGCTATTGCCGACATTCGGAGGCCTGCCAATCCTACTTCACCAACCAGAGCCACAGTGGCCGCATAGATGGCAGTAACCTTCCTTTCATCCTTTAGCTTCACGGCGCGAAAATAGCAAATGAATATATATTCACCAATAAAATGCTGATTTTTAACAAGTTATTACGGAATTTTAGCGACTACAACGTTGTAGTTCGTTCAATTTGGCAATTGAAGCAGCCAGGATTGGCATTATGAACATGAATATAGGAGACATTTTGGTCTTCAAATAGAAGGAATATTTTACTTTTTACGAATTTTCCATGGGTGGTAATAGCATTTCGCATATGGCCATGGGCATCATAAGCACGTAAGGATAAAAAACGATGTTTTAGCATTTCAGGTATTTCATTAATTTCGGGAACTGCCCGCTCAACACCCTTCCTGACAAAAACAGGCCCACTAGCGCGATACGGCGAGCTGGTATTGTGGTGTTCATAGGAAATCAGAATAACTTCTTCCCCTACTTCGGCGTCTTTCAGACTGAGACGACAAGGGAATCCCGGCTTTTTGTCTACAGTCATTCGTTTGCCTCCAACCGCCTTCAATTGCTCCTCACCCAAATTAAACAGATCGTTAAAATGGTAAATAGGAAGTGCTTTAATCCTGAAATCGACTTTCATGATGCATCTTGTATGAGGTTTACGATTTGCTTAGAAATGAAGGGCCTCGTAGCCGTTAATGGCCCTTTTACGATCACTATTCCAACGATAACCACCGGTTTCTCCATTGCTTTTTATTACCCTATGGCAGGGAATCAAATAGGCTATGGGATTCTTTCCAATGGCAGTTCCCACAGCCCTTACCGCCTTGGGTTGCCCAATTTTCCCGGCAATTTGAAGATATGAGGTGAACTGCGCGCTTGGAATCTGCAGTAAGGCTTTCCAGACCTGAATTTGAAAAGGAGTGCCTTGAAGATCGAGTCCAATTTGCTGTTTTGGAATTTTCCAGTCCCGAAAATAGGACTGCGCCAGTTTTCCGTTACTACCCAGGCCCATTAAGAAAGTCGCATGTGGAAAGTCTTTTTTTAGTTTTTCGTGGAATATATCCAAGTTATCGAAAGACAAGCCGCAAATACCCCTGTCTGTTTCGGCAACCGCCGCTACCCCAAACAAAGTATCTATTTCTCCTACCAGGATGTGCAGATCTCTTCCACGATTTCTAAACTCCCCTGGGGTACAGGCCTCTACTTTTACAAAAAGATCATGAAGCCGCCCATTACCGGTCAAACCAACCTCGTAAGCCGTTTCCAGGGTAGACTTACCTGCTTGTAAAATTTTCTTCGCTCTTTCTACGGTGAGGAACTGCTGAAATTCTTTCGGACTCACCCCTGCCCATTTCTTAAAGAGGCGTTGAAAATGGTACTTGCTCATATGTACATGAGCCGCAATTTCTTCGAGTTTAGGTTGGCGCTCAGTAGAACTCTTAATAAAACCGATGGCCTTTTCAATTACACCAAAATGATATGCATTTTCCATAGTTCAAAAGTCGGAATAAGCAACTGCTTTCGCAATCCGTTTGTTGCTGAAAACACCAAATTACAACAAAGTGAGTTATCCATTTTACTTAAAATAGAATGGCCGGAAGATGAACCTCCGGCCATTTTTCATCAACTTAATTCAAATGATGATATCAACTAAAAACAAACAATTATTGTGGTTGTATATCTATTCTTACAAGGTTATATCCACCTCTGGGGTCCTGCAGATAAACCACTCCGGGAGGATTGTCATAAACACCTTTCCCAAACTGTACATCTTCTAAATTACCCACTCTTCTGACGATATTATTCTCGTCTTCTGGTCCCTGATCTGGTCCGCTCTGTCTTGGAGCTTGATAGATGCCAAAGCCAACGGCTTCGTCAATCTCAGTCCCGGCATCATAGAGGTACGACTTTTCACTGGCACCGCTACCTGAGACCGGAGTACCATTTTCATCGAACAATGGATAACCTGCATTGTTGTAAGCAATAAACCAGTCGTTGGTCTGTACAAACATTGTAGCGAATCCAAATTTGTGGTCCTGCCCCTGAGGCACTTCCAAGGTGAAGGTGAGCGCTACACCTGGCCCAATATTTACTGTTTCATTGCTCGCGGCCACCGGAAATCCCTGCCCGGTCAAGTAATCTACAGAAATGGCATTGTTACCGTCTTCTGCTAGTTCCTCCAAACCATTTGACTCAGCATTAATCTCTCCTTGAAGTACCAAGGGATCTCTTTCAGTGTTGAATGCATACACGAGTCCGGGTGAAAAGACGCTTAGGGAGGAGGCTAGCCGTAGCGGAGATCCATTAGATCCGGTTTCTGTAAACCAGCTATACAATGCCCCTGGCATGCCATCTTCCGCGATGCCTTCTAAGCCAACGCCTCTGTCTTCTTGTCCTAAGGTGAAAAGAGGTTCGGTTAAGGCATGAAGTACAACAATCCCAGGAGTTACTACAAATCCGTTTGTAGAACTTGGTACATTATTTGGGTCGGGTGTGTTTATCGCAGTTAAAGTGAAGGTAAAGGTACCTGCTGAAACCCCATCCCCGGAAGGTGCATAATCCAATACCGCAGTAGTATAGATCTCGCCTGTTCCTCTGCCGTCTACCAATCTAACATTTGGGTTTGCATCATCAGGACCAACATTGGCTCCTGCCGGTGGGAAAGTCGCCGGATCATTATCCGCTTCAGTCCCAAGATCGTATAGTGAAAGCTGGCTTGCAATATCAACTCCGTTCAGGGCCTGCCCATTTGGAAATAAATCTATTCCTGCCAGGTCTGTGGGGGCCAAAAACCAGTCGTTGCTATTACCCATCATGGTAACAGGGGTAAATTTAGTACCCGGAACGGCCTTAAAACTAATCTGATATTGCGCTCCATCTGTGGTCAAAGGTCCCGGATCTGAGGCTCCAACAGGGGTTGTAAACGGATGTACATTTAAATAATTGGTAACATTGCTGATGGTTATATTAAAGGTAGTGGAAGGTACTACGGCCTCGTTTTCAAGACCTAAGGAGGGTAAGGTTTCTTCTGCCCAATCCGCGGAGGCTTCACCCTCTCCATCATATTCAATACTTGAACTCACTGCTCCAACGGTTGGCACGAAATCTCCGGCAGTCCAAATACCCGCCTCTACGGCAACATTTTCTCTGGCGCTGCCAGCGGCACCCCATTGCACAAAATCTACAATGGCTTCGGCGCTACCAAACTCATTAGTTGCATAAAGCCCCAGCCCACCTTCAACATCGGGCATCTCGTATGGAAGCACCACAAAGGTTCCGGGTGCAAGATCGGCAGAACCGCTTTCTGGAGTAATATCGCCAATTTGTACATAGCTTCCGGGACCCAGGCAAAGCCAGTACGAACTCAGATCTACGTTCACATCTCCATTATTGTAGAGCTCTACAAGGTCTCTGGTGCTGTATTGCACCTCATTAAATACCACTGAAGTAGTTTCAGTAGGTTCTGCAGGTTCGGTAGGGGTTTCTACGGGATCTGTAGGATCCTCTGCATCTACAGGATCGATTACATCGTCTTCGGAACAAGACGCGAGCAAAGCTATAATAGCCAATGCACTCAAGAAATTCTTTTTCATAACAAATTTTTAGATTAATAATTGTTGCCAAAACTACTATCAACCTAAAAGTTCAGACGGTGATTAAAATCACCTAAAACTGTTAAACCTCTCTTAAATGCTGTTATCTTTTTGTGATCTTTGGGGTCTGCAGAAGTGTCAAATACCCCCTGTGCTGCACTAGTATTTCTTCACGTTCAAGCTTCTTGGTAATACGTGAAATCACCTCTCGGGAGGTACCCAGGTCTGCCGCTATTTTCTGGTGAGATAAGTGAATTTCGTTACTCTTGGAATGTTTGGTTTTGTTCTCTAGATATTTTACCAACCGTCCTTCGATTCCAAAACAAACGAGGTCTTTGGTGGTTTGCAGAAGATCTTCGAAATTCCTTTGAAAATCTTTTATTATGATCCTGCTAAAGGAGGGGTATTTGATAAACCACTCTTTGACCTTTGCGACGGGCAAACAAAGCACTCTGGTATCTGCTTCAGTAATTGCAGAGAATTGTAAGGGTTTTTGATCAAACAAATGATTAAAGCTCAAAATACAGCTTTCGCCCGAATTAATGTAATACAACAAAAAATCAACCCCATCCTCTTCGGCATATAACTTTATGACTCCGTTTAAAACAATAGGTAAAAAATCGATATAAGCTCCCTGCTTAACAACATAACTGCCCTCGGTAAACTCCTGATAAAAAGCACATTCCATAATTTCCTCATAAAGCATATGCTCTAAGGAAGGAAAACACGCCTTAACATACTTTAGTTCTTTATCTTCCATAGATATTGCATAGGTTTTACTTCCCTAAAATACGTGAAAGAAATTTTTGAAAGGAGCCAGAATTAACAATTTGGTCTATAAAACAATAATCAAAATCTATGTCGGAAATTCTGGCTGTCCCTTACCCCAGACCAGCCAGACTCTTTTCAAGGGTTTCAATCTTGGCCTCGGCGTCAGCAGCCTTCTTTTTTTCCATTGCCACCACCTTCTCTGGAGCATTGCTTACAAAGCGTTCATTGGATAGTTTCTTTTGAACAGATTGCAAGAAACCTCGGGTATATTTAAGTTCCTCCTCTATTTTCTTGATTTCGGACTCCAAATCTATCGCGCCAGCCACGGGAATGAAATATTCATTGCTCTTTACTCTAAAAGAAAGCGCCCCCTCTACAACAGTTTCTACTTCTGAAATCTCAGAAATATTAGTGAGTTTTTGAATGATCACATTCCATTTTGTATCTGCTTCTTCAGTGTTTAAAACCGAAAGTGTAAGCGCTTCTTTTAAAGGTACGTTCTTCTCCTTACGGATGGTACGTATACCGGATATCACCTCAGCCGTAAACTCAAAGTCATGTATCAATGCATCGTCGGCATTCTCAACTTTGGGCCATTGCGCCACTACCAGGGCTTGTTCTGGTGTACGCTTAGCAATGTGCTGCCAAACTTCTTCAGACAAAAACGGCATAAAAGGATGAAGCAATCGTAAGTTCTGTTCAAACAAATGAATTACCGCTGCATTGGTGGTTTTATCTATAGGCTGTTGGTATGCAGGTTTTACAATTTCCAAAAACCAGGAACAGAAATCGTCCCAAACTAATTTATAGATGGCCATGAGCGCATCGGAAATACGGTACTTGCTAAAATGATCTTCAATTTCCACCAGGGTTTTGTAGAACTTAGCAGCATACCACTCAACTCCTAGCCTGGCTGTTTCGGGTTGAGGCAAATCACTTTGCTCCCACCCTTTTACCAAACGAAACGCGTTCCATATTTTGTTGGCAAAGTTCTTTCCTTGCTGGCAGAGGGCCTCATCAAACAAAAGATCGTTACCCGCAGCAGAACTCAACAATAAGCCTACGCGTACGCCATCTGCTCCGTATTTTTTAATAAGCTCCAAAGCATCTGGTGAGTTTCCTAACTGCTTAGACATCTTTCTTCGTTGCTTATCTCTTACCAGACCTGTAAAATATACATTTTCAAAAGGCCTGGAATTTCGGTATTCATATCCTGAAATGATCATCCTGGCGACCCAAAAGAAAATAATATCCGGGCCGGTAACCAAATCGCTCGTAGGATAGTAGTAGTTTATTTCTTCATTCTCTGGTTCGAGAATTCCCCCAAAAACGCTAATGGGCCATAACCAGGAAGAAAACCAGGTGTCTACCACATCTTCTTCTTGGCGCAGATCTTCTAAGGTTAAAGAACTCTCGACTTCGTTCGAGGAGACAGCTTGTTGTGCCTTTTCAAGCGCTTCTTCGGCGGTTTCGGCAACCACAAAATCTTGTGGGCCGGGTCCGTAGTAATAGGCCGGGATCTGTTGCCCCCACCACAATTGCCTGGAAATATTCCAATCCCGGATATTTTCCATCCAGTGTCTGTAGGTATTTTCAAATTTTTTCGGGAAGAGCTTTACATCTCCTGTTTTTAGAACCGCGTCAAGAGCGGGTTTAGCCAATTCTTCCATTTTCAAAAACCATTGCTCAGAAAGCCGGGGTTCGATAACGGCTTTGGTACGTTCGGAGGTACCTACTTTATTTATATAGTTTTCGGTTTTGCTTAAAAAACCCTTTTCCTCTAACTCCTTAACGATCTCTTTCCGCACCTTAAAACGATCCTGGCCTTCATAATGAAGGCCATAGGCGTTAAGGGTAGCATCCTCGTTAAAAATATCGATAACCTCCAGATTATGTCTGTCACCTAACTCCTTGTCATTGGCATCATGCGCCGGTGTAACTTTAAGGCAACCTGTTCCAAAATCCATAGTAACATACTCATCCTCAATAATTGGTATTAGCCTGCCACAGATGGGTACGATTGCCTTTTTTCCCCTTAGATGGGCATAGCGATCATCATTGGGATTAATGCATACTGCGGTATCTCCGAGAATGGTCTCTGGCCTGGTAGTAGCAATGGTTACCTTCTCATCGGAGCCTTCAATGGTATAGGACAAATAGTAAAGAAGGCCTTGTTTTTCTTCATACTGTACTTCTTCATCTGAAAGGGTGGTTTTGGCCTCCGGATCCCAGTTCACCATACGATACCCTTTATAAATTAGCCCTTTGTCATACAAATCGACAAAAACCTTGATCACAGAAGCTGACATATCGTCATCCATGGTGAATTTTGTACGTTCCCAATCGCAGGAGCACCCTAATTTCTTTAACTGCTCCAAAATCACACCTCCGTATTGGTGTGTCCAGTCCCAGGCATGTTTTAAGAAGTCCTCACGTGACAGCTCGCGTTTAGTAATACCTTCCTCCTTAAGTTTTGCGACTACCTTGGCCTCGGTAGCTATAGAGGCGTGATCTGTACCAGGCACCCAGCAGGCGTTCTTTCCCATTAGGCGGGCCCTGCGTATTAAAACGTCCTGAATGGTGTTATTTAGCATATGACCCATGTGAAGCACTCCGGTGACATTGGGCGGCGGTATGACGATGGTGTAAGGCTCTCTCTCATCTGGAGTGGAGTGGAAAAAATCATGCTCTAACCAGTAGTTATACCAGTGATTCTCAACCGTCTGAGGGTCATATTTCGATGGAATATCCATGTTTGTGGTACAGTTTTTGTTTTAGCTTTGCGGGCATTAAAAACTGATCATCGAAGCAAATGTTAAACTTCCGATAATCAGTACTAAATTGTCTAAATGAAATACGAAACAAAAATAAGTAACGTTAGAAGATAACAAAAGAATTTTGGATGTTGATAGCAAAACTTCTACATTTGAGATTCACCCAAAACGAAATACGATGAAAAAAGTAGTATTAATAGCATTTGTTGGCCTACTCGCGCTTAGTGTAAAAGCTCAAGATACAACTGCGAAAATTGAATTCAAAGAGGAAACCATAAACTACGGGCAGATTGCCAAGGGTAGCGATGGTGTCCGCTCGTTTGTATTTACCAATACAGGAAATGCTCCTTTGATTATCAGCAAGGTCAGTTCTAGTTGCGGTTGTACAATACCAAAAAAACCCGAGGATCCTATTTTACCTGGAAAATCTGGTGAAATTCAAGTGAAATACGATACCAAGAGAGTTGGTCCCATCCGAAAGGCTATCACCGTAATCTCCAATGCAGAAACCCCTACAAAGGTTTTGAAGATCAAGGGAGAAGTGACATCAGTGGATGGCAAATAAAATAGATAAGAGTTATAATGAAAAACCCTGGCATTTTGGCCGGGGTTTTTTTTATTCAAACATTTCCTTTAAAACAAAGGAAAAAAGAAGGTCTTTGTTGTAGCGTTCAATTAGCAAGCGAATGCGCTTGCCTTCCTTCTCATTGATCATCTTCATCACCTCCTGTAATTTGTACTGATGCACTCGCCGGCCGTTGACTGCGAGAATCACATCTCCCTCCTGCAATCCGGCCTCCGCTGCCGGGCTACCGGCGCGAATACCCGAAACAATAATCTCAGGGACCAGACTAAGTCGGGTACGGTTTTGGAAAAGGATCTGCACGTCCCCAAAGGCCCTTTCATCGCTTTTAACAACCCCCCGGAGGTCTGTAAGTCGTTCAGAAATATACCTTAATCCATTGTGTTGCAAATCCAATCCACTCATATTGTACTGAAAGGGATCATTGAACTTGCTGTTCTTTCGAATAATTATTTCATTTTTAGGATAGTTGAAGACGATATTAAAGCGTTTTAAGATATCTCCACCAACGCTACCGTTGCGATCTCCAAGATTTTTAATGCCGTTAAACGAGGCTTCATTAGGGAAAGCGGCCTTTGCATCATGGAGTCTATGGGTCCCTATCCTAACGTGATTGACTTTAGTTCTTTTTCCGTAAATATTACCATTGAGGCCACGTCCAAGAAAGTCATCATAGTTCTTATTTGGTACTCCAATTCCTTTTTCATGGTCCTGAAAAAGCCAGAGAGCGTCGCTACTACCAGTATCTACCAACAACTTAACAGGAATGTCTTCTCGCCCCTTCAATCCAATTAAGCCCTCTAGGTAGGCTTTGCTCTTGATTACAGAAAGCGGAAGTTTCTGATACTTTTTACCTTCCTTGGGTTTATAACTCTTCGGATTATAAAATTTAATAACCTTAGAGGTATAGTTAATATCCACGACAAAATCGCGAAAAAGATCATAACCAATAATACCGTGAATTGGTATGCCAAGGCTTGGAGAGAAATTCATGTTTTTATCGAGCACTACATAGACTTGTTGGCTAAAATTCTTTATATGTCCTAGTTTAAAGTAATTGCCCTGAGAGCTTAAAGCCTTAATAGGTTCGCCCTCTCCCAGGCCTCTTATAGTGATTTCCCGGACATTTCTCAACTGCAGTGAATCCTGGTCCGACAAATTAAAAAGTATCGGTTTTCCAACTCCCGAATCAAGAATGAAACTCAATTTGGCTCCATTTATTTCCATGGGGATAATGATCAGATTGTTGATCAACTCAAACCTGACTTTTTCAAACTTTTTACCTTTGGGAAGACCAAAAACCTGACTTTGCGCTAGGAAAGGCAAGCACATCAAACACAGTACTAGATATATAGCATACTTCCGCAAAATCGATAACAATTAGTTGACGTTCTCTTAAAGATACAAAAAAGCAATTTTGGTACTTAAAATTTTAACATTCTCTTAGATGAAAGGAATTAATTGGCCTGTGTATTGTTTTCTCTGCCGCGATTTCTCATTTTTGTTAAAAATTAGCAGATATGCCGTCAATTTCGAGTAAGGGGCAACAAATGCCTGAGTCGCCTATTAGAAAGTTGGTTCCGTACGCTGAAAACGCAAAAAAAAGGGGGATTGAGGTTATACACCTTAACATTGGGCAGCCCGATATAAAGACCCCTAAAATTGCCTTAGACGCGGTAAAGAATAACGAGCTTGAAGTCCTGGCTTATAGCAGAACTGAGGGCACAGAAACCTACAGAGAGAAAATTGCGGCCTACTATGAGAAGCAGGAAGTTAAAGTAGAGGCGTCAGATATTATTGTGACCACAGGAGGTTCTGAAGCACTCTCCTTTGCCATGGGAACCATTGCCGACGCAGAGGATGAAATCATTATTCCCGAACCTTTTTATGCTAATTATAACGGATTTGCTACCGCTGCGGGAGTTAAGGTTGTTCCTGTAGTATCTAAAATAGACAATAACTTTGCACTGCCTCCAATAGAAGCCTTTGAAGAACTTATAAGTTCAAAAACCAAGGCCATTTTAATTTGCAATCCCGGAAACCCAACAGGATACCTCTATAGCAAGGAAGAAATACAAAAATTAGCAGCTCTAGTGAAAGAGCATGATCTGTATCTTGTGGCAGACGAAGTTTACCGAGAATTTGCATATGACGGTAAAGTACACTACTCCATCTTGCAAGAACCAGGCCTGGAAGAAAACGCTATTATCGTAGACTCTGTTTCAAAGCGCTACAGTATGTGCGGAGCAAGAATTGGTTGTCTGGTTTCCAGAAACCGACAAGTTATACGTACAGCATTAAAATTTGCTCAGGCCCGACTTTCCCCTCCGACCTATGCACAGATTGCCAGCGAAGCAGCCTTAGATACGCCATCTAGTTACTTTAAAGCCGTAATTGATGAATATGTAGAACGTCGTAATATTTTGGTTTCTGAACTGGAAAAAATCCCTGGTATTAAAGTGGCCAAGCCTCAGGGAGCCTTTTATTGTATGGCAGAACTACCGATTAAGGATGCCGATTATTTTGCACAATGGCTTTTAGAATCATTTGAGCTCAATGGCGAAACAGTAATGGTCGCTCCTGCTGCAGGGTTTTATGCCACTGAAGGCCTTGGAAAAAACCAGATCCGCATTGCCTATGTCCTTGAAAAATCGCTATTATTGAGAGCCGTACAGATCCTCAAAGAGGCATTAAAAAGCTATCCGGGTTAGTGACAATTCAGCAAAACATATCTCTTAAACCGTACAACACTTTTGGCATAGACGCCAGGGCCGCATATTTCGTAGAAGTTGTAAGCGCTGCCGAACTAAGTGAGGCGCTTAAGTTGGATAAATTTCCCAGGAAACTTATAATTAGTGGTGGAAGCAATATGCTGATAACCGGAGATCTTGATGCATTGGTCATCTACCTCAACATCCAGGGAAAGGAAATTGTTGAGGAGGACGAGGACGAGGTTGTGATCAGGGTAATGGCCGGTGAAAACTGGCACGAATTGGTGCTGTGGACCCTGGAGCGTGGTTACGGTGGACTAGAAAATCTTTCTTTGATCCCCGGAAATACGGGTACAGCGCCAATCCAGAACATTGGGGCCTATGGTGTAGAATTAAAAGATATTTTTGAAAGCTGTGAGGCCTTTGACGTTCGTAAACATAAGTTGCAGCGATTTTCCAAGCCCGACTGCGCCTTTGGCTATAGGGACTCTTTCTTTAAGAACGAAGGCAAAGGCATCTACATTATTACTGCCGTAGATCTAAGATTAACCAAGAGAAGTCATAAGTTAAATACCTCTTACGGCGCTATTGAAGCCGAGTTAGAAAAACGAAATGTCACCGATCCTGACATAAGAGATATCTCCAAGGCTGTTATTGCTATCAGACAAAGCAAATTACCAGACCCGAAGGAAATAGGAAACAGCGGGAGTTTCTTTAAAAATCCGGTTCTAAACCGGGAAGCATTCGAAACTTTCTCTAAGATTCACCCAATGGCCCCTTACTATAGGGTTTCCGATGAGGAATTTAAAGTTCCGGCCGGTTGGCTAATTGAGCAGTGTGGCTATAAAGGAAAAAGGTTCGGAGACGCAGGCGTACACAAAAACCAGGCCCTGGTATTAGTGAATTATGGAGGTGCAAGTGGCCAGGAGATCCTTGATCTTTCGAAACGAATCCAAAATGAAGTTCAGCAAAAATTCGGAATAAAAATTGTCCCTGAAGTAAATATAATTGAATGACGGTAGAAAAAATAGCTTATTTTAGTATCCAACGGATAATGAAAGGGCCTAATAAAATAACCCCCTAAGAAAAGAACTCCAGGGGGTTATACCAAACCAAACTAACCAAAAACTAAATGTACAATAACCAGTTGTACATTTATCTAATTAAAATTGAGAAAACGCCTATAAAACAATCAATTTTATAAATTAGCGTTTAAGCTATATACGTTTAAAATGATGGGGTTGGATGCTTGATGAAGCTAATTTTTTGATTTTACAAACCCTAGGATGAGTACACTACTTGAAAATCACATTGTTGAGTTGTTGCAAGAACGAAATGACAAAGCCATTTCCTTATTGTACGAGCACTATGGGGATACACTTTATGGCGTTGCGTATAAAGTTGTTCGGGATGAAGAGTTAGCACAGGATGTACTTCAAGAAAGTTTCGTAAAAATCTGGAGAAAATCTGATACCTATGATGCCACAAAGGCAAAACTTTTCACCTGGCTCTTCAGAATCACCAGAAATACTGCAATAGATAAGTTACGTAGTGTAAATACCAAATCGGACAAGGAAATCCAAATTGATGTTTCAGACGTATATAACTTAGGTGTTGAGAGCATCAAACCTGATTTTCTGGATGTTAAAGAGAATCTGGGAAAGATAGAGACCAAGTATCAAATTGTTCTTGATGCCCTGTTTTTTCAGGGTATGACACAACAAGAGGCAAGCGATGAATTGGATATACCTTTGGGTACAATCAAGTCACGTCTTAAGATTGGTCTTAGAGAGTTAAAGAAAATATATGGGAGCTCAATGGTTTTTGGGCTCTTAATAAGTTTAGTCTTATGAAAGAAAAAATACGCATATTTTTAGATACAGATCTGCTTGAGAAGTATCTTTTAGGCACTACTTCTGAAGAAGAAGCGCTTCAGGTTGAACGCTATATTGCGATGTATCCTGACGTGCGAAAGACCTATAACGAGCTTCAAGAAAACCTTGAGGTATTCGCAAAAATGCATGCCATAAAGGCGCCTGAAGGTCTTAAAGCTAAGATCTTATACATGATAAAGGCCCAGAACGCTGGAAGAAGAAGATTCCGCAGGTATGCCATTGCGGCTAGTGTTGCTGCGATGTTATTTGCAGGCTCGGCTTATTTCTTCTGGAATCAGAATCAAAATTTACAGGAAGAAAATACCATGGTTAACAACAAGATCAAAAATCTTGAAGAGGATATGAAAGAACAACTGGAAGATGTAAGAAACCAGTTTATCGTCCTTAATAATCCTCAGACCAAGAAGTATGTTGTTAATGGCAATAAGAAGGCAATGGAATTAAAGGCGGTGGCTTATATTAATCCTGTTAAAAAGCTTTCCTATATCAACGTAAGGAATCTTCCAAACCTTCCCGAAGATCAGTGTTATCAGATGTGGGCCGAGGTAAACGGCGAGATGGTAAATCTAGGAGTGATCAAAAATGTCGATGACAAAGATAAGTTAAGAGCACTGCCATATGCAGAGGATGCCGTAAGTTATATTACCATAGAACCTAAGGGAGGGAATGACACCCCTACCGTTCAAAATATCGTTGCTAATATTAAGTATTAGTAAACAGCAATCTTAAAGGAATACAAAAGCCCCGGTTTCGGGGCTTTTATTTTGTATCTTTGTACAAAGTTACGTTATGAAGTTGATTTTGCTTACCGTTGCCCTTCTAGGGCTAGCATTTGCTGGGATTGCTATAAAAATATGGGCTAAAAAAGACGGTAAATTCGCGGGTACCTGTGCCAGTCAAAATCCATATTTAAACAAAGAGGGAGAAGCTTGTGGTTATTGTGGTAAATTACCCAGCGAACAGGATTGCAGAAAAGAGAGCACTCCCACAACGCACTAAATCTTCTATTACTACCTATAATCCCCGGGTTTGGACAAAAGTAGCGAGATACTTAAGGCAACCATTAATAAGGCCAAAGAAGGCAATCAAATTGCTTTTAGCAGCCTTTTAGATACTTTTTGGTCTGATGTCTATGGGTTTCAACTCAAACGCACCGAGAACGAAAATGACGCTGAAGACATTACCGTTCAGACCTTTTCTAAAGCCTTTGACAAAATCAATTCTTACGACGATTCCTTTGAATTTAAAACATGGTTGATCGCGATCTCTAAAAACCTGCATGTAGACCTCCTTAGGAAGCGGAAAAGAAATGTACTTGAAAATACTGAGAGCGGAAATGCCGATGCGATCAAAAAAGTGTTGGATGACACCCCTACTGCAGAAGATCAGCTTATTAAAGAGCAAAACCTGGCTTCCCTATTGAGAAATATTAAAGAATTGAAACCTCATTACCAAAAAGTTATTAATCTCAGGTTTTTTCAGGAATTAAGTTACGCTGAGATCGCCAACGAACTTGGAGAACCAATTAATAATATAAAGGTAAAGCTCCTAAGAGCCAAAAAACTCCTTGCCGAAATTATTAATGCAAAGGGGAAGTAAGCAATAAGCAAAATTATTCCTTGCTGCTTGCAAATTGCAAAGCAAGCTTTTAACTTAAGCCTGGGGTGGGGTTTAGAACCCCAAAAACAGGAATTCACGCTCTTTTTCCCCTTTTTAATTTTTCGTTTCTTTAGATTACCCAATTCGTCAACTCACAATACCAAATCAGCTGGCTTCTCGCTTATTTTGTTCGTATATTTGTACAAAATATTACTATGAGCGTTGAAACCGCAGGGCATGTCGTTCCCCCCAAGGGAAAACCAAAATGGTTGAGGGTTAAGCTTCCCACCGGAAAAAAGTACACCCAACTTAGAGGGCTGGTAGACAAATATGATCTTCACACCATATGTACCTCGGGTAGCTGTCCAAATATGGGAGAATGCTGGGGTGAGGGCACAGCTACTTTTATGATCTTAGGGAATATTTGTACGCGTTCCTGTGGTTTTTGCGGAGTAAAGACAGGAAGACCGGAAGATGTAGATTGGGCTGAACCCGAAAAGGTAGCGCGCTCTATAAAAATAATGGGGATCAAACATGCCGTAATAACTTCTGTAGACAGGGATGATCTCAAAGATATGGGGTCTATCATTTGGGCCGAAACGGTAAAAGCAATCCGCAGAATGAACCCAAATACTACTTTAGAAACTTTAATTCCCGATTTTCAAGGAATTACAACTCATTTAGATCGTATAATCGCTGTAGCTCCGGAAGTAGTATCTCATAATGTGGAAACGGTAAAGAGGCTTACCCGAGAGGTGCGCATACAAGCCAAGTATGAGCGTAGCCTGGAAGTACTTAGATATCTTAAAAAGCAGGGTGTCAACAGAACAAAGTCTGGAATTATGCTAGGGCTCGGAGAGCTCGAAGAAGAGGTAATCGCAACACTATCAGATTTAAGAGAAGCGGGTGTAGACGTGATAACAATTGGGCAATACTTGCAGCCCTCTAAGAAGCACCTTCCTGTTAAGGAGTTTATTGTACCTGAACAGTTTACCAAATATGCCGAGATTGGCCGTAAAATGGGTTTTAGGCATGTGGAAAGTGGAGCCCTGGTGAGATCTTCGTACAAAGCACACAAGCATATCCATTGATTCCTGCTAAATATTACTAGGTAAAGAACCAGGAAACTACCGTACCTTTGCCGCAAAATGTACTTTTTCTCAATGAAGAAAATTAACATTGGCATTAATGGTTTCGGTAGAATTGGACGCACTTTATTCCGTTTGATAGACAATCAGCCTAATCTGAAGGTTACAGCGATTAATGATGTGGCGGATAGCAGAACCCTGGCCCATTTGTTAAAATATGACAGCATACATGGGGTATACGATAAAGAAACTACCTCAACCGAGGATGCGATAGTCGTAGATGGTAATAGCGTGGCATTAAGCAATGCCCTGCATCCAAAAGATATTCATTGGAAAGAACATAAGGTTGATATTGTTATAGAAGCTACCGGGAGGTTCAAAAAACGTGAAGAACTCAACTATCATATAGAAAATGGGGCAAAAAAGGTGCTTTTATGCGTACCGCCTTCGGATGACTCCATTAAGATGATCGTTTACGGGGTGAATGATGAAACACTCTCTGAAGAAGACCATATTGTTTCTAACGCCTCTTGTACCACTAACAATGCAGCCCCTATGCTAAAGGTTATGGACGAGCATTTTGGAGTAGAACAGGCCTATATTACAACCGTTCATTCCTATACTACTGATCAGAGCCTTCACGACCAACCACATAGAGACCTGAGAAGGGCCAGAGCAGCCTCTCAATCTATAGTCCCAACCACAACGGGCGCAGCAAAGGCTTTGACGAAAATATTTCCCCACTTAGCCCAGGTTATTGGGGGTTGCGGTATTCGTGTTCCTGTACCAAACGGATCACTTACAGACATTACCCTTAACGTTAGAAAAGAGACTAGCATTCAGGAAATTAATGATACCTTTGAGAGAATTTCGCAGAATGAACTAAAAAACATCCTTTTTTATACGAAAGATCCTATAGTTTCTATAGATATAAACAATAGTTGCTATTCCTGTACGTTTGATTCTCTGATGACCTCAGTTATTGGCAAAATGGTCAAAATCATTGGCTGGTATGACAATGAGACAGGATATTGCAGCAGAATAATAGATGTTATCAATTTATTGATCAATAAAAAATTCGTTTGAGATTCTTTAAAGGACATAAGAAAAGCCCCATGCTATTTGTTCTGGCCTTGATCTCGTGGCTACAGATTTCATGGTCTCAAGATACCATTCTACAAGAAACTGGTATAGCGTCTTATTTTGACCAAACCAGGGTATTTAAGAACGAGAACAAAATAGATATGGCTCTCGAAGCACTTGACAAGGCGGCAGAGCTTGCCGAGGCCAACGAGAATGAGAAAGCTCTGGTTGATTGCTATCACAAATTTGCGCTTCTCTATCTTGAACTGGACAAAAGAGAAACCACTATTTTCTATTGGGATCGGGCTACGGTACTACTCAATGAACTGGAATACCCTTATGGCCATGCCGTTCATAAATACATTGAAGCTTTATTGCTCTACAATGGCGGAAACAACTTCCAGGCCATATTTATGCTCAATGAATCTAAGCAACTGACCAATGACAGAAACTTATTGAACAATATTCTCCTCCTTGAGGCAAATATCTACCTTACCATCGAAAAATTTGACAGCGCCACCACCAATTTCAATTCTTTGGTAGTGAATAGCGATGTCTATGAGAAAGAATATTTGCGAACAAGGGCGCATTTAGGCCTGGCGAGGTTAAACTCGGAAATAGAGAATTTTGAAGCGAGTATTGAAAATGGGAAAAGCGCATTGAGGGTCGCTACGGAAAATAACTTTGCCAAGGAAATTCTAGGGGCCAATGAGCTTTTAGACAGGATGTATGAAAGAACAGGGCAGTATAGCCTTTCATTGGTACATAGTCGCAGTCTTTTGAAAATAAAGGACTCTATCTTCACTATTGACAAAATTAAGACCGAAGGCAAGACGGCCGATCGCCTTCAATTTGACATGATGCGTGAGGTGATTGACAAGCAAGACGAGCAAATTGAAGATCTTAACGAGTCGGCTAATAGGTCTGAGATCACGGCTATCCTGACATCTGCTTTCTTAACCATTATTTCGCTACTGGCGGTTTCCCTTTACAGAAACAACCAAATAAAGCTTAAAACCAACGACTTGCTACAAACAAAAAACAGAGAGTTGCAGACTGCCAGAGATGCAGCCGTGCAGGCAATGGAAGCTAAAACTAACTTTTTGTCTACGGTAAGTCATGAATTGCGGACACCACTTTATGCGGTCACCGGACTCACTCATTTATTACTTGAAGAAAATCCTGGAGCGCATCAAAAAGAACATTTAAAATCCTTAAAATTTTCTGGCGATTATTTGCTGAACTTTATCAACGACATTCTCCAAATCAATAAAATAGATGCCGATAAACTAGAGCCTCTCAGCATTGAGTTCAATCTCAAAAAAATACTTACCGATGTCATTAATTCTTTGCAACAAAGCGCTAAGGAAAACAATACGGAGATCGTTCTCGACTACGATGAGGACATTCCCGGCCATCTCATGGGCGATCCGCTAAAACTTTCTCAGGTTTTTATGAACCTCGTCGGAAATGCCTTGAAATTCACCAAAAAAGGTGAGGTGACCGTTATCGCTAAGCTCATGAAAAAAGTAGATGAGGAAGTCGCACTTTATTTTGAGGTCAGGGATACCGGAATAGGTATTTCTAAGGAACAACAACAACACATTTTTGAGAGCTTTGAACAAGGTTCTATTCAAATTAACCGCGAATATGGAGGCACAGGGCTCGGGCTTACTATTGTTAAAAGTCTTCTGGGTCTCTTTGACAGTACCATTCAATTGCAAAGTGAATCGGGTAAGGGTAGCTCATTTTTCTTTGAGTTAAACCTCAAGTGCAAGGATAGCGTGGTTGATGACATTCCGTTTGAAATTACTCAGAAAGATTACGACCTCGCTGGCCTTTACTTATTGGTGGTAGAAGACAATAAAATCAACCAGGTAATTACCAAAAAAATGTTGAATAAAAAGGATATTCAATGTGATATAGCCAATAACGGTATGGAGGCGGTAGAGCTCGCTGCAAAGAATGATTATGACGGCGTTTTAATGGATATCCATATGCCCGGTATCAGTGGTGTTGAGGCAACCATACAAATCAGGGAATTTGATAAAGACACCCCTATTATAGCCCTTACTGCAATTTCATTGGACGACAGCTTGGAAAATTTCTACGCGGCCGGATGCAACGATGTAGTCACCAAACCTTTTAAACCCGAAGTATTCTACCAAAAAATTGGAGAAAACATACTAGAGCACAAGCTTAGAAAGTCGGTATCATAGCTGCGCCAGTTGTTTTTCTAATACTTTTTGGCCATCTCCTATAAATTCATGACTTACAGAAATATAGTATAGGTTGTTTACTTTTCCCTTTGACCTGGTATAGTCTTTTTCCGTTGTCAACACAAATGGTCTCGAATTAAAGAGATCAATTTCTCTTTCAGTGAAATAATGATGATCTCTGAACTGCAGATGTTCTAAGGTGATCCCTTCACTCTCTAAAAAGCGTACTAAGGGATTAGGGTTGGCCACGCCTGTGACTAAAGTAACCTTCTTGTCTTTAAGATCATCCAGGGAAACTCCATTTTTATGGCCTTTCAGGTTTTTGTCGTAAGCAAAATAGCAGAACAATACCTTTTGATGTTTTAGCGGCTTAATTTCATTAATGATGTCGGCTTGTTCGCCCTCACTTATGTTAGGAGGGCATTTAGTAACTACAATCAGGTTAGCTCTCCGCGCTTCCTTTTTAGAGTCTCTAAGGGTTCCTGAAGGCAGGTACCAATCTTTTGTATACCGGTTTTCATAGGCTGTAAGGAGAATGGAAAAATCGGGTTTTACGCGTCTATGTTGATAAGCATCATCCAAAAGAATGAGATCTGGCCTAACTTTTTCTTCGAGCAAAGCTATGCCCTTACGACGATTTGCCTCTACCGCAAGTGGGACCTCCGGAAACTTCGAAGCTATTTGCAAAGGTTCATCTCCAATCTGCTCCGCGGTGCTATCCTCCGAGGCCAAAATAAAGCCTTTGGTCTTTCTGCGGTACCCCCTACTTAAAACAGCGAGCTTCTTCCGGCCTTTCAATATCCTTATCAACAACTCTGTCATGGGGGTTTTTCCAGTTCCACCTACACTCAGGTTCCCCACACAAACCGTAGGGGTCTTAAAAGATTTTGAACTAAAAATTTTATGGTCGTAGAAAAAGTTTCTAAGGTATACCACCAGGGCATAGATCAGCGAAAAGGGAAATCCTATTTTTCTGAGCAGTAGCATCGGAGCGAAAATATAATAATTTATCTTTGGTCTGCTTAAAACTTCAAAAATGATTGTAAAAGAAGTTACAGACCTGCTCGAGGAGCTGGCCCCACTTGAACTCGCTGAAGATTTTGACAATGTAGGTTTGCTGGTTGGTAACGCAAACATGGAGGTATCTGGCATACTGGTAAGCCTTGACACTTTAGAAAACGTTGTAGAAGAGGCTATCTCAAAGTCTTGCAATCTCATCGTGAGTTTTCATCCAATCATTTTTAAGGGTCTTAAAAAACTAACCGGAAGCAATTATGTTGAGCGTGCGGTTATGAAGGCTATAGAGGAGAAAATCGCAATTTACAGTATGCATACTGCCCTGGATAATGCCCGAGAGGGAGTAAACGCCAAACTTTGCGAAGTTTTAGGTATCCATGGTTCCAAACCCCTTATTCAACAAAAGGGAAGTATAAAAAAGCTGACGACCTATGTTCCAAAAAAAGAAGCGGACAAACTCAGAAAGGCGCTGTTCAAAGCAGGAGCCGGGACCATAGGGGACTATAAAGACTGTAGTTTTTCTGTAGAAGGTATTGGAAGCTATACTCCGGGAGAAAATACCAATCCGGCCATAGGTGAGGTGGGTAAAACACATTACGAAGATGAAATTCAACTAAATGTTACATACACAAAAGACAAAGAAAAAAGTGTTTTAAAAGCCTTGTTTAGTGCACACCCCTATGAAGAAGTCGCTTATGAAATCTACATGTTAGACAATAAAAATCAACATATTGGAATGGGTAAGATTGGAGAACTAGAACAGCCTATGAGCGAAGAGGATTTCCTGAAATTGCTTAAGGAGCGTTTAAAGGTTCCTGCAATTAGGCATTCAGCCCTGCTTAATCGAAACATTAAAAAAGTGGCGGTATTAGGCGGGAGCGGGTCTTTTGCTATAGGAGCAGCTAAGGCCGCAGGGGCTGATATTTTTGTCACTGCAGACTTAAAATACCATCAATTCTACGAGGCCGAAAAAAAGATTGTACTTGCAGATGTTGGACACTATGAAACTGAGCAGTTTACAAAAAATCTTTTGGTAGACTATCTTACAAAAAAAATGCCTAATTTTGCAGTCTGTTTATCCGAAAGTAGAACAAATCCTATCAAGTATTTTTAAATATGGCAGCAAAGACAGAAGTAACGGTCGAGGAAAAACTAAGAGCCTTATACGACTTGCAACTTATAGATTCTAGAGTTGATGAAATTAGAAATGTCCGGGGAGAGCTTCCCCTTGAAGTAGAAGATCTGGAAGACGAAGTACTTGGTCTTAAAACCAGGATGGACAAATTGAAGACCGATGTGGAGACCGTTAACTATGAGATCAGCGCCAAGAAAAATCTTATTGAAGAGGCCAAAGTACTCATAAAGAAGTATGCCGAGCAGCAAAAGAATGTGCGAAATAGCAGGGAGTTTAATTCCTTGGCTAAAGAAGTAGAATTCCAGGAGCTGGAAATTCAGTTGGCCGAAAAGAACATCAAAGAGTTTAAGGTGCAGATAGAGCAAAAGAAAGAAATAATGTCGGAGACGAAAGAGCGCCTGACAGAACGTGAAACACACCTCAAGCACAAAAAAGGAGAACTCGATGCAATTTTGGCAGAGACAGAAAAGGAAGAGAAGGCATTGCTTCAGAAGTCTGAAAAATTTGAACAGCAAATAGAAGACCGGCTTGTTCAGGCGTACAAACGTATTCGCAATAACGTAAAAAACGGTTTGGCCGTAGTACCTATTGAAAGAGGCGCTTCAGGCGGTTCGTTTTTCACAATTCCACCGCAGGTGCAGGTTGAGATCGCCTCACGCAAAAAAATCATTACAGACGAACACAGTGGACGTATTCTCGTAGATCCTGCCTTAGCTGAGGAAGAACAGGAAAAGATGCAAAAGATGTTTGCTAAATTGTAAAAACTTAGCGTTTTAAGATATCAAAGCCACTTTGAACAAAGTGGCTTTTTCATTTTTTACAGGTATAGTATAGTTAAGGAAATTAAGTACTCCCAAAAGTATTAGGTATACTTCTCCAGCAGATCTAAAATTTTCTTCTCTACCTCCTCGCTATCCCAGATCTTTGTTATCTCGGGGAGCTGCATTACTTGTTTCATAATCGCTTCCTGCCTATCTCCTATTTCCAGGGCTTCTGAATAAGGCCGATCAGAAAAGGTGACGCGCGAATAAACAGGGATCCACTTGTTGGGGTGCTTTTCAGAAAAACGCTTTTCTATTTTTTTTTGCAACAAAAATTGAGGATCTGCTGTCTTTCCGCTCATTTCAACAAAATTTCGGTAACTCAACTCCGCAATAGCATCTGCATTTGGCTTGCGCCTCTCCTGGTATTCTTTAAATGTGGTCTCCCAATCATCCCCGTGTTTCTCAATAAGCTTGCCCAGCTTGTATATGTCTTCAAATCCGGCGTTCATTCCCTGCCCATAAAAAGGTACCACAGCATGAGCCGAATCGCCTACTAAGGCAACCTTGTCCCAGTAAGTCCAGGGATAACATTTCATTGTAACCAGTGCACTGGTCGGATTCTTAAAAAAGTCTTCTGCGAGATTTTCTATTTCATGCCTTACATCCGGAAAATAGGTTTTAAAGAATGATTTCGCTTCCTTTTTGGTACGGATCTTTTCGAACGAAACTTCTCCTTCAAAGGGTAAAAACAAGGTACAGGTAAAACTCCCATCGAGATTGGGCATGGCAATGAACATGAACTTTCCCCTTGGCCAGATATGGAAAGAATTCTTGTCTAATTTATGTGTACCATCTTCATTGGCCGGTATTGTCAGTTCTTTATAGCCAACATCAAGAAAGTCTTGAGAGTAATCAAATCGGCTCCGCCTTTGCATTTTATGCCGAATTCTGGAAAAGGCCCCGTCACAGCCAAAGACGATATCAAAACTGTATTCTTTCCACTCAGACTTTTCAGATTCGCCTGTAAACAATTTGGCTTCAGGTAGAAAAATATCCCATACCTTCTCATTAAATCTAAAGTTTACCCCTGCGGCTTCGGCCAAATCAATCATCCTTCTGTTCAAAACGCCTCTTGAAATAGACCAGATAGCCTCGCCTTCCTTGCCATACTTCTGAAAGTAAATAGGCTTCCCATTGACGTGCATTGCTCTTTTGTCTAATGGGATTGCTATATTCTTAATCTCTTCTTCTATACCAACTTCCCTTAAAGCATTCCAACCCCTGTTGCTCATGGCCAGATTGATAGACCTTCCAGAGAATTCAATAGTTCTAATATCTGGCCTTCTGTCAAATACGGTTATTTCGTGTCCAAACTTTCTTAGATAAAGTGCTAATAACGACCCAACCAGTCCCGAACCTGCTATGGCGATCTTTTTAGGGAGGTCTGTCATGAAGCGAACTGTGAGTGAATAAGCTTTAAAGGTAAAAAAATAAGTAAGCCCCTTTGTGAGAATTTAATGCTTTTTTAACATGATGATAACGACCAAAGGGAGTGCTGTGATCGTATATATTATGAATTTTCCGCTTAGGCGTCCATATATATCCAGAAAGTCCTTCATTACTTTAAGTTGTGAAGGACTTTTTCCTTTTATATAAAATAGCTCAGGAGGCCTTACTCAAGAACACCGTCAACAATGCCGTAGGCTACAGATTCTTCGGCTCCCATCCAATAATCACGATTAAAATCTTTCATGATCTTTTCAAAGGTTTGCCCACAGTTTTCCGCTAATATTTGTGCGCCTATCTCCTTTGTTTTAATTATCTCTTTAGCCTGTATTTCAATATTTGAGGCTTGCCCCCTGGCACCACCGCTCGGTTGGTGGATCATGACGCGGGCATGTGGCTGTATAAATCTTCTCCCCTTTTTGCCAACAGAGAGCAATATAGAGCCCATAGAAGCTGCTAAGCCAGAACATACAGTAGAAACCGGGCTTTTAAGCTGCTTGATCGTATCATAAATTGCAAAACCCGAGGTCACATATCCCCCAGGGCTATTAATAATTAGCTGTATTTCTTTGTTATTCAGCATATCAAGATATAGCAAACGATCGATAACGTGTTTAGCCGAATCGTCATCCACCATTCCCCACAAAAACACTTTTCTGTCTTCTAATAATTTCTCTTGAATTGCCTCGTGAACTTTTCCTTTTTTAGAACTCATTTTTGCGTTTTGGTTAAAAACCAAAATTAATCAATTTATTGAGAAATTTGTTGTCCTTAAATGAAGTTTAAGATTACTCAAAATTGAATTTCACCAAATTTGTCTGAGGGCTTAAACGACGGGCCTGAATTAGACCAGGACGTCGCCCTAGAAACTGCAAGCTATATTGCATCTGGATTGCCACATCAATTGGATGAAAAGATTCCTTAGCAACAACATTGGTCCCCTTCTGAGCTTCAGCTAACGAGGTTTGTTCATTTTTGACCATGAGGTTTTTTAGCAAGTATATGAAGATAGAGACCGCTGTTTAGAAGAAGGGCGGAATTTCCCCAAATCCCGCCCAAGTAGACAACAACAACTAATTACGACACTATGTCTACTTTGTTCTCTACGACATCCTTAATAGGAATAATGGTTTTACCTTCGGAAGTTTTCAAGGTCAACGAGATATTGTCAATAGCTTCTATGGTACCCTCCAGCTTTTTAATTCTAATCCTATCGCCTACCACATAGTTCTTGCGAGAATAAAAAGTGCGTAACAAATCGCGTATTACTTCCCTTGATCCCAAGCCTAAGCCTATCGCAACAGCCAATAACAAGGCGCCTAAAATAAGGGTGACATTTGTAGTTATAATTGTTGTGTCTATTCCAGCCTGGTTTAGTGCTGTAATCGATATAAAGACCACGATAATATAGAACACCAAACTGCTGATGATCTTAGATCCACTGAATTCAAACGATTCAAATAACCCCTGGATCGCTTTCTTGATGAAGGTGGCTATATACAGACCAACTAAGAATAGGGCAATGGCACTAAACAACCTTGGAAGGTATCGTACCAGGTTACCTATTTCGGTAGAGACAATCTGCCAGTTCATCACGTCTGCAGCCACAATAAGAAATACAAGGAAAAGCATCCATTTTACAAAGCTCACAACGACTTTGGAAACTTTAAATTTTATGTCTGTCCCGCCTAACAGATCGGTCTCATTAATTTTATCTGTGAGTCGGTCAACTTTTGCCAACCTCAGCACTTTGGTTAATAAAAAGGCTACAATTTTAGTAATTAGCCATCCAAGAAAAAGAACGATAATTGCGCCCACGATATTAGGTAAGGCCGAAGCAATTTCGCCTCCCATAGTTTTGAGCGATTCTACCGTAAGGTCTGTCCATTCATTAATTGTTTCCATTGTTCCAAGTAGTTAATTAGTTTCCTTTGTCTTTATTTTGATCTTTATCTTTTGGTCTCTTTGCAGAAAAAAAACTCCCCATAGCTGAACCATAATTACGGGTATATAGCCGCCCCATATCAATAAGAAGCTTGGCGGTAGCAATATCGCTCATCACCTTCTTCTTCATCTCTGGAGGGACTTCCAATAAGGACCTCTCAAGTTCTTTAAATGGGTTTACTTTTTTTTCTTTTGCCATTTAAGGAAGTTTATTATATGTTTCAATTACTCTGGCCCTGGCTCTTTTTAAGCGCATTTTTACAGCGCTCTCACCGATCCCCAAAAGCTGTTCCAGCTCGCTGACTGTTACACCGTCCTGGTACTTTAAAAGCAGAAGGCCCTTGTCATCGGTGCTTATAAGGTCTAGCGCTTTTTTTAGTTTATCAACCTTCATTTGAAAGAGGCTATCGTCCGATACATCAATGGCATACTTATATCGGTCTTCGTCTATATCTTCAGCTTTCTTGCTCATCTTTCGTTGCTTATCCCTATTCACATAGTTTGCGCAAAAATTATAGGTAAGAGCATACAGCCAGGTGGAGAATCTGGATTTCCCTTTAAATGTTCCTAGCTTTAAATAAAGGTTTAGAAACACATCCTGGGTGAGGTCTCTAGCCTCATCCGCTGATTTTGCAAACCCATAACACTTGTTGTACACTACCTGGGCATACCTTTCGTATAGGAATTCAAAAAGCATTGGATCGTTTCTCTCAACGATTTGCTTTACCAATTCCTCATCACCAAGGTTTTCATAATATTCGTGTACTTCGAGAGTCAATTTTAGGTTGGTCGTTTTTTAGTAAGACACCAATTTATCCGGCAGGTCACTTTTTTTAAACATTGGTCACAAAGTATCTAAAATTGCGATTTAAAAAATCCTACATTTGTCTTCCTGCCAAAACTGCTAATCTGTTGTGGCAGAAAAGAACAGAACTGAAAATCTAAGCTCGAAAAATATGAAAAAGACAATATTCTCCCTAATGCTGTGTAGCTTGTTTTTATTCAACTGCAAACCGGAAAAGAAACAACTCGCTAAAGAACCAGAAGTGGCATCTTCTATTTTGCAGAAAATTGCCAATGCCAATGGTTACCAAAAATGGAAAAATGTTGAAGAACTACAGTTTACATTTAACGTAGACCGCGATAGCTCCCATTTTGAACGTAAATGGATCTGGAAAACCAAGCTAAACGAAGTTACAGGAATTTCCCAGGGAGATACTGTTACCTACAGCCGAAGTGCTATAGACAGTACTTTGACCCAGGTAGATGCCGCATTTATCAATGATAAGTACTGGTTGTTGGCACCCTTTAAGCTCATCTGGGATCAGGACAGTTTTTCCTATGAGCATAAAGACTCTATAATGGCACCTCAAAGCAACAGGACCATGCAGAAATTGACCATTGTATATGCCAATGAGGGCGGATACACTCCTGGCGACGCCTATGACTTCTATTTTGAAGATGATTTTATTATTAAGGAGTGGGTTTTTAGAAAAGGCAACCAGCAAGATCCTTCAATGATCACTTCATGGGAAGACTATGCCGAATTTGACGGTATAAAACTCTCGAAAACGCACAAAAAACAAGGAGAAGATTTTTCGCTTTACTTTACGGGGATTGAGGTAATAGGTTCAAACTAATTTACCTTCTTTTCTGTAACAAGAAGGTAGCAATGAGAACAAACAGGGCGCATATTAACAAGATGTAAAAAGTACTTGAAAGACTGTATTTTTCTGAAAGTATTCCCAGTAAGGGAGGAGCACATAGAAACCCGGAATATCCCGTTCCTGCTATGAACGATACACCCTGTGAGGATTCAACCCCTTTTACATTGCCCCCAATCCTGAATATTTCGGGTACGATTACCGAAAAACCCAGCCCGCTTAAGGCGAATCCTCCAATAGCCATATACGTATTGGTTGAAAGCACCAGTATATAACCCAATATTGCCAGGATTGCCCCCAAACCAACTATGCGGAACGATCCTATCTTAGAACTAATACCATCTCCCAAAAAGCGTCCAAGAGTCATTGTGATCTGGAAACCGAGAAAGCCAGCTCCCCAAAGTGCCTCAGGCGCCATACTGATTTCCTTCAAAAAAAGCCCGCTCCAGTCTACTATGGCACCTTCACTACCCATAGACACGAAAGAAACCAACCCCAGCAATAACAGGGGTTTAAAGAACTTGAGATTAAAGGGCTCTTTTTCAACGGGAGCTGCTTTTATCTTGTTGTAGTGTTTATAAAAGAAAATATTGACAATAAAAACCAAGGCTACTGCCAATAGCATATGCAATCCCGGGTTTCCTAAAAAGACAATTATAAAACTTCCCAGGCCCGCCAGTACTCCACCAAGGCTAAAAAAGCCATGCGAGGCAGACATAAACTTTTTATTGTCCTCTTTTTCGAGTTCAGTCACCAGAGTGTTCATACTTATGTCTGTAAAACCATTGGTAAACCCAAAAAGAAAGAGCGAAATAATAAGGGAATAATACCCAGGGGCAATTAATGGGAATAATGCTGAAAGACAACTAAAGATTACTCCATACCAGGTAGCCCTCCCTACACCTATTTTATTAATTATGGTAGAAGCAATGGGAAAAACGGTAAAAACTCCTAGAGACAGAAAGAAAATAGCTATTCCTAATTCCGATTTGCTAATTCCAAGCTGCTCTTTAACCGTCGGAATATATATGGCCCAGGTACCAAACAAAATATTCAGGCTTGCAAAAACCCATGCCGGACCAAAGTAGCGAGGGTTAGAAAGGATGAGCTGAAGTGATTTCATTACTGGGTTATAGGCTAATGTTTGAAATGCAAAGTAACCCTATTGAAAACAAAATACATTGGTTAAAATATTCTAGTTCTAAAACATTATATTCTCAATTTGTGTAAAAATCGACATAAAATGGTAATTTTGACTTATGAAACCCATTTATGAAGCTATCGATGTTAACTTGAACACTTCCTTGAAGATTGCCGCATTTCGGCATTCAGAGGAGTGCGAAACGATTGATTGGCATATACACCCGGAATACGAACTGGTTTTCATTAAAAACGGATCCGGTGTTCTTAGAATAGACTCCAGGGAAATACCCTACCACAACGGAGCTCTTCTATTTCTAGGTCCCAACATTCCGCATGCAAATTTTGGAAATAAGGAATATGCAGATAATCTAGAGGTTGTTATTCAGTTCGGAAAAGAGTTTGTAGAAGAAAAAGTGGCTGTTTTCGCTGAACTCCAGAACATTCGTGTACTTGTTAAGAAAGCTCAAAAGGCAATTTTATTCTCTGACAAAATTAAAGCGGAGCTTAGCTTACAATTTGAAGCCCTGGACATTTCAGACAACAGCGAAAAACTCATTCAATTTCTCAAAATTCTCAACATATTAGCCAAAGAAGTATCGGAGGCCACCTTACTTTTCAAAAAAGATATTGCGACGCGCAAAACTTCGGATGTAGAACGTTTGGAAACAGTTTTTGAATATGTCAATATGAATTATAGAGAGGGTATTTCTACTCAGGGAATTGCCGAAAGTGTGGGCCTAACCACCAACTCTTTCTGTCGATTTTTTAAAAAGATGGTCAACAAACCCTTTATTCAATTCGTTAATGAGTTTCGTACGAGAAGAGCCGCTGAGCTCTTTAGTGAACATGCCTACAGTGTTTCAGAGGTAATGTACAAATGCGGGTATACAGATGCCTCCTATTTTACCAGGCAGTTTAAAAAAAATCATGGGCTAACCCCCACTCAATATCTGGAACGTATGGTTTCTTGATTTGCGATCGTACTTCGCAATCCTTTCAGTTTTCAACACTTTGTTTAGACAATATCCCTTCTTTTAGTATTTGCCCAAACCTGTACATATCTTCAAAACTGCAATAAAAAGGTGCGGGCGCTAATCTGATTACATTAGGCTCTCTCCAATCTACTATCACCCCGTTTTGCATCAAATAATCGAATAAAGGCCTACCCTGTCCATGAAGGAATACCGACAACTGACATCCCCGATCATCTGGTGTGATAATCTCAAATGAAGCTGCTACTTGCTGGTCAATTTCTTTCAAAATAAACTCTAAAAAAGCTACGATTTGCAGTCGCTTTTCAATTAGGGCTTCCATTCCCACTTCTTCAAAAAGTTTTATAGAGGCCAAATAAGGCGCCAAAGAAAGTATTGATGGATTGCTTAATTGCCAGGCATCGGCGCTAGGAATAGGCTCAAACTCAGGTTTCATCAAAAAACGCGACTCTTTTTTGGTTCCCCACCAACCTTCAAACCTGGGAATATCCCTCTTACCAAGATGATCTTCATGTACAAAAATCCCTGAAGCATTACCCGGGCCGCTATTCATATATTTATAGCTACACCATGCTGCAAAATCTACACCCCATTCGTGAAGTTTTAAGTTGACGTTGCCAGCGGCGTGAGCAAGATCCCAACCTACATTAGCACCGAGGTTTTTAGCCTCGCGGGTAATTGTTTCCATATCAAAGACCTGTCCGTTGTAGTAGTTTACACCTCCTATAAGTACAAGGGCAAGTTCGTCTCCATGCTCTCTTATCTTTTCAATTACGTCTTCTGTTCGCCAAAAATGCTCTCCCTTCCGTTTCTTAACTTCAACAAGGGTATCTTCAATTGACAAACCGTGATACCTTATCTGACTTTGAAGCATGTACTGATCTGACGGAAAAGCTTTTTCTTCACAAAGAATCTTAAAGCGTTTCTTGCTGGGACGATAAAAGCTCACAAGCAGCAAATGAAGATTTACTGTAAGTGTATTCATTACAGAAATTTCCTTGGATTTCGCTCCTACCACCTTGGCCAATGGCTTAGCCAGGCGTTCATGGTAATCCCACCAGGGTTTCTTAGAATAAAAATGTCCCTCTACTGCCAGTTCCTTCCAGTCGTTCATCACCTCATCCACGTATTTCTGAGTACTGGTTGGCTGCAAGCCAAGAGAATTTCCTGTAAAATAGATGACCGGTTTTCCCTTAATCTCCGGAAAATGAAAATGCTTCCGATATTTGAAGAGTTTGTCCTTCTTGTCTAAATGTCGGGCAAAGTCAAGCGTATTTTTAAACTGCATGGAAAGTCTTTGCCCAAAAATACAAAGTAGCAAACTATTTTACATGGAAAACCACTCAATTCTTACTAGGCCGTAAAAGGCGCATTTCTAGAAGGTGCGAGACAAAACCAACCTTTTCATAGGCCTTCACGGCCGCCTGATTTTTAGGATAAACACTTAGTCGAACTTCTTGAAGCCCCTTACGCACAGCCCACTTCTTCAGGCCATCAATAATTAGCCTGTTAATCCCCCTCCCGCGGTATTCCGGCATGGTAAACATAAATCCCAGATAGGCATACTGCCCATGATCCAAATACGGTCTGGCCGTTCTGATGAGACCAAATCCACTGCTTACAACATTTCCGTCTATTTCGGCTACAAGCACCTCTGCTTCCGGGTCCAAAATGTATTGCTTAATATCGTAATAACTTACGGGGTCTTCACGAATGGTTTTATCAAAAGGCCTCTCGGCTTTAATTAAAGCTTGTTCAAATTCTAAGAGCCGCTCCAGATCATCCAAGGTAGCCGTTCTAATTAGAATATTTTCCATAAATATTTTACTGCTGGTGGCTTTTCAAGGTAGTGTTTAATTCTATATTTTTACAAAAAAGTAGGCATGCATTTTCTTTCCGAAGCCCTTGAAAATTATATCGCTCAGCATTCAGAAGAAGAACCAGACTTATTAAAGGAACTTACAAGAGAAACCCATTTGACGGTATTGCGACCCAGAATGATCACCGGTCATTTTCAGGGCAGGGTGCTTAGTATGCTATCCAAGCTAATACATCCTAAGTATATCCTGGAAATAGGAACCTATACCGGGTATTCTGCACTTTGTCTGGCAGAAGGCCTCCAGGCCGAGGGCGAGTTGTATACTATCGATATTAATGAAGAACTGGGGGCTATCCAAAACCGATATTTCGAAAAAAGTAGGTTTCGCGATCAAATTGTGACGCATATCGGTGATGCAATGCAAATTATACCCGGTTTAGACAAGGCCTTCGATCTTGTCTTTATTGATGCCGAGAAGACGAGCTATCCCGACTATTTTGAACTTGTACTAACCAAAACAAAACCGGGAAGTGTCATCCTCTCTGACAACGTCTTATGGTCTGGCAAAGTCATTGCGCCAGTGGAAAAAAAAGATAAAGCCACAAAAGTACTTATCAACTATAATAAAATGCTAAAAGAGGACCCACGGGTAGAAACGGTACTACTGCCCATAAGGGATGGACTTACTTTGTGTAGAGTGCTTTAAAACGCCTATAGAGCGCCAAAAACAAAAAAGCAAAGCTAATTCCGAAAAAAGCCCCCACTATAAGGTCTAGAGGATAATGCACTCCAACATAGATTCTACTGTAGGTAAATAGAAGGGGCCAAAAAAACAAAATCCACACCCAGCGCATTTCCTTGCGTAGCATCAAGAACAGAAAAGTAGTCATAGCGAAAGAAGTTGCAGCGTGACCCGAAAAAAAACTATAACTATCCGGGTTTTTGAGAATTCTTATTAAACCATTTAGCTCCTCTGCGTTGTTAGGCCTTAAACGAGCTATATTTTCTTTGGTAATGTGTGTTAAAAGCAAAACCAGTACGGTAATGGCTATCAGAGCGATAATACGGTATAAGGCCTCTTTTTTAGCTTGTTTGCGGCTAAGCAAAAATCCAAAAAACAAATAAAGCGGAATCCAGGTGGCAATATTGGTAGTCACAGACCAAAAGCCATCATAGCTTTCGCTACCAAGATTGTTTAAATAAATTAAGGAATCACTGTCCCACTGAAGAAGTCGCTCTAACATGAAAGGTATTATTTCTTTCTGCTGATGGTGCCCGTAACATCGTCCACATTTTTCTTTACCTCATTGAGCTCTTTTTTAATATCGTCCGTAAAACTGGTGTCAATACCTTGTTTTTCAGCGCTTTTCTGAATTTCTTGTTTAATATCCTCTGTGGCGTCTTTCAGCTGTCGCATGCCTTTTCCAAGGCCTTTGGCTATACCTGGTATCTTATCGGCACCAAATACCATGACCACAATAAACATGATGAAGAATATTTCGGCCCCGCTTATAAAAAGAAATCCTTGAAAAACCATAGTACAAATATAAGGAAGTTTAGCTGCCAAATTAAAAAAGTCCTGATGCAACCACCAGGACTTTTAAAACGTCTAAAACGGGGTTTTTATTTCCCTTTTATATTTTCCTTGAACTTATCAAAATCGGATTTCTCCTCTTTTTTAGGCCAAGCATTGTTTGTAACGTCAATATCTGCCGTCTCTGCCTTCGGATCGACCACAATACCTACCAATTCTGACTGAGATGAAATAACCCGCTTAACTTCAGCGTCGTTTTTTCTCCAGATCTCAGGCGGATAGGTCACATTTTCTTTAGTGCCGTCAGCATAAGTGTATTCAACAATCAAAGGCATTGGAATTCCTCCTGGCTTGTCAAAGGTAACTTCATAGAAAAACTTAGGTTCTTTTACAGAAGCTCTTTCTTCAGCAGTCATGTTGTCCATCATATATTCCTTCAAGGGTTGCGAAGTTTCAGAAGGTGCTTTCCCTTTCAACTCCGGATCGAAGTCTTCGCTATCTTCCTCTGCCAAATAGACCAATGGAGGCAAATCTGCCTCTGTAAGGCTTCTGGCACTCATATACTCCTGCATTTGCTTTGTGGGCTTATTGGTAACATAGTACTTCTTTACTCCTTTTACGCCTACATCTACATAGTCTGTGGTATAGAACCAGCCTCTCCAGTACCAGTCAAGGTCTACCGCTGACGCATCTTCCATAGTTCGGAAAAAGTCTTCCGGGGTTGGATGCTTAAATTTCCAGCGCTGCGCGTAGGTCTTGAAAGCATGATCGAACAGTTCCTTACCCATTACCGTCTCACGAAGGATATTCAGTGCCGTGGCCGGTTTTCCATAGGCATTAGGGCCTAACTGATAAACATTCTCAGGATTAGACATTATTGGAGCCAGGGTGCTCTGATCTCCGCTCATATACGGAACAATTTTTGAAGGGTCTCCTCTTCTGGAAGGATATTTGTCGTTAGGCGTAATTACATCAGGGTTTGCTTCACCAAACTCCTGTTCCGCGACATACTGCATAAAGGTGTCTAATCCTTCATCCATCCAGCCCCACTGACGTTCATCAGAATTTACAATCATCGGGAAGAAATTATGTCCCACTTCATGTATTATCACGCTGATCATTCCGTACTTCACTCTATCCGAGTAGGTACCATCTTCTTTTGGTCTTCCGTAATTCCAGCAGATCATAGGGTATTCCATACCTTGATTTTTGGCGTGGACAGAGATCGCTTTGTGGTAAGGGTAATCAAAAGTATGTTCTGAATAGGTTTTTAAAGTACTGGCTACAGCTTTGGTTGAGAGATCTTCCCATAAAGGATTACCTTCTTTTGGGTACATGGAAACCGCCATTACATCTTTGTTCCCAATTTTAACGGCCTGCATATCCCAAATAAATTTCCTAGAAGTGGCAAAACCATAATCCCTGACATTTTCTGCCTTGAACTTCCAGGTTTTTGTCTTCTCTGAAAAACTCTTTTCGGCTGCTTCCACTTCTTCCTGAGTGACGATAAGTACCGGCTTATCATACGATTTTTTAGCCTGCTCGTAACGCTTCATCATATCTCTGGAAAATACTTCCTTTCTATTGGTCAGTACTCCGGTGGCATCCAAAACATGATCTGCAGGTACGGTGATATTAACTTCGTAATTTCCAAAAGGTAAAGCAAACTCTCCGCTACCCCAGAATTGATGGTTTTGCCAGCCTTCTACATCGCTATACACAGCCATTCTTGGAAAAAACTGCGCAATAACATAGGCTCTGTTTCCATCTTTGGCAAAATACTCAAAGCCAGAACGGGCTCTGTTTACCGTATGATCAGGAACATTGTACCACCATTTTATTGAAAACGAAATCTGTTCTCCACTTTTTAGTGCACTAGGGATGTTCACCCGCATCATCGTTTGATTAATCGTGTATGACAAGGGTTTTCCGTTGGCATCTTTTACAAAATCAATGTTAAAACCTCCGTCGAAAGCTTCGGTCAAATATTGCCCTGCAAAACTACCTGTTCTGTAGGCCAGGGGAACTCCTCCGCCATTTCTCAATGGCGACTTAGAGTCTTTCGTTCTTACGTTCTGATCGAGCTGTACCCAAAGAAATTCAAGGTCGTCAGGAGAGTTGTTGTAGTACGTAATGGTTTCTTCTCCGTAAAGCTTTGCGGTTTTGTCATCCAATACGATGTCCATTTTGTAGTCTGCCCTTTGCTGGTAGTAATCAGGACCCGGTGCACCAGAAGCTGAGCGGTAGGTGTTAGGGGTGGCAAACTCTTCATAAAGTTGCTTGAACTTGCTCTGGTTGTAATGACCAGGTTCTTTTTCTTTTTCTGCCTCTTCCTGTGCTACCAAGCTGGTCGCGAATAGGAATAAGAAAGAAGCAAAATAGTACTTAATTCTATTCATTTTCATCTTAATTTTAGTCGCCGAAAAATAGCGTTTTTTTAACGATTTGTTAAGGATTGCTATAAGTTTAACATTCCTTTATTATTTTCCCGAATCAACACAAAACTCTTCTTCTTTCCATTGATTTTGAAATGAACAATGTTCTGTTGCTCTTCAAAAAGATCGGTAAGGATTTCATTTTGAATTTCAATAGATTTTACATTCTGAAAACCAATCTCAGGAACCTCTATATAACAGATCATGACATCATTGTCGTACTGTTTCCCCAAAAAGGAATAGGGAACGTTTTTCCCGTTGACCTGAAGGACAATCTTGGCCCTTAGATATTTTTCAATATAGGAATCAGCAGTATCAGATTCTTCATCTGTCGCAAGCAGGGTTTTAACACCATAGCGTTCTTCTATGACATTTTCAAAATCATCAATAAAGATCCGCGTGGTGATCTGTAGCGCATCTTCCTTTTCGGAATATTGAATATTGGTAACACTCACATAAAATTTGTGTACCGCAGTAAACGCCAGCAATGGTAGTATTAAAATTAACAGTGCTTTTTTCAAATGCTTCATTTAAACGGTTTTTGGGTAGGCAAAAATATACAAATGCTATGCCAAAAGCGAAGTTAATCCAGTTTATTGTTCTCTCTGTAGGCTACACTTTTTGACTTAAGAAACTCCCAGATCTTTAAACGATCATGGGTGTCTACGGTTCCACTGAAAACTGTATCTACTTCACAGAAATACATAAAATCTTCAATCTTCTCCTTTGGAATCTTCAATTCTTTAATAAAAAGAGAATCCACATAGAAATCACGAACCCTACCGGTACGGGCATATTTTTCGTCTCGGGCCAATCTTTTTTTCAACATCTTTGTACGCCCTGTTATCGCGTTAAGGATAGGATTCAAGGGTACTATGCCGCCTCCAGTAGTCGCCTCGTTGAGTTTTCGCTCGCTCTGCGTCCAATCTCTGGCATAGGCATTTGGCAAGCCCAGTGTAGATGCAGTCACCACTCCACCCGTATTCAAACGCTCCATATCTCTTGAAATATCGCCGGTAAGATCATAGGGCCTTACGACAACCTCATCGAGTTCATTGACAAACTCTTCCAGGGGTACGATCATTGATTTACTTTGTAATACCGAAGCAGTCACCACCAGGGTTTTCCGCTTAAATTGCACAGCGGAGAATTGAATAGTGTCGTTGAGTTGTACAGCAATGGAAAAGTTTCCGTTAGCGTCGGTAATAGTTGCTTTGTTGGCTGTAATATTCATTACATGCACATCAGGGATATTCCGGCCTTTATTCTGCACCTTTCCGTCCAGGTTTTGACGAAAAAAATCCTGACCCGAGGCCGTACTTAAAACTAAAAGAAAACAAAAAAGTAAGCTTTTACTCCTTAGCATTCAATTCCTTTAGGTAGGATTTACTATGGGTCACCAAAAACTCAATTAGCTCAAATTCGTTATCCTTCTTAAGCAAAGTTTGAGAAGGCATCTGCGAATCGCAATAGAGTAAAAAAGCATCAATTTTGTCCTGGGGTATTCTTAGGTCCAGGACAAAGAACTCGTCGTCGTATACCTGGCGAAGTACGTCACTAACCTTCAGCGGAGTTGCAGTATCTTCTTCCTTTTTCTTAGATAAGAAAAGTGCCTTAAAAATGTTCACAAAATTAAGCCCGTCTCTCATGCCCCTGACTGTAGGGTCTAATGCTACATTTTCTATCTCTGTGGTTTGATCCGTTTCGTATTCAAATTGTTTGAAATCTTCATTTTGCAGTTCCAGAAATTTCTTTTGGTTTTCAGGGCTTACCGTAACTTCGTCAAGTTCGGTAACCTTTTCATTTACCTCGACCACCAGACGGTTTCTCTCTAAAATTTCCTCTGTGATTTTTACCAGCTCTATTTGATAATTTACCGCTGTAAACACCAATTCATCATCAAGTTTTACCAGAATCATGAATTCACCCTTATCATTGGTTATTGTAGCCCTTTCTGCCGTGGTGTTGATGACATTCTCATTAGGTACCGGGCTATTCCTATACAGGACCTGTCCTCTCAAAGGACGGCGTTGTTCCTGGGCGAAAGACAGCACAAAAGAAAATAGGCAAAGTGTAATAAGTAGTTTTGTTTTCATGTTCATAGGCTGGAATTATGGTAAAGACCACGCCATAAAGAAAAAGGAAGTTAGGCTCATAAAAAAATTTGACCGCATTAAACTTATGTTAATGTATTTCGGGGGTTATGGCCAAAAAAGTGGCGAAACTGCATTGAAACTGCAGACCTAGGCTTTATTTGGAACACTTTATCGGATAAACCCCCTTTTTAACCCATAAAACTGTATTTAAGAGTATAAACTTAGAGATGTACTGAGATAATTCTATTTTTGTCAGTCCTGATATCCTAGAATTTAAAATAATTCGCCATGAAAATGAAACTCCTCATCACCCTGATGGGCCTGTGCATTTCAAACGCCCTAATGGCACAGATAAAAATCGGTGATAACCCCCAAAACATCAATGCCAATTCTGTGTTGGAACTGGAAAGCACGGATAGGGTATTTGTGATCTCGCGAATGAGTGAACAGCAAATGAACAGTATTGTGCCGCTTCAGGGTGCTATGGTCTACAACAACGACGCACAATGTATTTTCTACTACGATGGCGCACAATGGATCAATCTGTGCGATTCGCTTCAGCTACAGTTTACGACAGATCCAATTGTAAACCCAATGAGCACTATTGTGATTACTGAAAATGGCGATATTGTAAATTTTGAAGTAGGCGAAATAGGAAGTGAAAACATCATCGATTTCAGCATCAATAGCAATGACATCCAAAACAACTCTATTAATGATGATAAACTGGCCCCGGATTCTGTGGGAGCCGAGGAATTGCAAGACAATACGGTGACCGATGCCGAAATAGATTACAACCTGGTGACTCTAAGTGATTTTACAAATGATGCAGGATATATCACAGGAACAAATATAGTTTCGGCAAACCCTAACAATGTCATTACTGACTTAGGTGGGGCTTTCTACGATAACTCGCCCATACTCAACGACATAGCTGTACTTGAAGCCAATGACATGGACACCGATGATACCAACGAGTTACAACGTCTGCAAGATGTCATGACCTTAGATCCCAGTGCCAATAACGAGCGAATTATAAATCTTCAAGACCCCACTAATGCGCAGGATGCAGCAACTAAAAGTTATGTAGATACCGAAATTGCCAATGCGGTTACCGGAGGTGGTATTGCCAGCCAGTTTGACCAGGTGACCATTGTGGGTACCGGAATAGCGCCTAATTTGTTTGAAGTACAAAATATTAGTGGCGACCGTATTATTGATGGTACTATTATGGGAGTAGATATAGGGCCCTTAACCATACAGGAGGGCAACCTCATGCCAGGCGGAGCAAATCAGATTTTGCAAACCAATGCGGCCGGAACTGCTGTAAACTGGGTTCCACCACCCACCGGGGGAGGTAGTACCGAAGTTGCTGATGGTACCACGATTTCAGGAATAGGTACGGTAGGAGACCCTTTTACCATAACACCGGGGACCAATGGTCAGGTGCTAACGACGGTTGGTACAGTGGTGCAATGGCAGGCCCCGGCGGGTGGTGGCACAGATGACCAAACCGCAGCGGAGGTAACTGTTGCAGGTACGCCTACGAATTATACACCTACTTCAGGTTTTGTACAGGGGCATCTTGAGGGAATTGATGCCGCACTGGCGGGAGGCGGCGGTACTCCAAATCTCCAAGCGGTTCTTGCTCAGGGTAATGATGCTAACACCCTGGGGATTACAAATTTAACAACAAACGCGGCTGATGGGACAGCAGCAGCCAATGTGGCCTTCGTCAATGCTGCGGTAACTGCTGGCGGTTCACTGACCAACGGAAACATACTCGTTGGAGATGTAGCTAATACACCTCAGGAGCAACAAATAAGTGGAGATGCCACGATGACAAATGCAGGAGTACTTACAATTGCAAACGATGCGATTACTACCGTTAAAATTTTGGATGATAATGTAACAACGGCTAAAATTGCCCCGGCTGCTACAGATACACATGTTTTAACCACCATTGAGACCTCTCCGGGGGTATTCGATGTACAGTGGGCGGCTGGAGCTTCCGGAGGTGCACTTACTGACGGGTTTATCCGTATTGGGGATGTGGCAAACACGCCACAAGAACAGCAAATCAGTGGTGATGCTACAATTACTAATACCGGTGTACTCACCATTGCTAATGATGCAATTACTACGGTTAAAATTTTGGATGATAATGTAACAACGGCTAAAATTGCCCCGGCTGCCACAGATACACATGTTTTAACCACCATTGAGACCTCTCCGGGGGTGTTCGATGTACAGTGGGCGGCCGGAGCTTCCGGAGGTGCCCTTACTGACGGGTTTATCCGCATTGGGGATGCTGCAAACACACCACAAGAACAGCAAATCAGCGGTGATGCTACAATTACTAATACCGGTGTACTCACCGTTGCTAATGATGCAATTACTACGGTTAAAATTTTAGATGATAATGTAACAACGGCTAAAATTGCCCCAGCTGCCACAGATACACATGTTTTAACCACCATTGAGACCTCTCCGGGGGTTTTTGATGTTCAATGGGCTGCGTCCTCTGGTCATTTTGGTGCCGCAGAGGGGGGCATCTTTTTTGCAGATATCGCAGCAAATGCCTTCGCCCCTATTGAAAATGCTTTTAGTCTTAGATGGGATGCAGCTAAGAGAGGTAATACTGGTCAATTGTTAATTGGGGCAGATGGTGGTCCTGAAAATGACGATGTAAAAGTGCATATCATGGAGGCGTTAAATGGCGATGTAGCCTACCCCTTATTGCTCCAGAATCTGGCCGGTGGGGCTGCAAATGCCACCGCAGTAGGAGTTTTGTTTGGGGTGGATGATACCGATAGTTTTGGTAAAGGAGCCCTCATCTATGAACGAAAAGACAATGCAGGACGCGGGGATTTCCATTTTCTACAGGATCCGGCTGGAGACAACCAAAATCCAATTATTAACCCCGGAGCCTATGATGAAGCTGTACTTACCATTCAAAACAATGGGGAAGTTGGCATTGGAATAGTAGATCCTTTGGCCCTTTTTCACGTTGATGGAGATTTTAGGTTAAATGAGCAGTTTATTGATGAGACCGGAAGTGCAGGAAATCCTGGCGACGTATTGACGTCAACAGCAACAGGTACCGCCTGGGCCGCTGGAGGAGGAGGAGGAGAGGTAAATGATGGGGTTAACATTGGAACAGCCGGAGTAGGCCCTTTTATCTCAAAAAACGGTGTCAACTTGCAGTTTAAGAACATCAATGCAGCCTCTAATAAAATAACAGTTATCGATGACGTAGTGGATAATGAGATAGATATCGATATTAATGAAGCCAGCCTTTCAATCGATGCAGACCAGGTTGATCTTAACCCAGCCATTGATGTAGATGGCGATTTAACCGATGAAACCAATGTACAGGAGGCAATTGCAGATTTGGCTGCCTTAGGTTCAGGATCCAACCTTTCCAATACAAATTTGACACAAACAGCTGCGGACAGAACTTACGACTTAAACAATGGTAACCTCAGATTTATTGGAACCGGAAATCTTAGAATGGGAAGTTCTGCTGGAGCGATAAACAATAAACTGCACGTAGAAGGGACGATACGGGCTGAAGGCATTCGAAACACATTCGGCACCTTACCGGCTAATGTAGCATATAGTTTCGACAATGATTCTAATACCGGTATGTATCGGGCAGATGTTGACCAACTAGGATTAGTGGTGGGTGGAACAGAGGCCCTTAGAATAGACGATAATCAAAATGTCGGAGCTGGTACAACCACACCAAATTCAACTTTGGAAACCGGTGGGTCTTTTGCAACCTCCATACAAACCACAACCGGCGCCACGACTCTTGATGCCGGCGATCATACAGTGATCCTTGGAGGCAACCATAATATTACCCTTCCGGGAGCAGGCAGCTGTCAAGGCCGTATTTATGTTATCAAAAATCCAACAGCGAATACACCTACCATCTCCAACTATTTAGATAATACAGGAGCTGGTTCCACAGCAATACCAGCCAATGACTTTATTTGGTTGCAAAGCGATGGCGCCAATTGGCAACAGATCAGATAACTATGAAAAAATTAGCTGTCTTATTTATCTTTTTAGGCTTTAGCTTGTGCTCTGCCCAAACCGCCCTTTACAACCGTGGCAATATACAGATTCATGATGGTGGCCAAATCGGTTTTCATACCAACTTTATTAATGATGAGGAATTTGAAAACAATTTAGGACTGGCGGGTTTCTATGGCCGGGAACTCATCTCGGTCTCCGGGGCCTTTATCCCTACTTTTTTCGATGTTGAGATCGCCAATGATATCGGTGTTCAGCTCAATACAACAGTATACTCGCTAAACAATACCAACTTTGTGATCCGAGATTTTATTACTCCTCGTAACCTACCCGATGTGTATTACGGCTTTCAGCCCGAAGCGTTTTTTGTAGGCGAAGGGGATGTTTCTAAAATAGACGGCTATGCCGCCGTAAGAGACCAGGAAAGTTTTAACTTTCCGGTAGGAGATGCCGCCCAGTTAAGGCCACTTTTTCTTAATTCAGACGATATCAATGCTTTTGCCCGATGTGCCTATTTCCTTGAAGATCCCAATAATCCTTCTACCTTTCCAGAGTTTAACACAGAACTGAGGCCTAGAGATATTGGGGCCATAAGTACTGTAGAATTCTGGCGCCTCGAAGCCAATATGCCTTCAACAGTAACCTTAAACTGGAATGCCCGAAGCAATTTAGGAGCTATTGCAGAAGAGGTAGGTAATATTACTGTTATGGGATGGAACAAAAGCGCCAACCGTTGGTTGGATATCGGAACCGAAGCCATAGACGGCGATTTGTCTAATGGCTTTGTAATTTCCTCAACTTTTGTGCCCAATGATTATGAAGTAATTACCTTCGGTAGTTTGGCAGAAGCTGAAGAAATTCTTACCCTTGATAATTACTTCCTAAGCCCTAATGGTGATGGTATTAATGATGTTCTGGTGATAGAAGAAATGGCGCTTTCTCCTAATAATAGTATCCGGATCTTCGACCGCAATGGCCTTAAAGTATTCGAAATGGTCAATTACACCAATGAATTCAATGGCACCGCTAATGTTGATGGCTTGATTATCAACAAAGAAGCCGGACTCCCAGAAGGGATTTACTTTTATGTGGTTTCATTAGACGATTTAGGGTTCAATTATCAGGGATTTTTATACTTAGATCGATAGTTTTTTTACGTCATTTTGCTCGATTAACCGTCAGATAACTAGATGACTGGCCGCGGCCACCTATTTTACAACGCTATACCCCTACTTCACAACAATTTTCTCTTTTTGCATACGCTATGTCGTAATTTTAGGTTTTTGTAAGAAGTTTCCCAAATCTTATAAACCTATGGACTTAAGAAAATTAGCCTTTATAGCATTGGTATTAACTACCAATACCCTGGCCGCCCAATTGAAGATTGGAGAGAACCCAAACAGTATTGATGCTGCTTCCATCATCGAGCTCGAGAGTTCTAATAAAGCCTTTGTACTTACCAGGCTTACCACAGCTCAAATGAACAGTATTAGCCCGCTTAACGGGGCTTTGGTATATAATACCGATACCCAGTGCATTCACTATTACAATGGTGGATGGTCTAATTTATGTAACGGATCCGCTCCAGGTGCTTTTACATTTACAGATAACGGGAATGGAACATTTACTATCAATTATTCTGATGGAACCTCTTTTACCTCTTCAGACCTTACAGGACCGAAAGGTGATAAGGGAGACCAGGGTGATGCGGGGCCTTCCGGACCTGTCGGACCTGCAGGGGCAACAGGACTTAAAGGTGACAAGGGTGATCAAGGAGATGTGGGGCCTCAGGGGCCTGGCGGACCTGTAGGGCCAGCTGGGGCAACAGGACTTAAAGGAGATCAAGGGGATGTAGGACCCGCCGGAGCAAACGGAACAGATGGTACCGATGGTAACGATGGTGCTGATGGCGCACAAGGACCCATAGGACCTGCTGGGGCAGACGGAGCAGATGGCGCTGATGGCGCTCAAGGACCCATAGGACCTGTCGGACCTGCTGGGGCAAACGGAACAGATGGTGCTGATGGCGCACAAGGACCCGTAGGACCCGTAGGACCTGTCGGACCTGCTGGGGCAGACGGAACAGACGGCGCTGATGGCGCTCAAGGACCTGTAGGACCTGCCGGAGCAAATGGAACAGATGGCGCTCAAGGACCCATAGGACCGGTTGGACCTGTTGGACCCGCCGGAGCAAACGGAATAGATGGCGCACAAGGACCCGTAGGGCCAGTTGGACCTGCCGGGGCAAACGGAACAGACGGTGCGGACGGTGCACAAGGACCCGTAGGACCTGTTGGACCTGCCGGGGCAAACGGAACAGACGGCGCTGATGGCGCACAAGGACCTGTTGGGCCAGTTGGACCTGCTGGGGCAAACGGAACAGACGGTGCGGACGGTGCACAAGGACCCGTAGGACCTGTTGGACCTGCCGGGGCAAACGGAACAGACGGCGCTGATGGCGCACAAGGACCTGTTGGGCCAGTTGGACCTGCCGGAGCAAACGGAACAGATGGTGCTGATGGTGCACAAGGACCCATAGGGCCAGTTGGACCTGCCGGAGCAGACGGTACCGATGGCGCTGATGGCGCACAAGGACCCATAGGGCCAGTTGGACCTGCCGGAGCAGACGGTACCGATGGCGCTGATGGCGCACAAGGACCTGTAGGACCTGTTGGACCTGCCGGGGCAAACGGAACAGATGGTGCCGACGGTGCACAAGGACCTGCCGGGGCAAACGGAACAGATGGTGCTGACGGTGCACAAGGACCTGTTGGACCTGTTGGACCTGCCGGAGCTGATGGCGCTCAAGGACCCGTAGGACCTGTCGGACCTGCCGGGGCAGACGGAACAGACGGCGCTGATGGCGCACAAGGACCTGTTGGGCCAGTTGGGCCTGTCGGGGCAGACGGAACAGACGGTGCGGACGGTGCGGACGGTGCACAAGGACCTGTTGGGCCAGTTGGACCTGCCGGGGCAGACGGAACAGACGGCGCTGATGGCGCTCAAGGACCCGTAGGACCTGTTGGGCCTGCCGGGGCAAACGGAACAGACGGCGCTGATGGCGCACAAGGACCTGTTGGGCCAGTTGGACCTGCCGGAGCAGACGGAACAGACGGCGCTCAAGGACCCGTAGGACCTGTTGGGCCTGCCGGGGCAAACGGAACAGACGGCGCTGATGGCGCTCAAGGACCTGTTGGGCCAGTTGGACCTGCCGGGGCAAACGGAACAGACGGTGCGGACGGTGCACAAGGACCCGTAGGACCTGTTGGACCTGCCGGGGCAAACGGAACAGACGGCGCTGATGGCGCACAAGGACCTGTTGGGCCAGTTGGACCTGCTGGGGCAAACGGAATAGATGGCGCTGATGGTGCTGACGGTGCACAAGGACCTGCCGGAGCAGACGGAACAGACGGCGCTGATGGCGCTCAAGGACCCGTAGGACCTGTTGGACCTGCCGGAGCAAACGGAACAGATGGTGCTGATGGTGCACAAGGACCCATAGGGCCAGTTGGACCTGCCGGAGCAGACGGTACCGATGGCGCTGATGGCGCACAAGGACCCATAGGGCCAGTTGGACCTGCCGGAGCAGACGGTACCGATGGCGCTGATGGCGCACAAGGACCTGTAGGACCTGTTGGACCTGCCGGGGCAAACGGAACAGATGGTGCCGACGGTGCACAAGGACCTGCCGGGGCAAACGGAACAGATGGTGCTGACGGTGCACAAGGACCTGTTGGACCTGTTGGACCTGCCGGAGCTGATGGCGCTCAAGGACCCGTAGGACCTGTCGGACCTGCCGGGGCAGACGGAACAGACGGCGCTGATGGCGCACAAGGACCTGTTGGGCCAGTTGGGCCTGTCGGGGCAGACGGAACAGACGGTGCGGACGGTGCGGACGGTGCACAAGGACCTGTTGGGCCAGTTGGACCTGCCGGGGCAGACGGAACAGACGGCGCTGATGGCGCTCAAGGACCCGTAGGACCTGTTGGGCCTGCCGGGGCAAACGGAACAGACGGCGCTGATGGCGCACAAGGACCCGTAGGACCTGTTGGACCTGCCGGAGCAGACGGAACAGACGGTGCTGATGGCGCACAAGGACCTGTAGGACCTGTTGGACCTGCCGGGGCAAACGGAACAGACGGCGCTGATGGCGCACAAGGACCCGTAGGACCTGTTGGACCTGCCGGGGCAAACGGAACAGATGGTGCTGATGGTGCACAAGGACCTGTTGGGCCAGTTGGACCTGCCGGAGCAGACGGTACCGACGGCGCTGATGGCGCTCAAGGACCCGTAGGACCTGCCGGAGCAGACGGAGCAGACGGAGCACAAGGACCTGCCGGGGCAAACGGAACAGATGGCGCTGATGGCGCTCAAGGACCCGTAGGACCTGTCGGACCTGCCGGGGCAGACGGAACAGATGGTGCGGACGGTGCACAAGGACCTGTTGGGCCAGTTGGACCTGCCGGGGCAGACGGAACAGACGGCGCTGATGGCGCTCAAGGACCCGTAGGACCTGTCGGACCTGCCGGGGCAAACGGAACAGACGGCGCTGATGGTGCACAAGGACCTGTTGGGCCAGTTGGACCTGCTGGGGCAAACGGAATAGATGGCGCTGATGGTGCTGACGGTGCACAAGGACCTGCCGGAGCAGACGGAACAGATGGTGCTGATGGCGCTCAAGGACCCGTAGGACCTGTTGGGCCTGCCGGAGCAAATGGAACAGATGGCGCTGATGGCGCTCAAGGACCCGTAGGACCTGCTGGACCTGCCGGGGCAGATGGTATTGATGGTACGGAGGTTACCGGAACTTCAGGTTCTATTTTCTTTGCTGGTGCGGATGGAAAGATTACCGAAAATAACAGTCAAATTTTCTGGGATAATACGAATGACCGACTGGGAGTCGGAGTTAATTCACCAACAGAAGAATTAGACGTAAATGGTGGAGGAAGATTCAGATCTATGAGTACGGCTTCTGAAAATGACGATGTCCTGGCTACCGATGCCAACGGAGTATTACAGCGCTCTAAGATCAACTATGGAGGTCGCTGGACCAATACAAATACTTCAACCGACTTGAATATAAACAATACTGTTGCTCCTATCTTCGGTACGGAAGATTACAAAGACGATGGCACCAATTTATACCAGGTAAGCGGAAATACACTTATTGTAAGAGAAGCGGGAAGATACGATATAAGAGCTAACCTTTCGTTAGTATGTCCTAGCATTGCCGGTAATACGGATCTAAGAACCAATGTAAATGCAAGGATCGCCGTAAATGGAACCGTCGTAGGAGCCATTGGAGCCACCGCTTATATTAGGCAAAACAACGGGCATGACCACTCAAGTCTGCACCTTAGTGAGATATTACAATTAAGTGCTAACGATGTCATTACCGTAGTGACATTTAGAGATGCGAATACAGCCCCTGTAAATTTCAGCGGAGCAGGTGAATCTAGTTTCGTGATCAACAAGCTTAGATAAAAGAATGAAAAGACTTCTATACATATTATTACTTATAGGAAGTTTTACACTTTCCGCCCAGGAGGCCATTCATAACTATGGTCCGATGCAAATGCACGATGATGTCATGGTGGGCATACATTCAGATTTTATTAACGATGGCGTTTTTGAGGAGAATGAGGGATTGGTAGGGTTTTACAACGATTTTGAACAGCTCACCGTTTCTGGCAGCCTCCCCCCTCTTTTTTATGATGCTGAAATTGTCGTTCCACATGGTCTGATCTTAGAAAATAGTATTGGAGTGCTAAATAACGGAAACTTAATTACCGGAGATATTTTTACTCCTAAATCTCAGGCATCGATTTTCTCCAACTTCTTTGACGATTCTTTTTATACCGGTGAAAGCGGAGTTTCGAAAGTAAATGGCTACGCAGCATTATCTAACAAAGAATCCTTTACTTTTCCCGTTGGCGACGGAAAGAGGTTGCGTCCTTTAAGTATAAATTCTATAGCCATAAACGCCATGGCTAAATGTGCTTACTTTTTTGAAGATCCCAACAATTCTAAAACCTTAAGTGGCATTTTCAATACAGATAAGAAAGCTTCAGAATTTATTTCAGTAAGTGATAAAGAATTCTGGACTTTAGAGGGAAGTGTACCGTCTACCGTAACCATTGGTTGGGATGATTACAGCAATATCTCTGCCCTGGGGTACTATCTTAGCGATCTGAAAGTAGTGGGCTGGAGCAAAGCTGAACAGCAATGGGTAAATCTTGGTAATACAGCAACCGAGGGTGGTTTGCAAAAAGGAAAAGTCACTTCAGATACATTTGTCCCTGACGATTATGAGATTATTACCATTGGAGGTAATGACGACCGTCTGGAAACATTTGAATCTTTAGAACTCGATAACTACTATATGACCCCTAACGGAGATGGGCGAAACGATGTGCTTACTATAGCGGGAATAGAACGCTCTCCTAACAATAAACTTCAAATCTTTGATCGCAACGGAGTAATGGTCTATTCAAAAGACAATTATAGCGGAGAATTCGACGGTCGTTCTAACAGGAATACCGTGGTTCAGAGGAACTCTGGCCTTGCAGACGGGATCTACTTCTATATCATTACCCTGTACGACCTAAATCAGAAACATCAGGGATACCTGTACATCTCTAACTAAGCAACTGAAAATCATTATTTTATACTCTTTTCCTAGCATTCTGCTAAAATGGAATACTGATCATGCCCTTAGTAAAGGGCTTTTTTTAGTGCAGTTTTTTTGAGCTCTTACAACATTCCTACTTACGATTGCATACTTTTCTTACTTTTTTACAACAAAAATTCTTAAATTGTAAATACATTGCATAGTATTGCCCCCTAACCATTAAAAAATGAAAAGGATTCCCCCGATCCTACTTCTATTATTTGTGCAAGTATCCTGGTCTCAGGTCAAAATTGGCAATGATATAAGTACGATTCACGCGCACTCAGCCTTAGAGCTGGAAAGTAACGACAAAGCATTGGTCCTAACTCGACTATCAAACGCTCAAATGTTAGGAATTACCCCGCTAAATGGCGCTCTGGTTTACAATGAAGACACCAGCTGCGTACACTACTATAACGGAACCCAATGGAACAATCTCTGTGACACCTCAAATTCAGGGGTATCACTGAGTGATAACTTAGATGGTACTTACACTTTCATGGACAATCAGGGAGTGACAACTACCTTCTACGGCCAAAAAGAAACGATAACCACCCTAACAGATAACGTTGACGGCACTTACACCTTTACGAATGAAGCAGGCTTACAGACCACCATTAGCATAGACAACGATATCCAAGAATTGAGCTCAAACGGCGATCCTGGAAACATAGGCATCCAGGGGGGAAATACCATTATGATAAATGTGGAGGATGCCGACGCCGATGCTCAAAATGAGATCCAAAGCTTGCTATTCGATAATGGTATCTTATCGCTAACACAAGATCCTGATGGGAATACAATAGATTTTAGCACATATGATACTGATAATTCAGACGACTTCTTAGGAAGCTTTAATGACCTGACCGATTTACCTGTACACCTGGACACCGATAGTAGTGATGATTTTAGTGGCGATTTTGAGGAGCTAACCAATGTCCCGGCCAATCTCGATACTGATAGCACAGACGACTTCTCAGGAAGTTTTAATGACCTCACCGATTTACCTGTAAACCTGGATACCGATAGCAGTGACGATTTTAGTGGCGATTTTGCCGACCTTACTAATGTCCCGGCCAATCTTGATACCGATAGTACAGATGACTTCTCAGGAAGTTTTAATGACCTCACCGATTTACCTGTAAACCTGGATACCGATAGCAGTGACGATTTTAGTGGCAATTTTGACGAGCTAACCAATGTCCCGGCCAATCTCGATACCGATAGTACAGACGATTTCTCAGGAAGTTTCAATGACCTCATCGATTTACCTGCTAACCTGGATACCGATAGCAGCGACGATTTTAGTGGAGATTTTGCAGACCTAACCAATGTGCCCGTCAATCTCGATACCGATAGTACAGACGACTTCTCAGGAAGTTTCAATGACCTCACCGATTTACCTCCTAACCTGGATACCGATAGCAGCGACGATTTTAGTGGAGATTTTGCAGACCTAACCAATGTGCCCGCCAATCTCGATACCGATAATACAGACGACTTCTCAGGAAGTTTCAATGACCTCACCGATTTACCTGTAAACCTGGATACCGATAGCAGTGATGATTTTAGTGGCGATTTTGACGAGCTAACCAATGTACCGGCCAATCTCGATACCGATAGCACAGACGACTTCTCAGGAAGTTTTAATGACCTCACCGATTTACCTGTAAACCTGGATACCGATAGCAGTGACGATTTTAGTGGTGATTTTGACGAGCTAACCAATGTGCCGGCCAATCTCGATACTGATAGCACAGACGACTTCTCAGGAAGTTTTAATGACCTGACCGAGGTACCCACGGATCTTGATACGGATACTTCTAATGAAATTCAAACGCTATCCGTAAGTGGTAACCAGTTAAGCATTTCGGGTACAGGAGGTAATACCGTGACCATTCCATCAGCTGGAGGCGGAGGGGGTATTTCAAACTACGGAAAAATTAGTGATAACGGAGTTCTACTCAACGGTTCTGGAGGTTATATTGTCAACCGAACTGCTACAGGTAATTATACGGTGAACTTTGACACCGCTAAAGCCAATGAAGACTACATAGTACAACTTACAGTAATGCAGATCGGGAACCCGAATAGACAAGCCGTGATAGTACTGACTTCTCAAACCATTAATGAATTCTCTGTAGAAATTTCTGATATGAGAAATACTAACGGTAATGGAGGTAATAAAGATGAGGTAGATCTCACCTGGTACTTCACATTAATCGATTGATCCAGGCACTATGAGCTATCGGCCACTCTTATGCGTATTTTTATTCTTTACGGTTCATCTTGTCCCGGGACAAACGGGTGCCCGTAATCTGGGGAATCTTAAGGTCTTTGAAAATGGAAAACTCGGTTTTCATACAGATCTCGTAAACGACGGGGTTTTTGATGAAAATCGAGGACTTGTAGGGTTTTACAGTGAAAAGAATCAGGAAATTAGAGGCGCATTGAGTCCAACATTTTACGACCTCGAAATCGGGATCGAAGGGGAACTTTTACTCAGCACATCCGTAAGTGTGTCAAATCATATGAATTTTATCTTCGGTAATATTCAGACAAACAGAAATGATAGAAGTAAGTATCTTCAATTCTTGGAAAATACGAATTTCAACGGTGAAAATGATGCTTCGAAGGTAAATGGTTATATGGCCTCTCAGGCTAATCCTGTCTTTACCTTCCCTATAGGGACTGAGAAGCAATTGCGGCCATTTACGCTTAAGTTTCTTGAAAATCCTGCCTATGTACTAGGAGGGTATTATTTCGAAAATCCGGAAAGTAGTTCTTTCTTCGATCAACAGTTTTTCCTGGACGCAAAGGACGTTACACTAGCAAAAATCCAGCCTTTTGAATTTTGGCATATTATTACCGAAGGTCAGGTTCAAATTACACTTTCATGGAACGGCAGTAGTAATATCAACAATCTGGTAGAAAACCTAAAAGACTTAGTAGTGACCGGCTGGAATAAGAAAACGCAAAAGTGGGAAAATCTAGGGGTTTTCAACATCAGTGGCAACTTCGAATCCGGTACCATAACCTCTGGCTCCGTGCAGGCTTCAGACTACGAGATATATACACTTGGAAGCTTCTTCGACTTAAAAAATAGTCCTGACGGAAGATTTATTGTAAGTCCTAATGGTGACGGAGCAAACGATCGCCTAATCTTGGAAGCCACACAGCAATCACCAAACAACCGACTAACCATATTTAATCGCTGGGGCAGAGTCGTTTTTGAGTTGGAAGACTACATGGACGAGTTTGCCGGGATGCCGAACAAAAATATCATCGGTGGTGCCCAACTGCCATCAGGAATATATTATTACCATATCAATTTAAAAGATCTTAAGGTAGAACAACAGGGCTACTTTTTTCTCCTTTCCGACTAAACTCTCTTCTCTTCACATTCTAATATTCATCTAAGATTTAGAATGATTATGCGACCTTTAAGCACAAATTAATTTACATTCCTTGAAATTTTGGTGCTATTTTTGAAATAGAGTGGTACATCCCAACGTTTAGTATCTAGTTTAAAAGAATTTCCATGCAAAGAAGATCATTTATAAAGCGAAGTAGTTTCTCTGGATTAGCACTTACACTCATTCCAGGATCATTAATATTCCAGGAAGAAGAGTACTCCATTTTAGAATTAATGGGGAAAGAAGATATAACGCTCTTTGGCGAGGGTTATCAGCTCCGAAAGCAGGCACATGATGCCTTTCAGGCTATGAAAAAGGCCGCTTACGGTGCTGGCGTTGATATAAAAGCCGTGTCAAGCTATCGTAGTTTTGAGCGGCAGGCTGCAATTTTTGAAAGAAAGTATGAACGCTTTACTGCAGAAGATGGAATGCAACCCCTGGATGCCATCGATAAGATAATTGAATATTCTACTATTCCTGGTACAAGTCGCCATCACTGGGGTACAGATATTGACTTGATTGATGGTAATAAAAAAACCACTGGCGACGTACTGGTTCCTCAAAAGTTTGAGGCTGGCGGACCCTTTGCAGATTTCAAAGCTTGGATGGACGAAAATTCGAAGAAATTCGACTTCTACCTGGTATATACTAACACTCCAAAACGCAGAGGATTTAAATATGAGCCCTGGCATTATAGTTATGCCCCATTATCTATACCCATGCTTACCGCTTTTAGAAAGAAAAATATATTAAAGCTTCTTGAACTGGAAGATTTTATAGGAAGTGAACACTTTACGACCGGTTTCGTAAAGACCTATGTTCGCGATAACATTTTAGACATTAATCCCGAACTTTTATAAGCTTTTTTGTACTTTGGTTTTCCACAGAACACTAGCAAAATGAGAAGAGGGAGTTGGAAAATCAGAATATTTATAGGCTTGGCCATTGTGGCTTTTGCCCTTATTCAGCGCTGCAATAATAAAGAAGAAAACCCCTATACGGGCAGAGTACAGACTATCAACATGTCTGCCGAGCAGGAAATTGCCATTGGCCTTCAAAGCGCACCTGAAATCGCTCAGCAACATGGAGGACTGTATCCAGATGAGCGTCTTCAAGCACTGGTAGACGCCGTAGGTGACAAACTTGTGCAAAGCAGCATAGCCAGGGAAACTCCGTATCAATATGAATTTCACCTTTTAGCGGATGACCGCACCATCAACGCTTTTGCACTTCCAGGCGGGCAAATATTTATCACCTATGCCCTTTTCTCACAACTCAATGAGGCGCAATTAGCGGGTGTACTGGGGCACGAAATCGGACATGTTATCGGAAGACATTCAGCCGAGCGTATTGCTGAAAGCAGTTTTTGGAAAACGGTGACGATGGGAGCTACGGTTGGGGCTGACGCCGGAGGTATCGTAGGTAGCATAGGACAAAATACCCTTTTAAAAAACGGGCGCGGTGATGAGCTTGAAAGTGATGAACTGGGGGTCCTTTTTATGATTCAATCTGGCTACCAACCCGAAGAGATGATTCGGGTAATGGAGATCCTGAAAGCTGCTGCAGGGCCAAATAGAGCACCCGAATTTCAAAGTACCCATCCAGACCCGGAAAACAGAATTGAAAAGATCAGAGAAGCTATAAATAAGTACAGAGGTCGATAAAGCAGGTAGTTCGTCTTTTCCTATTAGGAAATTCCCCTGGTTTTTTCATATCTTTGGAAAAGATTCCCAATCTTTCTTTGCCCCTAATTTAACCCTTATAGCTTTAATTTATTAAAGGAACACTATAATGGGAACACTTACACATTTTAAAAACCTTTACACCGAGGCTTTCGATAATTGCAAGCCAGAGATCATAGTGATCTTACTGAAGGTGTATTCTGTATTTTGTGCTTTAATGCTCGTAATGGCGGTTTACGCCTTTATGGATAGGGCTTTAAACGGATTTGAATTTTAAATATTTATTTACTCTTTTACCTGAACACTATTGGAGGTAAATAGCCAAAATAAAAACCCTGACGCTTCGTCAGGGTTTTTGATTGATGAGCAAACCCCCGTTTAACTCTTCATAGCATTTTCAATAACCGCCAAAGCATCATTAGCCCCAGAGAGTTCGGCGTGTTTCTTTGCTGTAAATCCCTTATCGCACTTTACCTTAAGGTCTGCTCCATTTTCGATAAGTAATTCTAAAATCTCTGCCTTGTTGTAACGAGCCGCAAAGATTGCCGGACTCATTCCGAGAGATTTTTCATTGACGTCCTCGCCTAATTCAATCATACGTTTTACCGTATCATAATCTCCTTGCATAATAGCCTTGCAAAAAGAATTAAGGCCTCTTGTTTCTTCAAGGTTGATCGTTGCTGTTAGGTCATTGTTGCTACTTTTCTCGGCGTAAACACCGCTAACCGCCAGCATCATTGCCGCGGCAGTAATTAGGATTGTTTTTCTCATGATGAATAAGAATTAATTGATGAATAGATTTTGATTATATAAATATAGACGCCATCTATTACATTTTGTTTCACTATTAACAGTTAAATAACTTAAGTTTAACAAAATTGCTTCTTAAACAGTTAATTTCTTTAACAGCATTCAAAACTTCAAGCCCTTAGATTAAAAAGCCTTAAAGAATAGTTAGCAATACTTCAGAATTCCTTCTATTTTTGAACTTCGCAAACCCAAAGTATGAATAAGAAAGTTATTTTGATGATTCTTGATGGTTGGGGAAAGTCTCCAGATCCCAAAGTATCTGCCATTGCCAACGCAGAAACACCCTACATCGATAGCCTGTACGACGATTTCCCAAACTCTAATTTGCTAACAGATGGGATGAACGTGGGGCTTCCAGACGGACAAATGGGAAATAGCGAAGTGGGGCATATGAATCTGGGAGCGGGAAGAATTGTTTATCAGGATCTGGCCAAAATAAATATTGCTGTCCAAGAGAATACGCTTAAGAACGAGACAGTCCTAATAGAAGCGCTTACCTACGCCAGGCAAAATGAGAAAGCCATTCACTTTCTTGGATTGCTCAGCGACGGAGGAGTTCATAGTCATATTAATCATCTAAAAGGGCTAATTAACACATGTGAAGAATTTGGGGTAACCTCCTCCTTTATTCACGCCTTTACCGATGGCCGGGATGTTGATCCTAAAAGCGGGAAGCAATTTATTGAAGACGTCAATAGCTTTTGTTCAGATAAAAGTACGCGATTGGCTTCGGTAATAGGGCGATACTATGCCATGGACCGGGACAAACGTTGGGAACGGGTGGCAAAAGCCTACCACCTGCTTGTAAATGGTGAAGGAGAAAAGACCAGCGATATTTCTAAGGCCATTCAGAAAAGTTATGATAGCGGTATTACAGACGAGTTTATTGAACCGCTTGTAGTTACCGATGAAAGTGGAAATCCATTAACCAGGATCTCCGAGGGGGATGTAGTGATCTTTTTCAATTTCAGAACAGATCGCGGGAGAGAATTAACACAGGTACTGAGTCAACAAGACATGCATGAGTACAACATGCATACTTTAGATCTCCATTATGTGACCATGACCAATTACCATGAAGCATTCCAGGGAGTGCACGTTGTATACCAAAAAGAAAATTTAAGGGAAACGCTGGGCGAAGTATTGGCCTCAGAAGGCAAGAAACAGATCCGTATTGCCGAGACCGAAAAATACCCTCATGTAACCTTCTTTTTTAACGGAGGCCGGGAAGCGCCTTTTGAAGGGGAGGAACGCATCTTATGCCCCTCACCAAAGGTTGCTACGTACGACCTAAAACCCGAGATGAGTGCCTATGAGATCACCGATGCCATTGTTCCAGAATTGAAAAAGGCCGAAGTTGATTTTGTATGCCTGAATTTTGCAAACCCTGATATGGTGGGTCATACAGGAGATATGCAAGCAGCAATCAAGGCCTGTGAGACCGTAGATCGATGCGCTAAAAAAGTAATTGACGCCGCACTTGAAAATGGCTACAGCACCTTGGTAATCGCAGATCATGGAAACTGCGATACCATGGTCAACCCCGATGGGAGCCCCAATACCGCGCATACAACAAATCCGGTACCTTTAATTCTGGTAGATCGTGATATTAAGCAGATAAATGATGGTGTTTTGGGAGATATTGCACCTACAATCCTCAAGATGATGGGAATTTCTCAGCCAGAACTCATGACTCAAAAACCCTTGATTTAAAAAGCTCGGTTTTTTTTCGGAAATTTAGCATACACGGGGTTCAAAGTACCTAAGGCAGGCGTATGACGAATTTCCAACCTAAATTAATCAACTTTCTAAACTGAGCTATGATTCTGGAACGCAAGATCCCCATAGGATATATTCTAAATAAAATCAAGTTAGATCTCTTGATTGTTACGCTCTTTTCTACCGCGACGCATTTTCTGTCCGCCTATCTTGCAGATCTTAATATTCCGGTTACCATAGGAGCTTTTATGGGCACCGCCATTGCACTGATCCTGTCTTTTAAGTTGGGGCAATCTTATGATCGCTGGTGGGAAGCCCGGAAAATTTGGGGAGCTATCGTAAACGATTCCCGGACCTTCATAATTCAACTTAAAAATTTTGACAAATCACACGATGATGGCTTGCTTAAACGTATGGCATACAGGCAAATTGCCTGGTGCTATGCTGTAGGGCGCAGTTTAAGGGGACTAGAGGCAGTCTGGAAGAATGAGACCTTTCTCAAGGAAGAAGAAATGGCAGCGGTAAAGGAACAAAAACACGTCCCCCTTGCTCTTTTAGATAAGCATTCTAACGATCTAAAATCGCTACATGAGGCACAACGAATTAATGATTTTCAACAAATACAGATAGACAGTACGTTGGTACGGCTTTGCGCCTCTATGGGCAGGGCAGAACGGATCAAGAATACCGCCTTTCCAAAAATGTATCGGCTCACCTTGCATATATTCATATATATCTTCCTCGTAATGCTTTCTTTTTCGCTAACAGAGTTAAGAGGCTTTATTGAAATACCCTTGCTGATTTTCATTTCAATTCCGTTTTTTCTGCTCGAAAAAATTGCGTTGAGCATCCAGGACCCCTTTGAAAATAGGCCTACAGATACCGCAATGTCTAGTATTGCAAGAACTATAGAAAGAAATATTAAAGAGCTTTTAGGCGAGAAGGACCTTCCTGATCCCTGGCAGCCAGATAAATTTTATATCCTTTAGAGTAACTGCCTTCTTGTAGCCATAAGAGATATTGAAGTGCAATTGCATCGAAAGTTTTACATTTGCAGACTATGGTAAAATTAAAGACTTCAGAAGAAATAGAATTAATGCGTGAGAGCGCACTGGTTGTTTCCAAAACGCTTGGAATGCTCGCCTCTGAAATCAAGCCTGGCGTAGATGCCCTGTATCTGGATGGACTGGCCGAGGAATTTATTAGAGACCTGGGAGCCGAACCGGGCTTTTTAGGGATGTACGACTTTCCGAATACTTTAAATATGAGTCCGAATGCTCAGGTGGTTCACGGAATTCCAAACAAAGAACCTCTTAAGGAAGGCGATATCATTTCTGTGGATTGCGGGGCCTTAAAAAACGGATTTTATGGCGATCACGCCTATACTTTTGAGGTGGGAGAGGTAGCACCGGAGGTGAAAAAATTACTAAAAGTGACTAAAGAGTCACTTTACATTGGAATTCGTGAGTTTAAAGTTGGTAACCGTGTTGGCGATGTCGGATATGCAATACAAAATTATTGTGAAAGCCATGGCTATGGGGTGGTAAGGGAACTGGTTGGCCACGGTCTTGGTAAAAAACTCCACGAGTCTCCCGAGATGCCAAATTATGGTAAAAGAGGAAGGGGAAAGAAATTTGTGAATGGAATGGTTGTGGCAATCGAGCCTATGATCAATATGGGAACAAAGCGAATCAAGCAACTTAAAGACGGATGGACGATTCTTACGGCAGACGGCTTGCCAAGCGCGCACTTTGAGCATAATGTGGCGCTTGTAGACGGAAAACCCGAATTACTGTCTACCTTTCAGTATATCTACGATGCCCTTGGAATCACTTCAGACGAAGAAAAGGAGTTTCAGAAAAAAGCTCTGGTATAGACGGCTTAGGAACCTTATGCAACAGCGAGGTTTACCGAGCACACTCTGAACAATAAGGCGATACATTTGAAAAAGGCATTTAAAATCGTACTAAACCTTCTTCCAAGGCCTTTGCTCATAAAACTGAGTTACCTGGCAAGGCCTATTCTAGCCTTTTTTATGAGGGGCAATAAATTTACGGATCCCATCGACGGCAGATCATTTCGCAGTTTTTTACCCTATGGATATGAAAACCCACGAGACAATGTACTTTCGCCCTCTACCCTTTCTTTAGAAAGGCACAGATTACTTTGGCTATACCTGGAAAATGAGACCAACTTCTTTACCGTTCGGCAAAGCCTTTTGCATTTCGCTCCTGAACAGGCGTTTTTTAAGCGATTTAAGAAGCTTAAGAATTTGCAGTACACGACGACCGACCTAAATTCTCCCCTTGCCGATGTTAAAGCTGATATTTGCGATCTTCCCTTCGAGGACTCTAGCTTTGATATCATACTTTGTAACCATGTTCTGGAGCACATTCCGGATGACAAAAGCGCAATGAAAGAACTGTATCGCGTCCTTAAGCCAGGTGGATGGGGTGTATTTCAAATTCCTCAGGATCTCAATCGCGAACTGACCTTTGAAGACGACAGCATTACGGATAAAAAAGAACGAGCCAGGATTTTTGGTCAGTATGACCATGTCCGTATTTATGGCCGGGACTATTTTAGCAAGTTGCGAGCGGTGGGGTTTAGTGTTGAAGAAGTTGATTATACTAAGGTTTTAGGCCTTGAAGCCGTTGAAAAATTCAGGTTAGCCCCAGGAGAAATCATTCCTTTGGTTAAAAAGTGATCAGTTGGCCACCAGCTTTTTAAAATTGCCTGTCATGTACTCTATAGTCTCTCCGTTTTCATCCAAGTAAATGATATAGGCCCCCAGCTCTTTTTCTTTTTTCAAAAGTTCCATAGAACTTTCCAATTCCATAGCCATAAAAGCGGTGGCATAAGCGTCTGCTTTTGCACAGGTGTTGGCAATAACACTGGTAGCTAAAACTTTAGAATTTTTGGTATATCCCGTCTTTGGGTTAATGGTATGCACATATTTTTCCCCAGTTTCCGGGTCTATTCTAAACTTTCTGTAGTTTCCCGAAGAGGCCAAAGCTTTATCTTTCAATTGAACTACCTGTTTCAAACGTCGTTCTTCCAGAGATTGCGGATCATCAACACCTACCGTCCATTGCTTTCTCTTTAACTTATTTTCACCTCTTGCCACCACTTCTCCCCCTACCTCAACCAGGTAATTTTCAATACCCTTTTCATCGAGCATGGCTGCCAGCCGGTCAATGGCATACCCCTTAGCAATTGCATTAAAATCAAATTGAATTCCCGGATGCTGCTTAATGATTTTATGATCTTCCGTGAGATGCACTTTATGGAAACCAACATAACTCAGCAGGCTATCTACTTTAACACTATCTAAAACAATTTGTTCTCCGGGACCAAAGCCCCAGGCATTGACTAAGGTCCCTACGGTGGGGTCAAAATAACCCCCCGTGATATGATGCACCTTTTTAGAAAGTTCAAAGACGTCCCTGAACATCCTATCTACCACTACAGTATCTCCTTGATTGATCTTTGAAATATCAGAATCTGGAATATAGGTAGACATAGAACGATTTACCACCTGGAAAACGGAATCGATCTCAAACTGATAATCTTGAGCCTCGAAGCTTAGGTAGGTGATCGCGTATGAGGTTCCTAAAGCTCCCCCCTGGTTAACATTCTTAATCCACTCCTGCTTGTTTGGGCCACAGGCGATAAGCGGTAAGAACACAGTGTAGAAAATTGCTCTCTTGATCTCAGATTTCAATAAGCCCTTCATAATCTACAATATAGCTTTCATTTAAATATACCGGTAAATTTTGGTCCTCGGCATTTGATAAACCTACACCGGCATAATACGTCCTTGCCTCGTGTTTTAGCGCATGCTGCTTTACCTTCCTAAGCAATTCTGCATCGTATTTTTTAGGATTACCGGGATAAGACACACTTCTTACCACTATGAAATGCAGTTGTTTTTCTCTAAGGCATACGAACTGCGGGTTTTTCCTGGGCTTGCTGTTTACCCCCATGAATTCGTAGCCCTCGGCTTCCAATCGCCTCCCGACTATGTTCATTGCAAGGTTGTGCAATTGTTGTTCTGTCAGTGCCTGCATCTACTAATGGGTATTAAAAAACCGATATCAGAGGAATATCGGTTTTCTTTTTTTTTAATCTAAAAGGATTAACCTCCAAAATCGTCAAAGCGAATATGCTCATCTGGGATACCAAAATCTTCTCCCATTTTCTGTACGGCTTTGTTCATTAAAGGCGGACCACAGAAATACAATTCAATATCTTCAGGAGCGTCATGATCGTTCAGGTAATTGTCAATCACACAATTATGGATGAAACCAACAAAACCATCACCTGGCGCATCAAGGCTTTCCTTTACCTTCCAGTTGTCCTCTTCCAAGGGTTCTGAAAGTGCCATATAGAATTTAAAATTCGGAAATTCATCTTCAAGTTGCTTAAAGTGATCCAGGTAGAACAACTCTCTTTTAGATCGGCCACCATACCAGTAGGTTACCTTCCTATTGGTTCTCAAAGTTTTGAAAAGATGGTATAGGTGCGATCGCATAGGGGCCATTCCGGCACCTCCACCAACATAGAGCATTTCTGACTCAGATTCGTTGATAAAAAATTCCCCGTAAGGTCCTGAAATAGTAACCTTATCACCAGGTTTCTGAGCGAATATATAAGACGAAGCCACTCCGGGATTAACATCCATCCAGCCGTTCTTAGACCGGTCCCATGGCGGGGTAGCGATTCGTACATTCAGCATTATTTCACGCCCTTCTGCAGGATAGGAAGCCATAGAATAGGCTCTTTCCACAGTCTCGGTATTCTTCATCATCAAAGGCCACAAGTTAAACTTATCCCATTCTGTCTGAAACTTGTCTGGGGTTTCGTGCTCTTCGGGATGCGCGGTGATCTCAATGTCTGCGTATTTTATCTCACAAGGCGGAATTTCTATCTGAATGTAACCTCCCGCTTTATAGTTCATCTCTTCAGGGATCTCTACCACAAATTCCTTAATAAAAGACGCCACATTATAATTACGTACTACAGTGGCTTCCCATTTTTTAATTCCGAATACCTCTTCAGGAATAGTAATTTCCATATCCTGCTTTACCTTGACCTGACAGGCCAAACGGGCACCTTCATTTAATTCGCGTTTAGAGAAATGTGGAGTTTCTGTAGGTAGGGCTTCTCCCCCACCGTCAAGAACATGGCATTCACATTGAATACAGGTTCCTCCTCCACCACAAGCTGACGGAAGAAATATTTTCTGATTCCCCAGTGTAGAGAGCAAGGAGCTCCCAGAGGCCACTTGTACTTCTTTTTCACCATTGATGGTAATCGTAACAGGGCCCGAAGGTGAAAGTTTTTCTTTAGTAAAGAGCAGTAGTGCCACCAGGAGTAGTAGCAAAATCATAAATGCGATTACCGTAATAACAATAGTACCAATTGTGCTTGTAGCTAATATCATGGATTTGCTTTTATTGCTTCATCAGTATAAGAAACTGTATTCTCACTGATTTCCTTATCTTCTTTTTCTTTTTCTTCTTCTATTTTCTGAACCGTCGTATCCTCTTCAACGGCTGCTGCGTCATCTCCTCCTGTTAGCATCCCCCCGAAGCTCTGGAAACCAATCCCCATCAATCCGGTAATGATAAAGGTAATGCCCAAACCTCTCAAGGGAGGCGGTACATTAGAATAACGTATTTTTTCACGAATGGCGGCAATGGCAAGAATGGCTAAGAACCAGCCTATCCCGGAACTCACTCCGTAGTTAAACGCCAAACCCAAACTTGGAATTTCCCTCGCTTGCATAAACAAAGAACCTCCTAGAATCGCGCAATTCACTGCAATAAGGGGTAAAAAGATTCCAAGAGAATTGTACAATGCAGGGGAAAATTTTTCAACCACAATCTCTACTAATTGCACCATAGTTGCTATCGTGGCAATAAAAAGGATAAATGAAAGAAAGCTCAGGTTGTAATCTGCATACTCTGGTCCCAACCAGGCCAGCGCCCCATCCTGAAGTAAATACTGATCTAATAACCAGTTTAACGGTACGGTAACGGCAAGAACGAAGATCACAGCTGCACCCAGACCCACAGCTGTTGCCACCTTCTTGGAAACAGCGAGATACGAACACATTCCCAGGAAAACCGCGAACACCATATTGTCAATAAAAATCGACTTAAAAAATAATTCTACATGCTCTAACATAATCTGCTGTCTTAATTAGTTTTCCTCTATTAAAGCCCTGTTGCGAGAGCGTTGAACCCATATGATGATACCAACCACAATCAATGCAGCCGGTGGGATGATCATAAAACCGTTGTTTTCATAGCCAGTGGCATAAAGTCCGGTTTTTTCTATCGGATTACCGAGCACAGGAAAACCAAAAAGCGTTCCTGAACCCAAAAGCTCTCTGAAAAAGCCCACTATAATTAATATCACACCATAACCCAGGGCATTACCAATGCCATCCAAAAAGGACTTCCAAGGACCGTTACCCAGTGCAAAGGCTTCAAAGCGTCCCATGATGATACAGTTAGTAATGATCAGCCCAACAAACACCGCCAATGTTTTACTTAGCTCATAGGCAAAGGCCTTTAACACCTGGTCTACAATAATCACCAGGGTAGCCACTACAATTAGCTGTACGATAATCCTGATTTTTGAAGGGATGATATTTCGCATCAGTGAAATCACCACATTACCGACGCCCAGTACAAAAATCACCGAAAGGGCCATAACCACAGAGGCCTTTAACTCGGCCGTGATCGCCAGTGCCGAGCAAATACCTAGTACCTGAATGGTAATCGGGTTATTGTCTGCAAGTGGGTCTAATATTAGATTTGCATCTTTCTTTGAAAGTAGTGCCATATTATTTTACTCTAATTGTTTCTAGATAGTCTTTGTAAAGGTTGACGCTTTCCCGGATCATAGCAGACACGCCATTACCGGTGATAGTCGCACCCGCGAGTGCATCCACTTCATTGTCGTCCTTGATCTTATTTACGGGGTCATTATTTCCCTTGGCAACACTGATTCCGGCATAGCGATTCCCGGACAATATAGATTCACCCTCAAAATCATCCATAAAATAGCGTTGTTTGATATTGGCTCCCAGGCCTGGAGTTTCCGCCTTGTGATCAAAATAAACTCCTTGAACGACCATGTTTTCATCAAGTGCTACAAAACCCCAAATGGCATCCCATAGTCCTTTGCCATACATCGGCAGTATGTAGTACTTTTTGCCGTCTTTTTCACCAATAAATAACGGTAAGTTTGGCTCTTCGCCCTTCTTCATGGCCGAGAGCTCCTTCTTTAGATCTATAAGATAGGCTTCATTGTTATCATTAGATACCCGATCTCCCGTAATCACTAATTGTTCTGTGATGTATTTGGTAAATTCGCTTTCAACTCTATCCGTAGGAATAAAGCTCACACTCCCTTCGTCTGCATTCTCATTCACGCCCATAGCGTAAAGAATGTTCTGTTGCTTCTCAAAACGTTCGTTTTCCTTGATACGATCACTTAGACCTGAGGCAAGAAAAGCGAGAATGGAGCCTACAACAATCACCATGATCGCCGCAAAGACTACTGTATAAACGTTCTTGTCTGTGTTTATAGCCATGTTTAAACTGTTTCTACTTTTGGAACTTCTGCTTGTTCATCTGTACTTTTCGGAAGAATAGTAGCATTTTTAAGTCGCTTCATCCTTCTCCGAACATTGCCCCTGATCACATAGTGATCTATGGTTGGCGCAAATACATTCATCAATAAAATGGCAAGGAATACTCCTTCGGGATAAGCAGGGTTAAATACCCGTATCATCACTGATATGAACCCAATTAAGAACCCATAGATCCATTTTCCCCTATTGGTTTGTGCCCCTGTCACCGGGTCTGTTGCCATATAAACAATACCAAAGGCCAGCCCTCCGACAAGCAGGTGTTGCCAGAACTCAAAGTTCATCAAGCCATAGAACTTACTGGTTTCGGCAATGATACCGGCGTCTACGACAAGATTAAAAATACCTCCCATTACCAAAGATCCGATAACTGCACTTACCATAATACGCCAGCTTGCGATCTTGCTAAAGATCAAAAAGAGGCCTCCAAGCAGGATCAACAAGGTGGAAGTCTCCCCTACGGAGCCTGGAATAAAACCGAAGAACATATCGGAAAGTGAATATTCAAAACTGCCATTCTGCGCCAAATAGCCTAAAACCGTTTCGCCAGAAATAGCATCGGGAGTTCCGGTGCGTTCAACCGCCCCATGTACCCAAACTTTGTCCCCGCTCATCCAGGTTGGGTAGGCAAAGAACAGGAATGCCCTAATAGTAAGCGCGGGGTTAAGAATATTCATCCCGGTGCCTCCAAAAACTTCCTTGCCAATGACCACGCCAAAGACAATGGCCACAGCCAACATCCAAAGTGGGGTATCTACCGGAACAATAAGAGGCACAAGCATCCCTGTAACCAGGTAACCTTCTTCTACCTCATGTCCTTTGATCACCGCAAAGATGAATTCTATTAAGAGTCCAACACCATATGAGACGATCACTAAGGGCATTACCAGTGTAAAGCCCAACCAAAAGTTTTCCCAAGTCAGAAAATTGCCCCAAAGATCTAAGGTCCTGGGCGCACCAGCCGCTACTTCTATAGCAGCATAGTGCTGGTATCCTGTGTTAAAGAAAGAAAATAGCAATACAGGGATCAAGGCCATGATCACCGTATTCATGGTTCGCTTTAGGTCGTCCGCAGCCCTGACATGAGATCCGGAATGCGTAGTTTCATTCGGAGCGAATAAAAAGGTGTGGATAGCATTAAATGCCGGCGCCATTTTCTTGCCTCGATAATGGTGCTTTAAAATATGTAAACGTTTCTTGAAAGTCAGTCTTTTATCGCTCATTTCTAGCCAATTTCTTTATGGAGTAAATCTAATCCCTCGCGTATGATCTGTTGATGCGGCTGCTTGGAGATGCAAATGAACTCTGTTAACGAAAAATCTTCTGGAATCACCTCGTAAAGGCCAAGCTGTTCCATTTCATCCAGATCCTTAACCATACATGCCTTAAGCAATTGTAGCGGATAAATATCCATAGGAAAAACCTGTTCGTACTGGCCCGTAACCACAAAAGCCCGATGTTCTCCATTGGTATTTGTGGTGAGCTTATATTTTTTTTTGGGCTGCATCCAGGAGAAGGTAAGCGCTCTGGTATTCGATATTTTATTGAAAATAGGTTTGTTCCATCCGAAGAATTCATATTCATCACCTTCCGGAATCACCGTCACTGTATTGTTATAAAAACCTAAGTAGCCGTCTGGTTTGGTTTTAGAACCGGTAAGAACGTTGCCGTTTATCACCCGGAAATTATCTGAATTAACGCCACTTGCATATAAAAAAGTGGAGACCTCAGCGCCAATTTTTGTAGTGAAATATTTTGGCGTCTTTACGGAAGAGCCTACAAGGGCAACTGTTCTTTGTGGATTAAATTTCCCCGTTAACAAGGTTTCCCCAAGGATTACCAGATCTTGTGGTGATACCGTCCAAACTAATTCTCCTTTATTGATGGGATCTATTTTGTTAATCTGGGTACCTACCAAACCTGCAGGGTGTGGACCGCTTACCCGGTGCATCTCAACACCTATCATTTTTGAAAGCGTTGAATTGCTCGATTTCCCGATGGACAAATGCACTTTTCCAGGGGTCATTTTTCCAAGGGCGGTAATTGCCGCTTGCAGCTCAGCTTCTTTTCCCTGAAGCACAAAATCCGGATCCGCCGCAAGAGGGGCAGTTGAGTATCCCGAGATAAAGATGGCCTTTGGTGTGGTGTTAGGATCGGCGATAAGATCGTAAGGACGCTGCTTAATAAAAGGCCAACAACCTGTTTTTAACAAAAAAGACCTGATTTGTTCATCGGAAGCCGTAGATAGCTCAGGAGTGTCATGCGTAACCTCTTCCTGGGTCTTATCAGCCAGGATCTTCAACATTAATATCTTTCGCCTTGCTCCCCGGGCAATCTCTATGAGTTCGCCGCTTACCGGAGAAACAAAGAGCATGTTCTCATTGCTCTTATTGTAAAATAGTGCTTCTCCTGCTTTGACCTCCGCTCCTTCTTTGACAAGCATTTTAGGAGTTAAGCCATGAAAATCTAAAAGATTAATTGCGTAAACGTTGCTTAAAGCAGCTTTGGAAGTAGTCTGTTCTGCTGCACCGACAAGGTTAATGTTTAAGCCCTTTTTAATTCGGATGTCTTTGGACATAAAAGGTAGACCTTAGGTTATAAAAATTCCCAGCAAAAATAGTACAGAAAAGAACGTTTTCATAATAATTGTCTAGAAATTTGGGGTTTATATCGATAGGAATTTCCTGGCCCTGCTTTTTGTTTACCTTTGCCAGATGAAAGCCCGTAAAATGCGCTATAATCTTAAACAACTTTTGCTGTTTTTTTGTACTCTCCCGCTTTTTGCTCAAGTGCAAGAAGAAGTAGAGCCGCCTTCGAACATAAAGACTGTAATTTTTAAGGGGGCCACCGAAGATCAGTTTCCAATAGTGCAACTTGGTGAAACCATTACCTTAGAGTTCGATGATTTGCTGGCTAACGAACAGGATTATTACTATAAACTGGTACATTGTGATTACGACTGGACACCTTCAGATCTCTTGAAATCACAATACCTGGATGGGGTTGATAATCAACGTATCATCGATTATGAAAACAGCTATACTACGCTACAACCCTACTCCAATTACCGACTTAGCATTCCCAATAACAATGTTCGCCTGAGGGTAAGTGGGAACTACCTTATAGAGATTTACAATAGCAGTTATCAATTGCAGTTTTCCAGGCGCTTCGTGGTCTACAAGGATATTGTGAAAGTAGGCGCTTATACGCGTCGATCCAGAGATTTTGATTTCCTGAATGAGTGGCAGTCCGTGCAATTCACGATAAACTCCGGAGGGTTTCCATGGGTCAACCCAAAACAAGAAATTAAAGTAGCCATTTTGCAAAATTACCATTGGCCCACGGCCATGTATAATATTAAACCGCAGTTTACTATTGGCCAGGATCTGGTATACAAATACGATCAGGAGACAGGCTTTTTTGGAGGAAATGAATATTTAAATTTTGACACCAAAGACCTAAGGGCGCCAAGCGCGGCAATCTCCCGTATAGAATTTGAAGAGGTATATAACCACTATCTTTTTACGAATGAATACCGATATGAACTGCCTTACACCTATTTCCCGGATATTAACGGAGACTTTGTGGTAAGAACACTGCAGGGAGACGATGTGTCAAGAGAGGCGGAATATACAGATGTACACTTTAGCCTGCCTTATACAGATATGCTGGGACTAGACAAGGTCTATGTTTTTGGAAAGTTCAACAATTATGCTTTATCCGAAGAAAATAGAATGACCTACAATGAGAACAGCGGTAATATGGAGACTACGCTTAGGATAAAACAAGGTTTTTACAATTACAAATACGTCGTTGAGAAGGAAGACGGAACCATTGAATTAAATACTGTTGCCGGCAATTTTCACTTTACTGAAAATACATACACCTTGCTGGTTTACTATCGAAATTTTGGCGACCTATACGACAGTATCATAGGTATAGGCTCTGCAAACTCCAGAGATATTACCAATTAATGTATCTTTATTCTGTGTTATTCTATTTTGGCTAAATGGAAGACAAGCCAACCATAATTCCAAAGGGAAGATTTCAGTTAAAGTATCGGGGGACAGAATGCCTTAATTGCGGACATCTGCTCGATATGAGTGATAAGTATTGCCCAAGTTGTTCGCAGGCCAATAGCGTCAAAAAACTTACTATTAAGGACTTTTTTGATGAATTCTTCAATAGCGTCTTCAATTATGACTCTAAACTTTTACTGACCTTAAAGGCGATGCTCCTAAGGCCAGGAAGGATTACACTAGATTATGTGGTGGGTAAACGTGTTTCGTACACCAATCCTTTTCGCTTTTTGTTGAGTCTGGCAATACTGTATTTTCTTATGCTCAGCTTTTCGGGGGATTACGAAAATTTGAACCGTTACGGTGTTACCAAGTCAGACAACAAGTTGCGCTTTAACGGCCCTCTGAATTTTAGCTTCAGTGCTGATCCCAGCGATACAGGTGAAGCTGTAAAAATTCTGGATTCACTGGGTATCAAAGAACAGCTAGATCGGCAACAGGCTTACGAACACCACAGGGACTCCATGATTTTGACAAATCCGAAAGCTTATTTAAACTCATTGCAGGATAGTGCATTTGCAGAAAGAATGGGTTATAAACAGGATCTTTTCGCTGCGCTTATTCAGAGAGACACCCTCTTTACTATAGACGATGCTGTTGAGAAATACCAGTTTGAAAAGAGCTTCGAAAACAAGATAGCTTTTGGGATGGCAAGCAGCCTTTTAAGGGCCATAAGGCAACCGGGAAGCTTCGTCAATGCCCTGATGGCCAAGTTACCTTTTGCCACATTTTTCTTCCTCCCGGTCTTTGCGATCTTCATTTGGTTGGTATACATCAGAAAAAATTATACGTACACCGATAATCTGATCTTTAGTTTTCATAATCAGTCCCTATTGTTTATCTTGCTCATTATTAGTTTCTTAGTAGACTCAGTATTTAATATAGACAGCTCCTGGGTTTTCTTTTTGATTTTCGCATTTTACCTCTACAAGGCGATGCGAAGATTTTACGGGCAAGGAAGATTCAAAACTATATTAAAATACCTGTTTCTTAACACTATTTTTTTTATTTTAGCAGGCGTGGCCGCATTTGTAATTATACTTGGAGGCGTCTTCACATTTTAGGTTAATACCATGATCACACAAGTAACCAAGGGCATCAAGATTTCAGTAGATACCAGTTTTGAAGGAACCTTCTTCAAAAACTATAAAATGCACTTTGCATTTGGTTATACCATTACCATAGAAAACCAGAGCAAAGATTCTGTTCAGTTGACCTCAAGACACTGGCAGATCTATGATTCATTAAACGATTTTGAAGTGCTCGATGGTGAAGGTGTTATTGGTAAAAAGCCGGTTATCAGGCCGGGTGAATCGCACACCTATAGTTCTGGTTGCCTTCTTGCTTCACCCATTGGAGCCATGAAAGGTCACTATAATATGGTAAACTTCTCCTCTACCGAAAAGTTCAGGGTTTACGTACCCACCTTTAAGTTTAGCGCTCCTTTTGCACTGAACTAGGCAGAGAATATTAAACTCTCTTACTTTTTTCATCCTAACGATACCATGTTAGCCTTTTGTAGGGAACAAGGTTATTATTGATTGTTCATAAAAGATGCCCACTATCAAAACCTTCAATCCAATTTTTCTTTCCTTGTAACTGGCTTTAATTACCCGCCTCATTTCACTACCTTTGCCACCTGATTAATTCTAAATAAATACAGATATGGCGAAAGGTTTTTTTCAGGTCCCGACGGCCGTTAATGAACCCCTAAAAAGCTACGCTCCGGGCAGCCCGGAACGCGCTGCTGTCTTGCAGCAATACAAAGCATATTTTAATGGTAATGAAGATATTCCGCTCTACATTGGAAGCGAGGAGATCAGAACCGGGAATACCCGACCAATGTCTCCTCCCCATGACCATCAACACCAGGTAGGGCAGTACCACCTGGCGGAGAAAAAACACCTAAGTGCAGCTATTGAAAATGCCTTGGAAGCCAGAACGGCCTGGGCAGATTTAACCTGGGAGCAGCGGGCGGCCATTTTCTTAAAGGCAGCAGAGCTTTTAGCCGGTCCTTATAGGGCCAAGATCAACGCAGCGACAATGATTGCCCAGTCTAAGACCATACACCAGGCTGAAATTGATGCAGCTGCAGAATTTATAGATTTTCTAAGGTTTAATGTGGAGTATATGTCACAGATCTACGAAGAGCAACCCGAATCTGCCGAAGGGATCTGGAATAGGGTTGAGTACAGACCACTCGAAGGCTTCGTATATGCCATTACTCCTTTTAATTTTACCGCCATCGCCGGTAATCTACCCGCCAGTGCTGCGATGATGGGAAATGTGGTTGTGTGGAAACCCAGTGACAGCCAGGTATTTTCGGCAAAGGTGATCGTTGACGTCTTTAAAGAGGCCGGACTCCCAGATGGGGTTATTAACGTGGTCTACGGAGATCCTGTGATGATCACAGAAACTGTATTAGCAAGCCCTGATTTTGCCGGTATTCATTTTACCGGTTCCACTTTTGTGTTCAAAGAATTGTGGAAACAGATCGGGAATAATATTCACACCTATAAGACCTACCCCAGAATTGTTGGAGAGACCGGGGGCAAGGATTTTATTATTGCGCACCCAACAGCACCAGTGAAGCAAGTTGCAACGGCAATCACCAGAGGCGCCTTTGAGTTTCAGGGGCAAAAGTGTAGCGCGGCCTCAAGGGTATATTTGCCAAAGTCTACGGCAAACGAAATCCTGGATTTTGTAAAGCAAGATATTGCTTCTTTTAATCCTCCGGGATCACCAGAAGACATGAGCAATTTTATTACCGCTGTCATACATGAAGGTTCTTTTGACAAGTTGGCCAGCTATATTGATCAGGCTAAAAAGGATACAGATGCCGAAATAATTGCTGGTGGCGGTTATGACAAAAGCAAAGGATATTTCATAGAGCCTACAGTTATCCTCACAACTGATCCTAATTATACCACCATGGAGACAGAACTATTCGGGCCCGTGGTTACCGTATATATTTATGAGGACAAAGATTGGGCAGCTACCTTGGAGCTAGTGGATACCACTTCTGAATATGCATTGACAGGGGCAGTACTGTCTACAGACCGTTATGCAATTGATGAGGCCACCAGAAAACTGCAAAACGCGGCCGGGAACTTTTACATTAATGACAAGCCTACCGGCGCTGTAGTAGGGCAACAGCCATTTGGTGGTGCCAGGGCATCGGGCACTAATGACAAGGCAGGTTCTGCTCAAAACCTATTACGCTGGGTATCGCCCAGACTAATTAAGGAGACCTTTGTACCCCCTACAGACTACCGCTATCCTTTTTTAGGGAAATAGTATAGTATTTGCATTACATAAAAACGCCTAAAAAGCCTCTGGAACACTCCAGGGGCTTTTTTTGCTAAAAAAAGCATTATTTTGGAGTAGGTAAAAAAGGGAAAATATGTCTTTTAAAATATTCACACAAAGCACAATTTTCATAGGGTTCCTTACTAGTTGTGTTTTCATAGCTTGCTCGGGGAACGTTAAAGAGGTTTCTTTGGCTGACGAAAAGGAGAAAATATTGAAAATGCACCACGCGCAACGAGATTATCACTTTGAGAAGGACTCCATCAACTTTGCCAGCCAGCTTTCAGACAATTTTATTTCGGTAAACCGGGGAATCATTGACAAACCAAAACGAGAAGAAACGATTTCCAGGTATAATGGATATTTTTCATCTGTAGAGTTTGTAAAGTGGGATGATGTTTCGGAACCTATTATAAAATTCTCTGACGATGGAAGCCTGGCTTATACTATCGTAGATAAAATAGTTGTGGTAAGGTACAAAGGTGAGAATGGCCAGACCAAAGAAGATAAAACACATTTTGCCTGGACTGCGATCTATAAAAAGTACGGGAACGAATGGAAGATAGATGCTGTTACGTCTACCAACAAACCCAATGAAAATAGTGATGTTAAGGAATAACCCAACATGCTAAAACTTTTCCGTAAAATACGGCTCCGTCTCCTCTCTGAAAACCGTGCGAGGCAATACCTCTTATACGCCCTTGGCGAAATTATCCTGGTGGTTATTGGTATTCTAATCGCCTTGCAGCTCAACAATTGGAACGAAGCCAGAAAAGATCGAAAGAATGAAGAGCAGGTGGTACTGAACCTTTATGAAGAGTTAGGGGAAAACTACAACTATAGTCAGGACGTACTAAAAGAAATTGACATACGGCTTGCCAGTACCATGAACCTAATGAAGTATACACAAGAAGTAAATGCTTCTATTTCTAACAAGACTTTTGATTCTATAATGGTAAGAGCGTTTTTATTAAACTCTTATACTCCCGTAAAAGCAGACCTGGAAAGGGTATTAGGATCATCTCAAATAGATTTAATACAGTCTTCCGAGTTGCAGGAGCGCTTGTCTGATTATAAAACTTCTATAGAGCAGACAACACTCTATTACCGTTATGCAGAAGACGATTTTAAGCTGGTAATATTACCTTACTTTGTTAAAAATTATCCGTTGAGAACTTTGCTCCTACAATATGGTTTACCCGTAGGTAACACCCCTCATCCAAAGAATCACAATGAGCTGCTGACCTCCATGGAATTTGAGAATATCCTTTCTGTAATTTTAGCGGATTCAGGAGGACTTTTGGAGGCGATAAGAGCCAATTTAAAATTAATTGAGGCTTTAAAAAGCTTGATTGAAAAAGAGTATCCAGAAATTGTAAGCCCTTCGTCGTTCTCCGTTTATATAAATAAACCATAACATTAGGATAAGGAAAAATTAGATAAGAGGTAATTTTAATTAAATGATAAAATACAATTGGGAAAAGCATCAAGATTGGATCACAGAAGAAGGTTATAATCTAAAAAAGGCATATCACAAGGATATGATCGCTGCTAATGAGTTTTCAAAACCATCAGAAAAAAAGCTCATCACAAATCGGGAAACTTACCGGTCTCTCCTAAATCAGAGAACACGGCTAAACCAACCCTGCCTCTTTATATCACATCGACAGAAAGATGACCAGGAGGCCATGCGGGTTGCCTATATAGCCACAAAATTAGGCTATAACATTTACCTGGACATTCTGGATCACAGGCTCCATAAGATTAGCCATTCTTACCTGATCGCAAACCGCATAGAGGTGGCACTCCTAAACAGTACACATGTCATCGCGTTGATTACTCCAAACACCAAAGGTTCTATGTGGGTCCCTTATGAATATGGCCGGGTAAAAGAATTTAAAGTATTATCATCCGTTGCAGCCTGCTGGATACATCCAAAAGTAAAGACCCCGGTTGCAGAGTATCTTTATTTGGGTGAGCTTACAAGATCTGAAGCAGACATATCTTCCTGGTTACGACAAGAATTGAAAAATTTTAATTCGGTTTCCCAAAAAAGATGGCGGTATGGTCCTACACTCAAATTACCTCAAAAGGCAACAATCAAACAAAGTTCGTAAATCTGTTATGAAGCAAGAACTTTTAGCCATTATACAGAAAACCTGGAGTTTCGGTCCGGAAGATCAGGAAATCCTAGTCCAGGCCCTGCTTGAACGACGTTTTCAAAAAGACCAACTGCTCCTTAAGCAGGGAGAAGTCTGCCAATCTTTCTTTTTAGTACTATCTGGCTCAGTGTGCCAGTATGCCCTAAACACTGATCTTGAGGAAGATGTTTTGGGGCTCTATACCCCAGGTTATTGGGTGGTGAACGGCAAGAGTTTTACAGGACAGGCACCTTCCGAGAATACTATAAAAGCTTTTGAAGATTGTGTGGTCAGCGAATTGCGGATAGAAGTGATGCATCAACTGATAAGCAGGTCTCATGCCTTCTTTCAATTGGGTAATTTGTTGCAATATGCCGATAGCCGGTCTGAGCTTTTGAGCAAATACAAAACTCCAGACGCCCGATATGAGCAGATTTTAATGCGCAACCCGGAGTTTTTAAAAAGCTTCCCTCTACGCATGATCGCTTCTTATTTAGACATGACTCCAGAAACGCTAAGTAGGGTACGGGGTAGAATAAGCTAGTGTCTATTATTTTTTGATTTGGATCAAGGACTTTTTAGTCGGTTAACCCTGATTTTTGTTCAAAAAATACATTCTTATGACCACCCAACCGAAAAAAAACACTGCACTTTTCCTTATTCTTGGCGTTTTCCTAATGGTAGTAACTATGGTCCTGCATCCCACAGGAGGAAGCTTTGAACGCCTTTTGGCCAATGCAGATATTGGTATTGTAGCGCATTCCCTGGCCATCCTATCTGTTCCCTTCAGCGCCCTTGGCTTTCTTGGGTTAACTCAAATATTGGGGCAGCAGCGATTCTTTACACGCCTTGCCTTTGCCATCATGACTATAGGATTGTTAGCAGCCATGCTGGCAGCCACCTTAAACGGATTGGCACTACCACTTTTCGTCAAAAAATACGCAGACGCCTCTCCCGAAACAATAGAAGCCATCAGGCCAATCTTTCACTACAATATGGCACTAAACCACGGCTTTGACTATATTTTGATTGCCGCCATGTTCTTATCTACCGTTTTGTGGTCTATCCCCATAATAAGAACAAAAACATTGCCAGCGTGGATAGGCTATTTTGGAATACTGCTAGTAGCCGCCTTTTTAACCGCCCTCCTACTCGGCTTCTTTTTTTTAGACCTCTATGGTTTTAGGATCTTTATTTTTGGATGGGTAGCCTGGATCGCTGTCACCGCATTTCGTTTACCAAGGGCAAAGAAATTGAGATAGACGCATTAAAAATATTGTTACATTTAGGGTAATTCTTGATTAACAATTAAGAATAAACACTAAAACCGGAGCAGTGGTCCAAAACATTTTAAAACCAATTGTTAGCTTCTTTTCTTTTGTATTACTACTGTCCTGTGGGAGTTCAGACGAACTTAAATTATTCAATGGAGAATCGCTTGAAGGTTGGGAGGGGTCAAATACTTTTTTCAGAGTGGAAAAAGGAGCAATAGTTGGCGGTAGCCTGAAAGAACCAATCGATAAAAGCTACTACCTCTGTACAACAAAGAAATATGAAAATTTTGAATTGAAGGCTGGAAAGCCATATATGCGAGATTGTTGTGCGTATTACCCATAAATTCATAATGCAAATCAAACTACAAACAGAAAGATTACTATTAAGCCCCATTTCATTAGTGGATTTGGAAAAAATTCACGAATTACACTCATTGCCCGAAACGGACCAATTCAACACGTTGGGAATCCCCAAAAATCTCAGACAAACCGAAATGATAGTCAGCGAATGGGTCGAAAAAAACAATAATGAAGTCAACAAGAATTTTACCTTTAAAGTGGTGTTGAGTAAAAGCAAAGCTTTTATAGGATTAATTTCTTTGAATTTGGGAAATCCTAAATTTAAAATCGCCGAAGTCTGGTATAAATTGCATTCAGATTTCTGGAATAAAGGTTATGCAACCGAAGCTTTAAACAGAATTTTAGAGTTCGGATTTAGCGACCTTAAATTACATCGTATTGAAGCCGGATGCGCGGTGGAAAATATCGGTAGTATCCGAGTACTGGAAAAAGTGGGAATGATAAAAGAAGGAAGAAAAAGAAAAGTACTGCCGCTAAAAAATGGTTGGTCAGACAATTTTCATTACGCAATCTTGTCAACCGATTTTAAGGGCGCTCCATACAATAATGTATAGTAAATTATAGCCGACCATCATTAATCTATGCTTGTTATGCTAACACTAAAAATAAAGTTATGAGGAATCTTTATTTAATTATTGTGGTTTTGTTAAGCTCCTGTCAGTCTGAAATTAACATCACCAAGGCTGAAAATGAAGCGTTTGAAGAAATAGCGCAAGAATATCAAAACACCTATATGAAGGGCGGTGAACATTGCGAGGCAATATTAGCAGCGATGGATGAAAGCATACAATTTTCAGAGAATGGTAAAAGCTGGAGTTTTTCGGACTTAGAAAAATTCTGCCCTCATTTACCTTCTAAAAATGTGATTAACACTATTAATAATCAAAAATTATTAAGTCGGGATATTGGGTACGATTTTGTAAGCCAACTCTATATCAATAAGAAAGGAGATACATTACGTGAGTCAGCTTCACGTATCTGGAAAAAATCGAATCAAAGCTGGAAAATAGTTCAGATGAATAATTTATTGAACAAAGCTGGAAACTAAAAATTAGCTTTGTCAACAATGGCCATAATTATGAATGTGCACCTGAATGGATACAATTATACACCACAAAATATCAGATTTATACAAAACTCTTGGCTTGCCTAATGATGGGGAAATTGATTTCACCATTCTTTCCATCCCGGATATTCACTCACAAATACCATTCAAATCTCCAATCTTGCGGGCAGATTATTTCTCTTTCATACTAACAAAAGAAGGTTCTGGTATTTATTATCTCGATGATAATAGATTTCCTTTCAATTCTCGAACTGTATACTTCACAAATCCAGGACACATAAAATCTTATGAATTAGAGGAATCAAAAGAAGCTTTAATAATAGTCTTATCCGAAAAGTTCCTAAGAGAATATGTTTATCCTGAAATTTATGGAGAATTCCCGTTTTTGTTGGCTGAAAAAGTTCCGCCTAAGAAACTTTCGCAAACTGTTTTTGAAGAATTTGAAGTATTGTACGATCAAATTTTAAAAGAATTTAAAAAGGAATCTGAGTATAAAAACAAAATTCTGGGAAATCTCTTTATGGTAATTCTGCTGAAGATAAAAGAAAGGTTTTGGTCTAATTATAACCCAATAGAAGAAGGTAAGAGGGATTCTCAAATTGTTAAATCGTTCAAAACACTTTTAGAATCAGAGTTTAAAAAAATTTTGGGAAATGAACAAAGTGAAGTTAAATTACAAGTTCAGTATTTCGCGAAAAAATTGAATCTGCATCCAAGTTATCTAAACGCTGTAGTAAAGAGTAAAACAGGTAGAACAGTGAGTGACTGGGTTTCGAAACGCAGCCTTTCTGTTGCCAAAACTCTTTTAATAAATACACCGTATTCCTCGAAAGAAATTGCGTATAAATTGGGTTTTAGTGAACCAACACATTTTAATCGTTTTTTTAAAAAACACGCTCAAATACCACCAAGTACATTTCGAAAAACACATAAATCATAAGCTGATCTTTGAAAAAGGTCATTTCTCATTTAATTATGGTTACCCTCTGTCATCTCAAATCCATCAGCTTTGCAGTGGAAATTTTAAAATATTGGTACAATGAAGCAAACAACAAAATTAGGACATAGCACACTCAATGCTAATAGAATAGGTCTTGGCTGTATGGGTATGTCGGAATTTTATGGGTCTTTTAATGAGAATGAGTCTATTAAAACACTGCATAAAGCTATCGACCTGGGAGTCAATTTTTTCGACACAGCCGATATGTATGGTTGGGGAGCAAATGAAAGATTATTAGGAAAGGCATTCAAGGACAAATGGAATGATGTGATTTTAGCAACGAAATTTGCCGTAATGCGCGGACCAAATGGCGAATTTCTTGGACTTAACGGTAGACCTGAATACATAAAACAAGCCTGCGACAAAAGTCTTAAGAATTTGAGTGTTGACAGCATTGATTTATACTATATGCATAGACAAGACCCTGAGGTAGAAATTGAAGAAATTGTTGGAACGATGAGTGAATTGGTCAAAAAAGGGAAGGTGAAACACATAGGTCTTTCTGAAGTTAATGTAGAAACTCTTAGGCGCGCCCATGCAGTTCACCCCATTACAGCCCTTCAAACGGAATATTCCTTGTGGAGTCGTGAACCAGAGCAAGAAATTTTTGATGTTTGTAAAGAACTAGGCATCACCTTTGTGGCCTATAGCCCATTGGGAAGAGGATTCTTGACGGGAGCAATTAAGAGTCGTGGTGATTTTGAAGCTGGAGATTTTAGACTCAGCAATCCCCGTTTTACAGATGAAGCAATAAAAGAAAACCTGAAGTTTGTTGAGGTTGTCAATCAAATTGCGGAAGCTAAGGGAGTTTCTAAAGCTCAAGTTGCCCTGGCATGGATTTTAAGCCAAAATAATGATATCATACCTATTCCCGGCACAAGGAAGATTCACCGCCTTGAAGAAAATTTAGGTGCGTTAAATGTAGAGCTTACTGAAAATGATTTGGCAATTATTCAAAAACATTTGCCTTCTGTAACTACCGGAAGTAGGTATTAGTAAATAATCTTTGTACATGCTGATCAATGCAAGCCTCAAAATTAATTATCGCCAGGTCCTATACGAGCGATAGACATAAAAGTTTACACTTTAGTCGTTGTTTTTTTAATGATTATCTTGACGAATAATTTGCAGTCTTAATCATATATAAGCCCATAACACTTTAAAACCATGCCATCTGCTACAAGCATACAAGAAGTCCTTGGGCAGCTCGATACCATCATCAACAAGAGCATCGAAACCAACAGTAGGCTGGGTTTGTTTGCCTATATCTACAGACGTACTACCGCTGAAGTTGCTTTAGAGATCGCCCTAGGTAATTTTGAAGATAACCAACGTATGGAAATTCTGGATGTGGCATTTGCCAATCTGTATCTGGATGCCTACAAAGATTATCAAGAAAAGCAAAGTGTAAGCGCTGCCTGGGCCTATGCATTTGATCATGCCGGGGAATCCCTGACCATTCTGCAACACATTATGCTTGGAATGAATGCCCATATCAATCTGGACCTGGCTATAGCAACAGCTACCAGCATGTCTGGCCAGGAAATTAGCGTTGTTGAAAACGATTTTGTCAAAATAAACGACATTCTTTTTCAGATCACCAACGAGCTGCAAGACCGACTCAGTCGCGTATCGCCATTGGTATTTATTCTAGACTGGCTTGGCAAAAACAAAGATGAACAAGTTATTGACTTTAGCATGCGCAAAGCTCGTGAGCAATCATGGAATTCGGCAAACTTACTTTGGTCATTAGGGGAAGATCATAGTGCAGAAGCCATTAATAAAATAGACCAGTTTGTCCTTAAAATTAGTGAGCGCATTACATCTCCTAAGGCATGGATTATTCGATTTTTACTAGGGCTGATACAAAAGTTTGAAACCAAACAAGTAAGCAGCATCATTACTAAATTAAAAGCAGATTAGTTTTCAAATCACGGGAGAATCCAGGTTATTGGTTTTTATTAAACAACATCAAAAAATATAATTGAATGAAGAAAAACATCCTTTTAATACTATTTATATCAACCCTTGGATTCTCTCAGAACCCAAAGAAATCTGAATCTGTATTGGTCAATGGAAAGCACATCTATTATGAGTCCTATGGCCAGGGAGAACCCCTGTTACTTTTACACGGCTATACGCTCTCTTCAGAAGCATGGAAACCCTACGTTGAAGACTACGCTAAAGAATACGAAGTATATCTGATAGATCTGACGGGCCATGGAAAATCTGATGCTTTTAAAGAAAATTTATCCATAAGATCGGTGGCTGAAGATCTTAATGCGCTAGTGCAATATTTAAAACTCGAAGAGATCCAGGCAATTGGGTTTAGCTTTGGAGGCGATGTGCTTTATCAACTTGCTCTTATAAATCCTACTTTGATAAAATCAATGATAACAATAGGTGCTGTGGGAAGCTGGACGGTTAATGATTTTCCGGAGTACCAGAAAGCCTTTACTTTTGAAAACAGGGCCAATTTTACGTGGTTAATCCCCTATCACGGTACAGATGAAAAGGTCAAAGCCCTAATGGAACAATTTAAGAACTACATTGTAAAATTGAGCGATGAAGAATTACAATCCATACAGCCCGAAGTGCTCATCATGCTGGGTGACGATGACGAAGGTATGGATATCAGAGAGGTGGCCAGGGTTAGGGAAAACTTGCCAAAATCGGACCTTTGGATTTTACCAAATGTGGCTCATGGAGCTCATGAAGGTGAGACCAGAGATGAATTTATTTTAAAATCAAAAGCCTTTCTATCTAAAAATTAAGGCGCGGTAATCAACCATATTCCTAATCAAAAGACCATAAATTTATTATAAAAATTTGCGCAAGTAAAACCTTGCACTTATATTTGCGCAAGTAAACGCTTGCATATAAACAGATGATATTATAATGAGAAGAGATGTATTCAATGCCATTGCAGATCCTACCAGAAGGAGTATTCTTATGTCATTGACCAGCGAATCACAGAATGTGAATGCCCTGGCAGAACAGTTTAGTATGACCAGGCAGGCGGTATCACTGCACCTTAAATACCTACAGGAATGCGGAGTTATCACGGTAAAAAAAGAAGGGCGCGAACGTGTTTGCAATCTCGATGCACAAAAACTAACTGAAGTTGCTGCTTGGTTAGAGCCTTTTAGAAAGATGTGGACCGGAAAATTCAATCAGCTTGATCGCCTATTGGACGAATTGCAATCTAAACCCAAAACCAAATTATAACACAAAATTAAAATGGAGGACAGACCACTGATACTGGAACAGGAATTTAATGCCCCTGTAGAACTTGTTTGGCGTGCAATTACGGAAAAAGAATTAATGAAAAAATGGTATTTCGATATTGCCGATTTTAAGCTAGAAATTGGTGCAAAGTTTCATTTTGAAGGCGGTAAGGATGGTAGATGTTATGTACATATATGCGAAATTTTAGAAATTATTCCTTTGCAAAAATTTAAATATTCGTGGAAATACGAAGGGTATTCAGGAATTTCCTTTGTTACCTTTGAATTATCCTCAGTTGGTAAAAAAACCCGGCTAAAACTTATCCATGAAGGCCTTGGAAGCTTTCCTGCCGAAAACTCAGATCTGGCCAGAGACAATTTTGTTGGCGGCTGGAAATTCCTAATCCACGAATCCTTAAAAGACTGGCTGGAAAATGGTATAGCCCGAATGGAAAAACTAAACGAATAATTCAATAATTATGGAAATTAACAGACTGGAATTTTCCATTGATATTAAGGCAAAGAAAAGCAAGATTTGGAATGCCCTTTGGGATGAGGCTTCTTATAACGATTGGGTTAGTGTGTTCCTTGAGGGCTCTTATGCCGTTACAGATAACTGGAAAGAAGGTAGTAAAGTATTATTCCTCGATAAAGATCAAAGCGGTATCTACAGCACTATCGAAAAACACATTCCGAATGAAATTATGTTGTTTAAGCATATAGGAACCGTGTTAAAAGGTGAGGAACAACCTATTGATAAAGACACCAAAACCTGGTCTGGAACTACCGAGATGTATACACTGACTGAAGGAGCTGAATACAAGGCGCTACACGTTGAAATAGATGTTCTTGATGAGCATCTGGACTTTATGTCATCTACATTTCCCAAAGCATTGGAAAGGGTGAAGTTTCTTTCGGAGAGGACGTAGGAAACTGTAATTTCTCTGATTCAAAGCAATTCAGGTAGCAAACTCAAAAATGTAAAACTCGGACTTATGAAATATTTAAAGTACATCCTTGGAATTATCGCCCTGCTGGCAATTGGTTTCTTTCTTATCGGCTTGGTCAAACCAAAAGTGTCTTATGAATGTGAAATCACGGTAGAAAAGCCGCTGGCAGAATCCTGGGCTGTCATCCAGGACCAAGATAAGCTGCCAGAGTGGTTGCCCGGACTTCAAAAAATTGAACATGTTAGTGGCAACCCCGGCACCACAGGTGCGGTTTCCAATGTATATTTTGAAACAGACGGACAAAAAACGACCATACGAGAAACAATTACTGACATTGTGCCCAATGAATCTATATCAATGTCCTATGAGTCAGACTTCATGAATATGGATTATACAATGACCATGACTCCGGTTAATGGAAAAACGAAAATTAACTCGAGTACTGTTGCCAAGGGAAACGGAATTATTGCAAAATCCATGATGGCTTTGATTGGTAATTCTATCAAAGGCCAGGAGGAAACCAATCTTGCCAATCTCAAGAAAACTATTGAACAAAATACCAAGAACTATTCATCCACCAATGACATCCTAATCAAAGCTGAAGAAGATAAAAATATGGAATAAAAAAAGTGCACTAAGGTTACAATAATTGTCGAAATCATTATACTGCAAAAAGCCTTACTTTTAATAATCAGTAATTACTAACAAATAATTTCAGCACACAGCGACAGCGAAAATCGGAATAGAGCGTGTTGAAGTCAACCCAAAAACGCCTATGAAATTAGCACTTAAGAACGCGGTTTTTGTACTAATATTTACAGTTACCATACCCCTGGGGTTGCATGCTCAAAACGAAAACGCTGAGGCAGAAATTCTAAGAAACGGAGAAACGATCAGACAGGCTTTTTCTGAAGGAGATATTGAAAAAATAAAATCACTTCATCATCCGGAGGTCATCAAAGCATTGGGATATAACGACCTAAAATTTGGAAGGGATGAAGTGATATCAGCGCTGGAAGAAACATTGAAGAATTTCCATCTGGAATTCATTGAGAATGATGTTGAAAGTATTTTTATGCAAGAAGACCTTGCTATTGAACAGACCAGGTTCTCCATAAAGGGTACGCCAAAAAATGGTGGCGAGCCATTTGTCTTTAGCGGACGCACAATGGTTACCTATGTCAGATATGATAAAAGCCCGACAGGTTGGGCAACAATTCGTGAAATAATTCAGCCCGCCACAGAATAAAAATCGCATTAAAGCTTGTATGAACAGCCATTGGCTCCCATTTCTCATGCTAGACATACCCGTGGATCTTTCTATTAAATGGCTAACAGACAAGTCTAAAGACTTTAGGCATAGGATCTATAGATAACAAAGTAATTTAGTTAGTGGTTTCATGTAACGATTTGATCTAAATAGACTCTTATCTTGGAGTACACCTCTAAATTGAAACAATATGAAATCATCAATCAAAAAAATCAAGGCTACTTCCCTACCCCTACTATTTCTTTTCTTATTTTCATTTTTCTGCTCTATTAACATTTATGCTCAGAAAGAAGTGCTGTGGTTTGGAACCTATACGAGTGAGGATGGCCAACTATTGCAAGGGAGATACAATATTATTAAAAATGGAAGGGCGTTAACCAAAATCGTACTGGCTCCCTACGGAAAATCCCCAATAGAATTTACCATAATCAAAAACGATACAGTACAAAGATTTGTAGAAATTACCTGGCCAGATATGCCAAAAAGAGTAGCAACACTTATCCAGTATACGGATGGCTATTACGCCGGAAATTTTGAAGATGGAACTAAAGTTTTACCTATAGTGATTAAGGAATTCAACTTCCAAGATGCGCAGCTACAAGGAAATTGGTTTAAGCCAAGTGAAATTGAGGTTAAAATTATTGACAACACTATTAGATTACTCAGCTCTGAGAAAAACTGGAATAAAAATGATAACAGAATATGCGAGTCTGAAGACACCTACAGCCTATTCTGCGCCCTCTATAAATCATCAATTGTTGTTGACGGAGACTATAGGCACTTAAGGCCCGCTGTGAAATTCGTCAGAGACGCAATTCAGGAAAAATACCCGAAAAAATATGACCACGTTCTTGTAGACTTTAACAATGCAAAAGAAATATCATTTAAAGAACTACATGACATACTAGAATTGGCTAAAAAAAATCTAATTAATAAGATAGAATAACGAAAAAGATAAAAACGAATGCATAATAAGAAAAACTCAGCCAATACATCTCTAATTATTGGAATTATAGGCTTCTTCTCCGGGATTGGGCTCATGTTAGGAGGAAATTGGTTTATTGGAGTATTTGGCACTATTGCAAGTGCAGCCCTAACATATAAGGGATACCAGGATTCTAAAGTTTCAAAAAACTGAAAAGCCTACAAAGGCGAATCAGGTAAGCTAAACATTGCCGCAAAAGCCCTAATCAATTTATTATCATAACTTTAGAGAAGCTTGTCGAACTCTACTGTAAATATTTAAAGGAAATGACCTGAATTTGTAAAAGAGGGTGCAGTCCTAACTTTTCAATTTAGCAAAGAAGCCTAATTGCAACGCCGACCAAAAACGTATAACCATGCTAAAATTTTTTGGGCGAATCCGCCACCGACTACTTACCGAAAACAAGTTTAGTAAATACTTTCTCTACGCGGTTGGAGAAATTGTTCTTGTAGTAATTGGAATTCTTATTGCCTTACAAATAAATAATTGGAATCAAAATCGTCTGAATGGTATCGAAGAACAGAACTACTACCGAAATATTAAAAGACAGCTCAATGAAGATAAAGGAGGAATTGAAGGTAGTGTAGACTACAACAACACCTACTTGCAACAGTTTCAAACTGCAGTAGGGATTATTGAAAAAAATGATCTAAGCGCGATAGACTCTCTTGCCAAAATAACAATGAATTTGATGAAGACTTCAGATTTTCATCGTCAAAGTAATATTTATCAATCTTTGGTGAACAGTGGAGAAATCAAACTTTTAAAAAATCAGCAAATCATAGAACGCCTGCAGCAGCTAGAAGAAACTTATATCTACATCAATAAATTGGAGGACACTCATTCGGAGGCTGTAATGAATTTTATTGTTCCCAACATAACAAGTTCTATACGGGTATATAATATGAAAATAGAAAACCAAGACCTTATGTATAGCTATACGTTCCAGAACCAGTTCACCCTGTTTATTGGTTTGATGCTTGAAAAAAATGACATCTATCAACGGGCCTTGGATAGAATAATTACTTTGAACGATCTAATAGATGAAGAACTAGGAATAGAAGGCAAAACGGAAAATTAAGATCTTTCCAAACCAACAACCAAACATATACAAAACGGTGAGTTTTAAATGAAAATCATGACTCCAGAAGGAAAATTAAAGGCACAGAACATCCTGATTATCATAGGTATTGCATTAGTATTTGGCCTTTTGTATAATTACATATTCTATCCACGTACTTTGACGGAGTTTCTGGAAGCCGGTAGTATTAGCATCATATTAGGGCTTATTGTAGGGATTCTAGAGCAATTTGTACTAAACAAAACATTCAGAAATAGACCCTTTCTGACTATTACGGTAGTCAGAGCTTTTATCTATTCACTTCTGACCAGCCTGGTGCTAAGCCTGGTGCTATCTATTGAAACATCTCTGGAAGGCCAAACTAGCTATATCGGGGCAGTGCAGCAATACTTGATTGGCCCCTTATTTCAAAGAGACTTTCTCTTTACTTTCATATTTATTATGTTAATGTTGCTCGGCTTACAAGTGATCTTGTTGGTTGGAAGGGCTAATTTCTTTCGATTGATTTTGGGTTTATATCACCGCCCACGAGCGATCTCAAGAATTTTTATGTTTGTTGATCTAAAAGGCTCGACATCTATAGCAGAAAGACTTTCAACAAAAGCCTACAGTGAGTTTATCAAAGATTATTTTTATGATATATCGGATGCAATTATAATGTACGGTGGAGAAATCTACCAATATGTTGGCGATGAAATTGTTGTGGTTTGGCCTATGCGCGGAAAGGAACTGAAATGTATCCGTTGTTTTTTTAAAATGGAGGAAATCATAGAAAGAAAGCGAAGTATTTATCAATCAAAATATGGATTAATTCCAGAATTTAAAGCCGGTATTCACGGAGGTAAAGTTATAGTAACCTCTGTAGGAAAGCAAAAAAAAGAAATTGTATATCATGGCGATGTTTTAAATACCGCCTCGAGGATTGAGGGAAAATGTAATGAACTAAATGAAAAGTTATTACTTTCAGAAGAGTTCTTAAAGTATGTAAGCCCTGACCATAAATTTAACATCCATGAAAAAGGAGAAATTGAGTTAAGGGGAAAAACAGATAAGCTCAGTCTTTATGGGGTTGAAAAATTGTCCCCTACCATGGCGCTATCTAAAAACTGAATGAACTCATGGGTAAATGAAGAATTTATCCAAGCCCGGTAATAAATTTAAAATTGCCTATAACCCTCATAATTCAAGCATTCTAAAAGTTGTGTTAAAGCTGGTTTCCTCCATCTTTCGAAAGATAAAAAACCCTACATTTAATTATGAGCAATTTTCTCTCCCCGCTCGATACCAGCTAAAGGAAATCGAAGTGATGCCTTAATTTCTAGTGCAACTTAAGTATAATGGAGTTCTAAATAATCTCAATCTCAATACTATGAAGTTTACAAAGAAGTATACCGTTATGGTAGTTCTGTTTTTCTCAATTTCGTTTATGCATGCGCAGGGTGAACTTAAACCGGCTGAAGGATATTCCCCGCAAATAGGTCTGATGGTAGATATGCTTGAAGAAATAAAGGATCTGATAACGGAACAGGTCAAAGATTTAGACCAGGCCAAAACAGATTACCTGTTTGACGATAAAGCTAATAGTATTGGAGCTATTGTCATGCATATTGTGGCTACTGAAGCCTATATCCAGGTTGAAACTTTAGAAGGACGTAGCTGGACTGAAGAGGAGGCTAAATTTTGGAGCGTTGGCGGAGGTTTAGGACCAGAATCAAGAGACAAACTTAAAGGAAAACCCATAAACTATTATCTGGACCTGTGGAATGAGGTTCGGCAAAAAACACTGGCCGGACTTAAAACCAAAGATGACGCCTGGTTTGCAGCAAACATCGATGAGAACTTGAATAACCACTGGGCCTGGTTTCATATTTTGAAACATTCAGCCAACCATAGGGGCCAAATAGCGCTGGTAAAAAGCAGATTACCCGAATAAACCTTATTTTATCTATAATGAAGTACTTAAGCTTTGTCTTTACAATAGCCCTACTTTTCTGTTGCTCCAACAAAAAAGAACCCCCTAACAACAAAGTTCAGGGTTTTGAAAATGACCTTAAACAACTAAAAGAATACTTTCAAATTCCTGGCCTGTCTGTATTGGTCAAAAAAGATGGCAATATCCTCTATGAGAATTATTTCGGCTATGCAGATATCGAAACAAAGCGCGCTGTTGATTCTACTACTATCTTCCCTATCGCATCAATAACTAAAACTTTTTCTGCCGTAGTACTCCTAAAGTTGGTAGAAGAGGGCAAGGTAGACCTCGAAGATCCTATTAACGATTACCTGGAAAACTCAAGATTTTCGGATTCTGTAAAAGTAAAACATGTGCTTTCTCATTCCTCGGAAGGAATACCCGGGACTTTTTTCAACTACAGCAACCGTTTCTTTCTCTTAACACCGGTAATTGAGAAATCGAGCGATAAAAAGCTAGATGAATTACTGGAAACTCAAATCATCAAACCCTTAGGTTTAAGAAATACCCTTCCTATTTCAGATCAGGAAACTGTAGATTCTTTAGAACACAAACTTGTAAAACCCTATTACTTCTACGGAGAAGTTGAAGATGGGCATTATGATTTTGGGCTAAGTACAGCCAGTGGTTTGGCCTCTACGGTAAGGGATATAGCCAAATTTGATAATGCCTTGGATTCGCATAGCCTAATTTCCAGAACATCTACAGATAATATGCTCTCGCCCTTTAAAACGGCTGATAACTCAGAATATCCCTATGGTTATGGAATTTTTACCCAGAAATTTTTAGGTAAGGAGATGCAATGGGGTTATGGGCAAGAGGACTGTTTTTCAAGTCTTTTACTAAAAGTTCCGGAAGAGGGACTCACTCTAATTTTGCTGGCAAATAACAACCTAATGAGCGACCCGGCACGCTTGATAAACGGCGATATCACCTATTCGCTCTTCGCTATGAGTTTTCTGAAAAACTTTGTTTTCAATTTGCCACATAAATTAGATTTTGAAGATCTTAAAAGCCCGGAAAAGCTAGATGTAAAACTCAAGTCAGAGCAGGCAGATCTTGCCCCCTACTACAGGCAAGAATTGCTTGCAAACGCCTTGGCAGCCAGTTTCATGGGTTTTAATGATAGCCTGGAATTGGAAAGAAGCAAGAAGCTTACCAAAAAGGCCCTTTTAGAATTCCCAGATCATAAACAATATGGAAACCAAACCCTTATGAGATTGTTCATGGTACATTCCACTTATGGTAATGCTAGAGATTTTGACATACAATTGGAGGAATTAGGAGATGAACTGCTCTTAAAAAATAAATATGACCCCTATACCAACATGTATTTAGGGTATCACTATAACCAGCTGGAAGAAGCTGAAAAAGCAAATGAACATTTCAAAAATATTGTGGAAGCGCCAAATCTTCAACCTTTTTGGTATACCATAGAAGCCTGCGATTTTCTTGGGGATTTCTATAAAGAGTCAAAGCCTGAAATAGCAAAAAAGTATTTTCAGAAAATAGTGGATATCGGTTGGAACATGGGTGGGAAGTTAGACAAGGCAAAAAGTGAATTGGACAATTTGTAAAACGCTTATAAAGCTGTTTAATTTCTTTTGATAACGTTTTGATAACACGAAATCAGTAGGGTAATACCCCATTAAATTGTCTAGTAGTTAAACCACAAGAAATGAAAGCTCACACCCGAAAGTTATTGCTAATCTGTGCAGTTTCGCCCTTGCTTATGTCTGTGTTATGCGAAAGAGAGGAACCTGCCAGATCTTTGATCTATAATAAAACAAAAGTGTTACTTTCTGAGGGGCCTAATTTTTCGATCTCCGACACCCTCTGGATTTCAGGACAGGTTTCTTCCATGATATACGATGAAGACAAAGGTGATTCTATTATGAACTCGAATGAATGGATCAGAGATATCATTAGTGTTATGCGACTCAAAACCGCGGATAGAATTAGCAATACTACTGAAGCCATCAACGAGTTTAAGATAATTGCTCTCACCGGGAGCATTGACTTTCTGGGTGCATGCCCAGACTCCGAATTAATTGCCATTGGCCCACTAACCGAAGACGGGCAAAGTTATGAATATGAGATTGGACTTCTTCCTCAAAATACGGGCGATTTTGTACTAAGTTGGCTGGAACCTGCAAATCTTAAAAACAGCAAGCTACACATTGAAATCCTGGAAAAATATCCAATCAACGGACGCGATAACTATCTGGGGCTAACCAAATGTGGGATAACTTCCACCATCCCGGATATCGAAAAATCAAGGCGTGAATTCTTCTTCTCGGTAAATTAATATATATAGATATACAGGCGGAATTGTTGCGATTTTTTCCCTTGGGAAATTCAGCAATCCAGTATCTTTAAGCGGTGTACTAAAAAAACCTGGGCTAAGAAGCCTGCAACTATGCCTGTCACAAATACAGACACGCTACAAAATGACGCATCCTTTAAGAGCACATATTGAAGAAATAATCAGTCTAACCGATGAAGAGTTCGACTTTATTTTGACTCATTTTACACAAATCAAAAAACGCAAGCATCAGTACATTGTTCAGGAGGGAGAAATTGTCAATAAGGAATATTGGGTAATAAAAGGTTGCTTAAAAAGCTATTTTTTAGATGATAACGGAAAAGAGCATATACTTCAATTTGCAATGGAAAATTGGTGGATTACAGATTACGAGTCGTTCGTAAAGCAAATCCCATCTAAAACCTCTGTAGACTGTATAGAAAATTGTGAATTGCTCTACATTACCTCTGAAAAAAGGGAAAAACTCACAGCCGCAATGCATAAAATGGAGCGTTTCTGGGCAAAAAAAAGCAAGTTTGGCAGAATAGCGCTTCAAAACAGAGTTTTGTCACTTTTAAAAAACTCCACTGAGGAACAATACAACGCTCTTTTAAAACAGTATCCCAAACTTTTTCAGCGCGTACCCAAAAAAATGATTGCGGCATATCTTGGTGTTTCCCGGGAAACCTTAAGCAGGCTAAACGCTTAAACAATCCACCTTAATTTAGTGCCCCATGTGATCTATATCACTTCAAAGAGGTGATATACCTCCTTCCTTATAGCTTCATTCCGCCTCAACTTTGCCTAACAATTAATTTAATAAATGTGTTATGCCATACATCAATATTAAAGTCACCGATGAAGAAGTGACCAAAGAAGAAAAACGTCGATTAATAGAAGGGGCAACGCAACTCTTGGTTGACGTACTGAACAAAAACCCTGAAACAACCCATGTGGTCATTGAAGAAATAGCCCTTGGGAATTGGGGAGTAAACGGAAAACAATATTTAGGATCTAAAAAGTAAAAAAATGAAAAACAAAACAGTTATTATCACAGGAGCATCTACCGGGATTGGTAAAGAAATCGCAAAATACTTTCTAGACAGAGAAAGTAATGTCGTAATGAACTCTTCAAACGAAGAGAAGCTGGTAAAAGCCTATAAAGAACTTGGTTCTCCTTCAAACGCCGCCTATTGGCCAGGAGACATCAGCAAAGCAAAAACCGCTGAAGAACTTGTGTATTTGGCACTGACGAGATTTGATTCAATAGACGTGCTAATTAATAATGCCGGAGTGTTCGCTCCAAAGCCATTTTTAGAGGTGGAAGAAAAAGACCTGGATCGTTATTGGAGCATCAACTTAAAAGGAACATACTTTGCTTCCCAGGCAGTAATACCTCAAATGCTAAAACAAGAAAACGGAGCTATTATAAACATTGGGACTGTTTTAGTGGATCATGCCATAGATGGATTCCCGGCAACGGCTCCTTTGACGAGTAAAGGTGCAATCCACGCTTTAACGAGGCAATTGGCGGCAGAGTTTGGAAAAAATAACATCAAAGTAAATACCATAGCGCCAGGGATCATCAGAAGTCCGCTACAGGGAAAAATGGGAATAGAAGATGCAGACAGTTTAGCAGGGCTGCATTTGCTAAATAGAGTTGGTGAGGCCAATGAAATTGCAGAAGCAGCTTACTATTTGGCTACATCAAACTTTGTGACAGGAGAAACCATTAACGTAGCAGGTGGGCATACCGTTGGACACGCTATCTAAAAAAAGAATTATGTATCAGAAGAATATAAAAGCCATTGAAAGTTTAATAACAACATACTTCGAAGGAATATTTTATGGCGATGTAAGCAAGCTTAAAGCCAGTTTTCATAAAAACGCCTATCTGTATGGAGATATTAAGGAGGTAGACTATTTAAAGAGTGTAGATGAATATCTTGAAGGAGTAAAGGGCAGGCAAAGCCCTAAGGATTTAGGTGAGGAATTTAAGATGAAGATCATTGGAGTAGAGCTAATGGGTAAAATTGCAGTTGCCAAATTACATCTGCCCATGCTTGGTTATAATTACTACGACTATTTGTCGCTGTCTAAAATCAACAATAATTGGAAAATTGTAAACAAAATTTTTAAGCATGTAGATTAAACAAAAATACGGAAAGGCTTAAAGGCAATTGCAGTTTAAGCATTAACTCGAGCCGCTCTTGCCTTAAAAAGCCTATCTTACAGTAAGGAAACAGCTTATAAATCGAATAATTCATATGTAAGAAACCGTTGAACCTAAGCTAAAAGTGATGGACCAAAAAATAACTTTCAGATACCTTTTGGCGAGCTTAGGTGCTGTTATCTTCACCTGGGTTCTTCATGAGTTCGCCCACTGGATTACAAGTGAGTCCCTGGGCTATGAATCTGTAATGAGCTTAAATTCTGTATCTGTTACCGAGGGTCAGGAAAAGAGCGCGTCGCATGAAGTTTATATTTCGGTAGCCGGACCACTAATCACAATTTTCCAAGCTGTAATAGTTTTTCTAATTCTCCAAACAAAGGGATGGAATAAACTAATTTATCCACTTCTCTTTACCCCTCTTTATATGCGGTTTCTAGCCGGAGTGATGAACTTCATTAAACCGAACGACGAAGGGCGAATAGGTGAATTTCTAGGAATTGGTCTTTTTACAGTATCACTATTTGTTTGTGCACTGCTATTTTATCTGGTCTTTAGAATCTCTAAAAAATACCGTTTAAATTGGAGATTCAATTTTTTAACCACAGTGCTAATAATGGCGTCAAGTTCAATTCTAATATTGGCCGATCAGTTTTTGGGTATTAGGATACTGTAAGCCTAAAAGCAAACTTTTTGATTGACCAGGCAATGACCGCTAAGGTTAAAACAGTATAAAAATCTAAATCTATGAAAAGGAATAAATGAAGAAATATTGTATTGTAATCCTCCTCCTAACCTTCTCCTATTTGCCAAAAAAGGCAGACAAGAAAGCTGTTTCAAAAATTGAAACTACCCAGCAACTCGGTGTAAGGAATGCCCATATGATGGCATATGATCCCGTGCACTTCAAAACTTATCTTTTTGGAGGAGCGGACCATGAAATGGTTTTATCCGATTTATGGGTTTTAGAAGACAAGAGTTGGGTACATGTTCCTACGGAGATAAGTCCGCCTCAAAGAACTTTTGGCTGCTTGGTTTACGACGACAGCAAGAAAAGAATGATTCTCTTTGGTGGTAGTAAAGTATTATTTGGAACTGAATTGAATGCCAAAAACCTCCTTAATGACACCTGGCAGTTTAAAAATGGGCAATGGAAAAAGATTAATTGCAGCACAGCTCCAGGTCCAAGGGCTGAAGCAGGTATGGTATATGACAAAGCAAGTAAGAAAATAGTTTTGTTTGGAGGCTATACCATAGAAGATAATAGTATTGTAAAACTAGGTGATACCTGGGTCTTGGATAATGATAACTGGAAAGAGCTATCTAATAATGGGCCTTCCGAGAGACATGGTATGTTGCTGGAATACAATGCGCAACAAAATCAAATAGTGCTATTTGGAGGGAGCACTATCGATAAACAATATGGAGAGGGTAAGGGAGAAACCTGGATATGGGAGCACGATCAGTGGGAGAGAATTAGTACAAATGAAATTCAAGGAATTTTTAATCCTGCACATACTTATGATTCAGATAAGAACTCAATTATTTCATTTGGTGGTTGGGATGGACAGGAAAGAACAGATAAAACAATTAGTTTCGCTAACAATGAATGGAATGTATTATTGCCTTCAACCGTTCCAGGGAAGAGAAACCACAGCCAAATGATATACGATTCTAAAAATAAAAGGCTATTGCTGTTTGGAGGTCACAATGGAAGTAATGTTTTTGGGGATACCTGGGAGTTTATTGAAAACGATTGGAGCTTAATTTCTGAAATACCCTCCATTCCCAGGCTTAATAACGGACACTAAAGCCACTGCTAAGGCACGCTACTTTACACTTAAAAACGGCAGTAAATGAATACGGAAAGAGTTATAATGCATTATTGGAAATCCTGCAAAAATCATTATAACTGGGAAAAAATCACGCTTGCCAAATAGGTTATTATGCATAAAGTTGAAAAATTCTCTCCCGAAATAAATAAGGTATACTTTATAGAAAGGTATTCGCTATTTCACATATTGTCAGGGCAGGGAGGCATTCAGGTAGACTTTAATAACTACTTCGATTGGCAAGAAAAGGCAATCTTTCTGGAGAAAGGACAATACATCAAATTCCTCTCGGACGATTTTACCGTTAGACGAATTGAATTTTCAAATAATGATAAGTTTTATAACGATGATGTTCGTGTGCTCTTTAAACATCTGATCTCCTTAGGTTATATAGATTTGCTAGAATGTGAAGATTGCAAGGTTTTCCTATCCGAAACTGTATTAACAGATAGCTCGGCGGATATTATCGATGTTTCTGCCAAACAATGGTATTGGCAAAATCCGTTTAAGGCGAATAAAGAAGAATATCAAATCATTTTTAATGCCAAAGACATTATAGATAGGGAGTATGCAAATAATTTATCCAGTCTGGAATTGACAAAACTAATTAATGATCATGGCTACAACGCACAGGCTTTGGTTAAAAACAAGGTAGGGCTGAGCATTAAGAATTTGGCAAACTCAAAAAGATTGAAAGAAGGCCAGAAACAAATAGCATTTACAGATAAAAACATTCAAGAAATTTCATACGATTTAGGATTTAAAGATGACGCTTACTTCAATCGTATTTTTAAAAAGTCGATCGGACAAACACCTAGGGAATTTCGAAAAAGTTTCGATTTTGAAAAACGAGATATATTTACTCAAAACATCCTGGAACTGCTCCAAAAGCACCATAAGGAGGAAAGGTCTTTGGGGTTTTATGCTGATAAAATGAATCTTTCTATCAAGGCCTTATCACAGAATGTTAAGTCTAAAATGAGCATCACCTTAGGACAGTTAATCAGGCTCGAATTGATTAATACAGCAAAATTAATGCTCCTGGAAGACGAATCTATATCTTCAATATCCAGAAGATTGGGTTTTGAAGAGCCCAATCATTTTACGCGATTCTTCAAACATTATTCCGGTACTTCACCCACCGGTTTTAAATCTAAAAAGTACAATTCATAATCCTTTTTTTGTAGCGACAAAACTTGCAATCAAGTTCATCTTTGCACGGTAATAATTTATAAAACTAAAAAAGATGAATATTAAAGAACGAGTACAAGAAATGGATGCAATAGTAACACAAGGTGCTATTGTAGAAGCCGTTAAAGAATTTTTTGCAGACAATGCAACAACCGCAGACTACGGAAACGGAGGAACAAATGGCAAGCCCGCAATGATTTCAAAAATGGAAGGCTTTGCAGGTGCCATCGCAAAAGTGAACGGAATAACACACCACCACACTATTGTAGACGGGAATGCTTCAGCATCAGAATTCACTTTCGATTTTGATATGAAAGACGGAAGTAAAATTTATTGGCACGAAATCATTCGTAGAATTTGGAACGAGGAAGGAAAGGTAATTCAGGAAGAATATTTTAACGCAGCATAGTAAAATAAACGATAACATTAAAATTTAAAAAATCATGAAACTTATAAGATCATCATTAGTATTAATTGCATTTCTATTTGCAGCTACATTGGCCGCTCAGGATAAAAAAGCAAACAATATCGATAATAGCAACATCGCTTTACAAGGATATAGCCCTGTTTCCTATTTAGACCTGGGGTTGGCGCAAAGAGGAAACAAGCAATTTAAGTCTGAGCATCAAAAGGTTGTGTACTATTTCACTTCAAGCGATCAAAAAAAGACATTTGACAAAAACCCAACAAGGTACTTACCACAATACGGAGGGTTTTGTGCATTTGGAACCTATGCCGGAGCCAAATTCAGAGTGGACCCTACGAAATTCATAGTAGAAGATAGTAAATACTACCTTTTTCTAAATGATGTGGAGCTGGATGCTAAACAACTATGGTTGGCAGAAAAAAACCATAAGAAATTAGAAAGTATAGCGGATCAAAATTGGGGAAAACTAGGTAAGACTTACAACTAGTAACAAGCTATCTTAAATTTAAAATCATGAAGTTCGTAACAAAAAGAATTCACGCGTTTTTAGATTACCCAGTAGCCTTAGCACTAGTAATTCTACCTTATATATTGGGTTTAGGCAACTCGCATCCCTTAGCCCTATATCTTTCGGTGGTAACAGGCATAGCAGCATTTATGCTAACATTATTGACAAATCATCATTTGGGAGTATTCCGTATAATACCCTATAAAGTTCATTTAATCGTAGATTTTTTGGTGGCTCTAGTATTTTTGGTAGTTCCTTTTATTTTCTCGTTTAGAGGAATAGACGCTTATTACTATTGGGTAAATGGTATCGCAGTATTGACTGTTGTAAGTTTACACAAACCTGAAATTTCGGTCTGATGCAATAAGTTGGTGTAGTATTAATATTTACTAAAAAGATAAAACGGCTTGGTGTCTTCCAGGTCGTTTTTGATTTTTGTTCCTTTCTAAGAAATGTAGCTTATGTTATAACAACTCTGTTGCCGTTATCACTTTCAAGAGGCTCAAAAGTCTTAATAAACAAAGTAAATGAGTGCCGCCCCTCAGGGATGAGACCAAAAGTATTGATTACCACCACTAAAAACGGACAATGACGCTGGAAGTATGCCAGTAAATTTACTATCTTTAGCCTGGAAGGTTGCGGCAGATTCCATAAAAATATAGTAACGTATTACAAATCATTAAATTCTAGCAAAATGAAAGCCAAAATTTTCCTGGTGGTCTTTAGCGCCATCCTGATCCTTAGTAGTTTCCAACTTATTTCCACAACAGATTCCTCTAAAATTGAAGAAGGTATGGTCAAAATATCCATACTTTACCCTAACGAAGAAGGAAAAACCTTTGACATGGATTACTATGCCAAGAATCACATGCCAATGTGTGCCAAATTATTTGGCGAGCCATTAAAGGGTTATGCCATCGACAAGGGAATAGCCGGGAGAACTCCTGAAGAACCTGTTCCTTATGTAGCCATTGGATATTTTTACTTCAACACTCTTTCCGAATACAATGAGGCTTTCGGGCCCAATGCGGAAAAAATCCTGGGTGACATTCCGAACTATACCGATATTCAGCCGGTCATTCAGATCAGTGAGGTAATCAAGTAAGCATACAAAATCTGCAGCCTGGAGCCTGACTCCAAGGTTGTTTTGCGTTTTTCAAAGGCGACAGCGGCCATTAGATAGATATCACCGTTTTCCTATGGCAAATTCCGGCAAGTTTTCTTAGATTTAGGCAATGACCGCTGCACAATTTGATTTTAAGAGAGCCAATCGGTTTTTCCCGCATATCATACTTGTTGGCCTGGGAATAGGGACAGCTAATTACATTCTGAATGCTGACCTCAACTGGATTCAGTGGAGTATTCAGTCCTTGTCAACGAGTTTTCTTATAGGGTATACCCTGGTGGTTATTGGCTTAAACAAATCCTGGTTTCAGCTTCATATTAAGCCAAAATGGAAATTGTATTTCATGCTCTTTTTGGTTTTCCTTTTGGTGGGTGCGGTAGCCACAGAAATTGAACATATGATTAGGTCTCTGGTGTTTGATAACCAGCAGTACCATCCTTTTACCTCAGGGAAAATGTATCTGTTTAATGGCATAATTTCTCTGATCCTGGGCTTTAGTTTTTTTCAAATCAACGATACCTCAAAAGAAAAAGTTAAGGCAGGTGAAGTTCCATCAGATACGACAGATCCTATTACCAAAGTCCCGGTTAGGCAAGGTGAAAATATTTTTTTGATTCCTATTCAGGAGATCGTCTACTTTGAAGCTTATGACAATTACTCCTTTGTCTATGATCTAAAAGGAGAAAAAAAGCTCTGTGATTATTCGCTTCTTTTTTTTGAAAAGCGATTGGGGGAAAAATTTTCCAGGGTGCATCGAAAGTATATTGTAAATGCAAGCCATATCAAGCAAATTAAGCCGCATTTAAACGGACGCTTTCTAATTCTGTTTGGCGCTAAGGGACTGGAACCGATTACAAGCAGCAAAAGTTATTCAAATGTAATTCGCAAGCTGATCAAAATTGAATAAGTAGGTTTTACTATTCAGGTAGCAGTTTTGCTCTTTTCACTCACCCTTTTCCCGGTATCATTCACTGCTTGTTTTGGCCATTCGCCAGTTTTCGCTTTCTACTTCGTCTTAATTTCCGCTACTTGCCACTGACCTAACAGCAGACCACAAAGAAGGGGTACAGCAAACAATTTTATAAAAATGGAACTACTACACAAATCGAATATCTTAATTCATATAATCACAGGCTCTATTGGCCTTATACTTGGAGTCATTGCCTTATTAACCGTCAAGGGAGGGAAGCTGCACAATAAGGCCGGGAGGTACTTTATAAGATTTATATCGATCGTTATCCTGACTGGGCTAATAGGAGTGTTTGTATTTGGAAGAAATACTTTCTTACTGGTCATCACCGTCTTAAGCGGTTATGTCTCATTCTCTGGATATCGATGTCTGCAGCTAAAATCGAATACCCCTAAAAAAATTGATGTCGTGGTTGCCATTATAAGCCTTTTGGTATTGGCTTACTTTTTATACTATTTTAAGTCAATTGGTATGATATGGTCTCCAATCATAATCTATAGCACAGTGGGAGCCCTACTCTTTATTGTAAGCTATGATTTTTTGAGGTATTTGATTCCAAAAAAAGCCTATAAGAGACGTCGTATTTGGATTTATGAACATATTTATAAAATGACAAGTGCCTTCGCCGCTCTTTTAGCTGCATTCATTGGAACGGTGTTCGATCAATATCAACCTCACAGCCAATACCTTCCTTCCGCCCTGGGGATGCTCATCATATTCGGGTTCATAATCTACGTCTCCAGATACGGACTGCGAAAATTGCCAAAAGCAAAAAAACAGAGTTAAAAGCCAAACACCAGATCAACTGAGTTCATAAGCCCCTAATACCCAACCTAAATTCCGGCAATTTTCCCTACATTAAGAGGAATTATTGATTATACATTGTTAAGGAATCAAAATTGGGCTTTATTACACAAATTGAAGAATACCGCAAAGAAAGATTCTCATATACAATGAGGAACAAAAAGGTTGCTTCACATGATGTCTATACCATAGGGAAAGGAGAAAAAGTTGTAGTCATCATACAGGAATTACCTGGTATTGGGCAGGAGACCCTTTCTTTGGCCGATAGGTTTGTACAACAAGGCTATACCGTTGTCTTACCCCACCTTTTTGGCCCAATTGGCAAAATAGCAAAGCTTGGAAATTCTGTTCGCGTTTTATGCATGCGGCGCGAATTTAAAGTGTTTTCAAAAAATGAATCGAGCCCTATTGTTGACTATCTTTCCGCGCTTTGCTCAGCACTAAAAACCAGGTATAAAGTAAAGGGGGTTGCTGTTATTGGGATGTGTTTGACAGGAAATTTTGCGATCTCGCTCATGGCAAACGAAGATGTTTTAGCAGGTTTTGCCAGTCAGCCTTCACTGGCCATTTTCAACCAGAATTCCTTGCATATGAGCCCCAGTGAAATAAAAAAGATTAAAAGTAATATAGATAGAGTTGGCCCAATACATTGTGGCAGATTTCAAAAAGACAAAATATGTACAGCAAAGAAGTTTAACTTGATTGATAAGACTTTTAATAAAGTAGATAAAAAACAAAGAATCATCTTTCACGAAATACCCGGGAGGGGGCATTCGATATTAACCCTAGATTTTGTAGATGAAGCAGGTCACCCAACGCGCAAAACCCTTAATACAATTTTTGAGTATTTTGACGAACAGCTTAGTTTATAAACTTGAAAGAAACCTTTAAGATTGAGTTCAATATGAAATACAATAAATGGGAGAGAAAACCACATATTTAAAACTCCCCTTTGAGTTTGACGAGGACAAGCTCCTCCATGATTATTCATTAATTCTCAATAAAAAGTGGATCCCACATTTTAATACCCAGGGCTATAAGGGCAACTGGGACGCTATTTCACTCTATGCACCTGATGGAGATGGCACCAATATTTACGCCTTTTCAACAACAAATCCTGTAATATCAGAAACTTCAGCACTGCGGGGATGTAATTATTTTAAGGAAGTAATCGAGTCTTTTAAATGCCCTGTCCTCACCGCACGGCTTTTAAGACTAAGTGTAGGGGCCAAAATAAAACCGCATAGAGATCACGAACTTGGCTATGAGAATAATAACTTTAGGTTGCACATTCCTATCACTACAAACAAAGGCGTGCAGTTTGTCCTGGACGATAATCAACTAACCATGTTAGCGGGAGAATGCTGGTATACCAATGTAAACTATATACATTCCGTTGCAAATTTGGGCGACTCAGACCGCGTACATATGGTGCTAGATTTTGAAAGAAATGACTGGTCTGACAGCTTGTTTTTTTCGTTAGCACCTGAGGAGAGTTTTAAGCCAGAACCTGAACAAAGCCATTCTCCTGAAACCGTAGAACTGATTATTGAAGAATTAAAAAGGCACAACGAACCAGCCTCAAAACAATTGATTAAGGAATTGGAGTTGAAGTTAAGAGCACTTAAAAACAAAGGACTATGAGAACTGGAAAATTATTGCTCATCCTATTTCCGACGCACCAAGTATTAAATTAGCATTAAAACCTATACAATTGCCGCAATATGAGAGACTCTATTTATATTCTAGCACTTCTTGCCCTATTCGCCTTCAACCTAAACGCACAGAGCATTCATAGAACGGCTTGTCAGGGAAACCTAGCAAGGCTAGATTCACTGCTCCAGGCTAGCTCCATAGACGTACAGGATAATCGTGGTAGATCACTGCTGCACTGGGCGGTAGCCTGCCGCAAACAGGAAGTGTTTGATTTCCTTGTCGACAGAGGAATAGCTATCAATGGGGAAGACAGTCAAGGAGCAACACCGCTTCATATGGCCGTCAGGTTTAATAGCCAGGTCTTCTTTGATACCCTTGTCAGCTTACAACCTAATAATGAGTGGATAAATCAATACGGGCCATCGCTGCTGGAGTTGGCCGTCTTGAAAAAAAACCTGGTATTTGCTCAGGAATTGATCCACCGAGGCGTAGCCGTCAATACCAAAAATGACAGGGGGAGTACGCCTTTAGAAATCGCGATAAGAACCAAAGAGGAGGAAATCTCTGAATTGCTGATCGCCAGTGGTGCCGATAAGACCAAGGTTAGAACCTTCAAACTAAAAGGAGCCTATATCGGGCAAACACCGCCAGGTATGGTACGGAAGGTATTTGCGCCGAACTTTATATCTACCGAAGAGTCTGAATTCGGATCGGTTTTCAGCAAAGATGGAACAGCGTTTTACTATGGTGTAGATGTCAATGGGAAAAATGAGATTAGATTTTCCAAACTGGTTGACGGGCGGTGGAGTGAGCCAGAAATCGTTATTTCTCACGAAAGGTATGGCTATAACGACCCTTTTTTATCACCGAATGAGCAGCGCTTGTATTTTATTTCAAAAAGGGCCATGGACGGTAAAGGAGATCTAAAAGACCAGGATATTTGGTATGTTGAAAAAAGTGGGATGGGCTGGTCTGAACCCATCAATGTGGGTCCTAATATCAACTCTTCCAGGAACGAATATTATATTTCTTTTACTAAGGATGGTAGCATGTACTTTTCATCTAATGTGTACGCCCCCGAAGAAAGGATAGATTACGATTATGATGTTTATTATTCGAAATTTGTCGATGGAGAATTTCAAAAGGCAATTGCCTTAGGCGATGCTGTCAATTCTGAAGAATATGAGGCCGACGTATTTGTGGATCCGGGTGAAGCTTACCTTATTTTCTGCGGTATGCGTCCTGACGGCATGGGTAGAGGTGACCTTTATATTAGTTTTAAAAATGCAGATGGGAGCTGGTCCAAATCCAGGAATATGGGTGCGGCAATTAATACAGAAAACCATGAGCTTTGCCCTTTTGTCACGTCAGACGGTAAGTATCTGTTCTACACAAGCAATCAGGATATCTATTGGATAGATGCAAAGATCATTGACGAACTCAAGGCTCAAAAAGGTGAGTAAAACTTTAGAGCAATGAAGTTGTTTGTTTAACGAAGGGATTGAATTTTGTAAATTGTACTCAGGGCAAAACTTCACATCATGAGTATAAAGATTGGCAACTATAAAAAAGTAATTATTTTCATTCTAATTGTGCTTCTATTATTGATTTGGGTAGAATTAGGGGTGGGAATCTTTGGAACACCCTGGGCAGGAGATTAGAAGTCGTCTCTTTATAAGTGCAGTTTACTGAAATAGGCCACAAAAAAAAGGCCGGTCGCAAATTCAATATCAATTATGGAATTTACATTGAAAACATCATTCGATACCACTGCCAAGAAAATTTATGAGACATGGTTGTCAGGTGAGGGCCATACTGCCATGACCGGTGGAGCTGCCTCCATAACAGACAAAATTGGTGATAAATTTATAGCCTGGGATGGTTATATTGAAGGCAAAACCATTGATTTAGAAACAAATAAGAGAATCCTCCAATCGTGGAGGACATCTCAGTTCATGGAAGATGAGGAAGATTCACAAATAGAGATACTGCTCCATGAGGTCAATGGAGGTACAGAACTTACTTTGATTCATACCAGGGTTCCTGAAAGTGGCGAACATTATAAACAAGGGTGGAAAAACCATTATTTTGACCCGATGAGGGACTATTTTTCTAAATAAAACGACAGCCGTAAAGGTTGGGCATATTAATATGAAATTTGCACAAAACTTGAGAAAAAATAAGTGTAAAAAAGGGAGAGGTTCTTCAAAGAAATGGTGAATTTAACACTAAGATCTATACGGTAATATCCGGGCTTTTAAGAAGCTATTCTATCGACTCAAAGGGGAAAGAACATATTTTTATGTTTGCACCGGAGGGTTGGATAATTGCGGATAATCTTCCCCCGGAAGAACCCTGTGATTTGTTCATTGATGCTCTTGAAAATTCCACGGTAATTGTTGCTCAAAAAGACATAAAGAACGAACGGGAGCCCGAAAAACTCATAAGAAGAATCGCAGTTTTACAGAAAAGGGTCATTCAATTAATGAGTGCTTCGGCCTTGGAACGGTACGAGTATTTTCAGAAAACTTATCCAGACATCTTGCAACGAGTTCCTCAAAAAATGATCGCTTCGTATTTAGGAATTACGGCCGAAGCCTTAAGCAAAATCAAAAACGAGAGGATAAGAAAAATATAATTTCTTAATCTACATTAATGGAGGGCTAATGAAATTGATAGATTTTCGTGTAAACTTAAATCTTCTATTAGAATGAAAAACGTATCGGTGCTTTTAAAGACATCATCCGTATTGTGGATTATTTGGGGCCTGGTTCACGTATTTGCCGGCGTAATGACCATGAAAGGTATACTTACCGATGACATTTCTTCCTCTGTCGCTGGAATTGCAGATGCCGTAGACCCCGCTAGCTTGCAAATAGAATACCCCAAAGCGGCCGGAGCGGTCATCGGACAACACGGCTTCAACTTATTTTGGATTGGAATTGTAACCTTTATCTGTGCTTTTTTCATTTGGAAAGGAAACAGGAATGCTATTTTTTTAGCCGCTATTACAGGAGGTTTGGCCGATTTAGGTTATTTCCTTTTTATGGATTTGGGTGGATATGTAAACTTTGTTCCTGGAACCGTGATGACCATAGTTTCATCTCTTGCCATTATCACAAGCTTTTATGCCCACTTTAAGGGACCAAAATCTGCCAAAGTAGAATAAGCAATTCAACCTGACCTGATATGGGCCAGGGTGAATCACCATACTATTAATCCTCAGTTATTAAGTTCATTTTACGAGACTTCTATCAAAACCAAAGGCACGAGGAGCAAATGTTGCGTCCAATCCCATACCAATAGCAGCCTGCTTTAATTGTTCAGGTACATCTCCACAGAATAAGAACGGCCCTGGTTCAGCGATTTGAAGCAAGTTTGGAAAAATGTCCCGCTGCAGTTGTTCCGAGGTGTATGCCCAGGGCGGCTCCATTCTCAAATAAGTCATAAACCAATAGCACCCCAGTACCCGCATCGAAGAAGCAGTCTACTTTAAGCGCTCCTGGCTCTGTTTCCTTCATCTGCTTCTCCACTTCCTGGTAAATCAATTTTAAACTCCTCTGCCTTCCCGGGCTTAGCGGTCCATTTGTATACTACCGTAATTTCTTGATTGTCCATCTTTAGTTTTTTTGATTCAACAATGATTCAAATACAAAAGATATGACGTACTTATAGTCTAAAAATGTGTCTTTTTCGACATTTTAAAGGGTTGTTTACGACATAAAGTTTATTTAACTTTGTCATTATGAAACATATAAGTGTAATTATTCCGGCCGGTAACAGCATCGTGGATACCATTATAGCGCCATTCAACTTGATTCGAATGGCAAATTCTTACACTACTCGCTTGAATGAACTGCCCGAAAATCCTTTTAAGATAGATCTGGTAGGATTATCAAGAGAACCCGTGGTTTATCAAGAATTGTTTAGCATTCAACCCACGGCGACTATTGCGGAAGTATTAAGCACGGATTTGATCATTGTCTCACCGATCAGCGGAGATCTTGAAAAAGAGATCAGCAATAACATGGAGTTTGTTCATTGGATCAAAAAACAGAGGATAGAAAATGACGCCGAGATCGCCAGCTTGTGCAAAGGAGCTTTTCTTCTTGCCGAAACCGGATTACTAAACGGAAAGTTGTGTGCAACCCATTGGACCGCCCATGAGTTATTCAAACGTCGATATCCTGCAGTTAATTTAATTCCGGAAAAGGATCATTTGTGAGGATAATGGGATATACTCCAGTGGTGGGGCCTACTCTATCCTCAACTTTACACTTTACCTAATAGAGCGCTTCTTTGGAAGAGAAACAGCGATCTGGTGCTCTAAAATATCGGAGATCGACTTCAATAGAGTTGGTCAAAGCGAGTTTATCATCTTTAGAGGACAAAAAAGAACACGCAGATGAACCAATTAAAAAAGCTCAGAATTATATTGAGAACAACTATAGTCTACGGCTAAACATCAATGAGATAGCAAACATGGTAAATTTGAAACGGTCGTAGTTTTTTGAGAAGATTTAAAAAAGCCACCGCCAATACCCCCTTAGAATATATTCAAAGGGTTAAAATAGAAGCGGCCAAGAAGAAACTAGAATCCACAACAGATACTATTCTTGAGGTAATGTATGGTATTGGGTACAATGATGAAAAGGCTTTTAGAAGCACTTTTAGAAGATATTCGGGCTTATCCCCTAAGGAATATCGCCTTAAATACAATCGTGAGATGGCTTTTTCTTAAATTTAGCAGACAAATTTTAATAGATGAATTCCAAAAAAATTTTCATAAGTCATATTTCTAAGGAAACCGATTTAGCTCAATCTTTGAAAGTCAACCTAGTTAAGGATTTTCTAGGTATGTTGGAAATTTTCGTATCCTCAGATGAAAATTCAATAAAACTTGGAGAAAAGTGGCTAGATGAAGTTGATGAGGCTCTAGACGAAGCTGGTATTCTTATTGTGCTCTGTAGTAAGGAATCGGTTATACGCCCCTGGGTAAATTTTGAGGCAGGAGCTGCATGGATTCGTAAAATACCTGTGATCCCAATTTGTCACTCTGGCTTTTCGCCAAACGACTTACCCACACCATTATCAATGTTACAAGGAACTTCAGCAGATGAACAGGGTCTAAAAAAACTGTATCTTAAGATTTCTGAATACCTCAAAGTAAATGTCCCCGAAGCCAATTTCAAGAAAATAGCCGAAAATTTAAAGGAAATTGAACGTAGCTATATTAATGAAACCCCTAAACTTGAATCTATAACGAACCCCAGGATTCTTTGTGCGGCTTCAAAATTCTATTCAACACATGAAATGGGGTTTCATCTGGATGTCAAAGTTTTGAAAAATGCTTTCCCCGGATGTGTTCAGGTAGAAAAAAATTTAACCCGTAAAAGTTTACTGCAACTCCTCGCAAACGACCAATTCGATATCCTGCATTTGGTAGTCGGCGTGGACAAAGAAACCGGCGATCTGGTTTTTAGTGAAATGGATGATCTCAGGGAAAAGCCAATTGCTTTTGGAAAGGAACTAATGTCTGCCGATGGTTTTGCAGGTCTCTTGCAAGAGTCCAACACCAAATTAGTTGTTCTTGCCACATGCAATGCATTACTGCTCGCAGTAGAGGTAGCCAGGTTTGCCAATATGGCCGCAAGTGAGGCCAATATCACTGGCTTACAAGCAGAAGAATGGGCAGACTGTTTTTATGGGCTTCTGGCCGATGGCAAGACCTTATACAAAGCTTTTGAAATAACGAGAACGCAGCTCGAAAACATTCCAATAAGGGCAATCAGACATCGGAATATGACCTTTGTTTTGGAGCAGGGAAAAGTGGGCAAAGATACATAGCTCAAGCAACCTAATAGTAGCCCCCACACCCTGTTGAAGACAGCCTTCCAAAAATTGCTAGTCTGGCTGTAACTTACAAAAATTCTTCTTAGATTTAATACATAAGATTGCTAATTGCTTACTGTTCATTGCTTATTGTTTACAACCAACTCCTATCCGCTTTAATTATGAAAAACTGGAAAAAAACAAGCCTTCTTACAGCCCTGGTCATTGTTTTGCTTCTCACAGCTGTTTTCTATCTGCTCAATTTAAAAATCATCGGTGCTTCATCTAAGGACATTAGCTTTTCCCCAGGTAAAGTTTCTCAAAAAATACCTACAGACAGCCTGGGAGTAAAACCTAAAAATATCATTGTCTTTATAGCAGATGGAATGGGCTTTTCACACCTCTCCTTAGCCATGCTTTCTCAACAAGGCGAAGACGATCCTTTGGTATGGCAGGAGTTTAGCGTAAAGGGCTGGCACGACCCCAGGTCTGTGTATGGCCCGCTGACAGATTCGGAGGCGTCGGCTACGGCAATGGCGACAGGAACATCAACGAATTTTGGCTTTATAGGGTTGGACAAAGATGAGAAACCTTTAAAAAATATTATGGAAGTTGCCTCAGATCATCAATACGCCACTGGCATTGTAACAGATTCCTATGTTTGGGATGGCACTCCGGCAGCCTTCGTGGCGCACATAAGAAATGAAGATGACGCAAGAGGAATTTTGACACAAATTGCGGCAAGTGAGCTAGACTTGATCTTCGGAGAGCTCGAGGATGTGGGTGAAGACGAGGTACCAGACAAGGAAACCTCGCTTGAAATACTGCAACAACGATTTAGCCTGCTAGATAACTCTTTGAACATTACCACCAAAGGAGATGCATCCAAACCTATCGCGGCTATTTTTGAAGAGGATGAAATCCAGGACCTAAGCTCTTCACCTAATCTTACACGAATGACTGAGGTAGCCCTTGAGCATCTGGTATCTTTGAACAAGCCTTTTGTAATGCTTGTAGAATGTGAAGAAATAGATTCGGCTTCGCACACTAATGATTCAGAAAGGACCATAAATGGGTTAAAGTCTATACAGCAAACCCTTTCACGTATTCTGAGCTTTTCTAAAGCCAACGGAGAAACCCTAGTGATTTTTACGGCTGATCATGAAACAGGCGGTCTGGCTGTACTTGCAGATTTTAATAGCTATCCCAATGTACAAATAGGATGGACAACCAAAGAACATACGGGAGCAGTGGTACCTCTTTTTGCAGATGGTCCCGGGGCCGAATATTTCTCCAATGTACATAGAAACAGGGATATTGGTAAGTTGTTAAAAGGTCTGATATCACCTGTGGTGCAAGTGCAAGAATAGGTTTTTCGAGAAAATTTGTAAACTCCCAATGCCATGAAGGACCATCAAAAAGAAATTATTGAAAACTATGTAAATTCCTATAACAATTTTGATGTTGACGGCATGCTAAAAGACCTGCACGAACACCTTGTTTTCGAAAATGTTTCTGGTGAAAAGGTGGATTTACGAACAGACGGTATTACGGCTTTTAAACAGCAGGCCAAAGCGGCAAAGGGCTACTTCAGACAAAGGAAGCAAACCATTACCTCCTGGGAATTTAAAAAGCAAAAGGTAGAGATTGCTATTCACTATAAAGCGGTTTTGGCGGTAGACTTACCCAATGGGCTAAAATCCGGAGATACCCTGGTCATGAAAGGGACTTCTGAATTTGAATTTGAGGACGGAAAAATTAAGCTAATAAGAGACAAAAGTTAAATGCAGAAAAAAGCAATTCTCAACTTTTTGAGTTAAAGCCCCGTCTTGCTAATAATTCATACATTTAAAAGATCATAAATTAATGGCCTCCTATATGGCAAAATTTGCCTCAGGAAGCCAGAATAATTCTTCAAAAAACGCCAAATATGATACTAAGTAAAACCGTCCGTATACGTACAACCCTAATCATTTTATTCCTTGCGGGACTGGGCCTAAAGGCGCAGGCACCTACTTCTTCTGTCAGCGAACAACAGATAGACAGCATTTTTAGAACCTTTAACGATATCAATAAGCCCGGTGCTTCGGTTGCTGTTGTTAGCAAGGGAGAAATTGTTTTCAAGAAAGGTTACGGTAGCGCGCAGTTAGAATATGATATTCCAGTTTCCCCTGCTACGGTATTTCATATTGCATCGGTTTCCAAGCAATTCACGGCTTTCGCCATACTGCTTTTGCAAGAAGAAGGAAAATTGTCTTTTGACGATGACATACGAAAATACATTCCTGAAGTTCCAGATTTTGGTAAGACCATTACTTTACGGCATTTGGCCTCGCATACCAGCGGGTTGCGAGATCAATGGGACCTACTGGGTATGGCAGGTTGGAGATGGGACGATGTCATTACCAAGGAACACATTTTAAAATTAGTGGCGAAGCAAAAAGAATTGAACTTCGAACCAGGCGCCGAGTACACCTACTGCAATACCGGCTTCACCCTGTTGGCAGAAGTGGTTGCCAGGGTATCGGGCCAAACCTTTGCAGAATATACCGAAGAAAAGATGTTTAAGCCACTAAAAATGAATAGCACGCTTTTTTATGACGACCATGAAAAAATCGTCAAAAACAGGGCGTATTCTTACCATACCACTGATACGGGCTATAAAAAAAGTGTACTAAATTATGCCAATGTTGGTGCCACCAGCCTCTTTACTACCGTTGAAGACCTGGCCTTATGGGCAATGAATTTTAACAGGCTGAAAGTAGGTAATGAAAAGATCATTACCGAAATGAATACGCTGGCCGTACTGAACGATGGGAACACATTTGGAGGCGCATATGGCCAGTTTGTAAATACGCACAGAGGCTTAAACCAAATTCAGCACAGCGGTGGAGATGCGGGCTTTCGTAGTTACCTAGGGAGATTTCCCGACCAGGATTTTGCAGTAATGGTCTTTACCAATCTGGCAGAGTCTAATCCCGCTTCATTGTCATTACAGGTCGCCGACCTTTTTCTTAAAGACCATTTCAAAGAAACGCCCGAAAGTCAAACTACCAATAGCGTATCCCCTACTTTTATAAAACTCAATGCTGAACAATTAGAGCGTTTTACCGGGCATTACTGGAATGAGGCAGGTAGTTATGCCAGAAAAATTCATGTCGAGAAAGACACCTTGAGATACTTTAGGGGTCCCGGAAACGAAAGCCTGTTGGCTCCACTTTCTAAAGACGAGTTTAAAATGCTCAATGTTGGGGTAGATTTAAGAGTTACTTTTAAAGAGAAAGGCAAAAAGAAGCAGATGGTTGTTGTCATTGATGGAGGAGATCCCATTATCTCTGACGAGTTTAGCCCACCAAATTACAGCACTGAAGATCTCAATGCCTTCTTAGGGACCTATTACAGCCCGGAGTTAAGTACGTATTACACCTTTATCATTAAAGAAGGAAACCTTGTAGGTACACATCCTCGTGTAAGTGATTTTGGTTTGACCGTAGTAAAGAATGACATGTTCTCAAGCGATGGGGGAATGATAAATTTTCAACGAAACGATAAAAATGAAATAACAGGCTTAAAAGTTTCCACCGGGAGGGTAAGAAATCTTTGGTTTGAAAAAACCTTAAAGTGAATTTGAGAAGACTTTTAAAAATACTGCTTCACTTTCTAATTTTCACTTTCTTGACGGTCATCACTCAAATTGGTGGAATTGTATACCTCATTGCAATTTTGGCGATCAGGAAGACCGCCTCAAGAAGAAGACTAAAACAGCTGGGGCTTTTCACGGGTCTATATCTCTTTACCACCTTTTTGATTGTTCCGTATACCGCTCCTATTTTTGGACGGGAAAAAATAGAGGAAAGTGATATTCTCGAAGCCCATTCTTTCTTTTATAGGCTGAGCAACAGAAATTACGTCAGACCAGAATTGAATCGTGCCCTGGGAAGAATAGCCACACAATTTGAACAAAGAAACCCGGGTATTAAATTGGTTTATTTGGATGCAAATTTTCCGTTCGTCAACAAGTTTCCCTTACTTCCACACTTAAGCCATAATGACGGAAAAAAAATAGACATTTCACTGGTTTACAAAGAACCTAAAGGCAAAACAACCAATAAAAAACCCTCAATTTCGGGCTATGGAGTCTATGAAGGGCCTACAAAAAGAGAATACAACCAAATTGCCCTTTGCAAGAGCAAGGGTAACTGGCAGTATGACTTCCCCAGGTACCTGACTTTTGGAAAAGTCAATAAAGACATCGAATTTTCTGAAAAGGCAACACATCAATTAGCACTACAAATACTAAAGCAAAAGGAAATAGGTAAACTCTTTATAGAACCACATCTCAAAAGCAGGCTAAACCTTAGCCATGGAAAGGTTAGGTTTCACGGTTGCCAGGCAGTTAGGCACGATGACCATATACATTTTCAGTTGAAATAGCCAATTCCATGCAATCTCTTATCTTTAAGAGGAGGTGGTAAAATTCATCAGACCTAAATTTCGACCATGGTAAAGAAAACTTTAGCCGCACTCTTTTTGCTTATGACTTTAATGGCCTGTGAGAACAAAAAGAAGGCCTCTGTTGACCGGGAAGAAGTGGTACATATTAAAAGCAAACCAAAATCCCTGCTCGATAATGTAAAACTTGCGATAAACCCTGAATACGAAAATTGGGTATTGTTTGAAAACGGTACTTATATCATTTTTGATGACCTCAGCGAGCTAGATGATATGGAAGCCCAAGCCCTGGCCTCAATGCAAGCTTATGGCCCGGCCAGTGGTGGGGGACCGGCTGGCGACTTTGGTGTTGTTAACCTTAACACCACGGAAGGCTGGGTTGTTTCCGGCCAGGCATATGGAATGTACACTTATGTAAGCGCTGATGAACTTCCCACAAATTCGCCTGATGACATAACAATAGGACTCTATGGGCGTTCAAAAAGGGATAAAGACAGTAAGGAACTCAAAATCATTCATATTAACAAAAGCGAATAAAAAAGAATTTGGTACAGTCTAACTTAGTTTTAAGGTCCTGATGTTTGGAGCTGGGGCAGCGGCACAGGCCATGATAAATAGTATTCGGAACAATAAAAAATTGCTCCGAAGAAAGCGGCTTTTTACGAGAGAAAGATCTTTTCTAAATCTTCGAAAGGCTTACTACAAAAAAGCCGGGGGAGCCCTGGAATTAAAAAAGGCTTCACCCGCCCAATTGGCTAAAATCAGAGAGAAAGTCTTAAGGCAGCGTAAACAAGAAGCAATGACCATGTGGGTTATTGGTATTTTTATAGCATCTCTAGGCTATTACTTTTTGTATGAACTCGCTAAAAACGATCAAGCCACTACTGAGAAGATCAGGGTCATAGAATTTAAAAAACAATCTGAAGAGTATTTATTCTTTATTGAAGATGGAGATGCCTGGCTTGAAAAAAAGCACTGGAACAACGCCATATTTCAGTACAAAAAAGCTTTAGAGATCTTCCCTGCAGAATACGATGCCAACTACAGACTAGCCCTGGCATATTATAACAAATGCCTCTATAAAAACAAGTCTTGTAGCCTGGGTAAGGAGCTAACCCAAAAACTGGCCCGGCAATATCCTAAAAAACAAGAGGTTGTTAAGTTGGTTTCTTTATTCGAAGAAAAACTAAACAAATAGTAAAAACCAGGGGTATTTTTTGTTCTAAAGTTTGCTATTTTAGGGATCAATACTATATGCAGACAAGTTGAATGGTTAAAAAGCCACGCTCATGAAAGAGCTTAAAATAAAGACAAACCCTAAAGTGGTGGACCTTTTAAGAAGTTATCCGGTTTCTGCCAGAAAAAAACTGGAGGGCCTTAGGCAGCTAATTTTAGAGACAGCAGGTGAACTAGAGGATATTAATGCTATTGAAGAAACACTCAAATGGAGTGAACCCAGCTATGTTACAAAGACCGGGAGTACACTTAGAATAGATTGGAAAGAAAAAACACCTGGACAATACGCAATGTACTTTAATTGCAATAGCAGATTGGTAACGACTTTTAAAATGCTATACGCCGATACCTTTCAATTTGAGGGCAACCGGGCTATAATATTCCAAATAGACCGAAAGGTCCCAAAGGCAGAATTAAAAAATTGCATTACCGCGGCTTTGAGGTATCACAAAGTAAAGCACCTTCCAACTCTTGGGATCTAAAGAACGTCATAACTCACCCAAAGGTTCTCTTTACTCATTTCTGTTTTCAATTTTGTAACACTTAAGATAGTTTAGCCTATGTAAATTCAAAGCAAAGCAACTATCCATGAAAAAGATATTAGTTATCCTTGCGCTTTTTACTGCACAACTTTGCCAGGGCCAGACGGAAACCATTTCTTCCTACTTATCCGATTGCGCTTTAGAATTAACCAGTCAAAAAGTGACCTATGACCCGTCTTATTTTTCTATTGACTATCCCAATGGTGATATACCGGCAGATAAAGGTGTTTGTACAGATGTGATCATAAGAGCGTTTCGCAAACTAGGAATCGATCTGCAAAAAGAAGTACATGAAGACATGAAGGCAAATTTTAAGCTGTACCCAAATCTTTGGGGGCTAAAATCAACAGATAAAAATATAGATCACCGGCGGGTTCCTAACTTAATGGTCTTTTTTAAAAGGAAAGGAAAAGAAAAACCAATTACCAATAACCCCAAAGATTATACGATGGGTGATATTGTGTGTTGGAATCTTGGTGGCGCAATTACACATATTGGGATTGTAGTAAACAAGAAATCTAAAGATGGGAAAAGGAATTTGATCGTACATAACATTGGTGGCGGCCAGGTTTTGGAAGATTGTCTTTTTAATTACAAGATAATTGGGCATTACCGTTACAAATCTTAATTGAGGTATTCAATTTTGGTTCTTGAGGTTCGATAAAAATTTTATAAACGCAGTGCTTAGGAGACCTTTGATAATTAGATTTGAAGCTGCTTGAGTATTGCTGCATCCAGGAGCCCAGCTCGCTTTCCTAAGTCAAAAGCAGTATCACCATACTTGTCTACCAATGTACGATCTGCGCCAGCTTCCAGTAATTTCAGGACGATCGCTGCCAATCCCTTATGAGCGGCATGATGGAGCGCTGTGTCACCGCTGCGGTCTGTGCAGTCAAGTTCCGCCCCCACACTTATTAATTGCTTGACTACTTCCAAGTGACCATTAACTGTCGCAATCATTAAGGCGGTAGCCCTCTTCTCGGTTTTGGCATTTATATCAGCCCCCTGATCCAGTAATAATTCTACGATGCCAAGATAACCCGAAGACGAGGCTTGAAACAAAGCGGTTCCAGGACCACCGGCATCAGCTTCCAGATCTGCTCCTCTATCAAGAAGCAGCCTAACGATTTCCTCATGCCCCTTTATCGCAGCGCAGGCCAAGGGGGCCAGGCCCTTACCCCCGTCGATATCCACGCCATGGTCTAGTAATAGCACGCACATCTTCTTATTTCCGCTACGGGCAGCATGGGCAAGTGCAGTGCCATGAACTATGACCTTCTCCGGGTTGGCTCCCAGTTCGAGGAGTGCCTTAACCAGCTGGAAATTAGTATCTCGTACGGCGTCTGCCAGAGCCAGATCTGTTCGCTTGCTCATTCTAAGCTGATGTTCTGCAACTTCTTCACTACTAACGTTCAAACCCGATTCAATCAGGTGATCAAAAGTAGTCTTATCTGAGCCAAACATAACACTTCTCCTAACTCCTGGCCCGTAATACGGATCTGTCTCTTTAACAGGTTTATTCGCCAGTTTTTGCCCCCCTTCCATCTGTTCGTAAAGCCAGGGCCAGGGTCGAAAACCAAGGTGTTGATCCCTTGCGCGAAGCTCATACCAGCTCCCGGAAAACCGTTCGCGTAAAACCTCATCAAGGTGTTCATTGGCCGCTTTGATCGACCCGAATTGGGAAAGGACTTCATCCGAAATAATTTTAAGATCTTCCTGTTTTGTGGCAACCGCCTTCTCCACACCGGTGAATGAGCGATAGAGCGTATTTACAGCAAGGATTTTATCATTGCGGTAACCCGGTTTAATACCAATGTCGAAATCGGTACCTGTCCTGTTCGCACATAAAAGCTCCCAGAGGCACCAAATGCGACCAAGGGTGGGTACCGGAGTACCAGCAAAAATCACTTTCCCAATTTCACCGATCACGGCCTCCATATCTGTGGGGATAGATTCGATGGTGTGCTGGTTGTATGCAACAAAATCGATCCATATGAAACCTCCCAGGTGTTCAATGGCATCCAGGGTGCCAATGGCCTGTTTCGGTGGTCCGAGAAGTAGAGAATTCCAGGTGTGTGAAACAAAGTACTCTGGTGGGCCGCGATGCTCTTCGGGCACATAGGCCCAAAGTGGAGCCTTTAATGCAGCGGTAAGTGGAAACACAAAATTGTCAACCAGAGAGCGAACGTTCAGAAAGGCATAATTGGGGATTCTCGGCACTGGCATATCTGGTTGATCGTGCATGCCCCACATTCCTGCCTTATTATGGGAAGTGGCCCGTTCGGCCTGGGCGCTTGCCTCTAACCGTGGCCTATTTATATCTTCTAAAAGGTTTTGCAGCATTTTAATCAACCATGACAAACGCACTCCCCTCTTTGCAAGAGGTATACGACTGCCCGACCAGCTTTTGGGTGCTGAAGATACTATCCCCTCCAGGGAGGAAAACCTGTCCAAGTCTATTCCCTTACTCATCCTTACTTATAATTTCATTCATGCCGCTCGTATCCTGAAGCCAATGATTGTATAATTAAAGAATTTAGGTATACTACTTGAGGGATTTAATCAGAACTACACGGCTATATAATATACGAAATATTGTATACTTATATAGCGCACAAAACCTAAGGCCTCGGTTATGGGCTCTGAGCAAGCGATCAGAAGTGATAAGCCCATAAAATTCCAGTTTGCCGGAATGTGCTTACGAAGTAAAACTGGGGTTTGCATTGAACGACATCCTCTATTTACAAATTAACGGGAAGTTGAGGCGAAATCTTCCTTAACTTTGACCAATACGGTTAAATCTACATTGACCATTGAACATTGCAAAAAGTGAGGTATGTGGACCTGCCCAAAATGCAAACAGAAATTTGTAAATACAAATCAATGGCATTCCTGTGGCCAGAATTCAGTCGATAATTTTTTGTCTAACAAAACCGAAACGGCTATACAGCTTTACAATTACTTAATTTCTGAGTTCAGAAAAATTGGCGATTTTGAATTGCACCCCGCCAAGACACGTATAGCGCTCAATAAAAGAATGAGGTTTGCTTCGATAAACAGATTGGGTACAGATTTTATTGATGCGCATTTGGTATTTACAGCGGCCTTTACCGATAACCATTGCTTTCATAGAATTGATGAAGTAACAAAAAGGGCTTATGTACATCATTTCAGGCTTTACAGAAAAGCAGATCTTACCGATGAATTAAGGGAATATATGGCACTGGCCTATCGCATAGGAACGAGACAGCAACTGGAAAATGGAAAAAAAGGCTGACCCTTTTGAAGAGGGTTGGCTTCAACAGATTTTAGCTCTTCGGAAATTACCTGACCAGCGTAGCTAAGGGTCTACAGACTATCTTCTACCGATCCAATTTTAATTCCTAAATTTAAAACCACAGGGAATTACGAACGGATCGCAAACCTAGTTTAACTAATGGAGGAACAATTTTCGATTTTTAAACGATTTTCGAACTTAGAACAAGCGACGGAGGTAGGCTCGCTTTTAAATGAAAATGGTGTTGAGACAGAGCTCGGGGACAATGTGCCGCCGGTAGATGTCACATTTACAGGGAATACCTTGATGAACGAAGTAGAAGTCAGGATTAAACCCTCCGATTTTGAACGTGCAAATCTGATACTCGAGAAAAACGCCGAAAAGTTGATTGAGGAGTTGCCTGAAGACTATTACCTGTTTGAGTTTTCTGATGAAGAACTTTATGCGATTTTGCTGAAACCCGATGAGTGGAACGAATTTGATTATACGCTGGCGCAAAAGGTATTGACACAGAGAGGAAAATCTATCGATGAAGACCTGCTCACCACCCTAAGAAATGAACGGCTCAAGCAGTTGGCGAAACCAGAAGAAAGCCAGAGACCGTGGATTGCTACAGGCTATTTTTTTGCGCTACTTGGGGGGTTTATAGGCCTTATTATTGGCTACTTCTTGTGGACTGCGAAAAAAACACTCCCAAATGGCGAAAAAGTATATGCCTATGCTGAAAAAGACAGAAAACATGGAAAATACATTTTTTATATTGGGTTGATTATTTTTCCTTCTGCATTGGCCATACGAGCTTTTGCGAATATCTAGGTCTTGTAAATCCATGCCATATATGAATGCGCATTACCAACAAAATAGACAAGTATGAAAAGGGTATTGGGTTTTTGGTATGTGCTACTAGGCTTTATTGTGCTTTTATCTTCGTGTACAGATCGTAAGACCGCAAATACGCTTACGATTGCCACCTCAGCCAATATGCACTTTGCCATGAGGGAAATTGTCAGCAAATTTTCAAAGAAGACCGGAATAGACTGCGACCTGGTTATTAGTTCTTCAGGAAAACTCACTGCGCAAATCAAAGAAGGGGCGCCATATGACGTACTTGTGTCGGCAAACTTAAAATATCCCAATGAACTATATCGCAGTGGACTCTCAAGAAACCCACCCAGGGTCTATGCCTATGGTAAGCTTGTCCTCTGGTCTATGGCTGAGATTAACGACTCCTTAGTTCGTGTATTAACCAAAAATTCGGTTGAACATATCGCTCTTGCCAACCCTAAAACCGCCCCCTATGGCACGGCCGCAATAGAGTTCTTAAAACATCAAGGAGTTTACGAGCAAATAAAAGCTAAATTAGTTTTTGGAGAAAGTATTTCACAGGTCAATCAATTTATAAGTTCTCAGGCGGCCGAAGTGGGTTTTACTGCGAAAGCAGTGGTATTATCTCCGGAAATGACCGGACAAGGGAATTGGGTAGAGGTAGATACTTCAACTTACGCGCCCATTAAACAGGGAATCGTGGTTATTGAACAAGATTCAAAAAAAACCATTTTGGCCCTACAGTTTAGTGAGTTTATTTTTTCTGACGAAGCCAAAAAGATATTGATGAAATACGGATATTCTGTTGATGAATAAATTAGAAGGGCATATCACCACTATTGAAACAAGCGGCAATCTGTGTATTGTTACTGCGGCAATTGCTAAACAACTGGTACTACAGGCCATAGTGATAGAAAATCCTGAATCTGCATCATACCTTGAAAAAGGCAGGGCAATTTCGATGCTATTTAAAGAAACAGAAGTTATTATTTCAACAGGTCCGGGAGATACCGTAAGTCTGCAAAACAAAATACCGGCTACTATCAAGAGTATTGAAAAGGGCGCGCTATTGAGTAAAGTCGTACTTTCTACTCCTACAACCGATATTGGCGCTATACTAAGTACAAAGTCTGTTGTGAAACTGGGACTAAGAGAGCAACTTGAAGTTGTGGCTATGGTAAAGTTAAATGAAGTGATGATATCTGAACTATGAATTGGCAACCACTCATATTGACCTTTGAATTGGCCTTGGTCACTACCGTAATATTATTTGTGATTTCAATTCCATTGGCCAACTGGCTTGTTCATACCAAATCCAGGATCAAACCTGTCATGGAGACGCTGGTAAGTATGCCTCTCGTACTCCCGCCAACAGTTCTAGGTTTTTATTTTTTGGTAGCATTTAGCCCAGGTAATGCATTTGGAAACTGGTTAAACGAATGGTTGGGTATTAAGTTGGTGTTTTCTTTTCCCGGACTGGTACTGGCATCCGTGCTTTACAGTTTACCGTTTATGGTGCATCCCATTCAATCAGGTTTGGCAGGAATCCCTGCATCCTTAAAGGAAGCGTCTTACGTGATGGGCAAGTCTAAACTCAGTACTCTTTTAAGGGTTTTGCTCCCAAATATTAAACCTTCCTTGCTTACAGGGGTTGTTCTTGCCTTTGCACACACCGTGGGTGAGTTTGGTGTAGTTTTAATGATAGGCGGTAACATTCCTGGAAAAACGAAGGTAGCCTCTATCGCCATTTACGATGAAGTTGAAGCCTTGAATTACGAAGCTGCGAACTTTTATTCGGCCGTTCTTTTTAGTATAACTTTTATTGTCCTCCTTTTGGTTTATTTGATAAATGGAGGCTACTTAAAACGCTTTTGGAAATGATCTCGTTCAATGTACAGAAAGAACTATACGGGACAAAGGGCAATATGCAGCTTAACCTGAAGCTACAAATTAACCAAGGGCAGTTAGTAACGTTGTATGGCCCATCTGGTGCCGGAAAGACATCCACTTTAAGAATACTTTCGGGCCTTATGAAGCCTGAACGGGGTAGTATTGAAGTAAATGGAAAGCTATGGTTTGATGCGGAGAAAAAGATCAATTTAAAACCACAGCTGCGCAATATAGGATACGTTTTCCAGGATTACGCTTTATTTCCTAATATGACTGTCTTACAAAATCTTGAGTTTGGATTGGGTAAACAAAAAGATCGCTCCAGTATAAAAGAACTTGTAGAGATTGTAGAACTCGGGGATCTGCAAAACCGCCTGCCCGAAACGCTATCCGGAGGTCAAAAGCAACGTGTGGCCCTGGCAAGAGCACTGGTTCAGCGACCGGATATATTGCTTCTGGATGAACCACTTTCGGCGCTTGATGTAAAGATCCGTCTAAAACTGCAAGACTATATCGCCACGATTCATCGGCAGTTTCAGCTTACCACCATACTGATCAGTCATGATATCGGTGAGATCCACAAACTTTCAGATTGGGTCTTTGTTTTAGAAAAGGGGGAGCTTACAAAACAAGGTAGTCCAACTGGGATTTTTGTTGACCAAAAAATCAGCGGGAAGTTCAAATTTCAGGGTGAAATTTTAAAAATAGAGCAAGAGGAGGTCGTTTTTGTGGTCTCTGTGCTTATCCAAAACGAGCTGGTTAAGGTAATTGCAGATGAGAGCGAAATAAGTGGATTAGAAGTGGGTGATAAGGTTATAGTGGCTTCGAAGGCTTTTAACCCGGTTATTTATAGAATTCGATCCTGACTTCTAACCACTAAAAAGGTCGGTTGAACAAAAAATAAAAGTGCGTTACTGTGACCTAAGTCACTGACTTTTAATGGATAAAAATGGTAATCTTGGGATTTTAAATCCTAAAACAACTATGATGTCAGAACAAATACAACTGGTCCCAGGTAATTCGCTAATCACAAAAACTCCTGAAGAAGGTAGACAACTAGCCGTAAAAATGGCACGATTGACCATTAAACTCACCCAACCAGATCCTAAAATACGAGAGAAATTACGTCCAATTTACGCGGAAGACGCCCCTATGCTGATTGCTATAGGCCAGACCGTCGCTGCCGAATTCGCCATTATTGCTCAGGCTAATAATTATTGGAGGTAAGTCTATAAGTCTTAATTTGGAGAGCCAAACTAGTACGTTACAAAAATAAACGTCTAAATCATATGTAATGAACTTAGAGGAGAACAAGAAAAATGCCATCGAATTCTATAGGACTGCGTATCTCGGAAATCCAGAATTAGCCGTGGAAAAATACGTGGGCAAAGCATACATACAACACAACCCGGATGTGGCCGATGGTATATCCGGATTTATCAATTATTTTGAACGAATGCAGAAAGAATATCCAGAAAAGGCCATCAAATTTGTCAGGTGTATAGCCCAGGGAGACCTCGTTGCTTTGCATACCCATCAAACCTGGCCTGGAGGCGATGAATATGTTACCATGGATTTCTTTAGGTTCGATGAGAACGGAAAAATATGTGAGCACTGGGACGCGATTCAACAAGTTCCTGAAAATTCAGCAAACCCCAATACCATGTACTGAGCAAGCGCTTTCTATTGGTCTTCAAAAAGGCCGGTATTCCTCATGCACCGGATAATTATTTCAGCAAGTTTCGGATTGCTTAGATTTATAAACTAAGCTATTTTTGAGCATAAAACTTCTTAGTTTGAAAGCAAAAAATTGTGCCATAGAGGACATTGAGACAATATTTAAACTGTACCGATTCGCTTCTGAGTATCAAAAATCAAAACGAACTGTTGTCGTATGGCCCGAGTTTGAAAGGGGTTTAGTAGAAAGAGAAATTACGGAAAACAGGCAATGGAAATTTACAATAGATCAAGAAATTGCCTGTGTCTGGGCGATAGCGTTTAGTGATGAACAAATTTGGGAAGAACGAAATGAGGACGAGGCGATTTATATCCATCGGATCGCTACGAATCCAAAGTTTCGAGGTATGAACTTTGTGCAAAAAATTGTCGATTGGTCCATTGCTTATGCGCATTCAAATAACAAAGATTTTGTAAGGTTAGATACCCTGGGAGACAATAAGGGGTTAATTAAACACTACGTTAATGCAGGGTTCAACTTCCTTGGCATGTTTTCTTTGAAAAACACTGTGGGGCTCCCAGACCACTATCATACCGCGCCGGCCTGCCTTTTTGAAATAGACTTGACAGAATAAAATCGCATAAAATATGCAAGAAAATTTGCGTAACCGAATGATTACATTTATATTTGTAACCAATTGGTTACTTTTTATATGAGACGAGATGTTTTTCAAGCCATTGCAGACCCGGTAAGAAGAGATATTATTAAGCTTCTCTCCACGGAAACGCTTACAATCAATGCCGTAGCAGAACGCTTTGATGTGAGCAGGCCGGCTATCTCAAAACACCTCAAAATTCTGGAAGAGTGTGGAATAGTCTCTATAAATAAACAAGGCAGACAGCGGTATTGCCAAATTAAGCCCAAAAATCTTATTCCCGCCTTTCTGTGGATCGATCAATACCGCAATCTGTGGGAGGACAAAATAGATTCCTTCGAAAACTACCTTATAAAATTGCAAACCAGCCAGGCAGACAGCCAGGCACAAAATAAAAAAGATGAGCAACACAACTAATGCAGCCAACAGGACTTTGACTATAACAAAGACATTTAATGCACCCATTGAATTGGTTTGGGAAGCCTGGACGAAGCCAGAGCATATTGCTCAATGGTGGGGGCCAAAGGGTATGGAAACTAAGGTTCTTGAACACGACTTTAAGGTTGGAGGCCAATGGAAATACGCCATGACCATGCCAGACGGCAAGGAATTCATCACGGAAGGAGTGTATTTGGAAATCGTGGAGTTCGAAAGAATAGTTTCTTCGGCCGACTTTAAACCCATGACCGAGGGCGTGGAAATACAGTCCCTTTTTAAAGCAGACGGAGCACAAACCCACTTCACCTTTAATTGTGTTCATGAAACGGAGGAATACTGCAAACAACAAGAAGAGATGGGCTTCTATAACGGCTGGGGTTCTGTTTTTGAAAGATTAGCAGCGTTTGTCACTCAAAGTTGATTCAGGGTATCCGTAGCCATATCGGCCCTCTTAGCGAGGCGTAACCCGCTTGAGATTTTGATTGATCAAAGCTGTCCTAATTCTTTCATTCAACTATTTGGTTGAATGAAAGAATTAGAGTACTTTTACGTAACAAAAAAATTCATTTAAAATGAAAGCAGTAAAAGTTGAGTATACCGTAAGACCAGAATATGTAGTAAAAAACAAAGAGAACATACAAAGAGTTATGGACGCTTTGGTTGCAAATCCCATACAGGGTATGCAGTATGCTACTTATACCCATTCAGAGTACCCCAATACCTTTATACATATTAACATGGCCAAAAATGCGGAGACGATGTCCAGGCTTTCCGAACTGGCCGAATTTATCCATTTTAGAACCTCCCTCAAGGAAAGTCAACCAGTTTCTCCTCCTAAGCAAACCACACTCAACTTAGTTGCTGCCGGTTTCAGCATTTCTTAGTAAGGGTATGGAAAAAGTTTTTTCAGCTCTGGCAGATAAGAACCGGAGAAGAATTATCGAACTTCTGTATCAGGAAGACTCTACGCTATTGGAGTTATCAGAACATTTTCCATTTTCCTTTCAGGCTTTAAGCAAGCAAATTAAAATTCTGGAAGAAGCTTCTATAGTGATGAAAGAAAGAAAGGGAAAATTCAGGGTACTTTCATTGAACAAAGATGCTCTGACAGACTCTCTAAAGTGGATCGCTTACTATTCAAATTTTTGGGAATCTTCGTTTGACCGTTTGGAAAAACAAATAGCTAAAAGCAAGACGAAAAATGGATAAAACCACCAACGTTTATGTCAGCCGTGAATTTAACTGTGGTAAACCCGAATTGTTTCAATGGCTTATAGACCCTGTTCTGTTATCCAGCTGGTTTGGCCCTAAGACCTTTAAACCCGGGAAGATTGAGACCAACCCTAAGAAAGGAGGCTTTTTTAAAATTGAACTGATCAAACCTGATGGCAGCAGCTTTTTTGTTACCGGTGAGTATCTTGAAATACAAGAATATGAAACCCTTCATTTTAGTTTTGGTTATCAGGGGATGAAGAATCCGCCTCCAAACAGCCACATTAGTATCACACTCGAATCTATTGATCCAAAAACCACAAGATTGTCTCTGGTACAAAAGTTTGAAATAGTACCTCCAGATATGGCCTCCAGAACTACAGTATGGCAAAACATGCTCCTAAAACTATCCCAGCGTATTACTAATGACCGACTTCTATAGCTGAAGGGCCTGGCTGATATAAAATTTCTTTACTTTTAGTGCTAAACCAGAGCGTTAATATGGACGGGATACACAAGGTAATTGATGCCAAAGACATTCTTACCACTGCAAGGCTTGCTCATAAAATATGGAGTCATCACTATGTTCCCATTATTGGCCGGGAGCAAGTAGATTACATGCTAAAAAAGTTTCAAAGTACGGAAGCCATAAGAGAGCAAATTGAAACGGGTTATGAGTATTATCTTCTGGAAGCAAATAAAAAAGCCGTAGGGTATTTAGGACTTGTCCCCGGCAGTCCCCCTAGAAAACTCATGATAAGTAAAATATACGTGGACTCAGGTACCAGGGGTTCGGGTTTCGGACGAGCTTTGATCGACTTCGCCATCCAACTTTGTAAAGAACGAACTCTTAGCCATATATGGCTTACAGTAAACAGACACAATAGCAATACCATAGCATGGTATCTAAAAAGGGGGTTTCAGATCACCGAGGAAGTCAAACAAGATATTGGCAACGGATATTTTATGGATGATTTTGTCATGGAATTAGCACTGGATACCGCCAAGGTCTGAATTTAACAAAGCAACTTTCCTTACATTTTACATCCTAAAGTAAATGATGTGCCATGCGGTTACCCTTCCTATTAATATGTTGTTTTGCAATCGTACTTTCATGTTCTGACGATGATGACAATAGTGCGTCAGCTGCCTGCGGTGTAGCCAGACCAGCCGAAGATTTGACCTGGCTAAGAGAAGAAATTGAAAAAAGAGTGCAAAGCACGTCTGAAGACAATAAATATTGTTACATCGAACAGGCAATCTGGAACGAACAGGAAGTTTTCATTTATTTCGATTGTAATCCTTTTGTCAACAAAGTATTCCCTGTCTTTGATTGCGAAGGTGTATCTCTTGGCGCTATAGGAATTGATATTTCTGCGGATGATATAGAAGAATCTTGCGTCATCTGGCTTCCCGATGATTTTGCTTGTCTAATTAATTTTAGCTGCGTCGCGGACGGAGCTCTAAACTAAGCTTTGTATTTAAGCGGCAGGTATACCACTTTCTTGGTGTCGAAAAAGTCTTCAGTAAAATATTCGGAGAGCTCATAGACTTCGGCCTTTGGATATCCTTTTAATTCTTCTGTGAGGTCTCCTCCTTTTAAATACAGAATACCATTCTTACGCTGGTGTACCGATTTTTTCTTAATGCGCTCTTTTACCCAATGCACAAAGGTGGGCATGGCGGCAACGGCCCTGCTTACTATGAAATCAAATTGCTTGTCCATTTCTTCTACTCTTCCGTGCCAGGTAGCTACATTGGTCAGTTCTAATCTGGAAACTACCTCATCGACCACCTTGATCTTCTTTCCAATAGCGTCGACCAGGGTAAAGTGGGTATCGGGAAAAAGCAGGGCGAGCGGAATACCGGGAAACCCGCCACCCGTACCAACATCCAAAACCCTAGTCCCCTTAGCAAATTCTTGGATCTTTGCTATTCCTAAGGAATGCAGAACATGCCTTAGATAAAGTTCATCAATATCTTTTCTTGAGACCACATTTATCTTCTGGTTCCAGTCTTTATACAGGATCTCAAGCTGCTTAAACTGTTCTTTTTGGGCATCAGATAAATTGGGAAAATATTTGAATACTATTTCAACTTGCATGTGTACCTTTGTGGTTTTGATAAAAATACTACTTTCGCATGGTAGTATTAAATTGCAATTTATTGCGTTATATTTAAGGCGCATAGCTCTAAAACAGCTTTTACTATGGATACAAGCACTGTTAGGTTCTCCAGAAAAGACTCAGCCCAATTCTTTAGGACCCTCAATAGAAGAGTAAACGACTACTTCAAAGAGAAAGGCATTAAAAAGACGGGGAACTGGAAACTTTACTTGAAAACGGCAGTGATGTTTGCGCTTTTTCTTGCTCCTTATTTCGTGATTCTAACACTTAACCTGCCTAACTGGGCCAATTTATTACTTACCATGGTAATGGGCGTAGGAATGGCCGGGGTAGGAATGAACGTGATGCACGACGGCAATCACGGATCGTATTCCACAAAGAAATGGGTGAATAAATTAATGGGAGGATCTATTTACATTTTGGCTGGTAATGTCTATAATTGGCAAGTACAGCACAACGTTCTCCACCATACCTATACGAACATTCACAATCATGACGAAGATTTGGAAGCTGGAAGAGTTCTTCGTTTTTCAGAACATGCGAAATGGCATAGGTTCCATAAATTTCAGCACTATTATTCTGTATTTCTATATGGTTTATTGACTTTTAACTGGGCCATAACAACAGATTTTCAACAGATGTACCGCTATACAAAACGCAAACTCTCCTATGGGAAGTTTCCTAAACCATTCCTAAATTGGAGCGTTTTAGTTGCTACAAAGGCCATTTATGCCCTCGTATGGATTGTTCTTCCTATGTTGATTCTCGATATCGCCTGGTGGAAGATTCTACTTGGTTTCTTCATTATGCACTACGTAGCCGGTGTTATCTTGAGCGTTGTATTTCAGTTGGCTCATGTAGTAGATGAGGCGGAAACTCCACTTCCAGAGGAAGACGGTTCAATGAAAAACACCTGGGCTATTCATCAGTTGGCTACAACAGTAAATTTTGGGACCAAAAACAGAATAGTGAATTGGTTTACAGGAGGTTTAAATCATCAGGTAGAACATCATATATTTCCGAATATCAGCCATATTCATTACACAAAAATCTCCAAAATTGTGAAACAAACGGCTAAGGAGTTTAATTTACCTTACAACGAATATAAAACTACCAGAAAAGCTATAATTTCGCACTTCAGACATTTAAAAGAACTGGGAAAAAGACCAGCTTTACAATACCAATAAACAAACGGCGAGAATGAGCACTAACTTATCCGATAGAATTAAAAACATGTCTACTTCGGCCACCCTGGCTATGGCCGCAAAAGCTCGAGAATTAAGAAATGAAGGAAAAGATATTATAGGTTTAAGTCTGGGTGAACCAGACTTTAATATCCCTGATTTTATCAAAGAAGCTGCCAAGCAGGCCGTTGACGATAATTACAGCAGTTATTCGCCTGTAGATGGGTATGCCGATCTAAAACAAGCCATTTCCAACAAGTTTAAAAGAGACAATGATTTAGACTATGGAACGAATCAAATTGTAGTCTCTACAGGAGCCAAACAATCGCTGGCTAATGTTGCCATGATCATGCTCAATAAGGGAGACGAGGTAATTTTGCCCGCACCATTTTGGGTGAGTTATAGTGATATTGTAAAGCTTGCCGAAGGAGTGCCGGTACAAGTACCTACCAGTATAGAAACCGATTTTAAAATGACCCCAGAACAGCTGGAAGCGGCCATTACTCCAAAAACAAAAATGCTTTGGTTTAGTTCGCCCTGCAATCCCAGCGGTTCGGTATATAGTAAAGAGGAGTTGGAAGGGCTGGCGGCCGTCTTACGCAACCATCAGAATATTTATGTGGTTTCAGACGAAATCTACGAACATATCAACTTTAAGGGGGGTCATGTTAGCATTGCGGGGATTGAAGGTATGTACGATCGTACAATCACAGTTAATGGTGTTTCCAAGGCATTTGCAATGACCGGGTGGCGTATTGGGTACATTGGAGCTGCAGAATGGATTGCCAAGGCCTGTACCAAATTCCAAGGACAAGTTACCAGTGGGGCAAATGCAATTGGACAAAGGGCGACAATTAGCGCTCTAGAGGCTCCGGTGAGTAAAATACAGTTTATGATAGACGAATTCCACAAACGCAGGGATATCGTACTAGAACTATTAGGAGAAATTGAGGGCTTTAATTTAAATGTTCCTGAAGGAGCATTCTATGTATTTCCTGATATTTCGGCCTTCTTTGGTAAAACGCTTCAGGGAACACAGATCAATAACGCGTCTGACTTTTCACTGTATTTGCTTGAAAAAGCTAATGTAGCCACAGTGACCGGCGAGGCTTTTGGGAATCCTAATTGCATTCGTATTTCATACGCAGCATCTGAGGAAGAACTAAGGGAAGCCATTGCAAGGATAAAGTCTGTTGTTTAAAGAATGGTCCGGTTTCATATAGATTTCTCACTTCGTTCGAAATGACAGATCCGGTCCTGTAAGGTATTGTTAGATCTTTCTCCAAAAGTAGGGAGTTAGCAAAATCAAGACAGTAAATAACTCTAACCTTCCTGCAAGCATCAGGAAAGAACACCACCATTTGCCCAGTGCAGGAAGGCCACCGAAATTGCTTAAGGGGTTTAAACTGCCCAAAGCGGGTCCGACGTTACCCAGAGAGGAAGCTGCGCCTCCTATTGCCGAAAGATAGTCAAGCCCCAGTAAACTAAGCACAAGAGCTCCGATAATAAAAAGCAGCATATAGAGGACAAAGAAGCCGATAATGTTATAAACGATATGCTCAGTAACTGTCTTGTTGTTAAATCGCACAGGGATTATAGCATTTGGGTGTAGGGTACGCTTAAATTCTAAAAGGCCGTTTTTAATAATCAAAACATGGCGCATTACCTTAATCCCACCTGCGGTGGAGCCTGCCGAACCTCCTAAAAACATAAGTCCGAAGAAAAAGACCGTTAAAAATGGGGTCCAAGCTGTAAAATCTGCAGTTACAAATCCGGTGGTAGTTACTACCGCTACAACCTGGAAAAGCGCATGCCTGAAGGCGCTTTCTTCCGCCCCTGAGACCATGGGATGATATTGAGACACAGGGACCTCAGCCTTTGTATAGATGACCAGGGCGGCAATAAGTGTAAAAACAAGGATAAAAATTGCATAGATCTTAAACTCTTCGTCTTTTAGCACTTTTTGCACTTTCCCTTTGAAAGCAAAATAACTCAGTACAAAATTGCTCCCAGCCAGAAACATAAAGAAGATAACTATATATTGTATGACAGGGCTGGCATTCCAATGCGCAAGACTGGCATTTTTGGTAGAGAATCCTCCCGTAGATAAAGTTGCCAGTGAATGATTTATGGCATCAAAAAAGGACATTCCTGCTAACTTTAGCAATAAGGTCTCGGCAACGGTATATCCAAAATAAATGAACCATAACCTTTTAGCAGTATCTGTGATCCTTGGATGCAATTTGTCAGCGCTCGGACCGGGTGCTTCGGCTGCAAAAAGCTGCATTCCTCCTATCCCGAGAAGTGGTAATATCGCTATGGCTAAAACAATGATTCCCATTCCGCCTATCCAATGTGTAAGACTACGCCAGAAAAGAATGCCTTCGGGAAGTGATTCTATATCATCGAGTATAGAAGCCCCAGTGGTGGTATAGCCAGACATGGTTTCAAAAAAGGCATCTGTTATACCGTCAATTGCCCCCGAAAAAATATAAGGCAAAACACCTGAAAGTGACATGACAATCCAGCCTAGGGTCACAATAATATAACCTTCTTTACGCTTTACTTCTTTTTTGTGTCCACGGGTATAAAACATGGCGACAACTCCAACAAATAGCGTTGTGATCGCGGCTAGTGTAATATCAAGGGTTACCCCATCTTTGAATATACCACTAACAAGTGCCGCTAAAAGCATAAAGCCACCATTACAGAGTAGCAAGAGCCCCATAAGGTGGAAAATAATTTTAGAGTTAAGGCCCATATCGATCTTACAGGAAAAGCTTTTCTATTCGAGGGATAGACCGGGGGAGACAGCAAACCACTACCCTATCGCCTTCTTTAATTTCAAAGTCTCCAAGGGCGATAATACCTTTGCCATCCCGGATTACGCCTCCTATTATAGCGGTTCTGGGGAAATCTAGTTCCCGGATAATTTTCCCGGTTACTTCTGAGGTAGCTTTAACAATAAACTCTAGAATCTCGGCATTCAAATTGTTTAGGCGTGTTAGGGCTACCACTTCCCCCTTTCTGATATAGCGGAAAATATTGTTAGCCGCAAGCAGTTTTTTATTGATAAGTGTATCAACCCCAATGGATTGAGACAATTGAAAATAATCCATATTCTCGACCAGGGCAATGGTCTTTTTAACTTTTTTTGACTTGGCCACCAAACAAGACATGATATTGGTTTCAGAATTGCCGGTTACTGCAATAAAGGCATCCATGGAATCCAGGCTCTCCTCCTCAAGCAGTTCCACATTTCTGCAATCTCCATTAATCACAAGTGCATTTGGTAAGCCATCAGCAACCTCGAACGCTTTGTTCTTGTCTTTTTCTATCAGCTTAACATTGAACTTCTTTTCACAAAGATCACGGGCAGCTTTAAAGCCTACTTTACTCCCGCCAAGTATCATTACATTTTTAATCTCCTCCTTCTTTTTCCCCGTGAGCTTGTATAATTCGTCAACTCCGGTGCTATCCGTTACAAAATACACCTGATCTCCTTCTTTAAAAACAGTATCCCCTCTGGGGATTAACGTAAACTGAGTCCCTTTGCGTTGTAAGGCGATGGGCATGAAGTGAAGCCCGGGAAAAATCAAGGCTGCCTCCTTTACCATTTTACCTACAAACGGGGCCGATTTTGGCAAGGACACTCCCACCATAATTAATAAGCCCTCTTCAAACTCATAGGTGTTGGTAAAGGCAGACTGGTTCAGTAACAATTGTATTTCCGCCGCAGCGAGCTCCTCTGGTGAAATCAACTCATCTATCCCCAGTTCTGAGAACTTGATAGTTTCTTTATTGTCAACGAATTCTGTATTAGAAATCCTGGCTATTGTCCTCTTGCTCCCCAGCTGTTTCGCTAACATGCAGAGTGTAAGATTGGTTGTCTCGGAAGAGGTAACACCTATAACCAAATCGGAAGTTTGAACCTTGGCGTCTTTAAGAACTGAAATAGAAGTGGCATCTCCCTTGAGCACTCTGATGTCTAAATGACTATCGGCATGAGCCAGGCTTTCTTTATGTGTGTCTATTAGAGTAATTTCCTGAGATTCGTAAGACAGGAGTTTTGCCAAATGAAAACCTACTTCACCTGCGCCCGCAATAATAATCTTCATGTATCAAATTCATTAATTTTCATCTGCCGTTCATATAGTCCTCGGCAAAACCGTCCCAAGGGGTAAAAGCCTTTTAAGCTCATCTTATAGGGATTAGAAAAGTCTGCGACAGCAAAATTACATAAATATTAATTGATTACTAATTCTTGATTGCTAATTCTTGATTGCTAATTCTTAGTTGTTGTTTGTCGATTACTTCGTTTGGGGTCCAGACCCCTCCCCAGAATAAAATTAAAGCCCCACAATGTAATTTCCTTGCAATACCAGAACAACAAATTACTGTCAACTGTCAACTGATTACTGATTACTGATTACTGATTACTGATTACTGATTACTGATTACTGATTACTGATTACTAAATAAAGTATCTTTGGCAAAAATTTTCGTTTTGGCCAAAAAGGTAACCCCCTATAAAGATTCGCAGCTGGGAAAAAAAGCCCAGGTAACCAAAATGTTCGATGCCATTTCTGACAATTACGACGGCCTTAACCGAGTAATTTCTTTTGGTATTGACATAAAATGGAGAAAACGTGTGGTAAATATTGTAAAACAGGAAAAACCAGGGCGGATACTTGATATTGCCACTGGAACGGGTGACCTGGCCATTGCGTTATCTCAGGTTGGAGCAGATAAAATCACAGGGCTTGACATATCTCCCGGAATGTTGCAGATCGGAAAAGAGAAAGTACAGGCGAAGGGGCTAAGTAATAGTATAGAAATGGTTGTGGGTGATAGCGAAGCCCTGCAATTTAATGATGAAAGCTTCGACGCGGTAACCGTTGCATTTGGGGTACGTAATTTTGAAACTCTAGAAACCGGGCTTTCAGAAATCTATCGTGTGCTCAGGCCTGGTGGCGTGCTGGTGGTATTAGAGACCTCAGTTCCGACCAAAACACCCTATAAGCAAGGGTATCGTGTGTACACAAAATATATCCTTCCAATGATTGGTAAACTTTTCTCTAAGGATCGGTCTGCTTATACCTATTTAAGCGAATCGGCGGCCACTTTCCCACATGGTCAGGACTTCAACAATATTTTGGGGAAAATCGGGTTTATAGCTATGGAGAACAAACCCCAAACCTTTGGGGTGGCCTCTATTTATGTAGCTAGAAAATAGAAGAATGAAAAAAAGCATCTATGTTTTGGTGGGTGTATTCCTTTTTTTGCAACTGCCAATGCAGGCGCAATTCAAAGAAAAGCCAATTTTAAACCTGGAAAACGAGGATAAAAAATTCTTGAATTGGGGATATTTTCTCGGGGTAAGTCAATATGATTTTAAATTCGATTACGAAAACGATCTTGAAGACATCCTGGTAGACAAGTCATTGGGCTTCAACGTCGGACTTATCGGGGAAATGCGAATTAATGAATTTTTAGATCTCCGTCTGGAGCCAGGATTACTCTTCACACAAAGAACTTTAGCCTTTCCCGGGTTTAGCGAAGAGAACGACGCGATCAGAGAGGTAAGATCTACCTATATTAATTTTCCTCTTTTGCTTAAAGTTAGTGCCCGGAGATTTGGCAACTGGAAACCTTTTATCATTGGTGGCGCCTATGCTTCCATGAATTTGGGTAGTAACGAAGACGCACTAGATGACAATAGCAGTGGTACTTTTAGGATGAAAAAAAGTGTTTATGGGTACGAATTAGGCTTTGGAATAGACTTTTATCTCGAATATTTCAAATTCTCTCCTTCTATCAGAGGGGTGTTTGCCTTAAGCGATGAATTAGTGAGAGATAACGATCCTAACAGTCCCTGGACCGGAAATATTGACGCATTACGAACCAGAGGGATCTTTATTAATTTCACTTTTGAGTAGCCCTTATTGACTCCTTCTGATCTCATTTAGCAAGATGGCGCTCGCCGTTGCCACATTTAAACTCTCGGTAGTTTTTTCTCCAAATTGCGGAATTCCTATTTTTCTATGGATGATCTGTTCTAAAGTGTTGGAGATTCCGTTTGCTTCATTCCCCAGCACTAAAATTCCGGCCGAGGGCCAGTTTACACTATAAACAGAAATACCATCCATAAAGGTCCCATAGATAGGAATAGGGGCATTTTCTAAAACACTTTGTAAATCGTCATAAATGACATTCACCCTTGAAATAGATCCCATAGTAGCCTGCAGTACTTTTGGATTATAACAATCTACAGTATCCTTAGTACAGAGCAATTGCTTGATTCCAAACCAATCGCACAAGCGTATAATTGTCCCAAGATTGCCCGGATCTTGTATTCTGTCTAAAGCTACAATCCAATCTTCATAGATCAATTCCCTGTTTTGTGGTATTTGAAATACTCCCAAAACACCACTTGGTGTCTTTAGTCCGCTAATTTTTTTAAGTTCTTCCTTAGAAATACTATGGGTATTTTCGTTTGTCGCAAACGACTGTACCTCATCAGTAATGTAGAGGTTCTGGAGCTTAAAATCTGACTTCAAAAGTTCGGCTACCGTCTTAAGACCTTCTACAATGAACATCTTATGTTCATTTCGGTACTTTTTTTGATGTAAGCTTTTTATAAATTTTATTTGACTTTTAACAACCATTCAAATAGTGTATTTTTGACTTTTATGAAGACCGGTTGGCGTTCAAACATAAGCATTGCAAAAATAGGAGTATTATTTCTAGGCGTCATAATCTCCTCTTGTAATGCGCTAAAACGGGTTGACGAAGATCAATATTTGCTTACTAAAAACAACATTTTTGCAAATGACGAAAAAGTTGTTGAAGAAACTGTTCAAAGCCTTATCGTTCAAAAGCCCAACAGTAGTCTTTTGGGATATCCTTTGCGCCTGAACCTCTATAATTTAGCTAAGAAAGATCCAGACTCTTCTTTCCAAGCCTGGTTGCACAAAAAGGAAAAAAGAGAGCAACGATGGACCAAATTGTTGTCTAAAAAACAAGTAGACAGACTAGGTGAATCCTTTTTAGTGAAGGGTTCCAGCGAATGGCTTAAAAATATTGGAGAGCCACCGGCAATCATTGATACGGCCAAGATCAGGAAATCCATGCAGCGACTTAGCGCTTATTATGGTAGCAAAGGATATTTTAACAATACCCCCTCTTATGATATCGAGCCTACAAAAAGAAAGCAAAGGGCTGAAGTAACCTATAGGGTAGCACTTGGCAAACCCTATATTATTGATTCGCTTAGTAGGCGCATCGCGTCAAGTGCCATAGATTCGCTCTACGAAATCCATAAAGAGCGATCTTTCATAAAGAAATCTAAACAGTTTGATCTCGTCGATTTCAATAGAGAACGTGAAAGGTTAACTGCTTTGTTTAGAAATTCTGGGGTTTATAATTTTCAGGAAAGTTCGATTACCTACGACATTTTGCGCGATACGACAAAGCTTCGGGATGACCAGGGCATGGAAGTTAAATTAAATATTGAAAACTTACGAAGGCGGGGAGATAGCGCCATCACCTCTACAGAGTACAAGGTGCACCGCTTTGAAAAAATCAACGTCTTTGCAGATTACCGGATACATCAAAGCATAAATACACTTCAATCTATTGATTTTGAAGACTATACAATCTATTACGAAGACAAGCTTCGATACAAACCAAAAGCGCTTATCGATGCTATTTTCCTGAAAAAAGATAGTGTTTACCGAGATATAGACAGGATAAGGACAGTCAGGCAAATTACAAATCTGAATACTTTTAAATATCCCAATATTGAGTTCATTGAAGATAGTACACAAACCAAATTGATCTCAAATATGTATCTGTCTGCCCGTCCAAAATATTCGTTGGGTTTAGATTTCGATATTACACATTCCAACATCCAACGCCTGGGTGTAGGTTTTAGTACCTCGCTCATAACCCGTAACGTGTTTGGTGGAGCCGAAACCCTAAGCCTTTCTGCCGGGGGAACTTTTGGCTTACTAAGCGATGAGTCTTTACCAGAAGATTTCTTTTCTGAAATTAGGGGAGATATCAATCTAACTTTTCCACGGATCTGGTTTCCCTTGATCAATGCCAAGAAAATCATTCCCAACTATATGCTTCCTCAAACCCGCATTTCGGCAGGAACAAGTTTTCAGAGAAATATAGGTTTGGACCGACAGACTTTTAACACTGTTTTTGGCTACAATTGGTCACCAGACGATTTCAGAAGAAATACTGTAGAGTTATTGAATATTCAGTTTGTGCGTAATGTTAATCCAAATCGCTTCTTTAATGTCTATCAAAGTACCTACTCGCGCTTAGATGACATAGCAGATGATTTTGAGACCGATCCTTCCCTAGCGGCATTCTTCGAGACACCTGACGGGTCGGATGATCCCAGACTTATTATTTCTGAAGGAACCACCGGCTTTACAAACGCTGTTTTAAATGAAGGCCTGGTTCCTGTTAATTCGCAAGATTTTAGAGATGTGAGTAGCATTGAAGAAAGAAGGCAACGGCTTACCGAAGACAATCTCATTTTTGCAAGTAATTACACCTTCTCTAAGAACAACAAAGTGGGTATTAACGATAATAGCTTTTATCAATTTCGATTTAAACTCGAAACTGCCGGAAACCTCCTGGCTGGTATCTCTAATCTAATAGAATTTGAAAAAGACCAAAACCAAAACCGGCTCGTTTTTGGTGTCCCCTTTTCACAGTACGTCAAAACAGAGTTCGATTACATCAAGCATTGGGACCTTTCGGGAAGCAATGTCCTCGCCTTTCGCAGTTTTTTTGGGATAGCAGTTCCTTATGGAAATTCGGAAAACATTCCTTTTACCCGAAGTTACTTCGCAGGAGGGTCTAACGATAACAGAGCCTGGAATCCATACTCCCTGGGGCCGGGAAGCACACAGAATATCAATGACTTTAACGAAGCAAATCTAAAAATGGCTATGAACCTGGAATATCGATTTCCCATAGTTGGAGATATAAAAGGAGCACTTTTTGCCGATGCCGGTAACATCTGGAACGTATGGGATAATGTAGATGATCCTGCTGCCACCTTTAGCGGGTTTGATTCCCTGGCCGATATCGCGTTGGGTACCGGTCTTGGTTTGCGGTATGACTTTACTTATTTTGTATTTCGTGTAGATTATGGTTTTAAAACCTACAATCCGGCCGAAGAGCCTTCCAGAAGGTGGTTTACCGATTACAATTTCGCCAATGGAGAACTTCAGATTGGGATAAATTATCCTTTTTAGACCTAATTATTTTATTACTTTTGCCTAATCTTTAATACAAACAACTGACAAGAACACTATGTCCCATTCAATAAAACCAGGTGTAGCTACTGGTGACCAGGTCCAGGAAATATTCAACTACGCCAAGGAAAAAGCATTTGCATTACCGGCTGTAAACGTAATAGGCTCAAATACGATTAATGGCGTACTAGAAACCGCCGCGAACCTTAATTCTCCTGTAATTATTCAATTTTCTAACGGAGGAGCGCAATTTAATGCAGGCAAAGGGCTTTCTAATGAAAATCAAAGGGCGGCCATACAGGGCGCGATAGCCGGAGCTAAACACGTTCATCAATTGGCGGAAGCCTACGGGGCGACCGTTATTCTTCATACAGACCATTGTGCAAAAAAACTACTCCCGTGGATAGATGGGCTTCTTGATGCCAGTGAGCAGCACTTTGCCCAAACCGGAAAGTCACTTTTTAGCTCTCATATGATAGACCTTTCGGAAGAACCTATTGAAGAGAATATTGAAATTTGTAAGCAATATCTTGCCCGTATGAGCAAAATGAACATGACGCTAGAAATAGAGTTGGGTATCACAGGTGGGGAAGAAGATGGTGTAGATAATACTGATGTTGATGACTCTAAACTCTACACACAACCCGAAGAAGTGGCCTATGCTTATGAAGAACTTTCTAAAGTAAGCCCAAGGTTTACGGTAGCCGCAGCTTTTGGCAATGTTCATGGCGTTTATAAACCGGGGAATGTGAAATTAACACCAAAGATCTTAAAGAATTCGCAAGAACATATAACCGAAAAGTATGGTGTAGAACACAATCATATTGATTTTGTTTTTCACGGTGGCTCGGGGTCCACGGTCGAAGAAATACAAGAGGCCATAGGATATGGGGTAATTAAAATGAACATCGATACAGACTTGCAATACGCATTTCTGGAAGGAGTTAGGGATTACGTTCAGGAAAAGTCTGCCTATTTGCAATCACAGATTGGCAACCCTGATGGAGATGATCAGCCCAATAAGAAAAATTACGACCCGCGGGTTTGGCTGCGTGAAGGGGAAAAATCTTTTGTAGAGCGACTTATTAAGGCGTTTGAAGATCTCAACAACGTGAACACCTTGTAGCCCAGATGCAGGAACAAACAGACGATACTATGACAGCGTGGTTTAAAAGAAAAGAAAAGGGAATACAGACTGCTACAGATCAGAAAAAGGATACGCCCAGAGGTCTGTGGTACAAATCTCCAACCGGTAAAATTGTAGAGTCTGAAGAACTTGCGAAGAATTTTTATGTAAGTCCGGAAGACGACTACCACGTGCGGATTGGTAGTAAGGAATATTTCGACATTATTTTTGACGATAATAAATTCAAAGAGTTAGACACCAAACTCTCTTCTAAGGACCCGCTGAAATTTGAGGATACCAAAAAATATTCTGAAAGACTTAAGGCAGCCCAAAAGAAAACCGGTTTAAAAGATGCCGTTCGTACGGCTGTTGGAAAATCTAAGGGAAAAGACCTCGTAGTTTCTTGTATGGATTTTAGTTTCATAGGAGGTTCGATGGGAAGCGTAGTTGGAGAAAAAATTGCCAGAGGCATTGATTATTCCATAAAGCACAAAATTCCTTTCTTAATGATCTCAAAGTCTGGAGGAGCAAGGATGATGGAAGCAGCACTTTCCCTAATGCAATTGGCAAAAACATCTGCAAAACTGGCGCAGCTGGCCGAAGTTAAAGTTCCTTATATTTCTCTTTGTACAGACCCTACCACCGGAGGCACAACAGCTTCCTATGCTATGTTGGGCGATATCAATATTTCGGAGCCTGGTGCACTTATCGGTTTTGCTGGTCCCAGAGTAGTAAAAGAAGCTACAGGTAAAGATCTGCCAGAAGGTTTTCAAGCATCCGAGTTCGTACTTGAACATGGGTTCTTAGATTTTATCACCCATAGAAAGGATCTAAAAGACAAGATCAATCTATACATTGATTTAATCGAAAACAATCCTATCAGAAAATAAAAAGGCCCCGTACCTGCGCAATAGGTACAGAGCCTTTGAGTTGTTCATAGCAATTCTTTACTTGAGAAATCTCCTTAGGAAAATTTCTTCAGAGCTACCATCAGGGTACGTAATTACACCCTTGGCATCACAGCTACCATCACCAAAATCAAGACTTGCTGTCGCATCGTTCCTGGAGATCTCCAGGACACCGCTTACTATAAACCTACAGGCCATTTCGCGACGTAATGGGGTGGTCACTTCCCTCATATGTGTATTTCCAAGCTTACCCATATAGGTGGCTTTCCCAGTGATTAAGAAAACATTGTCTCCCCAAAACCCGCTTCCAAATCCTTCGATCCACTCTCTGGTTCTATTCCCTGTAAAGCTTGCTGTATCTCCATCGGGCCAGCTAGCGCTAAAGTTGGCTTCCGCATCAGATTGAGGGTTACCATTTTCGTTAGCTCTAATACGTTCAACCGAAGCACTACCTTCTACGGCAACACCATTGAAAGTGAAATCTTCCAAAGACAGGCTCAGGGTTTTAGATGCTACATCCATATCCTTGGCATAACTTAAAAAGATAATCCCACTAAGAACATTTCCGTTAGGCAGTTCGCATCCATCACCAAAATCGATTGTTTTTTCCTTTGTGGTGCTTGTTACAACTGTAGTAATGGTAACGCAATCTGGAAGAAAATCTGAAGTGTAATTGCTCTTCGAAGTGAGTGAAATTTCATCAGTTGCATACACATCTTCTCCAATGCTTATAATTTCTTCTGAAATCAATTCAGATTCGTCGCTTGCCTGGAGTTCAGCAACTTCAAAGGTTTGCTGCTCATCTACAGGGTTGACATCAGAGTTTTCATCTTTCTCGCAAGAAGCTAAAAAGACGAGGGCCATGCACATTCCTGCCACATAGTTCATTTTTTTGAGACGCTTTTTCATAATTACATTTTTTTTAACGTTTGTGCTGCTTTGACAGCACTAAATCAAAAAGGTTTAATGGAGACAAAAAAAAAATCGATCAAGGTGATCTCTAATAATATTCCTATCTTGTTCTGGATTGATCAGCTAAGCCATTATATCCATACAACATTACCATAGTTTAGGTTTGGTCATCGGAGATCATTGTTATGAAAAGGCTTTTTTGTTCATATTCGTTACTCTTAGTGTTTTGGCTGTGCTGTTGCTCTTCTGAAAATGATAAATCTGATTTGAATCTTGGTGAAGACCAGATTAACAATTTGAACAACGGCGGAACTGCTCAGGTTACGGGAGTTGTTGTCACCGGTGGTGAAAATCAATACTCCTTTAGGGTTACCATTAAAAGCGATGAGACCGGTTGTAATCAATACGTGAATTGGTGGGAAGTCATAGACGTTGACGGGAAACTCGTGTACCGCAAAGTTCTATTTCATAGCCATGTAGATGAGCAACCATTTACCCGTACAGGTGGGCCTGTTTCTATCGAATCCGGCAGGGTAGTCTATGTCAGAGCTCATATGAATAACTCAGGATATAGCAGTAATGTTTCAGTTGGTTCTCCTACCAGCGGATTTTCTACAGATGTTCTAAGTGGCGAGTTTGCCAAAGAGCTGGCCGATGTTGGGCCCAAACCGGCCTCTTGTGCTTATTAGATCGGTTAAAAGTGTATTCCCAACCCTGGCATTAGATCGTACGTATAAACTTTGCAGACAAAAAAAAGCATAATACAGAGAATAGTATTATATTTGCGCCCTGATTGAAAACCAATCAGATACATAAAAATCATTAAATATAATATTGGAATGTATTTAACAAAAGAAGTAAAGGCAGAGATCTTTAAAAAGCACGGAGGGTCTGAAACAAATACAGGCTCGGCTGAGGGCCAAATTGCATTGTTCACACATCGCATCAACCACCTAACTGGGCATTTGAAAAAAAATCAGAAAGATTTTAACACAGAACGCTCACTGGTAAAATTGGTGGGTAAGCGAAGAAGTCTTTTAGACTATCTGAAGAAAAAAGATATTGAAAAATATCGGTCCTTAATAAAAGAATTGAATATCAGAAAATAATGATAAGGGGAAGCATGGCTTCCCCTTTTTTCAACATATAGTCCCCTTTCAAGGGTACAATACAAAAAGCTTACACTTAGTTTTTCATTGGTCAACAACGCAACAACACAACCCTGACCGTCCGGTAAGACGGTAGACCATTGTTTAACAGACCTGCAATCTGCAGGTACTAATAAAATCTTATGATTCCACAATTATTTAAAGAGGTCATAGACCTCGGTGACGGTAGGGAAATTTCTATCGAAACCGGAAAATTAGCCAAACAGGCTCACGGTTCTGTCGTAGTACAATCCGGAAAATGTATGCTGCTATGTACGGTAGTTTCTAATTACAAAGCCTCAGATGTAGATTTTTTACCCCTAACGGTAGATTATCGCGAAAAATTCGCCGCTTCCGGGCGTTATCCGGGTGGGTTCTTTAAAAGAGAAGCAAGACCCAGCGATGGGGAGGTACTTACCATGCGATTGGTAGACCGGGTACTTCGTCCGCTTTTCCCAAAGGATTACCATTCTGAAACGCAGGTAATGATCCAACTTATGTCTCATGATGAAGACGTTATGCCCGATGCCATGGCCGGATTGGCAGCCTCTGCTGCTATTCAGCTTTCAGACTTCCCGTTTGAATGCGCTATTTCTGAAGTAAGAGTAGGAAGAGTAAATGGCGAATTTATCATTAACCCGACCAGAACTCAACTAGCCGAATCAGACATCGACATGGTGATAGGAGCTTCAGAAGACTCCGTAATGATGGTAGAGGGCGAAATGAAAGAGATTTCGGAGGAAGAAATGGTGGAAGCCATCAAATTTGCGCATGAAGCCATCAAAGTGCAGTGTGCCGCCCAGGTTAAATTGGCGGAAGCTTTTGGTAAAAAGGAAGTTAGAGAGTACGAGGGCGAAGCCGAGGATGAGGCTCTTGCGAAGAAAATTCACGATATGGCCTATGACAAGGTTTATGCTATCGCGAAAGCAGGTTCTGCTAAGCACGAGAGAAGTGCAGCCTTTAGTGAACTAAAAGATGAAATCTTAGCCACCTTTACCGAAGAGGAACAAGAAGAGATAGGCGATCTTATTTCTAAGTACTATTACAAAGCCGAAAAAGAAGCGGTTCGTAAGCTTACACTTAATGACGGCCTGCGTTTAGACGGCAGACAAACTACCGAAATACGTCCTATCTGGTGCGAGGTAGATTATTTACCCTCAACACATGGCTCTGCAGTCTTTACCAGAGGTGAAACTCAGGCACTGGCGACGGTTACTCTGGGTACTTCCAGAGAAGCAAACCAGATTGATATGCCTTCCTACGAAGGAGAAGAGACTTTTTATTTACATTATAACTTCCCTCCATTTTCTACAGGTGAAGCTCGCCCCATCCGAGGAACTTCGCGAAGAGAAATTGGTCACGGAAACCTGGCGCAACGCGCATTAAAAGGCATGATTCCTGATGATTGCCCTTATACGGTGAGGGTAGTTTCTGAAGTTCTTGAAAGTAACGGTTCCTCTTCTATGGCAACCGTATGTTCGGGTACAATGGCTTTGATGGATGCTGGCGTACAATTGCACAAACCGGTATCAGGAATTGCTATGGGACTTATTTCTGATGCTGATAGCGGAGACTATGCGGTTTTATCAGACATCCTGGGAGATGAAGATCACCTCGGCGATATGGACTTCAAGGTGACGGGTACTTCAGAAGGTATTACCGCCTGCCAAATGGACATTAAGGTGAAAGGACTTTCTTATGAAATTCTGGTCAAGGCCTTAATGCAGGCCAAAGATGGTAGGTTACATATCCTTGAAAAGCTTACAGAGGCTATTGCACAACCCAATTCAAGTGTTAAAGCTCATGCGCCAAAAATGGTTACTACAACTATTCCCGGAGATTATATTGGCGCGCTTATCGGACCTGGTGGTTCTGTGATACAGGAACTTCAGAAAGAAACGAAAACAACTATCGTTATTAACGAAGATCCGGTTACCGAAGAAGGGATTGTTGAAATCCTTGGGGTAGACCAGGATGGTATTGACGCAGTTTTAGCCAAAATAGATTCTATCACCTTTAAACCAGAGGTAGGCAGCATTTACGAAGTTAAAGTGATTAAGATCCTCGATTTTGGCGCTGTAGTAGAATATATGGAGGCTCCTGGAAACGAAGTATTACTTCACGTTTCCGAACTGGCCTGGGAACGGACCGAAAATGTTACGGATGCCGTGAATATGGGCGATGTTTTTGACGTAAAGTACTTTGGTGTTGATCAGAGGACCAGAAAGGATAAAGTATCGAGAAAAGCCTTACTTCCAAAGCCAGAGGGCTATAAAGAAAGGCCTCCAAGAGATAACCGTAACCGCGGAAACGACCGTAGGAAAGACAGAAGACCTAGAAGAGACTAGGATTTTCTTCAAACTCGAAAAATAAAGCCCTGACCTTATTATCAGGGCTTTTTAACGTTTAAAACCCCTTAATTAACCAAAAAATCAAAATTTTATAACCCTTTTGTAACATTTGCAACTTTTTTACGTATAAGTATATGCAGTCTAGTACTATAAACTTAACAGAAAGCATATTTAGATGAGGCAACTTAAGATTACAAAACAAGTAACTAACCGTGAAACCGCTTCGCTGGATAAGTATTTGCAGGAAATTGGCAAAGTAGATCTTATTACAGCGGATGAGGAGGTAGAATTGGCACAGCGAATCAAGGCAGGCGATCAGGCCGCACTTGAAAAGCTTACTAAAGCCAATTTGCGTTTTGTGGTATCTGTTGCAAAACAGTATCAAAATCAGGGACTAACGCTTCCAGACCTTATTAATGAAGGAAATCTAGGGCTTATTAAAGCCGCCCAAAGATTTGATGAAACCCGTGGATTTAAGTTTATTTCTTACGCCGTTTGGTGGATTCGTCAATCAATTCTTCAGGCCTTGGCCGAGCAGTCTCGTATTGTAAGGCTACCGTTAAATAAAATTGGGTCTATTAACAAAATTAACAAGACCTTTGCATTCCTGGAACAGGCTCATGAGCGAATACCTTCTGCTGAGGAGATTGCAAAGGAACTTGATATGACCGTTGAGGATGTAAAACAGTCCTTAAAAAACTCTGGCCGCCATGTATCAATGGATGCGCCTTTGATTGATGGAGAGGATTCCAATCTTTACGACGTTCTGCGTAGCGGAGAGTCTCCAAACCCTGATAAAGATTTATTGCATGAATCGCTTAGAACCGAGATAGAACGGGCCCTTGAAACCCTTACACCTAGGGAAGCCGACGTTATTCGTCTATATTTTGGTTTGGCCGGGCAACATTCTATGACTTTGGAAGAAATAGGAGAAACCTTCGACCTTACCAGAGAACGGGTTAGGCAAATTAAGGAAAAAGCTATTAGAAGGCTAAAACATACATCTAGAAGTAAAATATTAAAGACATATCTTGGGTAATCCAAGCCGCAAATTTAACATGTTAAATATTCTATAAATTGGATTTATGGTATAAATATTGTAATTTGTGAAACGTAACAACAGTTTATCATGACTGTTCGTTTTTTGATTGATGAATAAACTCCGGCTGATTACCGGAGTTTTTCATTTTATACCCCTGAATAACAATATATTGAAATACCGAAGTGCTACTAAAGTTCGTAATAGAAGGCCTCGCGAAGTACTTCAAGGCTTTTGGGCACGGCAGTATCCGGAGATTCATTTCCTTCAAATTCAAGCGAAATATACCCTCTATAATTGGTATCTCTCATAAGCTGTCCAATTTTGGGATAATCAATATCCAAAGAATACCACTTACCGCCACCGTAGTAGGTTTTAGCCTGTACCAGGCAGGTCTGTGGGGCGAGCATTTGAAATTGTTCCCATCTATTTTCAAGAAAATTGCCGGTATCCAGGGTTACCTGTAGCCAGGGACTATCAATGGTATCCACGATCCGTTTTACTCCGGCAGCTGTACGCCCCAGGCCCCAATGATTTTCAAGGCCAAGAATTACCCCACAGCGTTCTGCCACAGGAATGCACTCTGCTATAGAATCAATAACCCATTTAAAGCCATCTTCATCGGTATAGCCTTCAATAGCAGGTTCAATACCTTTGTTGGCCATAAGCGCATCAAAAGACTCCGAAGTACCCCACCTTCCTGTGTTTAAACGCATCGTGGGTATACCCAGAGCATATGCCAACTCAATTTGATGAATGGTCTTTGCAATATTTTCATCCCTGTATTCCTTTTTAGGGTTTAAAAAACCCTGATGGGTTGAGAAACCCATCAGGTCCAGCCCTGCATGGCAGGCCTGTCTCTTGATTTTTTGGAGATGCCCATGCTCCTCCGAGCTCATCTGAACGAGCAAAAGCTCTATCCCATCAAAACCCATGGCCGCAGCCTTTTCAATACAGAATTCCATAGAAGCGGCCTCCTTTGGGCCGTTAAATTGCCAAAAAGAATAGCTTGAAACACCTATTGGGTTATGTTTTATCTTTTTTGCTTCCTTTACCGTGCTCTCCGAGCTGGCTTGCTCTTCCTTTGGCATACATCCCAAAAAGGCCGCTCCTGCACTCAAGGCAGCTGTATTCTGTACAAATTTTCTTCTACTTAACATAAGTATCTCTCTATAAATTGGTTATACTCAAATATAATCAATTCTCGAAAGAGCGTGAACAGCACCATTCATTGCGCACTTCTATGTTTATTGGGGTTCTTACATTTATTATTACCATACCAATTCACTACTTTTACGCAGAATTTGCTGAAAACCCAAAAATGAGTACAGTTAAAATAGCGCCTTCCTTACTGGCGGCAGATTTTGGAAATTTGCAACGTGATGTGGAACTGGTAAATGAGAGTGAAGCCGATTGGCATCATATTGACATTATGGACGGAGTTTTTGTTCCGAATATTTCTTTTGGAATGCCTGTTCTCAAAGCCATTTCAGCCAGTGCGACCAAGCCTTTAGATGTACACCTGATGATTGTTGAACCAGATCGCTATATAAAGACTTTTGCCGAGCTTGGTTCAAACGTCCTTACAGTACATTATGAAGCCTGCAATCATCTTCACAGGACGCTTCAGGCGATCAAAGTAGAAGGTATGAAAGCAGGAGTTGCCTTAAACCCTCATACCTCAGTGCAGCTGCTTACCGACCTTATTAATGATATTGATCTGGTATGCCTAATGAGTGTTAATCCCGGTTTTGGCGGACAGTCATTTATTGAAAATACCTATCAGAAAGTAGCTGATTTAAAGCAGCTGATACAGTCCAAAAACGCGAAAACGCTGATAGAAATAGATGGAGGCGTAAACTCCGAAAACGCCCAGCCCCTGGTAGAGGCAGGAGCTGACGTTCTGGTAGCTGGTAGTTTTGTTTTTAAAAGTCAGGACCCGAAAGAAACTATAGGCCTGTTAAAGCAGAAAGTAAATTGATGGAACAGCTCGATGTTTTGATCATTGGAGGAGGACCTATTGGAATTGCCTGCGGACTGGAAGCCAAAAAGAAAGGTCTTAGTTATGTGATTATTGAAAAGGGACCCATTGTAAATTCGCTTTTCAATTACCCCATAAATATGCAATTCTTCTCTTCTTCTGAGCGCCTGGAAATCGATGACATACCATTTATAAGCAAAGAAGCCAAACCCAAGAGAAACGAGGCTTTGGAATATTACCGCAGAATTGTGACCTCGAACAACCTCAATATTCACCTCTTTGAACGTGTTGAAGAGGTTATTAAAGAAGATAACTTTAAAGTAATAACCGATAAAAGCACGTACCTGGCCGCAAATGTGATTGTGGCAACAGGCTTCTATGATTTACCCAATCTGCTAAACATTCCTGGCGAGGGTTTACCCAAGGTATCGCACTACTACAAGGATCCTCATTTCTACGCCAGCCAAAAACTGGCTGTGATCGGCGCCAGTAACTCGGCCATAGATGCCGCCCTTGAATGCTGGCGTAAAGGATCTGAAGTTACCCTGATTATCCGCGGCCCGGAAGTAGGAAAACGGGTAAAGGTACTGGGTGAGACCAGATATCATAAACCGCATAGAGGAAGGCAGTATAAAAGCCTATTACAAGGCCGAAGTAACCGAAATAAGAGAAAGCGAAATTATCATAGAAACTCCGGAAGGCACACATCATTTAGAGAACGACTTCGTTCTGGCGCTCACCGGTTACATGCCAAATTTTGCCTTCCTTGAGAGTCTGGGAATTCACCTTTCTGAAGACGAGAAACGACTACCACACTATGATCCCGATACCATGGAAACCAATGTTGCCGGACTATTTCTGGCCGGTGTTATTTGTGGGGGAATGGAAACACATAAGTGGTTTATTGAAAATTCTCGTGTCCATGCCAAAATTATCATAAAGACACTTTTGGCTAAAAAAACCAGTAGTACAGAGATAGAATGATGGTATGGCAGCAAAGCAGCAATTTTCTTTAGCTATTCATGGCGGGGCGGGCACCCTGGTCAAGGGAATGATGACTCCTCAGCTCGAGAAAGACTATAGAAATGCCCTGGAACTTGCCCTGGATAGAGGATATTCAGTCCTAAAGTCGAAAGGTTCGGCCACAGACGCCGTTGAGGAGGCCGTGCGGCTCCTCGAAGATTCTCCTTTGTTTAACGCGGGAAAGGGCAGTGTGTTCACGGCCGAAGGGAAACACGAGATGGATGCCTCTATCATGGATGGTGCTACCCTAAATGCCGGGGCAATCACTTTAGTTTCAGGAATTAAGAACCCGGTATGCCTGGCCCGTGATGTCATGGAAAACAGCGACCATGTTTTTCTTGCCGGAGATGGTGCCATGCGATTTGCAAAAAAGATGGACTATCACATCGAGCAGGACACTTACTTCTTTGATGAATTCCGCTACCGTCAATGGCAAGAAATAAAGGATACAGATCATTTTCAGCTAGATCATTCACTAAAAAAGGATTCAAAATTTGGTACTGTTGGAGCTGTCGCCTGCGACCTTCAAGGCAATATAGCGGCGGCGACTTCAACCGGAGGTATGACCAACAAACGATACGGGCGTGTAGGTGATAGCCCACTTATAGGTTCGGGCAACTATGCAAACAATAAGACCTGCGCCGTATCCTGCACCGGAAACGGGGAATTTTTTATCAAAGGTGTTACCGCTTACGATGTATCTTGCCTTATGGAATACAAAGGACTCTCCCTTGAGGATGCTACTCATCAGGTGATTTATGAAAGGATGCCTGAAATTGGAGGAGATGGCGGCCTTATAGCAGTTGACACCAAAGGGAATGTATGCATGCCTTTTAATACAGAAGGAATGTATAGGGCATATAAAACTTCAGCGGGTAAGGAAGAAATCAGTATTTATAAGAGCTAGGCCGTTACAAAAGGAGCATCAATAGGCAACACTTTTACCTTTCTTTTTACGATATTAAAACGGTCTCCATTTGCCAAAACATGTGTTTTGAGATTTGTAAGCGACATTGGGGTACCTACCTTCAATACCCTTTCGTTATTGTGCTTTAGCTTTCTGGGATCGAAAAGAATAACCATCCCAGATCCTATTACTTCAAAAGTATGGCAATTCTTAATTACCAAACCCGTATCCTCAGCTAGCCCTACCCCAAGAAGTTTTGGATATTTTGCTATGGCTTCTGCCAGTCTGCCAAAACGTCCGCGCCGAATAAAATGTGAATCAATGATCAGATTAGGCAGAAATCCCATCCCCTGATCCATTTTCACCGCCCCTTTCACAAAGGCTTCTTTGCTGCTTCCACCGGTAATCATTTCCTGAGACATACACATTGCACCAGCACTAGTGCCTGCAATGACCAGGTTTTCTTTCTGAAAACGCTCTTTTAAAATACGATGGATTGTGGTTTCACCAATTTTAGCTGTAATCTTGGATTGGTTTCCGCCAGAGAACATGATACAGTTTGCCTGTTCTATTAACGAAATGTTCCTGGCCTCTTCACTTTGTGACCTACTCCTAATATCCATAACATCAACATTATGACATCCAAGGCGATCAAAAGCCTCTATATAGTTCTTCCCTACTTGCTCAGGAATACTTGATGCTGTAGGAATTACAATTATTTTTGCCGAGCTTCCACCACTCTCTCTCACCACACGCGAAAGTATTCCATCTTCAATGAATTCAAGATGGTACTGCTCGGCATCTTCACTGCCTTTATCTTCGTTTCCGCCTATTGGAATTAGGGTTCCTTTTACCTTCATTTACGGCCTGTTTTAAGTGCAAAAATAGCGCTATTGTTCGAAAAAAATATCATATATTTATGAAATTCGTTAACCACTAACTAATCCTCCATATTATGAAAATACGAGAGATAAATGCCATGCGAGGTCCCAATTACTGGTCGGTACGCCGTCACAAACTTATTGTTATGGTACTCGACCTGGAGGAAATGGAAGAACGCCCGACAAACAAAGTCGAAGGTTTTGAAGATCGGCTCAAGGAACTACTACCCAGTATGTATTCACATCGATGCTCAGAGGGTTGTGAAGGTGGTTTTTTTATGAGAGTGGCAGACGGTACCTGGATGGGGCATGTTATTGAACATATTGCACTTGAAATCCAGACCCTGGCAGGAATGGACACTGGTTTTGGAAGAACCCGGGGGTATGGTGAAAAAGGAGTTTACCATGTGGTATTCTCCTATATTGAAGAAGACGTAGGTAGATACGCCGCCAAAGCTGCAGTGGATATTTGCGAAGCATTGATAGCAGGTGATGCATACGACCTTAGTGATGATATTCAGCGAATGCGAGAGTTACGGGAAGATCAGCGACTTGGGCCCAGTACAGGCTCTATTGTTGAAGAGGCCGAAAGCAGAGGGATTCCATGGATCAGGCTTAACAAATATTCGCTATGCCAATTAGGGTATGGCGCCAATCAAAAGAGAATCCAGGCCACTGTAACCAGTGAAACCAGCAGTATAGGAGTAGAGTTGGCCTGCGATAAAGAAGATACCAAGTACTTGTTAGAACAGGCTGAAGTAGAGGTGCCCCGAGGGGATATTATTAGCAGGGAAAGAAGCCTCGAAGACGCTTGCCGCTATGTTGGCTACCCGCTAGTTATTAAACCTATTGATGGAAACCATGGGAGAGGCATTACTGTAGATATTAACAGCTATGAAGAAGCTCTCGAGGCATTTAAAGCTGCCAAAGAGGTATCAAGAAGGGTCATCGTGGAAAAATACATCACCGGAGAAGATTATAGGCTCCTGGTGATCAATCATACCTTAGTGGCCGCGGCCAAACGAACCCCAGCCCACGTCATAGGTGACGGCAAATCTACGATCAAAGAATTAGTAGAGCAGGTTAATAGCGATCCACGCAGGGGATATGGGCACGAAAAAGAACTTACTGCAATTACCATCAATGATCTTACAAAGACCATAATTGCCGACGCAGGATATACTGAAGACTCGGTGATCCCCGAAGGAGAGCGACTCATTTTAAAAGACACCGCCAATTTAAGTACCGGCGGAACGGCTGAGGATATTACAGACATCGTACACCCTGCCAACGTCTCGATGGCCGAACGCATATCGAAAATTATCGATCTGGATATTTGCGGAATTGATGTGATGACGAGTGATATTAGCAAACCGCTTTCAGAGACCGGTGGAGCAGTATTAGAAGTCAACGCCGGACCAGGATTTAGGATGCACCTTGCCCCTACTACAGGACTTCCCAGAAATGTAGCAGCACCTGTGGTAGACAAGCTGTTTCCGATAAAAGGAGATACCGGAAGAATCCCAATAGTGGCCATCACCGGAACTAATGGGAAGACCACTACCAGTAGACTTATTGCCCATATTGCTAAAATGAAAGGGAACAGGGTTGGTTATACGACCAGTGATGGGGTTTATATACAAAATCGACTCTTAATGAAGGGCGATTGCACAGGGCCGGCAAGCGCCGAATTTGTTTTGAAAGATCCCACTGTAAACTTTGCCGTATTGGAATGCGCCAGGGGCGGGCTACTTAGAGCCGGTCTGGGGTTCAAGAATTGCGATACAGCGATAGTTACCAACGTGGCTGCCGATCATCTTGGTCTTAAGGGAATACACACAGTAGAGCAATTGGCCAGGGTTAAGGGCGTGGTACCTGAAACTGTCTTACCCGATGGTTACGCTATCCTCAATGCAGATGACGACCTTGTCTATGATATGCGCAGGAATATTGATTGCAATCTCGCTCTATTTTCAATGCAGGAGGACAATCCGAGAATTCAGGCACTTCAGCGAAAAGGTGGGATAACTGCCGTTTACGAAAATGGGTATGTCACTTTGTGCAGAGGGGTATGGAAAATGCGTATCATGAAAGTAGAACATATTCCACTTACGTATGGTGGAAAGGCAACTTTTATGATTCAGAATGTACTACCAGCCATAATTGCGGCCAACATTCATGGTATCAGCATTGAAGATACAAAGGCCGCCCTTGAAACCTTCGTACCGTCCGCTGCCCAAACTCCAGGTAGGCTAAACCTTTTCAAGTTTAGCAATTTCAATATTTTGCTAGACTACGCACATAACCCTGCAGGTATGAGGGCCCTGCAAAAGTTTACAGATAATCTTGATGCCACGGTCAAGGTTGGCATTATTGCAGGTATCGGAGATCGCCGTCTGGAAGACAACAATGAAATTGGAAGTATCGCTGCTGAAATGTTCGATGAAATTATTATTCGTCAAGACAAACATTTAAGAGGAAAATCTGAGGAAGAGCTTATTAAAATGCTCGATGATGGTATCAAAAAGAAAGATCCTAAAAAGAAGACAACAATTATCCCATCCGAAAAGGAAGCCATTACCCATGCCGTGGAAAAAGCGCAAAAAGGATCGCTTATTGTTCTTTGTAGCGATGTAGTACCAGACGCCCTGGAAATTGTAAAAAATCTTAAAGAAAGAGAAGCAAAAGGCGAATTAGCTGCAGCTGATAAGTAGTAGTCTCAATATTCGATCTCGGTTAATAAGCCCCGTTATGACCATATGAACTATACCGAAAATACCTATTGGAACTTATTCTCAGAGCAAAGAGAACATCAATTTAAAGTTGCAAACACATCAGCATCTGAGCGTATAAAAAAACTCAATACCCTACAGCGAGCATTGGAAAAGACCTACCGGGACAAAATCAGGAAGGCCTTATTCAAGGATTTCAGAAAACCAATTGTTGAAACAGATCTTACCGAAATCTATCAGGTAATTGGCGAAATAAAGCTTGCCAAAAGAAGTTTAAGGCTTTGGATGAAAAAAAAGCGCATCGAAACTCCTATAGCGCTCATTGGTACCACCTCATGGATACAATATGAACCCAAAGGGGTTTGCCTTATCATTTCGCCCTGGAATTTTCCTATTACCCTAACTTTAGGACCTTTAGTATCTGCTATTGCGGCCGGAAATACGGTGATTTTAAAACCTTCTGAAATGACTCCCCATACTTCTGCCGTTATGCAGGAAATGGTAGATGATATATTTCCTGATAATGAGGTAGCGTTGATCCAGGGAGAAGTAGAAGTATCTCAGGAACTCCTAAAACTACCTTTTAATCATATATTCTTCACCGGTTCTCCTGCTGTCGGTAAAATAGTTATGGAAGCTGCTTCAAAACACCTGACCTCAGTAACATTAGAATTGGGTGGCAAATCTCCAACAATCGTTGATAGCACGGCTAACCTTAAAACCGCAGCCAAAAGAATTGCCTGGGGGAAATTTTTAAATGGTGGGCAGATCTGTGTTTCTCCAGACTATGTGCTGGTCCATGAAAAAGTTAAGGACAAGCTTATCTCTGCACTAAAAGACAGGTTGCTGTCTTTTTATACTGAAGATATTTCCAAATCCGAATCCTTTTCTCGCATTGTAAACAAAAAACACTATCAGCGCCTCCTTAATTATCTCGAAGATGCTAAGGATAAAGGCGGCAACTTCGTGTTTGGTGGTGATCACAAAGAGGACGAAAACTATATCGGTCCTACCATCATTTGCGACCTTCCCGAAAAGTCTTTATTACTTCAGGAAGAAATATTCGGGCCTATACTCCCCATTATTTCATATAGCACTACCGAGGAAGCCATAAATTATATAAACAAAAGAGAAAATCCACTTGCGCTTTATCTTTATTCCAAAAGCAGGAAAACGGCAAACCAAATACTAAGAAATACCCGTGCTGGCAGCTCTGCAATAAATACCGACGTCCTACAATTTGCCAACCATCGCTTGCCTTTTGGAGGGGTTAACAACAGTGGAATTGGAAAAGGACACGGATTTTATGGCTTCAGAGCCTTCTCAAACGAACGTTCGGTCCTTAAACAGCATACTATCGGACTTATTGAGTTGCTTTTTCCTCCCTATACCGCTTTGACCCGTTGGCTCGCCAACTTTACGATTAAGTGGCTGTAAAACAATACTTTAAATACCTAAAACAGCTTTAATTAAAAGCCAAAACTGTAGCTATTTTTGCAGTTTGCTTAGCAAAATGTCGTATGAAGTAAGTCTTTTGGATTCGCCTAACCCGGGTCGCATTAAAAATCCTTATTTTTAAGGGATAGCAACTAACTCTTTTAATTACTATGAGTACCCTTACCAAGTATTGGTTTCTTGAGGGCTTCGATCTTTTTCGCAAATTGAGCATGCCAACTATGATGCGCTTGTGCGAGCTGCTTGAGATGGAAAATGTAGATAAGGGCGGGATCATAGGAATTGGAGAAAGAGACCCTAAGAATATATTTTTCCTTAAAAAAGGGACTGTTAAGATTTTAGATATTTCAAATGACACCATAAAGTATATTGTTAAAAAGGGTAACCTCTTTGGTGAACTGGCACTTTACGATGAAGAAGCCGCTTCACAAGAACAGGCCGTGGCCCTGGAAGACAGTATTATTTGCTATATAGACTCCGAAATGATGGAGGACCTTATGGGCAAGCACCGTTCATTGAAAAACGGTGTTTTAAAGATCTTCGGCCTGCGTATTAGAAGGCTTGAGAGAAGATTACAAGACCTCCTTTACAAAGACAGCTTAACAAGGATCTCAGAATTTGTGACCTCCTATATTCAAGAATTTGGGGAGGAGGTAGAGGGACGAATGGTTGCAAAGAGTTTGCTATCGCATAAAGATATCGCGCACCTCACCAATACCTCCAGGCAAACTGTAAGTAATACCCTAAGTATACTTAGAAAGCGTGCTTTAATCGACTACAACATCAGGGAGATATCAATGCCAATTTCCGAAACAACTATACATAAAAATTAATCTCAAAACTCAAAAAATATGTCAGAACAGCTTACAAAAATGACTGAACACCAGTGCTCTAACCCACCTGCTAAATACGATGATCTAAAAGTACTATTTCTGAATTGTACACTAAATAGAACGCCGGTTTTGTCTCATACCGAAGGACTAATTGGCGTTGCACAGCGTATTTTTGAAGCCAATGGGGTGGCCACAAAGGTGATACGGCCGGTTGACTATGAAATACCCGCAGGTTTAGGGTTAGACATGTCTAAAACCCCAGAATGGGAGAAAGACGAATGGCCAATGCTACAAAAAGAAGTAGATGCCTGTGATATTCTTATTTTATGTACCTCTGTTTGGTTGGGTGAGAAGTCCTCTGTCTGTAACCGGGTTCTGGAGAGAATGTATGGTTATACTCATCAGTTCAATGAAAAAGGACAGTATAGAGACTATGACAAAGTAGGTGCTACCCTGATCACTGGGAACGAAGACGGGGTTAAGCACTGTGCAATGAACATCTTGTTTTCTCTTTCACATATTGGGTATACGGTACCCCCACAGGCAGATGCCGGTTGGATGGGCGAAGCAGGACCCGGACCCTCCTATCGGGATGAAGGATCTGGGGGACCTGAGAATGATTTCACGAACAGAAACACCACTTTTCTTGTATGGAATTGCCTTCACCTCGCCAGAATGCTTAAAGACAATGGTGGTATTCCTGCACATGGAAACCAACCAGATGAATGGGAAGCTGGTTGTAAGGCAGGGTTTAATAGTCCTGAACACAAAAGATAACGACTTGTAATGCACTAAGCGGCAAGTTTAAAAGCGTAATAACTTATGAGATCTATTAGTGACCAGGCCATTAGGGAGATGCATCTGGCCGCACAATATCTGGCTGCAGCCGGCAAAAGTTTTTTGGAGCATAAAGCAGACGATAGCCATACAAATCTGGCGTTCAATCAAAAAAAAGCTTCCCTTGAAACCTGGCCGATAGACCTCCAGGGGCTTAAACTTACATTTAATTATGAATCATTTTCTCTGGCTTGGCAAAGCGAAGAAAACGAGCTTTTATCGTTTCCTTTAGATGGCAAATCGCATGAAGAAGTATTATCCTGGATTCGAAAAGGGACGACAAGCCTTGGAGTTCCAGAATCCTACCAGTTTGACCTCCACTACGATTTACCATATGCTCTTAAGCAGGAGTCGAGGTTTTCGAAACCTCCAAGTGACGATATAGTGGCCTTGCTCAACAATAGAAATCTGGTGCATAGTGCCCTGGAAACTTTGGTGAGCAAACAAAAGCTGGAGACCGGTATTAGAATCTGGCCTCATCATTTTGACAGTGGAGGTTATGAAGTTATTGGAGCAATTGGCATAGGCTTCGGAATGGCTATTCCGGATACTGTTACAGACGACTTTTATCTCTATTGTAGTGGTTATAAAGGTCACGACAGTCTGGCAACCTCATCATTCAGACCACTTTCTATGGGAAAATGGATAAATGATGGTTTCAAAGGAGCCGTGTTGCCCGTTACTGGACTGGATAACGACCAAGCTTTGGCCTTCTTTGAAGAAGCAATAGCAAATTATATGAATGTATAGCGAAGAAAAGGTCTATATGCAATACAATATTTCCGCTCCGCCTTCTTATAAAAATCAAATTCTATAACCTAATGAAACACTCCCAAAATGGAAAAAAAACTTACATGGCACAAGGTACTCGATAGTAAAGAGGAGCTGCCCGAAGGGCGGGTTAAGACCGCTACCGTAAATCATAAAGGTATTTGTTTGACACATTTTGAGGGTAAGATCTCGGCGCTAGATAATAAGTGTCCGCATCAGGGAGGTCCTTTGGGAGAAGGGTCTATTGAGAATGGACTGCTGCGATGCCCATGGCACGGGTGGGACTTTCACCCTTGTACGGGGAAACCGCCAGGTGGTTACGATGATGGTGTTCCCACTTTCGATGTAAAAGAAGAAAATGACGGGATATATGTTGGCGTCCCGGAAGAGGAGGAACACGCTGCTACGCTATCCGATATTATGGTAGAAACTATGATCCATTGGGGGGTAACCAAGGTTTTCGGCATGGTAGGTCATTCTAATCTCGGATTTGCAGATGCCATGAAGCGGCAAGAGCAAAAAGGAAACCTTCAGTTCTTTGGCATTCGTCATGAAGGCGCAGCCGCATTCGCGGTTTCCGCTTATGGGAAACTGACAGGTAAACCGGCAGCCTGCTTTACTATTGCAGGTCCGGGTGCCACAAATTTGTATACCGGAATGTGGGATGCCAAAGTAGACAGAGCACCCTTCCTCGCATTAACCGGCCAGGTGGCTACTCAGGTTGTGGGTACCGGCAATTTCCAAGAGGTAGACCTGGTACAGGCCTTTAATACCGTTGCTGAGTTTAATCAAAGAGTGCAGCGTGATAGCCGGCACGCAGAATTGATGTCGCTTGCGGTAAAGCACGCCATCCTAAAGCGCGATGTCTCTCACCTCACTTTTCCTGATGAAGTGCAAGATGTAAAGGCCAGTGAAGGAAGTAAGGCTCAGGGTCCTGAAAACAGAATAACACCCATGGAAATCGCGCCACCTCGGGAAGCCGTTGAAAAGGCCGTATCACTACTAAAAAGCGCTAAAAGGCCCCTAATTATCATGGGGCACGGGGCTCGGGCGCACAAAAAGGCTATAGTCGCCTTTGCCGAGCGCATCAAGGCCGCCGTGGCCACCACTTTTAAGGGTAAAGGACTTATAGCCGATGGTCACCCCCTTGGCTGTGGAGTCCTGGGCAGAAGTGGCACGCCGATCGCCTCCTGGTTTATGAATGAAACTGACCTCATCATCGTATTTGGAGCTTCGTTCTCTAATCATACTGGAATAACCCCTAAAAAGCCAACTATTCAGGTAGATTTCGACCCACTTGCGTTGAGCAAATTTCATCAAATAGATGCGGCCGTTTGGGGTGAAATTTCAAGAACTCTGGAGATTTTTAGTGAAGAACTCCAAGGCCATACTGGTTTTACCGACCAAGTACCAGAAATTGCCGAACGTTGGGATATTTGGAAAGAGGAGAAAAAGAAACGCCTGACAGAGACCTCAGAAAAAGGGTTTAGCTCGATAGCTGTTTTTGAGGCCATGAACCAACTTGCTCCTAAAAATGCCGTAATGTGCGTGGATGTTGGAAACAACGCTTACTCATTTGGGCGGTATTTTGAACCTCAGGAACACGACTTTTTAATGTCTGGTTATTTAGGATCCATTGGCTTTGCCTTACCGGCCGCCATGGGTGCCTGGGCTGCCGTGGGAAATAGTAGGCCAGTTGTAGCGGTAGCTGGAGATGGCGGACTCTGCCAATACCTCGCCGAAATAACAACCCTGGTGAAATACAATATGCCTGTTAAGCTCATTGTGCTCAACAACTTTGAACTTGGCAAGATATCAAAAGAGCAAAGAGCTGGTGAGTTCGACGTTTGGCAAACCAGTTTGTCTAACCCAAACTTTGCAGAATACGCAATTTCTTGCGGCGCATGGGGTAAAAAGGCCGATTCGGAAAGCGAATTGCTGTCTGCAATGAAGGAATTATTTGAGTTAAAGGGTCCAGGAGTGCTTGAAATTATCACAGACGTGAGCCTAATCTAATGAGACTAGTAAAGGCAGAAATACTCTATAAATACAAATACCTAATCGCCCTGATCAGTGTTCTTAATTTTTTACTGACACCCTTGCACGCTTCCATAGGTGATGTAAATCCGGCTGTAGTGGTTGTAATTAATTACACGCTTGTCATTCTGGCGAGTTCTTTGATCGCTTCAAGTTCAAACACTAGAATTAGATCTTATGTGCTCGGTAGTGTGGCTCTGATTTTCATTTGGATGGAATTTTCAAGTCCGCAATCAGAGATCATTAAGGTAATGCGACTGCTTTCGTCCCTGGTGCTTTTTATCTACTTCTGTATTCTTCTTTTAAACCAGTTAAAACAAATCGACAAAATAAATCTCCAGTTCATTCTCGGACCTATATTGGGATTTATTTATTTAGGAATTATTGGTGGTATTTTATTTGAAGTTATACACTTTGCAGATCCTTCCTCTTTTCACTTAAGGAGTTATGTGTCTGGTTATATCTTCTACTATTTTAGTTTTATAAGCATTACAACCGTAGGCTATGGCGATGTTATTCCTCTTACACCTCAGGCCCAGTCGGTAACCCTGGTTATGAATATTGTCGGGCAATTTTATCTGGCCATTGTGATCGCCGTATTTGTTGGAAAATATATTAATGTAAAAGCATAAATTATGTTACAAGCGTTTAGTATTGTATTTACCATAGCAGCTTTGTATAGCCTAGTCAACTACAAATGGTTAAAACTGCCAGCTACTATAGGGCTCATGATCATGAGTATCGTAACCATTATCCTAATTACATTGAGTAAAGGGCTTTTCCCAGGCTTTTATAAATTCTTTTGTGATATTGTAATCAGTGCTGACTTTAGAAGCTTGCTCTTAGACGGCATTCTTAGCTTTCTACTATTTGCAGGGGCACTTCATGTAAACATAGACGATCTTGCACGCGAAAAATGGTCGGTTCTGCTGTTTGCCACCCTTGGTGTACTGATCTCTACTTTCATCGTGGGGGGACTAATTTATTGGAGTGCACAGCTTTTAGATATTCCTTTGTCGTTTGTCCATGCATTACTCTTCGGTTCACTTATTTCACCAACAGATCCGGTTGCAGTCCTCGCAATTTTAAAGAAGACCAAAATATCCAAAACCCTGCAAATTAAGATTGAGGGAGAATCGCTCTTCAATGATGGTATTGGAGTGGTTGTTTTTGCGGGAATATTGATTTTTGCTGATATGTCTGGCCATCCTATGGAAAGTTCTTTGGGCACAGAAATAGGCAAATTATTTCTTGAAGAGGCTATCGGTGGAATAGCATATGGCGCCCTTCTTGGGTTTATCGGGTATTGGTGTATCAAATTTGTATATGACAATGCCCAACTAGCGGTAATGCTTAGTCTTGCAACAGTACTGGGGGGTTATGCGATAGCCTCCATGATCCATGTCTCAGGGCCTTTGGCAATGGTAGTTTCCGGAATGATTATCGGAAATAAACTAAATATTGCGTCGAATACCGGACATACCAGAAAATTGTTAAACGAAATATGGGAGGTCCTTGATGATATTTTTAATGGGATTTTGTTTGTTCTTATCGGCCTGGCTATCCATCTTCTAAACTTTAATAGCTCTTACATTGCTCTAGGAATTGCAGCAATATTAATTGTATTGATAGCCAGATTTGCATCGGTCTTCATACCCTATTCCCTACTCCGTCATACCGAAAGCAAACCTATTAAAACTGTTACTATTCTAACCTGGGGAGGCTTACGCGGTGGCATTTCTATTGCCCTGGCATTAGGTTTGGCAGATACAACTTCTTCAGAATTAATTCTGTTTATTACCTATAGTGTGGTCCTTTTTTCAATTATAGTACAAGGACTTACCATAGGGAAATTAGTACAGAAATTATATGGATAAATCAGAGGCTTTTTAGCTATTTGATATCATCTGAAGCGATTTCTATTGTAAGAGTAGCACGCCCTTCTGTAGCTTTCCAGAAGTTATAGGTGTTTCCCCAATAGGCATCAGGTTCGCCAGCCCTGGCAAAATTTTGCAGATCTAAAGTTGTACGGTCTGTTTTCTCCTGATCAATACTTTCAGTCGAAATAATAATGGTTATACCCTTAAAACTTCGTTGCGCATTTTGTGGGGAAGGAACTCGTTCTCCATGGCTCGAAACAATGTCGGCCGCAGTTAAGCTTATAATATTATCTGTAGTAAAGACGCCAAACTCCTGTGTACTTTGAGGGTTTTCCGCTATCTGTACAGTTTCCAGCTCGTCAGCGGCTATGAGACCCATAGCATACAGTTCTAGATTACCATAAGGAACAGAATTCCCACCATTGGCAAAGGTTCCAAAACCATTCTGGCCGTTTAAACTACCTCTATAGGTATTATTTCCGAGGTCTTCCAACTCATCAAAACCTCCAAGTTGTCCGCCTACACTGGCATAACCCCAATGTCCGCCTACTGTGGTCTCTATTAAACCATGGTTTGCCCAATAATGGGCTATCTCATGCAGGAAAGGACCGTTAAGTACATATTCTGTCCGAGGCATATGGATAATGGTTTTGAGCGTGCCCTGGCTACCATAACTGGCCGTATTATCCCACAGAGATGCTCCTAGCCCATCAATATCATTCTTTGCCGAAGACGATCTGCCAAAATACAATCCGGAAGGTTGCTCTTCTTCAACAGACAGAATAAAAATGAAATCAAATTCGTCATTGAAATATTCATATACTTTATTAGATACCATTTGAATATCCCCCTCTCCTTCCAGAAACTTATTGTACTCAGTGTTAGACAATACTAAATTGGCAAACATGCGATCTGCATCCAGAACAAAAGTATCTTCAAATTCAATACTCCCATTGGTCTCCATCTCATCAGGATCACCTTCATCGTCAGAACCTTCTTGATCTGAAGTATCTACGTCTTCCATGAGGTCATTGGCGTCTTCATTATCTGTACTACAAGAACTTATTGCCAATACAAAAAGGACAATTGAAGAATAAAACAGAAGAGCTTTAGCTTTTTTCATCTAGGTTCAATTAAGGATTTGGAATAGATATAACGAATTTCGCGCTGCTTTATTTCTTAGACGAATGTATAGCTCAGTTAAGAAACTAAAATAGCATCTACACAAGCTGAAAAACCCCTAATATGGGAAACTTAGGCCTTAAATCTGGAAATAGATAAATAATTGCACTTACATTTATTATTAATTTCGTAATTTTATATAGTCTATTTTATCATAATCATATTTTGAGATGAAAAAAGGTCTTCTTTTTATGATATTCCTAATATCCTTCGGTTTGCTATATGCGCAGGATACGGAGTCCCAGGTAAAGATCGGAGATACATTTACGATCAACAAGCCCGAAAACTCCAGTTTTCAGTTTGTGTATTTCCCGCGTAAGAATATAATTATTAAGCGCGGTGGTATTGCCAATATGCGAAGTGTTGACAACCAAAAGGTTTTGGTAAGCGCTATAGCCTTTACTAAGGGAGGACAAACCCTGGTAACACTAAAAAAAGTGGATGGAGGTAGGTTTTTTAGAAGCTTCCCACAAGTAAGTGCCAATCTTGAAAAGGCCTTAGAAGTCGGTGAACTTAGCCAATAGTATGGCAGACAAAACCCATTAGGAAGATATATTCAGGGCAATAGCTATTATTGTCTGGGTGATTTGTCATTGCCATCTATTACCCTAACTTGCTTTTCCTGTTTCGTGACTTCCGTGGGTTCCTCTAGAGAAGCTTTGTCTCCTTGCTGATCGAATATTGGCAATTTGAACCGTATCCCGGTCTGAAAATCAGGAGCATTATTCACCAACATATCTTGCTGCAAATAGATGGAAAGCTCTGTTCGCTTTGTAAAAGAATAGACTAACGTCCAGTAGCTCGGAAATTTGTACAAATGCCTCGAGGCTTCGTGCCATCGTTTAATACGCTCTTCAGTAAACGGTACATAATAGTCCTCTTCTTTTTTCTGGTTGTAGGGAGTCTGAATTCTATAGTTTAAACCAAAGGAATGATACCCATTCCGCGCATCACCTAAGGAATATTCAATATGTCCTTCAAAACTTCCAAAAAGATTGCTGGCCCCTAAATCTGTCTGGTTCTCAGAAAATTCGATTAGCTTCTTTCTGAGAAGTCCGGCTCCGAAACCAAGCAAAATCTGTTTTCTGTTATTCAAGTAAATCCATTTCACTCCACCAGCAGTAAATCCAAGATCAAAAGATCTGTTATACTTGCTGAGGTTAGCTCCCATATGAAGGCCAAAATTCCAGGCAATGTCACTATTCTCAAACCATTTTGGATAATGGTAAAAAGCCGCCTCAATCCCCGAAAACACAAATTCACCATTGTTTATATTGAGTCGGGTTCCTTTTCTGTCTATATACTCAATTCCGGCCTGATCCAATCCCAAAAATTTCCGCCCAAAAGGGTCTTCTCCTCCTGCCGCATTGCTGTGGAAAAACTCGATAAAACGATCTCCCGTTAGCAGCGTAAAAGGAAATCTGCCATCTGTAAGCACAAAGGAGCGGGCTGCAAAGGAAAGGTCGTACTTTTTACCCAAGGGCAAGGATACTTTCAACCTTAGGTCTTTTATGATACCATCATAACCAATAGAATAGGATTCCGAAGGACTATTTTCAGGATCGAATTGCTGGGTACGTGAAAAAAAATCAACCTCACCTAATCTCTGCCTATCCTCTGAATCCAAAGGAATGTATGTAGTGACCGGCTGACCCCAGATGTTGCCACTGCCAAGGCTGAAATCTATAGTCGCAACTTTGTCAGCTTCTAGCTTAAAATTATGCGGTAGGGTATAAAACAGCATCCCAAAAGGATGTGTAGCCAAGGTACTGGGTTTTGATATCCCATTCTTGAGATTCGAAATTTGTTCTGTAGGCGATTGTTGAGGGCGTAAATTTTGTATCACTAAGACTATAGCGACCATAGCACAGAGGTATCGACAAAAAACTCTTTTGTCCATATCTACTGTAATTGGTTTGGCGATCCAGGCCAAATTTAAAAAATCCAAATTATTTGAAGACTAAGACCCCGATAAATGGTTGAAGGTTTCGATGAAATAGGCCTTCAGGACTTCACTTTTTTACCAATTCAATAAAATTTGTCTAAAAAATACCCTGTTTTCATGTATTTATAACATAAAAGATGACAAAATCTCATTATTTTATTATATTGTACAGATCACATTTTCCCTCACCTTCGGCGTCCTATCCGAACTTGTGGGCAGATCGTTAGCTCCTTCATGGCTAAAATCGGTTTGCGCTCTGATGGAAAATTGGTATCTGAAACAACCCATACCGCATTTAAAATCCCACATTATGGAAAACAGCTACACTAGCCAAAAACTAGCATTGCCTAAATTTACCATTGCCAGTTTTTTATTTTTAATTTTTTGGTGCATTGCACAGACCGTAACAGCCCAAAACTACGTACTGGTTTTCTCCGATGAGTTTGACGGCACATCGGTAGATACCAGCAATTGGACCTTCCTGATCGGAGATGGCACAGACCAAGGATTACCGGCAGGTTGGGGAAATAATGAATTACAGTATTACCGAGAAGAGAACACTACGGTGGCGGGAGGTTTAATGACCATTACAGCCAAGGAAGAGTCTTTTGCAGGCTATAATTACACCTCTTCCCGACTCATTACTGAGAACAAACAGGATTTTACCTATGGCCGCATGGAAATGCGCGCCAAAATGCCTATCGGGCAGGGTATCTGGCCTGCATTTTGGATGTTCTTTACAGCTCCGGGAAAATACGGGGGCTGGGCCGCCAGTGGAGAAATCGATATTATGGAATATATCGGGAGCGAGCCCGATGAAGTCTTCGGTACCATTCATTTCGGTCAGCCTTTCCCTGGTAATGTCTTTTCTTCAATAGAATACACCTTGCCAAGCGGTACATTCAATGACGATTTTCATACGTTCGCCATCGAATGGGAACCCAATGAAATTAGATGGTATGTAGATGACATTCTGTACGCTACACAAAACAATTGGTGGTCTAACGGCGGTCCGTATCCGGCGCCTTTCGATCAACCTTTTCACTTATTACTAAACCTGGCCGTTGGTGGAAATCTACCAGGCAATCCGGATGCCACTACAGTATTTCCACAGGAATATGTGATCGATTATGTTCGCGTCTATGAGGATGCTGACCTTCCGACAGTTAGCCTTGCGGCTAATAACCTGAATCCAGGAGCGGCTGAAGATATCATATTAACGGCGACACCAAGTGCCACACAAGGCGTCTCTAAGGTGGAGTTTTACCAGGGAGACTTTAAGCTGGGAGAATCCACTTCTTCTCCTTATATGCTTACCGTCCCAAATGCAGAAGCCGGAAGCTATGCGGTAAGGGCAATTGTTACCGATAATAATGGAAAAGTGAATTACTCAGACTTTCTGGACATCACCGTTGGTGGTGGAGGCCAGGGGCCTTATGCGATCATCCCAGCTAGCATACCTGGAATGATTGAGGTTGAGAATTTTGATACCGGAGGTCAGGGTGAAGCGTATAACGATACAGATCCTACACTAAACGAGGGTAGCAAGGTGAGTGGAAATCTCTATCGTTCTCATGAAGGGTCAGACTTAGAGACAACCTCAGACACCGGAGGAGGTCAGAACCTGGGTTTTATAGCAAACGGAGAGTGGCTTGAATATACAGTAAATGTTGCGGAAGCAGGCTTATACGATATTATAGCCCGGGTAGCGTCCCAATCGAACACCGGTTCCTTTGGTTTGGAATTCGATGGGGTGGATAAAACCGGCCCGGTTAGCTTCCCTGCTACCGGTGGAGCCCAAACCTGGGTAGACATTATAAAAGAAAATGTACAGCTGGATGTTGGTGTTCAGGTAATGCGACTAAACTTACTGGCCAACGCATTCAATATCAATAAAATTACCATTTCACCGGCAGACCCGGCTTCAGGTGAGAAGGTCACCTTTGATGATATGGAGCATGGAGATCCCTTCAATAACGGATGGTTCGCTTTTGGTGGATCTGTCGGAGGTGGTGGAATAAATCCTATCGATACAGATCTCCCACCCTTGAATGGTGGTGCCTTTAGTTTAGACTCCGGATGGGGTTCTGGAGGTACTCCAGGTTTCTATGGTGGCTTTGGGCGTACCAATTTGGTAGATATCAGCCAAACCACCTATTTCAATATGTGGATCAACCCCTTCGTAGGAGCCCAGGATTATACGCTTGAAATAAATCTTCAAGAATTGGATAATGGTGATGGCAACCAGGACGAGTTTCAATACGATCTTGTAGTTAGTCCAACAGGACCAGGAGCCATCACAGAAGGTGGCTGGCAGCTTATCTCCATTCCACTTACAGACTTCGCAGACGACAATTCTAATATCACCGGAGGAAATGGAGTGCTAGACGCTATTATTGAAAATGTAGTTATCGCAGTGATAGGGAATAGCGGCTCTGATGCCAACTTTAGAACAGACTTCTGGGCCTTTACCAACGGTCCTTTAGGTCCGGAGATCGAAGTAGACCCTGACAGCTTTGATTTTGGGCAAATTGGCACCAATAGTAGTGCTGCAAGGGTTTTTATTGTTTCCAATGACGGATGTACGGACCTGGAAGTAACCGGCACCAGTATAGGGGGGACAGATGCTGGCGATTTTGGTATTGTTTCGGGTGAAGCACCATTCACAGTGGTCCCAGGAGGTTCTCAGAACATTCTTGTGAGCTTTGCGCCCTCCTCCTTAGGAGCTAAAACAGCCAGTTTGATTATAGAAAGTACTGATGCCGATGAGTCTTCACTTGAAGTAATGCTTAATGGAGAAGGTGTTGAAGGGCCTGATATCAATAAAGTTATTTTTGATGATATGGAACACGGAGACCCGCTGTCTAATGATTACTTTTCTTTTGGCGGCCTGTCTTCTGTTACTTTAGCGGCGACTTCGGCCGATCTTCCGCCTGAAAACTCAGGCGCATTTGCTATTGAAACCAGTATGAGTTCTGGTGGTGAATCTGGTTTTTTTGGAGGTTTCGGAAGAACCTTCCCTGTAGACCTTTCTTCAATGACCCACTTTAACTTCTGGATCAACCCGGATGCAGGGCAGGACTATACCATAGAAATTCAGCTTCAGGATGACGATAACGGAGATGACCTTATCCCCTTCCCTTCGGAAGGAAATGACGATGAATTTCAGGTGAATTTTGCCGTAAATGATAGTGGTGATGCAATAAGCGGAGGAGGTTGGCAACTGATTTCCATTCCATTAAGCGATTTCTTTGACGACAATTCGCTGCAAAACGGAGGAAACGGAGTTCTAGATCCTATAGCGGTTGATATGGGAGGCAACGGACAATTGGTAAATGTCATTTTTGGCTTTATCAGCAACTCAGGAGCAGATGTAAGTTTACGAACCGATTTCTGGTGTTTTAGCGAAGGGCCTTTAGGGGTAACCGACCCTGATATTGAGGTAACACCTGCTTCAGGGAATTTTGGACTGGTATCTCCGGGTACGAGCAAATCGCAAACCTTTGTTGTAGCCAACAATGGTGGTGCGGCCCTTGATGTAAGCGGAGTAAGCCTTGGAGGAGCCGATGCCGGGGAATTTAGTATTGAAAGTGGTAACGCACCTTTTACAATAGCTATAGGAGGTAATGCAGAAATTGAAGTTTCCTTTAATCCTGGTTCTTTAGGCGCCAAAACGGCTGTTTTAAGTATAGAAAGTAATGATCCTGATCAAGGTACCGTTGATGTTCCTCTGGCAGGAGAAGGCTCCGGTATTAACAAGGTCATCTTTGACGATATGGAGCACGGGGATCCGCTGGCTAATGGTTGGTTTGCCTTTGGAGGTGCTGTTGGTGGTGGTGGAATCGATCCTAATTCAGCAGCTTTACCTCCTACAGATGCAGGGGCATTTTCCCTGCAAACCGGCTGGGGATCTGGTGGTACACCCGGTTTTTATGGTGGCTTTGGCCGTGAGAATATCGTCGATATCGGAGGAATGACCCACTTTAATTTCTGGATCAATCCCAGTGCCGATCAGGAATACACCCTGGAGATCAATCTTCAGGACGATGAAGATAGTGACGGCAACCTGGACGACGAATTTCAGTACAATCTGGAGGTTAGCCCTTCCGGACCAGGAGCCATAAGCGGCGGTGGTTGGCAATTGATTTCCATCCCTTTGAGCGACTTTTTCGATGATAATGGTTTTATCCCTGTAGGAGACGGAAACGGTATCCTGGATACACGGATCGTCAACGTCGTGGTGGCCGTCATCGGTACAGGCTCGGACGTGAATTTCCAAACAGATTTCTGGTGTTTCTCTGAAGAGGAAATTAAAGCGAAGATTGTCTTTGACGATATGGAACATGGTGATCCGTTCGGAAATGGTTGGCTGACCTTTGGTGGTGCCGTGGGTGGCGGTGGAATTGATCCGAATACAACAGATCTTCCACCTGCGAATGGAGGCGAATTTTCATTGCAGACCGGTTGGGGGTCTGGAGGCACTCCTGGCTTCTTTGGAGGCTTTGGAAGGGTTAACCCTACTCATATAGCAGACGTTACCCATTTTAATTTATGGATCAATCCTGATGCAGGTCAAGACTATTTGTTGGAAATTAATTTGCAGGAAGATGATAATGGCGACAATGCCTTTCCTTTCCCGGCTCCTGATGACGATGAGTTTCAGTACAACCTGGAAATTAAGTCGGAAGGCACAGATGTTGTAAGCGGAGGCGGATGGCAATTGGTGTCTATTCCATTAACCGATTTCTTCGACGATAATTCTATTCACGGAGGAAACGGTGTATTCGATCCGGTTCCCGTAGGTAGTGGTGGAAACGGCCAGTTAACCGGGGTGATCATAGCCGTGACCAGTAACTCCGGAGCTGACGTAACCTTCCGTACCGATTTTTGGTGCTTCTCAAATGGAGCTCTTGTTGCTCCTCCAACGGAGCCAGATCCTTTGAGTATTACAGATTTTGTCTTGGTCAACGCCGATGACAATTCGGATATCATGACCCTGGCTGATGGTGATATGATTGATGTGAGTACACTTCCAACGATGAACCTGAATATCAGAACTGAAGCTACTATGGATGCAGAAAGCGTGTTTATGGAGTTAAGTGGGGCGCAGTCAAATACGCGTACGGAGAATGTAGCTCCCTATGCCTTATTTGGTGATAATTCGGGCGATTATGCTTCTCATTTGTTTGCCCTGGGAACATATAATCTAAGTGCAACCGCGTATTCCGGGGACAATCAAGGAGGAATGGCTGGCGCCACATCTTCGATCGGATTTTCGTTTATAAACCCTGGAGGTGACGCTCCTTTGATTTTGGTTGATTCGGCCACAGACGCCCCGATTATGGATCTTGTAGAAGGAACTGTGATCAATAAAAGTGTTCTTGGCGATCTGCTTTTTGGCATAATTTACAATGCTGATCTCAATCCGAACGGAGTGAAATTTGATTTAAGCGGACCCATTTCCGAATCGCGAAGAGAAGGTTCTAAACCTCCCTACTCGCTCTTTGGAGATTTTGGGGTAGATATTCAAGGAAAGATGTTCCCTGCCGGGGAATATACCTTGACAGCAAATCCGAAATCCGGGCCAACCGTTACCGTAAACTTTGAAGTAGTGGATACAGATCCTCTATGTGAAGATTTTGAGGCAATTTTAGATGCTACTACGAATCCTTCAGCATGTGGTGAAAGTGACGGGACAGCTACGGTAGTTGTCACCAACTTTGCGTCACCACTTGTCTTTGATTGGAGCCACGATATGTCACTTGACGGGGATACAGCCACAGGGCTCGCGGCAGGTGATTATACGGTGACCGTAACCGATGACAACGGATGTACAGAGACCTTGATGTTTAGCTTAACAGAACCCGATCTTCCCGAGGTTACACTAGATCCTTTTACGGATATTCTTGATACCGATGCTCCATTTGCATTGACCGGAGGCATGCCAGCTGGAGGAACTTATGATGGAGACGGAGTAGGTAACGGTATGTTTGATCCTTCGATTGGTGCAGGCACCTATGAAATCACCTATACATTTGAGGATAATCAAGGCTGTTCAAATTCGGCTTCCGCCTTTATTACGGTACTGTCACCTCAACAAATGCGGTAACCGGTTTTGTTCTGGTAAATGCGGATACCAATGCAGACATTATGACACTGATGGAAGGTGGAATCATCGATCTGTTTGAGTTGACTACTTCAAATCTCAACATCCGGGCAAACGCAACCGAAGATGTAGAAAGTGTACGCCTTGAGCTTTCGGGTGCTGCTTCACAAGCCAGAACCGAGAATGTAGATCCGTATGCTTTATTTGGAGATTCTTCCGGGAATTATGCTGCCGGTTCATTCCCCGAAGGGGATTATACCCTGGTAGCTACTCCCTATTCAGGTAACAATCTGAATGGTACGGCCGGTACTCCAATGACCATAAATTTCAGTGTGGTAAGTGGGGGTATTGCGTTAGAGGTGAAACTCTATCCAAATCCGGCAGTGACGGAGATTCAGGTAGAAATGAAGGAAAATAATGAAGCCAAGGAGATTTCTTCTATCCAGATTTATGATACTCAGGGTAGATTAATCAGATCCTATGGTGCAACCGAAATTTCAAAAGCAGGTAGCTTTGAGATTCCTACCACCAGTCTTACCGAAGGCGTTTATTTTATGACGGTGCAGGATAGTCGAGGTAAATTGCAGAAAAAATCTTTTGTAATAGAAAAATAGGATAAGCAAAAAGCCCTGCCTAGTGCAGGGCTTTTTTTCTACTGCCTTATCACGATAAGGACAGTCCTCGGGGGATAAGAAAAACCTAAATTAAGATCAGGTTTTTCATTGTCTAACCTAATTGAAAATTTCTTATTTCTTTAGAAGATCTCGGATCTCGGCCAATAGGTCCTCCTGACTTGGACCGGCCGGAGCTTCTGGTTCTGCTGGTTTCTTCGTTCTGTTATAGGCTTTTACCAGCATGAACATTACAAAACCAACAATTAAAAGGTTAACAATGGTGTTTACCCATGCCCCCCAGCGAATAGCGTTTTCTGCTACGTATCCTTCTTCTCCTTCAATACCAGCTGATTCTGTAAGTACATATTTCAAATTGGCGAAATCCATACCACCGGCAAATTCACCAACAATAGGCATAATGATATCGGCCACAAAGCCATTGATGACTAAGCCAATAGCTCCAGCCATGATTACGGCTACCGCAAAATCGATCACGTTACCCGTCATAATAAAATTCTTGAATTCTTTAAGCATAGTTTTGGTTTTAAATATTAATTATTAATTGATTTTACATTAAAGTTGATTGTGAGCAGAAGATCTTGTGCACTATTTAGAAAGCATAACTTAGGCCCACAGTCCAGTAAGACTGTAACTCATTGTCTACTGTCTCAAAAGTTTCGGCAGTATTCCCTAATGTATTTATTGAATAATTGAGGGCTTCCTGCTTATTGCTTCTTAGACCAAAGTCAAATCCGACGCCAATTCCTTTCCATAAGGTATATCCAAAGGAGTTTGTCCATGTCCAGTTATTCAGATCTGAACTCTTATAGCTCTGAAACATGGATAAGTTGGTTTTGAAGTTAACGGCTCCAAGCTGTCTGGTATAATCTGCAACTATTTTAGCTCCCAAAGATGATTCAAATATGTCATCTTCACTGCTGAATACGAAGTTGTAATTCAGCGGATGAATTACTACTACGAGATCTTGAACTGGAGTCCAGGTGGCTCCTACACCTACGTCTAGATAGCCTGGGTCATTGAAATTACTCAATATTGTTGTCCGATACTCGGCAAGGCCAGAAATCGCAAACTTCTCGCTTAGTTTCCTGCCGTACAGGGAGCTAAGGTTAAAAACATCGGTCGCCTGCCTGAATCCATCTTCATCGTCTGGATCGTCTTTATCATCGAGCTTTACCCAATTCAAATTGATATTGGCAGCATTTCTCCAGAAAAATTTCTCCTCGTTCTGATTAGCAAAAGCGTTTACCGTGAAACCAATATTTCCGGAAGCGTTATTCGGGATCCCCTGGGCAAACCAATTGTTAAAATCTGATATACTACCTCCAATTGTTCCAAAGGCGCCCAATTTCCAACCTGGAAGGGCATCTATCTGTGCCTGTAAGGCATCCACTCTACCTTGGATAGCGGCAATTGAGTCATTCTTAGCAGCCTGAGCGGATTTTAGCTCTTCCTCCGTTTGGCTAAATGAAAATGATGTGCAAAGTAAAAGACCTAGGAGTAGTACAAGCTGTTTCATTAAATCTGATTTGTTTTTTGTGTTTGTTCGCATATTTCTCATTATGTCTAAGAATTATCTTCAATCATCGCATCAGGCGCATTGGTTTTTACAGATGCTATTCCGTTTTCCATACCTGATGTATTCGAATACATTTCACTTGTCCCTATGACTTGTCCATTGGTTGCCCTCAGGTTAAAATATGGGCTTCCATTCTTGGCTACATTTCGTTCAAACCTCTGGTTTTCGAGGCTATTTCTCTGTACTGAGTAAATCCCTTTTTTACAAGATGCTTTGGCCTTGTACGTTTCGCTAGTCAGGATTACTTGTCCGTTTGATGCTTTTAGGTCGAACTTAAATTGACCCGATTTCGTTTTTTTAATTTCAAATTTTCCCATGATTATTTATTGATTGTGTTTGTACTATTCTTTATTTTTTAAGTATACTACTATGTTGGTGCTTTTTTAACTGTTCTATCTATTTTAGTGGTTTGCCATTTCTTTCGAGTTGTTTAAAGGGCATCTTAAGATTGCTCCCAAAATGCCCTTTGGGGGAACAAACACAAACTTTGATGCCTTCCAACCACACTTTTGGCATTGAGGTTTGTAGTTACTAGTGTTCCAAAAACTCACTTTCTACAACTGCAACAAAAAGTAAAGGTCTCAATCTGAGGAATTGCAATCCTCCTTAGTCTGTTATTAATCTAAATTCTGTTCTTCTGTTAGCCGCATGTTCTCTTTCGGTGCAGGTCACACCCTCTTTACATCTATTTTTCACCATAGTTTCACCATAGCCGTTGGCTACAAGCAAGCTAGAATTAACTCCCTTGCTTATAAGATAATCAGCAACCGCCTTCGCTCTTTTTTCAGATAAACTCTTGTTTGATGCCATACCACCTCTTACATCGGTATGCGAAGCAATTTCCAATCTCACACCAGGGTTTTGAGCAAGTACAGGCATCAACTTGGAATCAATTATCTGTTTGGCTGTGCTCGTCAATACTGCACTGCCAAGATTCCAATTTATTGGTAAGGCCTGATACTCCACCAGGGAACATTCTACTTCCTTCCATGTTGTAAGCCCGCCCTTTTCTTTTAATACCTCTTTAGTTAAGGTTTTGGTAACCGCAGGCATGGTTTCTTCCACCGTGTAGGCATCTTTATCCAATACCGTTCTGGTAATCTCCTTATATTGTGCAGGAACGATTTCTTCTACAACTTTGGCGGGCTCTAAAAGCACCGTTTTCGTATATGAGGCACTGCTAGGTGCTATAGGGGTTTTAGTAAATGACGCATCGGCAGCCAGATTTTGTGTCTCCACCGTGGTATATTCCGCAGGGTAACCCTGATAGCACCAAAAACGACAATCTTCCGGGTTTCCAGAAGCGCAATCGGGTGCATTACCACCCAATTCCCATTGGGCAAAAGCAGGTTTTACCTCTACTGTTTCTGACTCGCTTTTAAAGGAGGCAGGGACAATTTCTAAGGCATTTGCACCTTCTTTGGAAACATAAGTAACTTTTTCTGTTCCCCATTTTGCAGGTACCACCATTAGTTTCTTACTTTCTTCTTTTACCAGAACACGTTCTGTAACGGTTTTATAAGTGACTGGGATTGTCTTTAATACCTTATAGGCAGGCTTTACTGTGACCCTAACGGTCTCATTGACGTAGACATCAGGCGTGGTACATCTTACATAGCATTTACCAGCTTCCGGATTGGTAGGCAGATCCTGTGCCGCTCCAACAAAAGCGGTTAAACCAGCCAAAAAAAATACTGCTCTTTTCATAATTGTGTTTGCTTATTATTTATAGTTAATGTTCAGAATATATGTTTTGAATTCCTGCAGAAGAGCGCTGAGAAAAATGGACCCCGGAACCTCCGGGGCCCATAAAACCAACCAACCAATCAAAAATTCATCAATCCTTGAGCCGACCAGACCACAAAGGAAATCTTCTCCTCCACCACAACGATAGCAATCAGACATTAAAACCGTTGATTCTAGATTGGTATGGTTTTCTACAAACTAAAGGTTAGCGTTTGTATAGCATCATCTGATACTTTCTAATTGTTCATTTTCTTTAATAATTTTCTGCTTGGCAATACGTTCATTGTCAGTGCTTAGCTTCGCTTCCAAGATCCAGCTTAACAAGCATAGTATTCCCAGAAAAAAAGAAATGATAAGTCGTTTCACTTGCAGTTTTATGTTGTTTGCTTGCCAATCTGTTTACTTTTCTTTCTACCACTGCCTTGTGGTTTCATCATCACCTGATGTGATGGGAAGAACAGCAAAAAGTAAAGTGATATCAATAATGAGCCAGAGCTGACCACAAAAAAAACCTTGATTAACAGGGGCATGTTTAGTATTGTGTTTGTTCGCTAATTCTATGGCTTTGCAACTAGATTTTTGTTCCTCAAAATCTCAAAACCATTTTAAAATTAGAAAGTAGATTGCAGAAGAAAGAAGGATAAAAAGCGAAGATTAAAAAGTCGATGAAATACATTAATTCATCGATAAAATACACAAAAATAAGTTTTTTCCTACTTTACTTATCTGTTATTAGGCTAATCTGGTCCTATTCTAAGTAAAAAAATGTCTTACTTTAAGAGCTTAAAAATTGTTTCTATTAAAAGCTCATCGGAATATGGCTTAATTAAAACCGAATTCATTCCAGCAGCCAAATAAGCCTTTATATTATCTTCAAATCCGTAGGCAGTTAGACCAACTATCGGAATGTTTTTTACTTTTTTTAAAGGCAAATCTCGGATTAATCGGGTGACGTGATCTCCAGACACATTTGGAAGATTAACATCCATCAAAATCAGATCGTATTCATGGTTAATTAATTCCTCCATTACCAGAGCCCCGTCATTGACCAAGTCTACATAAAAGCTATTCGTTGTCATTAGGGTTTGAAAGAGCAAGGTTTGAACTTTAATATCATCTTCTACAATGAGCACCTTATGTTTACGAATTTCGCGCTTAGCTGACGGCTTTGGCTGCCATTTTGTACTTTTTTTGGGGGTAGGAGATAATGAGCGAATAGGGTATTTAAGAAGGAGGTCAAAATAGAACACAGAACCCTTTCCGACATTAGATCGCACAAAAATCTTGCTCTGCATTAGCTCAAGTAAGCCTTTGACCACTGCTAACCCCAAACCAGTTCCTTCCTGCGCCTTTGAACCCTCAAGTCTGGTAAAGCTTTCAAAAATTCTACCGACACTTTCATCCGGAATACCTACACCCGTATCTGAAATGCTGAAACGTAAACTTACTTTATTGGCTCTCCTTTGATTTAAATGAACCTCGAGTGAAATACTTCCGCTAAGGGTGTACTTAATAGCATTATCCAAAAGATTGGTAAGTATCTGAAAAAGTCTCAAGCGATCTCCCTCAACTACTTCAGGGATTCTTTTATCTACGATGCACTCAAATTCCAAGTCTTTCTGCTTTGCCTTCGTGCTATAGGTAAACTTTAGTAATTCTAGTAATTTAGAAAGATTGAATGTTTTACTTTCTATCCGTAAGCGTCCTGAAGCAATTGTACTAATACTTAGAACGTCTTCCAGCATCAGCTTTAAATTTGAATTTGAGTCTTTGAGAAAATCAATCATTCGCCTTTGTTCCTCCGATAAATCGGTGTTGCCAAGGACGTTTGTGATCCCAATAATACCCGTCAATGGATTTCTAAGTTCGTGACTGAAATTTTGTATAAAACTATTCTTAAACCGCTCACGTTCTTCTAACTCAGCATTCTTAAGAACTATGAGCTCCGAATTGATTATTGATTCGTTTCTATCCTGCGCAATGGCCTGCGCTGTATTGTAGTGCTCCGTAAGATCAGTAATAATAATAAGACTGGCCAATTGCTTTTTCGCCAATTCAATATCAGCAATGAGTTCTTTACCATTAATTGAAAGATGAATACAATTAAAAGTATATTCCATTGCTGTAGTATCATAAAAGGAAAATATGCAATGAAAAAAGGGATGTATATTATAAATAGGTTCCCCCGGAATGATTTCGAACAATTTCTGATCTGAATCTAAGATGATGCCCTCACCGTCAACTAAAATAAACTGAGTACCCTTGTTTAAATATTCTTGTTTATATTTTTCAAGCATCCGGATAAAGGAGGTTTACCAGTTGGAGAAATGCTTCATTAACTTGACTACCAGTTTTGGCGCTTGCAAGAAAGTCATATTGCAATTCAGCTTTTTTTAGCAGATTTAGAAGGTCTTCCTCAACAACAAGATCTAATTTATTGCCTATCACAAGGTTAGGAATCTTGGGCATTTTTTGTTTGGCTATGACGAGATCTTCCCTGATATTTTGAAATGTAGATGGCCTGCTTACGTCAAATACATAAACAAATCCATGAGTTCCTAAAAAGTAAGCATCTAGTACATTACTTAAGTCGTCTGTACCTTCAAGATCCCAAATGATGAGTGAAATGGTTTCTCCCGATGCAATTTCAATCTCTTTTTTGCTGATGTGTACACCAATTGTGACTTTATAAACATCCTTAAATTCGTCATGTACGAACCTCCGAATTAAAGAGGTTTTACCCACCCCAAAATGACCGAGTAAAACGATTTTTTTAGATGTCTGCATCTTTGAAGGTCTTCAAAATTCTTCGCTCTATACTTCGTTTTGAGGGATTCCCCTTTTTCTTTAAGGACATAAATTCTTCATAGAAGTTGAAAATCAAATCTTGAACTTTCGCCTTCGATTCTAAATCGTAGTTGCCAGATATTACAACGGCAACAAAATGGCTTATAAAACTCTGAAGATGTATATTGTATAACTCGTACTCGATAAGCTCTAAATTCTGGTCTTTTTGATGATATGCATCTTCCACGAAAGACTTTATCGCAGTAAGCATTCCAGAGATCAACTCTTCATCAATAGTTTTAGCCCTGCTAAAACTACCAACTAATAGTCCTGATTCTCTTTCAATCAATAATACCTGTTCAATTTGAGAAGAAGCCAATTCGCTAAGCACGATATCGCTTTCCTTTACACCGCCAAACCAGGATTTAAATTTTCGTTTCCATCCTTGAAATCGTAGCTGTTTGTTTATTCGTTCGGATAACAACCTGATCTCTTGGGCAATATACTTTTTGATCATCTTCCCTAACAGCGGATAGAGGACATCGACTACTTCATTCTTATGATTTTTTATTTCTTCCTTTAGGGCTGCAGTAATGGCCGGCCCTAAAGTGGTAGGGATATTCTGGGTAAACTCTTTTAATTGGTGTTCAACTATTGGATCTACCTTTTGCGCAAGCTTTTTCCTTTCATTTACAGTTCCTTCAAGAATTTCAATGCGCTTTGAAATCCTATCAATGAACTGCCTGTCATCAGTGAATAGGATCTCTTTAAGGATTTCCAACTTGTCCTGCTCGTTCATCACCAGTAGTGTTGAGGTGGCCTATTTGTTGCTGATCTTCTCCCCTAGTTCAACAAGAAGCTTGCCGAGCATCTTTTTGTTTATCTTTTGATCGTCAAGATCCTGAAGCTTATTATCAAGATTTTCTTCCAGTTCTGTAACTCTGATATTAATGTCTGTAGATAGCCCATCAACAGACTTATGTAGCTCATTACTAACTTCTTCAATTAGTTCTTCTAGCGCTTTCTTTTTATCTAGTATGTCCTTTTTTAACTGCTCGAACTCTTCATTATAGGCCTGAATATTATCACCAAAGATCAAATTCTTAATGGCCTCTATTTTTTGTTCACTATCACCGAGGTTTTTGTTCAATTCAATTACTTGTTTTTCGCTTTTAGCCATTGTTATTCAATTTTGATAAGTGTTGAGGGTTATACTTACTGGCGCCTTATTGGAGTTCCGCCTAGGATGCCTTAAAATGTTTAGATCAGGATACTCTATTGTAAAACTTAAAAATTTGTTAAAGATAACAAATTACCTGAGAAGTGCCTCATTTTTAACTGTTTCTGAGCTTCCTCTTAGACCTTATACCTATCAATTTCCTGAAAGTACCGAACTCTTGTCACAGACGTCCCTACTGTCCAAGTGGTAAGTAAAAGGTATCTAAGTAAGATTTTAAAAGGCCAAGAATTGTTTCTAATCTTCATCTTTTTCGTAGGTTTCAAAGAATTCCTTTCGGGCTATTCTATATACTTCTTCAAATCCTGGTGGAGAAACCAGATAATCTCCTTGCTTAGCTACCATTTTCTCTCCCCAGGGCGCCATAAAAACAAATTCGGATTGAAACCCTAGTTCTGTTAGCATAGCGGGCGTAAGTTCCAAGCCAATCACTTTGCCAATTGGTTGATATTCGGAAAACTCTTCTTCCGCCTCACCAAGCAGGCGATATCGCTTATTGAATTTTTCACCGCCTATGATATACATTTCCTGGGCACCGGTCTGATTTTTTATCACATAATCCCCTTCATTGGCCGTATTGGAAGTTTCCACACCATCATTGGTTACCGTAATAATCTCTTCGCCCTCTGCTGCCTTTCGGGCATAAACTTTCTTGTACTTTCTGAATAAGGTACCCGATTTCTTAAAGTGGGGTAGCATATCTTTCAAAACGTCTTCCTGGGCTATAACAGCAGATTTTGCTATAGGCTCTGCTTTCTGCTTCTTATCCGCATCTTTGCAAGAAAACAGTATCAGAGGTGCTAAAACGCAAAACACTAAATATTTTGCCTCTATTTTAAGATTACTACTTCTTATCAGGTTCATTATTTGCATAATTATGGTCTTTATCTTTCTTAGGTATATGATATTGATTATTCTACCCACAACATCCCTATAAGCTAGGATTAATAAGATCAACTAAAAGATAATCTATTCCAGAGAACATAAAAAGCAAAACTTGGTAATCTTCATTGATTATTGATACTGGACAGCAAAAGGCAAGCCTTTATATTGGTATCTGTCGGTAAGAATGTGTATTGTTCTTTGATGGATTTTATTCCACCACAAAAACTAACTCAAAAGCAGTATCGTCAACACAAAATTCGGTTTCACAAATTATATCCGGGTAATAGGTTCCTGATAACATGGCTTGCTGCTCTGTTTGTTTGATTAATCCGCCGATGGGTATAGGATCCGCAACTTCTTCATATTGAAAGCTGCCATGTACTTCATTTTTTTCTGTAGTAAAGTTTCCAAAAAATTCAAATGGTCCTTCTATTTCATCATTTTTATTTGTTAACTGTGTAAATCCTGTAAGTGTACCATCCTCCTTGAAGTCGAATTCCAAAATATAATTTTTGTTACCCTGAATGGTTACAGATGGAAAAAGATCTCCTTTAAATTTACCAACTAGCGGATTTTCTAATGTGATCGTTGCGGTATCAGAGCCCGAATTATTGAAAACGATGACATTCACTTCGTGCTTGCCCACCGGTAATAACTTGCTCCAAGAAAGAACACCAGTATTTTTATCAATACTAAGTCCCTCGATGTTCTTTTGAAGTCCAAATTGTCCTATATCTCCATTCCAATTTACTTGTGGAATACCGCTATTTCCAGTAGTATAAAACCCAGCCATGATCTGTTGTTCATAACTTACCTCAGGAGCTGCAGTGGGGCCATCATCCGATTTAGAGCAGGCCATCAATACTGCTAAGATTAATACTCCAAATAACATTTTTCTATTTTTCATAACAAGAAAATTTTGTAGTCATATTTTCTGAAATAGACTATTACTACTGCCTTGCAAGAGGCATTAGTCTATTGCAATATCAATTCGAAATGGTCCATCGAAACCATCATAAGGATTATCATACCGGAGCGTACCCGCAACAAATGCTTCAGTCTGTGAGTGCGTAAGCTCGCCGTTAAGATCATAGCGGGTGTCCGAGAAGAAAAAATCACCAGATAAATCAGCGCTAGTCAGAATCCATGTCCCTGGACCACTTTGTTCTGCATTTTCATTAATAGTCAGTACTGCTGTTTCATCATCTCTAAAAGTAATCTCTATAGTACTAATTGAATCACCAAATAAAGTCCAGTTACCCTTAAAGGTGCCTGAGAAAATGTTTTCCAGCTGTACATTAATTTTTGTATCACCTGCATCGTTAAAAGCTAACACTGTTATGGGGTGAACGCCGGGTGATAATGAATTATCCCAGGAAATGACCCCTGTGGTCGCGTTTATGGCAATGCCGTCAATACTGCTTTCCAGTCTAAACTGCCCTAAATCACCATTCCAATTTACCTGTGGAGGCTCACTCTGTCCTTCTGTAAAGAAAGCTGCTGTCAATTCTTGGACATAGCTTACTTGAGGGGCGGCTATGGGATTATCGTTAGATTTTGAGCATGAAAGTAGTAGGCAAAAAATCAATGTAGTGAGTAATTTAATTGTATTTTTCATAACTATATTTTTCTATTCCAAAATCCAGACATCGTTTATAATTTCTTCATTCACTCTATCGATGACACCACCGGTGAGGTATAGTTTATCGTTGTGAACAGTTACTGATTGACCATATCTACCCTTCATTTCTTCGGGCAGTTGAACAGATATCCAATTCACACCATTACTAGTGTACCAAAAATTGGGGGTCTCGCCGCTTACGCCAACAAGCCATAATTTCCCGCCGAAAACCACCGCCTTGTGAAAGGCGGTAGGAGGAAAATCGGCTTCTGCGGTAGCCAGTGTCCAATCAGAACCATTACTGCTGTACCAGACATCATTTTTACTTTCAAAGCTGTCTGAACCGCCTATGACCCAAATCTTGCCATCGTAAACTACTGATGAATGACCGGCTCGTTCACCAAAAATTGGAGATGAAGTGGCTACCTCCGACCAGCTACCATCGTACTGCCAAATGTCATTTTTCACCCCATTGTCATCACGACCTCCGATAACATAAATTTTATCATCATGCACCACACTGGAGTGCCATGACCTGGCGGGAAAGAAGTTGGTGTAGGAGGTCATGTTGTTCCAATCGCTGCCATCACTGCTTGACCAGACATCGTGGCTAATGAATGCATTTTCTCCAGGTCTTTTGGTATGTCCGCCCAGAATCCACATTTTATCATCATAGACTACTGAAGTGTGCCCAAATTTTGGGCTAATGAGCACATCACTGCCAACCTCATTCCAGCCATTTCCATTCTCACTGCTCCAAACATCATTGTAAACCTGACTGAAACTTATTTGACCCCCTAGAATCCACAATGTATTGTTATAGGATAGACTGGTATGAGATACTCTTACAGGAAAATTGCTGTCTATTTGTTCAGGTAGTTCCGGAATCATGAGGTTTCTTGTAGTAAAAGAGTTGCTACTGCTTTGGGAAGTTTGCCCCTGGGTATCGGTGGCTAGCACTTTCCAATAGTAATTGGTAATGAGATTCAACTGCTCTGTAAGTTCAAAAGAAGTTCCATCGATATCGCCTGAGTACAGACTTGTGGGGTTTGTTTCCTCTCCCAAATAGAGGTCATAGGTCACATCACTGCCTTCGGGATTTTTGGCCGACTCCCAACTTAGGACGGGCAATAGGCTAACATTTGTCGAACTGTCTGGAACATCAATTAAGCTGAAACTTTGAGGCGGAGCCTTCTGTAATTCCATTTCAGCTGAAACGGAATCGTCGTTTTTATTGCAGGCCAGCATAGCCATAATACAGACACAACTCATAAAATATATTCTTCGCATAACTTTCTTTTTTTGTGATTCCCTATTTATTGAAAGACCAAATATCAGAGAGTACAGGCTGAGAGTCATCTATTGACCCAAGACCAGTGATAACAAATAGTTTCTTGTCATAAATGACAGATGAATGGTATACCCTTTCTGTAAATTTCTCGCTTGAATTTGCTTTGACCCATGAGATACCGTCTTTGCTATACCAAATGTCATTTGAAAAAACCTGACCTATTTCATCAGTTTGTCCTGCGGTGAGCCATAACAATGCACCATCGGTAACCAATGAATGGTTTCTAACAGGTGGAAATGCAGCATTATCCGTGGCTTTAGTCCAGTAATAACCATTAGAGGTGTACCAAACATCATTGGTTAGGCCTTGATTACTTCTGCCGCCTATGACCCATAGTTTGTTGTCAAAAACAACTGTTTTATGTCCCCTTCGCTCCCCGAACGGGGCATTCGGTGTAATTTGAACCCAGTTTTCTCCGTCACAGCTTCGCCAAACATCACCAAAAGTTTCTGTGCTACCCCAACCCCTATGAGCCAAAGGCATCCTTTGAATGAGGTTAGGGTATGCCAGAACCTTGGAGCAATTTTTTGCTTAATAATAATTTGTTCCCAATTTGAACCGTCGGATGAGGTCCAGAAATCATTCATTTCGTCTATACCATCTACCGTATTACCTCTTCCGCCCATTACCCAAATCTTATTTTGAAAAACTTCTGTGGCATGGTCATATCTGGGCGGGAACTTGGCTTCTTTGGTTGCCTGTAGCCAAGTAGCACCTTCCTTGCTAAACCATATGTCATTTTTATGATTGCCGCCGTCCGTACCTGCAAATACCCACATTTTGTCTTTAAAAATTACCGAGCTATGGCCAGCTCTTTTTCCAAAGGCAGCTTTTTCGGTCATCAGCTGGGCCTCTAGCAACTTCTTTTTAGTATCTATGGCTGAAATAAATTCTGTGCGCGCTATATCGGTCTGGCCTATTTCTTGTTTTTCACAAGAGAGCACTAATATCGATACTACCAATACCAGTATTTTTTTTAGATTTTTCATTGTTGTGTATTTAAGGCAGACAAAAACGTTTGCCAATTGATTTACTTTATTCCGGAATATTAAAATGCGCTACAATTTCCTGGTAATTCATCTTGGAGTAATCGGGAGAAGTGGATTTACCAGACGCAGGAAATGCCCCCTGGTGCCAAAATATACCTGTACTCGTCAAAAAAAGGAGTCCCTGCAGGGCTTGGATCCATAGATTCCAATATGATAAGGAACTCTCCCTCCAAATTATTTGCACCCCCTATAAACCTATGATAGTAATATTGTTTTCTAAAGAAAACACTATGGGGTAACTGTTCTATTAGTCCGGCGTCGATGACATTTGTACGGCGTCCATAAACCAGCAACAGCCCTTTTTCAATGATTTCTAGTGTGAGGTCTGGAGCTTCAACTTTGAAATTTTCGCTAACAGTGAGAATATCATCTGAGAATTCCGAAGGGAACCAATCTGAATAAATGACAGTGGCCGTACCTGGCTCACCATCTTCACCTTGCTGTCCGGTTAATCCTTGCTCACCCTTTTCTCCCTGTGCTCCGATCGGCCCCTGATCACCCTCCTTAGAGCAGCTGATTAACAGGCAGAATAGTAGGAGGACTCCAAAATATCTTTGTCTAATCTTTAATTCTTTCTTCATTGTATTTTATTCTGGAATATTAAAATAGGCTAGGATTTCTTCGTAGGTCATTTTACTGTAGTCTCTCTGGGAAGATTTGGAGCCGCCGTTGTCAGAATCATCACTGCTACCATCACTAGATTGGCTTCCAGGGATCAAAACATACCTGTACTCTCCAAATCTTGGTACACCAACACTTTCGCCTTCCTGGGTTGAGGCCACTGAGATGACCAATTCTCCAACCGCTTCTGCCCTGAACAAATAAGTTTGCTGAACAGCGGCCCCAAATACAGCTGGCAAAGGATATACATCAGTATCGTTGGTTACCGGCGCAGGCGTTGTACGACCAAAAACCCTAATGACACCTTGATTAATAATATCATCATCTAAGCTCGGGGCCGTTATGGAAAAGCTTGCAGACGTAGCTATGATATCGTCTTCAAACTCAGAATCTATCCAGAGAGAGTAAATAACGTTGGCCGTACCCGGCTCTCCTTGTTCACCCTGCTCACCCTGGGCACCTTGTACCCCTTGTTCTCCTTGTATTCCTTGTGGCCCTACGGCACCATCGTTGCCATCTTTAGAGCAGCTGAGGCAAAAGACCAGTTATAAGGAGTACGCCAAAAAATTGTTTGGAAATCTTCGTTTTCGTTTTCATAACATTTAAGTATTAATTGGATTAATGACCCAAATGTATTTGAGAACAAAAAGAAAGGAATGTAGATATGTAACAAAGTACTGACCGTATGTAACTTAAAGTTTAAGTCACTGATTTTAAGGATTTTGAAGGTACTCCGAAGGTGTTTTTTTGAACGTTTCCTTAAAGCATTTCATAAAATATGTAGGTGTATTGAAACCTACGGTATACGCTATCTCGTTGATGGTAAGATCTGAAGTTTTTAGAATCTGAAGTGCTTGTTTTAATCGTTGAGAGCGAATAAAGGCCGATGTGGATAGCCCCGTATAGGCCAGTAATTTTCTATGCAATTGCATGCGACTCATTTTGGCCTTTTGACTAAACATCGTAGCGTTGAATTCGGGGTTGGCTAAATGTTCATCCAATATCTGTTGAATTTTGTCTAGAAAGAGTTCGTCGTCTGGCGTTATCGAAATGTCTTTCGGTTTCAGAATAAATTCTTGACTATATCGGTCGCGAAGCGATCGGCGAATCGCTACCAGGTTGGCAATGCGTTGCTCAAGAACATTTATTTTAAAAGGCTTTCGAACAAAATCATCCGCGCCAGAAGTCAATCCCTTAAGTTCATCTTCCTCGCCTACACTTGCAGTCAAGAGAATAATAGGTATGTGGCTAGTGCGCTCATCGGTCTTCAATGTATTACACAATTGAATACCATTTTGAACCGGCATGCGAATATCAGATAGAATAATATCCGGAATTTGGGACAGCGCAATTTCCAATCCCGTTTTGCCATTTTCAGCCTCTAAGATTCGATATTTATTTTGCAACGCTAATTTTATAAAGGTCCGTACCTCTTCATGGTCTTCTACAATTAGAAGTATAGGAAGTTCTTCTTTGGATTCTTGGTTAAAATCATGGTCAATATCAATTATATTGGGTTGAACCAATCCTGAAGCCTTATTATCAGATACCTTTTCTATTGTATTTTCTGGGAAAGTAGAGCGATTTGTAGGAAGTTTTACTTTAAAATGAATTATATCCTGTTCTTCTATTTTTACATCGATGCTACCACCATAGAACTTAACAAGTTCTTGTACCAATGAGAGGCCTACACCCATCCCTTCTGAATATTCATCTTGTTGGTAAAGCGTGTGAACAGTTTTTCCACTTCGAGTTTTGAGGCATTTATGGTGATATTCTTTACACTGATATGTACAAATTGGCCATGCATTTTAGCCGAAAGTTCACAAACTCCCTCTTTAGGACTATACTTAAAGGCATTGGACAAGAGGTTAGTCGTAATTTTTTCAATGATGTCCTCGTCGTACCACACTTTAGTAAAATCCTCTATTTCGACCGAGTAGGTGACATCTTTCAGATAGGCTTGATACTCGAAAGACTGGGCAATGGTTTTCAAAAAGAGCGAGAGGTCTCCTTTTTCAATCTGTAGTTTGAGTTTGCCGTCCTCCAACTTGGCCAATTCCAACAATTGGTCCACTAAAGAAGTAAGTCTGTGCGCATTTCGTTTGACAATCGAAAAATTGGCGTGATCGAAATCTGAGAGGTTACCTTGAGAAAGTTTTTGGTCTATCGGCCCTGAAATAAGGGTCAAAGGTGTTTTGAATTCATGAGCGATATCGGTATATAGGCCAGATTTGAAATCGTTGAGTTTCTGTAAGCGGTCTGCTTCTTTCTCCTTTAGCTGGAGATCGAGTTTCATACGCCAGCGCCATTTTAGGTAGCTATAAATCCCATATACCATGCCGAGGAATAACAATGCATAAAGTAATTTCGCGATTCGACTTAAATACCAGGGAGGTTCAACATAAATTTCGAGACTGGTAATGTTTTGATCTTGGGCAATACCATTGTAGAGGGTTTGCACTTTCAATTCATGCTTTCCATAGGGCACATTGGTAAAATATGCCGTTTGCAAATCGGTAATTTTAAAGGAGTCATCATCCAATGCGTAAGAATATTGCACTTTATCCGGATTTGTAAAATCCAATGCCGAAAAACTGATCGAGAAATCGTTTTGATGGGGCTTGAGGGATATCCTTTCTAAATAAGGAGTCTGGTAGAAAGAAATGAGCGTGTCGCCTTCAACCAAATTGGTTGTGAAATTTGTAAAACTAGGGGTGTAATATTTGTTTTCAGAAAACCGTTTTGCTAAATCTATTTGTTGTACACCTTCATCGGTGCCGAAATACATTATTTTTTTTGGCATGGTCATAAAGTCCGGAGCCATAAAGAAAGGCATCTGAGATCAAACCATCTTTTTTGGTAAAGTGTTGAAAATTCTTTTCCATGGGATTATAAACATAGATGCCATCATTGATGGTAGTAATCCATATACTTTTTTTATCATCTTCTCGAATCGTCATTATTTTTCTGTCGAATAACTGGCCTTGATGATTTAAGCGTTCGAAATCATCTGTGGCTCGCCTATACTTCACAACGCCAATATCTGAACCAAACCAGATATTTCGCTCAGCATCTTCTTCCAAGGTCATTATGATATTATTGGTCAGCGATGTTCTGTTCCCCGTTTCACTTTTGTATTCATTGATTTTCGACGAAATTTTTGTCAAATCCGTATCCGATATATTTTCAATTTTATAAATGCCATAACCCGAAGTCGTTATCCACAGCCCGTCTTCTGAATCTATATGAAGATTTGTGATATTCCGCATCACCAATAAGCGATTCGGTATTCAGGGAAATAAACTTCAGAAGTCGGTCATTCTTGTCAAAAACGTAAAGGCCTTCCCATGACCCTACCCATAGCCTTTGACGTGAATCTCTTGCCAATCCTCGGATTCTCATATACTGCTCAGGATCAGTTGCAATCTGAATGGTTTTAAACAGTTTGTTATTAAAAAACTTATAGACCTTTCCATTATTTGCACTAGCGATAAGCGTGTCACCTACACCGATGAGACAAGAGACCTCAACATCTTTCAATAACGCTATATGCTGATTGTTTATAATACCGAAAAGACCATCATCACCTCCAACATAAAGCACATCATTATATTTAAAAATGCGCCTTGCGTGCCAATTCAGTTTCTTAGGAAGAAAGCCCTTATTGAACTTCTTTTCTTTGAAAAGACCCTTATCGGTACCTACCCATAAACTGCTTTGATAATCTAAGAAAATAGTTCTAATCTCTAATTTTGAAACATCGATATTGTTGCTTACTTTTTCTATGCGAAGTTCGGCGGGGTACAACTTCACAATAGATGAGGAAGATGCCAAATAATAATTTCCCAGGGCGTCATAAGCAAGTTTGGTAAATGTCTCATCCAACGGAAATCTCTCTTTGTAAACCGTCTTGGTCAAGTAAGATCAACTTGCTGTCTAAGCCAACGATTAATCCAATCCCAGGAAGGTATTCTAACAGTTGAATTGGCGAATCAAAGGTAAAGCCAGGCTCTAATGTCTTGGCTTGTACGTCGTAGGAATATAGCTGGTTTGCTTCTTTCGCGAACCAAAGTAAATTGTCATTTGAAGTTAGGGGTGTAAGTAATTTCTCCAAGACCCAGGTTTTCATGCTTATTCGTTTTTATGTTAAAAACTGTAAGCCCTTCCTCCGAACGGATTGCCACATGATTTCTCCCTGCCCGTACAATTTTGGAAATCTCTTTTCCGGGAAATTGATTTACGGTTTGATCTGAAAAGTTTATAAAATCAACTTTTCTGGGGGAGAACTTGGTAAGCCCCCCTCCATTGGTTCCTACCCAAATATTATTGCCCGAATCCATCTCCATACTACGTATCCAGTTGGCTGCCAATGATTGGGTATTTTCGGGGGAATTTCGAAGAATTTCGAAACGGTAGCCATCATAGCGATGAAGCCCGTCCTGGGTACCTACCCAAATAAAACCAAGCGAATCCTGGGTAATTGTTGAAATCCATTGATTGGAAAGCCCATCTTTCCAATTTGCTAAAAGACACTCTATTGCCCTGTTGGGCTACAACAGAGCCTAGACAAAAAAGATAAATGGCAATGGACAAAATAATTAATCGCATATCGCGGGCCTCAGCTTGAAAAATTCTATTTAGGGGAACTTTCAGAAAATGGGTGTTTTGATATTAGGGTTCTTTAAAGATAGTCATGAATTTAGAATGTTGATTTATTTTAGGATCGTATATTGATTTAAAGGAGATTCGAGAATTTTAGACGAATTTCTATCTGGCAGGTCTCTTTTTGCTAAATTAGTTCTAGATCATAACCTAGTCTTCGACGAATCTTTATTGTAGAAGTATTTCAAAAAATGAAAATCTTATCCACAGGAGAATATTACGGGAATCAAAATTCAGAGTGCTCGTTCAATGGAGTTTTACTATCAGAATACACCTATATGACGGATAGAACCGACTGGCACTACCATGAAAACCCTTATTTCATGTATGTTTTGCAAGGTAATATGAAAGACTGCAACACCAAGGTTAAAACGCTTTGCCCTCCCGGGAGTCTAATGTTTAACAATTGGCAAGAGCCCCACTATGGATCTAAACATTCAGACGAGGCTAGTGGTTTTCATTTAGAATTTGAAAAAAACTGGCTCAAAAAAAACGGAATCTCATTGCATTTATGGGAGGGTAGTCAACTTATTCATAGTCCGAGATTACATTTTCTTTTTGCGGATGTCTACCGTGAGTTTATACTGTCGGATACTTTTAGTGAAGTAGCTGTCGAGGCTCTACTGGTACAAATCTGTGCTGCCTTAAGCGACTTAAAGGAACTTTACTCGTCCGAAAATCCAGTCTGGGTAGATGATTTAAGAGAATTACTGCATTATGATACGGCTATTTTGAGCCTCGAATATTTATCTAAGGAACTAAATGTACATCCGGTACATATATCAAGAGCCGCGCCCAAATACCTTTCTATGAGTCTTGGAACATACATCAGACAACAGAAACTTAAAAAGGCAATCCCACTTTTATTAGACTCCTCAATTACCTTAACAGAAATCACCTACCAGGTAGGATTTTCAGATCAAAGTCATTTCAACCGTGTCTTTAAATCCTATTTTAATATGAATCCTAGTCACTATAGGAAAATAATTAAGAAAATCTCCTGATGTTAATCTCGTACAATTTCTGCTAAGTGTAACCCATTACCTTTACGACTCAAATATTTTAAACAATGCGTAAATACCTTATAGCTGTAGTATTGCTATCCTTATCCACCTTAATAAGTTGTGCTCAAAATGATAAGCAAGACTATCAAGGTGAGTGGATAGGCAACCTGCCAAATAAAAGTAGTTTCAATTTTCGAGTGGCTATTGAGAAATTAGCTGATAATAAATACGGTCTTACCATTGCCAATGATAAAATTCTCATTGATGAAAAATCAAAATCTTCAAGCGAGGACCATATCATGCTAAATATTGATCAACAACTGTTTTTCAATTTAAAACTCGATCAGGACGGACAAGCACTTACCGGATTTATTAAAACCGGGAGGTTTCTCTACCATGTGAGCATACCCCGTATAGGTGAGAACAAATATGCTGGTGACTGGCATCCATTTATGGTTGATAACGGTTTGCAGTCAGATGATATTATGCTTTACATAGAGCAAACAGAAGGTGATAATTTTGTTGCCTATCCCTTCTTTGGAGACCAAAGATTTAGAGGTACCTGGACTGAAGATTTTAAGAAAAATGGAGACACCCTGCTCTTCAGAGATGGTAATACCGGGTTTAACTTCCGCGCACGTCTATTGGAAAGTAGTATTGAGTTGGAGATTTTATTGACTGATGCCTTAATTACTAAAGCGAGTTTAAGGCATACCGATGACGGTTGGGAATACAAATCAGATCTGGTAGAGCAATCTCAAAACGCAGATACACCGCTGCAATTGAACGATGGTTGGACCACCGCCAACATCAATGATTATGGAATTGACGAAAGTGAATTACTCAGGTTAATCGATAGTATTCAGGGCAATAAGCTGGAAAACACACATAGTGTTCTGCTAGCAAAGGGCAATAAACTGGTATTTGAAACCTATTTTGACGGGTTTAACGCCAATATCCCCCACGATTTGCGGTCTGCTTCCAAGAGCATTTCTTCTGCTATGATTGGTATAGCTATCAACGACAAAATTCTCCTGAGCGTTGATGAGAAGTTATACGACTTTATTTCTAAAGACTACCAATACACCAAGGACTCTTTAAAATCTAATATAAAGATCAAAGATTTGCTCACCATGAGCTCCGGGTTGGATGTAAATGATCTGGCATCAGAGAATTACTACCAGGACCCCAGCAACCCGAACAGTTGGCTACAAACGGTTTTGGAGGCTCCTATGGTAAAAGAGCCAGGTAGCTATGCAGATTATGGGTCTGCAAACCCTTTTTTGTTGGGAGTGTGTTTAAATGAACGCTTAGATACGCCGCTCGAAATTTACATGGAAGAAAAGCTATTTGCCCCTTTAGAAATTACCAACTATATCAATCAGACCGATGATTCTAAAAATACGCCATATTTTGGAGGTGGAATGCTTTTAACGCCTCGTGACCTGCTCAAATTTGGACAGCTTTACCTGAACAAAGGCCAATGGAAGGGCCAACAAATTATTCCTGAAGATTGGGTGGCTGAATCTTTTGAAAAGCATGTACAATTACAGGATGTAAGAGACAAAAACCTATATGGTTATCAATGGTGGCACGACACTTATTTAGTTAATGGAAGAGCCATCAAGACTATCGAAGCCAGAGGAGCTGGAGGACAATTTATTTTTGTTATTCCAGATTTAGAATCTGTGATAGTCATAACCTCTGGAAATTTTAGAAATCGCAAAGGCAATCAACCCAGAGATATTTTAAAGGAGTTTCTACTACCTGCTATACTCAATTAAACGGCCCTAAGGTGCTTTCCTGGTTATTGTTCAAATATTCTGTATTGAAAATGAAAGTTTGCATTTAGAAGTACTGTTTGCTTCCCTCTTCTTACTGACTATTTTGAAAGGGGCTTAAACCCCTCCCCTGTTTGAAGTTAAGGCCTCATCCTGCAATCTCCTTGCAATACAGTACCACTGACTACTGCCCATTGCTTACTGTTTACTGTTTATTGTTAATAGGGATTGCTCACTCCGCTCGTGATCCTCTCGAAGTTTATATTGCCAAAACACAGGAGTTTTAATTCTAATTTCAATGAAAACTAAGATTCCAATATTTGAACAAGACAATTCAGGGTTAACGATTTAAGATTTGGGATTTGTTATCTTAGAGCAATTTTGCATCCTATAAATTCACCTGAAAACTTTACAAAATGAGACCGATCAAAAGATTTACGCCACAGATCATGCCAATGAATTTGAGGTTCATCACCCGATGGTCTCTTATGGCAATCTTTTGCCTTACTGCCTGCAAATCTAATTCTGATCAGAAAAAAGATTCGAACGACTCAGCCGGGAGTGGTTTACCAGCAGTGCAGGCCGTGGATTTTCAAAGTCCAACCGAGAAATATGAAATAGCAAAAAAGCACTATGCTAAAAGTCCCAATGATCCGGATGCTATAATCTGGTATGGCAGGCGCACCGCCTATCTCGGCAATTATGAAGAGGCCATTAAAATCTATACCACCGGGCTTCAACTTCACCCTCAAGATGCACGTATGTACCGGCATCGAGGACATCGATACATTTCTACGCGGCAATACGACAAAGCGATAGCAGATTTAGAGAAAGCTGCTACTATTGTTGAGGGGCAAGAAGACCAGGTGGAGCCCGATGGCCTGCCAAATAGCCGGAACATCCCTATTGGTACCCTTCAAGGAAATATCTGGTATCATTTAGGACTGGCCTACTACCTCAAAAACGATATGGATAATGCTTTAAGGGCTTTTAGCAATAGAAAAGTAACTGAGAAGTATGACGATAATATTGTTTCGGGCGGCCATTGGTTATATATGATCTTATCGAGACAAGGAAGGACAGAGGAAGCAAATGCAACCATTGATAAGGTGAGCTCGGATATGGATATTATTGAAAACTTTAGTTATCATACCATGTGCCTCTTTTACAAAGGATTAATTCCTGAATCGGATTTAAGGCCCGATGACCCAAAATCCTCCTCAGCTAATGTCTTGACCTACGGACTAGGAAATTGGTATCTGTACAAAAAGAACGATACCCTCGCTGCTAAAAGGCTGTATGAGCAATTGCTTGAACACGGGAATGAGTTTTCCTTTGCTTACCTCTCGGCGGAAGCGGATTGGGAGCGAATTTTTGAGAAAAACGGTAATTAGCAATAGTGATATTACTTAGTTGGTAAGGGGCTTAAACCCCTCCCCAGATTTAAGTTAATGTCTTAGTCTGCAATTTCCTAGCAATGCAGCCCAACTGACTACCGTCCACTGTTTACTATTCACTGTTCAATCAGATTACTCACTCCGCTTATGATCCTCACAACGCTCCCCTTTACAAATGCAAAGCCAACAAGGTAAATCCAACTCATACGTGAATCAGGCGTTGAACAGCATTAAATTTTATTATGAAGTCGTACTGAGGATGCCCAACAGATTTTACGCCATTGAGAGACCTCGTAAGGAGCAAAAATTACCTGAGGTTCTTTCTAAGGATGAAATAAAGCTCATAATACAAAACACCAATAACATAAAGCACAAATGTATTGTCTCGTTGCTTTACTCCTCAGGTCTAAGAAGAAATGAATTGCTGAATCTGAAAATAAAAGATATAGACAGCAAGAGAATGATGGTTTGTATAAGGAATTCAAAAGGAAACAAGGATAGGTTTACGGTACTAAGCGCAGAAGTATTGAAAGACCTGAAAATCTATTATAAGGAGTACAGACCCAAGGAATATCTATTTGAAGGTGCTCAAGACGGGCGCTATAGCGCTTCAAGTGTCTTGAACATTGTAGGGAGTGCTGCTAGCCGATCAAGGATTTTTAAAAAGGTCACACCTCATATGCTCAGACACAGTTTTGCGACACACCTTTTGGAAAACGGAACAGATATTCGTCATATTCAGCTTTTATTAGGGCATAGCTCTACCTGAACAACGGAAATATATACCGATGTGGCGGATAGGTCATTTATGAAAATCAAGGATTTGTTATCTTAGTACTATAACGGATATATGATCAATGATCATATACAATTGTTAGATTCAATATTTTGAAATGGCAGAATTAAATGAGATGAATGCAAAAACAAAAAAAGAGCTGATAACATTCTATCTGATTGTCTTCGGATTGTCATGGGCTGTTTTTTTTACAATCTTATTTATTGAAAAAAGTACTGGAAATAGCCAACCACGAGGTTTTCAAGCTATTGCCGCAATTGCGGTTTTTGGAGGAACAATTCTTTCAAGTTGGAAATCTGATGGAAAAAACGGAGTCAAAGAATTATTGAAAAGATGTTTTCTTTTTAAAGTTAACTGGAAGTGGTATACAATTATATTTATTCCAATGCTGCTAATAGGAATTTCAGTTGCCGTTGTTCAATTTTTTAAAACGTTTGAGGTCGGAATAAACCCAATAGGTAATTTATTAATTGGGTTAGTTCTAATCACAATTTTTATGATTTTTGGCGAGGAAATTGCATGGAGAGGCTATGCCTTGCCCAAATTTCAGAAGCATTATTCAGCCCTCAAAAGCAGTCTAATAACGGGATTTCTTTGGGGAATTTGGCATTTCCCGATTTGGTTAATCGAACCAGAACGAGCATGGGGATTGCCATTCGTTCTAGCATTCATAATGTTTATTATTGGAAATATAGCATTTACGGTTTTCTATGCCTTTATTACAAATTCAACAAAAGGAAGTATTTTAATATGTGCTCTATATCACGCAGCTGGAAATGTTTTAATTGGATGGTTAAATTACCCTGACGAATTCGATAAATACACGATTCCTATTTTTACTATTCTACTAGTACTTCTTGCTTTTACTATTATCAAAATTGCTGGACCTTCAAATCTCTCTAAAAAAAATAAGTTCACTATATAAAATACAGAATCTAACAAGGTGTATAATTAATTGCTTGGGTTAGAGCTACTCGGAAAATCCTGCGGATTTTCCTAACGTTCGGTTTCCTTTTGCTAAATTAGTTGCGCGAGACTCGCAACTAAACCATACACCAACCGTTAGCATTAATTTTTCTAGTGATTTATGAACAACGAGTTGATAAGAAAAAATCTGACCGAAAGAAAAAACAATTATTTGGTTACACTTAACTCAATCAAAAATCTCGATGGACTTTTCAATGACGTTCTTCAAAATTTGAAAAAATTTGATTTTAAACCTTATCAATCTGAATTGGAATTTGAAATTCTTGAGAATTTAAAGGAATGGTGGACCAATCCAGAAAAAGGAATTAAAAAGGATGAAGAACTATTCGCAATTCTTTTCGAGTATGATCATTTTTTTAGGAAAAATGTTGAAGCCAGTGCTTATGGAATTGGTGAGTGGAAGGATTATAAAGTACAAGCGGACAAATTTGATATGGGTTGGAACTATGATTTCACAACAGAATTCTATGCTTGTCCAGGAATTGAATTGAATTTCTTTGATAGCCTTGAAAGCCTGGATTACTCAAACTTACCCAAAGAATATACAAACGACCATTTGGACTTTGATGACCTAAGGAAAAGAGAACATATAGAGCTTAGCGAGTTAAATGATATTGAACTTATAGAAGGTTACGACGAACTGATTGAATTACATAAATGTGAGGGGATGATCGCGATTCATGATGTCCTATCAAAACTTGATACAAACAATGAATTTGAGTCCTTAAACTATAGGAATAATTTCATGTTCTTAATTCATGAGCACGATTCAGGAGAAGTCTATCCATTACTTATAAAAAACAAATAACTAATGCTAACAACGGCTATAATTCAGCAGCCTGAATCTCTAACTTCAAAATTCTTCTTAGTTTTAAAATAAAAAAGGTCATTGGTGTGATTTGCCAGAAATCTGCCAAATCATAGCCAGGACCGTTGGTGGTCATTTAAAAATAGACTGATTTATAAAAAATTCATTGATGAAATTCATTATCAAATTGTTTGGAATACTAATGCTCCTTTCAGGAATATCATTGCTTATTAAGCCCGAAATTATTTTCGGTTGGATAGAAAATAATATGGAAAACACCTCACTATATATACTTGCAATAGTCGTGCGATTGGTTTTTGGTATTTTATTTATAGTTGCTGCCAAAGAATCAAAATATCCTGGCGTAATTAAATTTTTTGGTTACCTGTTCATAATAGCTGCTATCATCTTTATTTTCATAGGCCAAGAAAGTTTTCAAGACTTTATTACCTCACTTATTCCGGATGTCAAACCTTTTGCTCGTGTAAGTGGACTGTTTGGTATTGCATTTGGAGGTTTTCTTATTTATGCATTTTCAAGGAACAAAGAATTAGAGCAGAAATAAATTAAAATTGACATTAAATTATCTGAAAAGAAAAAACTGACCGATTTAACCAATGAACAACAGAACACTTGAACAACAGCGGATTGAATTTATCAATCAAAAATTTCTCGCTACACCATTAGCTGGATTAACTATTTGGGCAATAATTGGATTAATTGGAATTTTCTTCTCGGACTTTATAGCGGTTTGGTCAATTTTTATTGGAACTGGAAGTATTGTATATCTAGGTCTCTTTCTCTCAAAATTCACAGGTGAAAACTTCCTTGATAAAAGTAAACCGAAAAACGAATTTGATATTCTTTTTCTTTTCACAGCAGGACAAGCCATCCTAGTCTATTCAATTGCCATACCATTTTTCCTCGTTGACTATTCTTCACTTCCAATGACTGTAGGCATTCTAACTGGATTGATGTGGTTGCCATTTTCTTGGATTATAAAACATTGGGTTGGGATTTTTCACACATTGATTAGAATAATTACAGTTCTTACTCTTTGGTATCTTTTACCTGAATATAGATTTATAGCTATTCCTTTTGGAATCGTTTTGATTTATATAATTACGATAGTAATCTTAAAAAACAGGAATAACGACGCAACAACAACGGCTATAATTCATCACCCCACAGGCGCAACGGAATCATAGCCCGGACCGTTGTGCGTCGCTCAAGGAAAAAGACTGCATAGATGAACTATCAGACATATATACCACATATCGACTTAGGATCAATAGTTAAATTTTATTGGACTTTGGAAGTTCCTTTTGACCCAAAAAATCAGAAGCAAAAAATCATACCTGATGGCTTTATAGAAATGACTTTCAATTTTGGCGACAAGATAAAACGATACACTTCAGAAAACGACTTTATCCTTCACCCTAACGCAATGGTAATGGGACAGAGAACAAAATCGTATTTCATTTTGCCAGTTGGTAATGTTGACACTTTCGCAATATGTTTCTATCCCATCGGCTTTGCAAACTTCGTGAAAACACCACTCGAAAAATTGATGGATAAGGAAACACCTATTTCAGAACTCTTCGGCCAAGCAGAAGCAAATGAATTAGAGCAACAAATGATTCAAGCAAATAACACCCTAGAGAGAATTGACATTATTGAAACCTTTCTTTTGAAAACACTAAATGAAAATAATACGATTAGTAATATCGTAAAATCAACAGTTGATACTCTTCTCAAGACAAATGGAACGACTCCCATAAATGTCCTCTTGAAAGAGCATAGTTCAAAAAGAAGACAGCTTGAAAGGCATTTTAGAAAACAAATTGGCATTAGCCCAAAGCAGTTAGGTAAAGCCATTCGACTCCAGGCAACTTTAAATTTGCTGCTCAACAAAAAATCAGAATCTTTGACAGACATTGCTTACGAGAGCGAATATTTCGACCAAAACCATTTCATAAAGGATTTTAAAGATCTTGTTGGAGTTACTCCAAAGGAGTTTTTAGGCCATGAACACATGGCTTTATCCGCACTTTTCTACAGTTAAGCTTGCAGTGTCGCATTTCTACTATTTTGACTTCATGACAACCATTAGTTTTGCCCATAAATTTAAATGAATGCGACAATGGCAATCAAAAGCATGATTTTGGCATCGCTTGTTTCTGTAGTTTGCTTTGTTTCATGCACCAATTCGAGCAAGACAAATTCTGAACCAACGACAAAGGAGACGTTAGCAAATACAAAAGAAACAGATATGAAAAGTTACATTTCAATGTTTGAAATTCCAGCCACGGATATTTCACGAGCAATAAATTTTTATCAAGCATTATTGGACATCAAAATTGAAAAAATGGATGTCGAAGGTATGCAATTGGGAATATTGCCTTATGAAGGGCAAATGGTGCATGGCGTAATAATTCAGGCAGATGGATATAAGCCATCAGGGGGTGGAGTAACCTTGTACTTGAATGCAGGAGAAAATCTCCAGGTGGTTCTTGATAGAGTAGAAAAAAATGGCGGACAAATCTTAATGCCCAAAACAGCTCATGCAGACGAAAGTGGGTACTTTGCTATTTTCCTTGACTCGGAAGGAAACAAAATGGCTCTTAACTCACCAAACTAACGGAAAAATAAAAGAGCGAACGCAGAACATTGTATTAAAGCAATAGCGGTTTGGGTGTATACTAGAACCGTTTTTGCGTTTAATTAAGTATATTAAACACCCTAAGTCGGGTGCGTTTAATCCCCTACTCCCCTTATACTTGACCGTTGTACTTAATTATGTTCAATCGACATTATATCATGGAAATCAATTCATTAAAGACAATTTTTATTTTTTCATTAATTATAGTGGCGATTGGTTGTAGGGATAAAAGCAAAGCATTTAATACTACCAATATAGATGACATAGAATACAGGCTAGACTCTGTTGCAAATAGCTTTCTTAAATCTAATAAAGTCCTTGGATTCTCTATTGCAGTCCAAAAATCAAAGGAATTGATATACAAAAAAAGTTTTGGCTTCATTGATAGTTCAAAAACCAAACCTGTTACCAATGATATTGGGTTTCCAATTGCTTCAGCCACCAAGCCAATTATGGCTATAATTGCTGTTAAAATGATGAATGAAAATTTACTTGATCTTGATGATAAAATTGTAAAATACCTTCCTCATTTCCCTAAACGCAAATATTCAAATCAAATTACTATAAGACATCTCTTAAATCATACCTCTGGGGTACCTGATTATACATCCTATATTGACAGTCTATCACTTTCAGGAAAGAAACAAATTACCCTAAACGACTATTTTGACGCAATAGAAAACCAAAATCAACTTTTTGAACCTGGATCAAAGTTTTCGTATTCTAATTCTGGATTTGTTATTGTCACGGAAATAATGAAAAAAGTCTCTGGTCTAAGTTTCGCAGAGCTAATAGAAAAATATATAAAAAATGACCTCTCCTTTCCAACTATCGATGCGTACTATAACGATTTGAAAGATTCAAAAACCACGGAAATATTTGAGTTATCTGAAAGTATTTACTTAAAAAGCTTTTTGAACGAGATGACCTATATTGAAGGTGACGGAGGTATAAGCTCTTCAGCTGGCGATCTTGCAAAATTCATCTATAGCGTAAATAGTGGACTCATAATTCCTAAAGAAAAGTTGAAGGAAATGATTGAGCCATCGCATTTAAGCTCAGGCATTTTCTCTGATTACGGCTTAGGATTTAGGACGGGTTATCTCGAAGGACATAAGGTCTATGGTCATACAGGCGGCCATATAACGCGTTGGTGCGTTATGAGCCATTTTCCGGATGATGGCCTTAGTATTGCAGTTGTCGTAAATACTTATTCCACACCTTCAAATGCACTTAATATATTTGGCGCCATCGCCATTGAATGTCTTGATTTAAAACTCAAAGAATTAAATGAACAGAATAGCCCAATCGATAATATTGAATCATTTATAGGTGATTATATCCGCCCAACAGATACCAAAACGAGATTTATGAAAATAATTAAATATCCTGATGACAAACATCTTTATAGGAAAAGAAGTAATAGTGATTCACGAGGAGAAAGGCTTTATCATGTTGAGAAAAATGCATTTGCTCCTGAGTCGGCACCGATGGATCGTTTGATTTTTGAGACTGATAGCAATGGCGATGTTATATATTTCAAAGAATACTATAATGGCCTCTTCATTGGTATTCGAGACAAAAGACTCAACTAAGTACAACAACGTATATAAGCCATGGCTATCCACCACGGCTCATATACAAAACCGTTTTTATTGCCCTTCAAAAACTCAAACAAGTTTGGTTTTCTTCGGGGAAATAAAAAGCCTGCAACGAAAGTTGCAGGCTTTGCGCTTGTAGTGACCGCGGGAGGATTCGAACCCCCAACCCTCAGAGCCGAAATCTGATATTCTATCCAGTTGAACTACGCGGCCTAATTTAGCGAGCGCAATTTACGCAAAAAGAACTTTGCGGCGCTAATAAAATACGTTCAATTGGTATCTGTTTTTTGCATTTGGGGCACATACCAAATTCTGAAGTTCCTAATTTACTTAGATTGCGTTTTAAGCCTTTCAGGCGTTCCCTTGATTTCCGTAAGGCGGCATCCATCACTCCTTTATTATTGATGGCATCCATCCTGGAAACTCTGCCGATAGCATTATCCGGAGCAATTGGCTGTGTCATTCCTTCATATTGCTTCACCCGCTTTTCGGTTTTATCAATCTCTTGCTCAAAGCGTTTTCGAATTTCGGAAAGTTCCATGCCTAAACCTACCCAAGTTTATTGCGTACAATAGCCGATATCGTTTTCCCGTCCGCCTGGCCCGCTAACTCTTTGCTTACTATTCCCATGACCTTGCCCATATCCTGCATACCATTGGCGCCTATCGCATCTATTGTTTGAACTACCACTTTTTCAATTTCTTCCTCTGTAAGTTGCTCGGGTAAGAACTTTGCAATGACTTCGGCCTGCGCTAATTCTGGTTCAGCGAGATCCTCTCTGCCTTGTTCTTTAAAGATGGTAGCACTATCTCTACGCTGCTTCACCAGCTTCTGCACGAGCTTAATTTCGTCTGCTTCAGAAAGTCCGTCTCCCGCTCCCTTTTCTGTCTGTGCGAGCAACAAGGCCGACTTGATAGCGCGCAGGGATTCTAAGGCCACGGTGTTTTTTGTTTTCATGGCCATTTTCATTTCTTCCATTACCTGTGTTTGTAAGCTCATATCACCTTAAATTTAGCGAGACGAAGATAAAAAAAATAAACCCGAAAACTGGCTTGTCTTCGGGTTTAAGTGCGCTTTGGGGTGACTATCAAAAAACTAACTAATCTACGTTTCCATGTAAAAAAGAGTTATTAGAACGCAATTGCATGTCACCATTGCTATCTTCTCCCAATGTGGTTTTTGACACTTTCCCCTCTTTGGGGTTTTCGTCCAGGTCAACCCCTTGTCTTTTATATGCCGGTTCTTTCTCTATTTCATCAATATTACTAACTCCGTTCTGAAACTTATAATTAAAATCTTTCAACTTCTTTCTTCGCTCATCAGCTCTTTCCTTAAGCATTTCCTCAATAGGGCTATTCATAGGATCAACCTCACCTTTTTCTGCAGCGCTGGTGGTGCTTTCTTCACTTAGTGTTTTTTTCTCGAAAACAAGTTCATCCTCAACAATTTTAGGGTCATAACCTTCAGCCATGGATTTAGCTCCGGTTAGTTTATTTTCCAATTCTATATAGTCATCAAGACTATAGCGCGTTTCTCGCTCCTTATTATATTCCAGAACCGGTATTACTTCAATATGGTCCTTAACATCCAGTTCTTTGACTTCCTCATCTAGATCAAAGGTGATCACATTTTCTTTTTCTTCCTCTTTATCTTCTTTTACTGAGGATAAAGGCATATCAAAACTAAAGGCTATTTGCTCTTTCTCTTCAGGTTTAGCCGAAACAATTTCCGGATCAATTACTTCAATATCATTTAAAGTATCCTTTGCGTCAATTATGATGAAATCATCCTCCGCGAGCTCTTCAGCAATCACTTCCTCATAGAAGACATTAAAATTCCGGATAAAACTTGTCGTCGGGATCAACTCCAGGTCTTCGGCATCTTCCTCCTCTTCCAAAGTGTGTTTTATGATTGGTTCAAAAGCCTCTTCCTCTTCTACCAACTGATGTACCACTGGGGTATCGCTCAAATTGTGTTCAGCCTTTTGCTCCTCTTCAAGTGTATGTATGATTTTCTTCGTCTCGGTATTTACAATCTCGTCTTGCTGGTCCACGTTAAAGCCTGTCGCAATAACCGTAACGGCTATAGCCTCTCCCAGACTCTCATCTTCTCCAACACCCATGATGATATTAGCGCCATGACCGGCCTCTACCTGAATGTGATCATTAATTTCACCAATCTCATCAATAGTAATCTCTTGAGATCCCGATACAATAAGGAGTAAGACATTTTTAGCACCGGTGATCTTATTATCATTGAGTAAAGGAGAATCCAAAGCTTTCATTATAGCTTCTTGAGCCCTTGAGGAACCAGCGGATATAGACGAGCCCATAATGGCAGTACCACTATTAGACAGAACGGTCTTGGCGTCTCTTAAGTCAATATTCTGGGTATAATGGTGGGTAATTACCTCTGCAATACCTCGAGCCGCGGTAGCCAACACCTCATCGGCTTTAGAAAACCCTGCCTTGAAACCGAGGTTACCATATACTTCTCTGAGTTTATTATTATTGATAACAATCAAGGAATCTACGTTCTCTCTTAATTTCTCTATTCCAATCTGAGCTTGCCTGCATCTGTTTTTTCCCTCGAACTGGAACGGCATTGTTACAATTCCTACAGTTAAGACATCCATCTCCTTAGCCTGCTTAGCTATAACTGGAGCGGCTCCAGTACCCGTACCTCCACCCATTCCGGCAGTGATAAAAATCATCTTGGTAGAAGTATCCAACATCCGCTTTATTTCTTCCATGCTTTCCAATGCCGCCTGTTCCCCTACTTCAGGGTTGGCACCTGCCCCAAGACCTTCGGTAAGTGAAACTCCTAATTGAATTTTTATTGGGACTGCACTATTTTGCAAAGCCTGAGCATCTGTATTACAGATTACAAAATCTACTCCATTTATTCCTGCCTGGAACATGTGATTGATAGCATTACTTCCGCCACCTCCCACGCCGATCACTTTAATTACATTGCTTTGATTCTTAGGCAAATCAAAATCTATACTTTCAAATTCGGTGTTCTTGCTCATGTCTATACTGTTACTGGTTATTGTTATGCGTTTCTATAATGGGGTTACTCTGCGTTATCTAAGAAATCTTTTAGTTTCTCGGACCATTTGTCAAAAACTGATTTTCGGACTTTTTTTCTGGATCCGGCCACCATTTCTTCTTCCTCGCCCTCCAAGACCAATTCTTCCTCCGGCTCTGATTCTGGTAATGCCTGTCTCGTATTGTTTTCTATGGCATTCATAAGAAGTCCAACGGCAGTCGCGTACAGAGGGCTTGCTATTTCCACATCAGAATCTCCAGCCAAATGCTCATTGGGATACCCAATTCTCGTGTCCATTCCGGTAATATATTCCACCAACTGCTTCAAATGTTTGAGCTGGCTGCCTCCTCCGGTAAGTACGATACCTGCGATTAATTTCTTCTTTTGCTCTTCGTGTCCGTAGTTCTTAATTTCTACATAAACCTGTTCTACTATCTCAACAACTCTTGCATGAATTATTTTAGAAAGGTTTTTTAAAGTGATCTCTTTTGGCTCTCTTCCTCTCAAACCAGGAATAGAGACAATCTCATTGTCTTTATTTTCCCCGGGCCAGGCCGAACCAAATTTCATTTTCAGCAATTCTGCCTGCTTTTCTATAATAGAGCAGCCTTCCTTAATATCTTCTGTAATGACATTCCCACCGAAAGGAATTACGGCGGTATGGCGGATAATACCATCTTTGAAAATGGCCAGGTCAGTTGTACCACCGCCTATATCTATCAGCGCAACACCCGCTTCTTTCTCCTCCTGACTGAGTACTGCATCTGAAGACGCCAGAGGTTCTAAGGTGATATTACCAAGATCTAGGCCTGCGCTTTTAATACAGCGTCCAATATTCTTAATAGAAGAAACCTGTCCCACGACCACGTGAAAATTGGCCTCTAACCGCCCTCCATACATCCCAATAGGTTGCTTAATCTCTGCCTGCCCATCTACCTTGTATTCCTGAGGTAAAACATGAATGATCTCTTCTCCAGGCAACATCACAAGTTTATAAACCTGGTTACAGAGTTTGTCAAGGTCATCTTCATTAATGACCTCTTCAGAATTCGCCCTGGTTATATAATCACTGTGCTGAAGGCTTCTGATATGCTGGCCGGCAATACCTACAACCACTGCGCTGATTTTTAGACCCGAATTGGTTTCGGCCTGTTCTACGGCCTGCTGAATAGACTTAATGGTCTGTGTAATGTTGTTGACCACCCCTCTATGAACTCCGAGGCTTTTAGATCTGCCGATTCCCAAAACCTCAATTTTACCGTACTCGTTCTCTTTGCCAATTATGGCAACGATTTTCGTAGTACCGATGTCTAGCCCAATAGAATATTTGCCCTGTTCCATAATTTTTAAATTTTGGTGCACACTACCTGATTGTTGAATTCCAAGCTTACTATTTGATAATTTTCTAAGGTTTCGTCTTTCATGGCTTTCGTATAGAAGGCCTTGAAATTGTTGAATTTTTCATGCAACCCATCAACGTTTCCAAGATGCACTACAAAACTCTCTACACGGAACTTCAATTGATACTTTTCCTCGTCTTCAATATGAATTCCGATGACATTTTTGCGTAAAAAATCATCCTCATTGATATACTTTAAAATAACGTATACATCCTCCAGGCCCTTTCCTGTAATTTTACCCGTTATTATGGGTACCCTGGCAGAGTGATTCCTGGATAAGGGCATGCGTTTTCCTTCCTCATCCAGATAAAATTTTGAATTCCCCTCTACTCTTCCGATTGGTTGCCGTTGTACAATTTGAGATGTAAGTTCACCATTTACAGTAAGATAAACTTGGGCACTTTTCACCATTTCATTGGTCTCAATGACCTCCTCTATCGTATTCAAAACTAATTTTTCTTTAGGCACGTTTCGGAGACTTCCATAATTTTGTATTAACAATTTATTAACCATTCCTTCAGTTAGGTAAAGATTGTCTTCACCTTCAAATTTTACTGTAATCCCCTGTACACTTTTTTGAGAACTTCGGTGATTGGTAAAAGCATATAGTGCTGTTATACAACATGTTAGAAAAAATAGCTTGATGAAGTCCCTGTTAATTTTCATGTTGCAACTCGCTTTTTAATTTTGAAATTTCCAGTCCAATATCACCAGCTCCCATGGTTACAAGAACCTGTGGTTTTTGACCCTTAATTTCTGTAACTAAATCTGTTTTTTTTATTAATTTTTTACGTCTGTTATCGATTTTTCCAAGTAACCAGTCCGAGTTCACTCCACGTATGGGTTCTTCGCGCGCCGGATAAATATCAAGCAGTAAAATGCTGTCAAATTGGGCCAGGCTGCTGGCAAATCCTTCTACAAAATCTCTGGTTCTTGAAAAGAGATGTGGCTGAAAAACCGCAAGCACCTTTTTTCCCGGATGCATTTCCGAAATGGCTTGGTAAACCGCGTTAATCTCCGTAGGATGATGTGCATAGTCATCGATAAAAACAAAATTGTCTTCTTTGATTTTGTAAGAAAAGCGCCTTTGCACGCCCTTGAAGGTTTCCAAAGCTTCAGCAAGGCGATACGGTGGGGATCCGGTCTGTATCGCCATTGCAAATGCTACCAAACCATTGAGCAAATTATGCTTACCCGGTTTGTTGAATTTTACCCCATGTAAAGTGGTTTCAGGGGTTCCCAAGTCGAATATGTAGGTGCCATGTTCAATTTTCAAATTCCGAATACAATAATCAGAATCATCCTCTATGCCGTAGGTGATGCCCTCAAAAGGAAGTCCGTTCCTTATAAATAGCTTCCCGTTTGGCTTTAATTTTTGTATAAAATCGGTGAATGATGCTTTCAAGGAGTTATGATCTCCGTAGATATCAAGGTGGTCGGCGTCAACCGAAGTAATGCAGGCGACGTCTGGAGAAAGCTGAAGAAAAGACCTGTCAAATTCATCGGCCTCTACCACGGAATATTCATGCCCCTCAAACAAAAAATTACTATTAAAATCTTCAGAAATTCCACCAAGAAAAGCCGTCAATGGCGTCCCGGTTTCTTTTAACAAATGTGCCAAAATACTGGAGGTCGTAGTTTTACCATGGGTGCCTGCTACCGCAAAACAGAAAGTGTCCCGGGTTATAATTCCCAAGACCTCAGAGCGCTTTTTAACCTGGTAACCACCTTGCATAAAGTAATTAAGCTCCGAATGGTCTGAAGGCACGGCTGGGGTAAAAACTACTAAAGTGTTTTCAGGATTCTTATAGTTTTCGGAAATGAGACCAACATTATCTTCATAATGAATGCTGATATCGGCCCCTTCTAATTCACTGGTAAGCGGAGTGGATGTCTTGTCGTAACCAGACACTTGCTTTCCTATAAGCTTAAAATAGCGAGCCAAAGCAGACATACCAATGCCTCCAATTCCAATAAAATAAACGCTATGTATGTCTTTTATACTCACTTTGTTATACTCAGTAATTTTTCTATTTCATCAACGATATGTATTGTGGCATATGGTTTTGCCAATTTCGTTATGTTTACACTCAGTTCTTTTATTTTATCATTTGAGTTTGCAATTTCCTTCAGAACAGATTGAAAGCGGGTATCCAGCTCTTTTTCGCGGATCATTACAGCTCCCTTTTCGGCTGCTATGGAAAGTGCATTTTTAGTTTGATGATCTTCCGCAACATTTGGGGAGGGAATGAAAATTACAGGCTTTCCTACTATACACAGTTCAGAAACCGAGCCAGCTCCTGCCCTGGAAACGATGATATCTGCCGCGGCATAAGCTTGGTCCATACGATTGAGGAAGTCTTTAACTTTCACCCTATCCGATTCGTATTTTTTATAATCTTCATAGTAGAGTTTTCCACATTGCCAGATGAGTTGCAGTTGATTTTCCGCTAAGAAATCAAGGTTTGCCTCTATTAAGGTGTTAATTCTTCTAGCGCCCAGGCTTCCTCCTAATACCAAAACAGTCTTTCTTGTCTGATCCAGCCCAAAAAATGCCTGTGCATCTGTCTTTAAAGCCGCATTTCCACTTAGATTAGCACGTACCGGATTCCCGGTCTTAACAATCTTATCTTTAGGGAAAAAAGCCTCCATACCATCATAGGCAACACATATTTTGCTTGCTTTTTTAGCCAGGAGTTTGTTCGTAATACCAGCATAGGAATTTTGCTCCTGCAATAGGTAAGGAATTCGCTTTCGCGCAGCCATCTGCAACACGGGTCCGCTTGCAAATCCTCCTGTTCCTATAGCCATATGAGGTTTAAAATCTAATATGATACTTCGTGCTTTTATCAAACTGCTTATTAGTTTAATTGGAAACATTAAATTTTTAAAGCTGAGCTTCCTTTGCAGGCCGCTAATCCATAATCCTCTAATCTCGTAGCCCGCCTGGGGCACTTTTTCCATTTCCATTTTATCCTTTGCACCGACGAACAAAAACTGAGCATCGGGAAATCGATTTTTTAATTCGTTTGCAATAGCGATAGCAGGATAAATGTGTCCTCCTGTACCTCCCCCAGATAGTATAAACCTATAATTGCCCACTTAATACTTCTAAAGGGTTGGCTTCATCAATCTCTACTTTCTTATCGTCCAGCGCGCCATTGTTTCTGCTTGCACTCAACACTATTCCGATGGCCAAACAGGTCATCCATATTGAGGTGCCTCCGCTACTAATTAAGGGTAGCGTTTGTCCTGTTACCGGAAAAAGTTCTACCGCCACTGCCATATTTATCAAAGCCTGGAACACAATGGGCAAGCCAACACCAACAACCAGGAGTTTTCCAAAAATGGTCTGGTTCGCATTAGCTACCACCACGATCCTGAATAACAACAGCAGGTAGAAAAACAAGAGAGCAAAACCTCCAACCAGCCCGTATTCTTCTATAATAATGGCATAGATAAAATCTGATGAACTCTGGGGTAAAAAATTCTTCATTACGCTCTTACCTGCCCCATTACCAACAAGTCCGCCACTCGCAATTGCAATTTTTGCTTTTTCAATCTGGTAATCAGCCTCTGTATCTGCCGGATCCCAAAAACTTTCAACCCTGCTTATCCAGGTGTCTACCCGGTTAGGAAAAAGGTCTGGAACAGCCTTGGCCGTAAGTACAAATAGCGTTAATCCCAGTAATCCAATTCCGATCATACTCATCAGATATTTTACGGGGTATCCGCCGAGAAAGCAAAGTACAAGGACCATAAAAAAAAGAATTGCGGCAGTAGAAAAATTCGCAGGCAAAATCAAAATCATAATCAAGCAGACCGGTAGCCAAAGAGGCAAAATACTTTCCTTAAAGCTAATAGGCTTGTCCTTTATTTTTGTTAGGTATCTGGCTACGTAGATCATTAAAACTACCGCGGCAAGATTAGAAGTCTGAAAGGTGATCCCTACAAATGGGAGCCGTATCCATCGACTGGCATTAGCTCCTTCTATAGTAGTGCCCTGAGCCAGAGTATAGGCCAATAAGATCAACACAATAGGCATTGCAATTATAGACAAGCCCTTAAAAAAATGAGTAGGTATACGGTGTATTCCGTAGATAATTCCAAATCCAAGAAAAAGCAAAAGCGCATGCTTTACCAGGTGCCCCATCGTAGTGCCATTACCTACAACATAGACCAGGTTGCTGCTTGCACTGTAAACAGGTAAAAACGAAAATAGTGCCAACAAAGCTACCACGCCCCATATGGCTTTATCTCCTTTAATATTTTTAAAAAATGTTGCCAAGTTTATAAATTCTTTATGGCTTCTTTAAATTGATTTCCTCTATCCTCATAATTTTCAAAAAGATCGAAACTCGCACAGGCCGGAGAAAGCAGTACGCTATCTCCTCTTTCTGCAATCTTATAGGCTACTTTGACCGCCTCGCTCATAGCGTAAGTCTCTACCAGCAAATCGACAACATTCCCAAAAGCATCTTTTATCTTGCTGTTGTCTAAGCCAAGGCAAATAATAGCTTTAACTTTTTCCCTTACCAAGGGCATTAAATCTTTGTAATCATTTCCCTTATCAACCCCTCCAACGATCCAAACTGTGGGAGCGTTCATACTATCCAGGGCGTAATAGGTGGCATTCACATTAGTAGCTTTAGAATCATTTATATATTGAACATGATGAATTTTAAGTACTTTTTCCAGGCGATGTGGTGCACCTTGAAAATTAGTCACACTCTCACGTATTGTCTCCTTTCGTATTCCTACAAGTTTAGCAACCGTAGAGGCCGCCATGGTATTTTTAAGATTGTGTCTGCCTTCTAAGGCCAATGTTTCTGTTTTCATTTCAATACTGGTGTTAGCTGTCGTAATTCTGATCTTATCACTTTCGATGCTCGCTCCTTCCTCTATTTTTTTTTCAAGAGAAAACGGAGTCATTTGAGGTTTGATTGGGTTTTCTTTTAGCCATTTTGTTAGTACTTCATCATCCGCGTCAAAAATGAAATAATCATCTTCCGTTTGGTTTTTCGATATAGAAAACTTGGAAGCGACATAGTTTTCAAATTTGTAGTCATAACGGTCCAGATGATCTGGTGTAATGTTCGTTATAACAGCAATATGCGGCTTAAAATCCTCGATCCCGTCCAGCTGAAAACTACTTATCTCCAGCACGTAATAATCGTGATTTTGCTGCGCTACCATTTTGGCAAAACTGTCACCAATATTCCCGGCCATACCTACATTTAAGCCCCCTTCCTTAAGAAGGTGATGTGTAAGCATGGTGGTGGTGGTCTTTCCATTGCTTCCTGTGATGCCAATAATGGTTGCCTCGGTATACTTTGAAGCGAATTCAATCTCAGAAATCACTGAAATGCCTTTTGACTCCAGTCGCACAACTAGCGGAATATTGTCCGGAATCCCGGGACTTTTCATTACCAAATCCGCATTTAGAATTTTAGACTCTGTATGCCTTTTTTCTTCCCAATCAATCTCAAAATGTTCAAGAACGTCTTTGTACTTTTTTTGGATTTCGCCCTTGTCTGACACAAAGACCTGATATCCTTCTTTTTTTCCCAAAATGGCGGTACCTACTCCACTTTCTCCGCCGCCAAGTACCACCAACCTCTTCATTTATCGCACCTTAAGGGTCACTATTGCAACAATGGCAAGCAGAATTCCGATAATCCAAAATCTGGTAACTATCTTACTTTCGTGATATCCTTTTTTTTGATAATGATGGTGTAATGGCGACATAAGAAAAATTCTTCGGCCTTCTCCATATTTCCTTTTGGTATACTTGAAATAGCTTACCTGCATCATTACAGACAGTGACTCGGCAAAAAATATCCCGCAAAGCAGAGGTATGAGTAACTCCTTCCTTACAATAAGTGCAATAACAGCAATTACTCCACCTATAGTTAAACTTCCTGTATCTCCCATAAATACCTGAGCAGGAAAAGTATTGTACCATAAAAACCCCACAAGGGCCCCCACAAAGGCCGCGCTGAAGACAACAAGTTCCTCCGCTCTGGGTATAAAAAAGATGTCCAGATAGTCCGAAAAAATGATATTACCCGAAACCCAGGAAAATATTCCAAGCGCCAATACAATAATAGCCGAAGTACCCGCCGCAAGGCCATCGATACCATCGGTAAGATTGGCTCCGTTAGACACTGCGGTAACAATGAAAATAACTATGGGAATGAAAAGCAGCCATGCGTACTTTTCGGCACCTTCACCCATCCAGGATATAATATCGGTATAGTCTAATTCGTTGTTTTTAAAGAAGGGGACATTTGTTTTTATAGATTTAATTTCTTCTCCTTCAACCTCTTCAACCGTATACTGTGCTGTTATTATAGTTTTGTTCTTCTCTTTCATCGTCACGTCGGGATGGAAGTATAGGGTAGCTCCTACCATTAGACCCAAAACCACCTGACCCAGAACTTTGAACCGACCTTTAAGGCCTTTTTTATTTTTCTTGAAAATCTTTATATAGTCGTCTACAAAACCAATGACTCCCATCCAGAGGGTTGTGACTATTAAAAGAATTATATAAATGTTCTTAATATCAGCGAACAATAAAACAGGTATAAGTGTGGATATAATGATTATAATTCCACCCATAGTAGGCGTTCCCGCTTTTTGCTCCTGACCTTCCAGGCCGAGGTCTCTTACGGTTTCGCCAATTTGCTTTCTCTTTAAAAAATTGATGATCCGCTTCCCAAATACCGTTGCAATGATTAGAGAAAACAATACTGCCATTGCCGCCTTAAAGGTGTAAAACTGGAATAAGGTGGCTCCAGGAAATTGGTACTGTTTCTCTAAGTATTCAAATAGGTAATAGAGCATTTTGTTCTTTTCGGTTCAGGTTCAGGCATTGCCCGACGCTATAATGGTTACTTTTCCAAGCTTACTAATACTTCCTTTACAATTTTAAAGTCATCAAAATCTACCCGTTTTCCATTGGTTTCCTGGTAGGTCTCATGCCCTTTGCCGGCAACCAGGATAATATCGTTTTCTACCGCCAACTGACAAGCCGTCTTAATCGCCTGCTTTCTGTTTTCTATTGATAATACCTTTTTGATATTTTGAGTCTCCACTCCTGCTTCCATCTCTTCAATTATAACATTAGGAGGTTCTGTACGCGGGTTGTCTGAAGTGAATATGGCTTTGCTACTCATTTCTGATGCGATATGACCCATTACCGGACGCTTAGACTTGTCACGATCACCACCACACCCCACTACGGTGATGACGTTTTCATTTCCAGTCCTCAATGCATTGATTGTATCAAGTACATTTTTCAAGGCGTCCGGCGTATGGGCATAATCAACAATAGCCGTAATTCTCTTTTTCGATATATAGTATTGAAACCTGCCATCCACGTTTTCCAATTCGCTTAGCAGGCGTAGGATTTCTAATTTTTCCAGGCCCAAAAGATCTGCTGTGGCATAAATGGCCAAAATATTGTAGGCGTTGAAATGCCCTATAAGCTTTGTCCAGAGTTCGTTATCCTCTATTTTTAGAAGCTGACCACTAAATTGGTTTTCCAATATTTGAGCGCGATAATCTGCATAGGTTTTAAGCGCATAAGTATGCTTTTTAGCCTGGGTGTTCTGCAGCATTACCAGTCCATTCTTATCGTCAATATTACTAAGAGCGAAAGCGTTCCTACTTAGATCGTCAAACAATTTTTTCTTGGTATCCCTGTATTCTGCAAAAGTTTTGTGATAATCGAGGTGATCGTGGCTTAAATTGGTAAAAATTGCCCCTTCGAAAACCAATCCTTCCGTTCTTTTCTGGTGGATGCCATGCGAGCTAACCTCCATAAAACAAAACTCCACTCCGGCCTCGTTCATCAAAAAAAGATGCTTGTTAATTGTCAGGGCGTCCGGGGTAGTCAGGCTGGTTGGATAGGTAGTGGTATCTACCATGATCTTAATGGTAGAAATCAATCCCACTTTATAACCTGCTTTTTTGAATAATTGATAGAGCAGGGTGCTTATCGTGGTCTTTCCATTAGTCCCTGTAACGGCAACCAATTTTAAGTTCTTTGAGGGATTGTCGTAGAAATTAGACGCCATTACGGCCAGCGCCTGGTTGCCATCTTTAACCTCTACATAAGTCACCTCATTTACCATTTTATCAGGTAAGGCTTCGCAAACAATAGTATTTGCTCCGGCTTTAATAGCAACCTCAATGTAATCATGCCCATCGGCAACTGAACCTCTGATCGCAATGAACAGATCATCCATTCCAACTTTTCGGGAATCAAAACATATTGCGTTTATCATCCTGGAAGTAGAGCCACTTACCGCGCTTAGGCTTACACCATATAATATGTCTTTAAGCAACTTCATGAAAGCTCCAAAACAATTTTTTTCACATTACTTAAATCGGTTCCCTTAGAGATCGATTGCCTTTTTACTTTTCCGTTTCCTATCACTTCTACCTCCAATCCAAGATTTTCTAATAAGGAAACAGCATCCATACCACACATACCTTTAACATTTGGGACTTTATCCCATTCTTTCTGAACCTCTGTATAGTAGCGTTGATATTCGCGTTCTAAATCGTCTCGCTGAGGCTGCAACTTTTCCACTTCATCGATCAAGGGGTTGTTAGCATATATTTTTTGTGCGACAGACTTGAAGACAGGCCCCGAGACATCGGCCCCATAATACCCAACACTCTTATCGGGCTCATGTATTACCACAATGCAAGAATATTTAGGGTTCTCAGCTGGGAAGTAGCCAGCAAAGGTGGAGATATACCCAAACTTATCACGGTCCTTGGGCACATAGTTTTTCTGAGCGGTACCCGTCTTCCCTGCCATTGAGAAGTTTGGAGAATACAATTTGTGCCCTGTACCATGCTCCTTCTCTACAACGTTTTTCATTAGTTGTTTTACCTGGGCCGCCGTTTCATTAGAGCAGATTGCGGTATTAATCACTTCCTTGTCAAATTTGTAAATGGTTTTATTCCACTCTCTTACTTCCTTGATCAATCTCGGCTTAACCATTTCGCCATCGTTAGCAATGGCATTGTAGAAGGAAAGAGTTTGTAAAGGTGTGAGCGAAACCTCATATCCGTGAGACATCCATGCCAGTGAGATCCCGGACCACCCTTTATCACCAGGGTTTCTAATCACAGGTTCTCCCTCTCCCTTAATTGGCATTCCCAATTCCTGATGGAGGCCCATACTCCTCAATCGTTTCACGAAGGAGGATGGTTTTTTCTTGTAATTATTATGGATAAGCTTCGCGAAGGCAGTGTTAGAAGATACTTCAAAGGCCTTGGCCACAGAAATTTTTCCATAACCTCCGTGCTTGGAATCTTTTACAATTCGATCATAAACGCGCCATCTCCCCTTTTCCGTGTCAATGACCTCGCTGGTATCTATTACTTTGTCTTCCAAAGCGGCAACCAGGGACATTAATTTAAAGGTAGAACCCGGTTCGTGAGATTCTCCTATAGCATAGTTGAGTCGCTCGTAATACTTGCCGTCGTCCGTACGCCCCAGGTTTGATATGGCCTTAATCTCGCCGGTCTTAGTTTCCATGACAATAACACAGCCGTGATCTGCATTGTATTTTTCAAGCTGGCCTAATAAGGCATGATGAGCGATATCCTGAATATTAATATCAATAGTGGAAATCACGTCATAGCCATCCTTGGGTTCTATAATATTATCCAACCCAATAGGCTTCCACTGACCTTTGGCTATTTTCTGTTTAAGGCGTTTTCCTTCTATCCCCCTCAGGTACTGACCAAACGCGCCTTCGAGGCCCACTCTGGTAACATATCCATTCTCATCAAATCGCTCATAACCTACACTCCGTTCGGCAATTTTGCCTAAGGGATGCTCGCGTACGGTTTTCTGCTCAATGATCAATCCACCCTTATAGGGGCCCATACTGAAAAGCGGAAATTCTTTTACAGCTATATATTCTGAGTAGTCTAAGTTTCGAGCTATAAGAGCATATCTGTTTTTATTTACTTTCGCCTTTCTGAGCAATTGTTGGTAATGTGCGCTTGGTTTTCCGAGCAGTTCTGACAATTTTTTTGATAAGTCTGGCACATTCGCCTCAAAATCTTCATTTTTTACGGTTACCGCATCAAACCTAAGCGTATATCTAGAAACGGAAGTAGCTAACAAACTGCCATCATCTGAATAAAGATTACCCCTGTTGGGGGCGATGGTAAACATTTTCTCTGTGCGTTCAAGGGCAATTTCTTTATACTTGTCTCCGTGCACCAATTGAATGCTTACAAGCTTCACTGCCACTGCGATAGCAAAGAGAAACAAGCAAGCTGCTATGAAGTAAAGGCGTTTTAATATGTTCCTTTCTGTAATTGCCACTTATTCTTCTCTAGATTTTACTTTTATTTTTTTTGGAGGGGTTTCAGATGGGTACAACTCCTCTTCAATAAGTACTTCGGTGATTTTGGATTCTAACTTTAAGCGCTGTACATCAGATCTTACATCAACAAACTCGCTTCTTAACTCCTTAACTTCTTCGTTCAGGGCAGCAACCCTATGAACCTTGCGGTCCGCGCTATGAGCACTTGCAATCATTACCGTTGCAAGGAAAGAGGCGAAGATGATAAACAGCCAATTTTTTGGAGCATCTCCGCTGATGAGAAATTTCCCCTTTAAAATGTCTAATAAGCCTTTTCTCACTTTTGTACTTCTCATTTTATAGTCTTTCTGCTATTCTAAGTTTAGCGCTGCGTGCTCTGCTATTTCGCTCTACTTCTGTAGTTGATGGCACTATTAAAGCTCCTACTTTTTTAAAAGGAACAGAGATGTTACCGTAAAAGTCCTTTTCAGCTTCTCCTTCAAATTTTCCGGCCCTGATAAATCTTTTCACCAGGCGATCTTCAAGTGAGTGATAACTAATGATGCTAAGCCTACCTCCCTTATTCATTAAATCAGGGGTTTGCATCAGGAACTCTTTGATCACCTGCAACTCTTCATTTACTTCAATGCGAATGGCCTGGTAGATTTGTGCTAAAATTTTATTGCCCTTAAATTTTGGTAGAAAGCGCTGTAAAGCCTCCTTTAATTTAGCGGTAGTATCTATAGGTGTTTCTGTGCGTCGCTCTATCAACGTTCTTGCAATCGCATCTGCATTTTTCAATTCTCCGTATTGATACAAGATCTTTCGCAGATGCTCGTGAGAATACGTATTAATCACATCTAGCGCCGTAACGCTATTTCTTTTGCTCATCCTCATATCAAGCGAAGCATCAAAGCGGGTAGAAAATCCCCGTTCTGCCTTATCGAATTGATGAGACGAGACTCCAAAATCTGCCAGTATACCATCAACTTTCAGAATGCCATAGAACTTTAAAAACCTCCTGATATATCTAAAATTTTCAGGAATGAATATGAACCTTTGGTCTTCAATTTTGTTCTTCGCTGCATCTTCATCTTGATCAAATGCAACTAATTTGCCCTCAGGACCCAATCTCTTCAATATTTCTCTGGAATGACCTCCTCCTCCAAAGGTCACATCGACATAGACTCCATTTGCTTCAATATCAAGTCCGTCGACAGACTCAGTCAACAAAACAGGATCGTGATATTCACTCATCTTTACCGCTGTCGTCTTCGTCGCCTCCCATAACCTCTTCCGCCAAATCGGCGAAGTTCACTGCAGTTTCCTCAATGACACTTTCGTAACTTTCTTTGTCCCAGATTTCAATGATATTAATTGCCGAACTCAGCACTACTTCCTTAGTAATTCCGGCAATCGTCAATAAATTTTTAGGAATAAGCAAACGACCTGTTCCATCGATCTCAACAATCCTAACCCCCGCTGAAAATCTTCTGATAAAGTCATTATTCTTCTTCTTAAACCTGTTTTTCTTATTCATTTTCTGCATGAGCAAATCCCATTCATCCATTGGGTACAGCTCAAGACAGGGTTGAAAAACCGCTCTTTTAATGACAAAGCCCTTGTTAAGAACAGGGGCCATTTGATTTTTAAGGGTAACCGGTATCATTACCCGTCCCTTTGCATCGGCTTTGCAATCGTATGTCCCTATAAAATTTATCACCTATGATTGGCTGGTTCCTAATTATAAACTCAAATATAGAGAAAATATTACCACTATTTACCACAAATTACCACTTTGTTGATAAAAATTGAGATTTCAGCCGTTCTGAAGAAGTAAAACATGTTGTCTCAAAAAGCGATCTTTACACTAAAAAAGGGACGTTCCCTATTTGAAAAGAAACTTTGAGAAATGACCATAAATGGCCTAGAACAAAGGTATAAGGTCTTGACTGCTATTAAGACAAAAATTCAGAAAAAATTAACCGCGCATCCTAATTCTGTTAAAATTCAAAATCTTTTGTATCGTCTTATCGGCTGAAACATCATTTATAGACCGATTGTTTACTTTAACTTTTTAGTTCATCCGAATCACCGAAGCTTAGGCAGTCCTGTCTTCTGATCGGAACATCTCAAATCAAAATAAAAGCTATTCAATGCAATTCAAATTCAGTTTAGGAGGATCACCAATATATTTGAATTTACCAACTAAAAATTGCGAGATACAAAGCATTCAGCCCATAGAAAAGACAGCTTGCTTTTGTTCCTAATAGAATACCAATATTGCTATGAAACAAAGGAAAATTAGTTTGGTTTTTTGCGCTGTTCTATATAGCTATTTAACAGTTGCATCGGCACAGGCCGAAACCTCAAAAGGCCTATACCGCAATTTTGACGAATTCGTAGGTTTAGAGAACACCGTAGCCTATCAAGGGCAAGAATACCGTGATCCTTACCGCACTGTAAACGAGTTTCATAGATATTACAAAACAGATGAATTCTCTACAGGTAAGATAATTTATCAGGATCAACCCTTTTTCGACCTACCCCTGCGGTACGATATTTTTGAAGATGAGCTTTTCTTAAAACTACAAGACAACTATGGCAGTAATCCTATAAGGTTATACAAGAACTATATAAAGGAGTTCTCTATATATGGAAAGCGCTTTGTAAGCATTGAAAGCAATACGACTTCTAATGACGTGGCCAGTGGGTTTTTTGAAGTTGTCCAGGAAAGTGAACGCTTTACTTTTTATCTAAAACCTAAAAAACAGATTTACAAAAGAACTAACAAAGAGAACCTGTATTACGAATTTTTTCAGACCGGGAGCAGTTACTTGCTGCTCTACGACAATAAGCACTATTGGCTCAAAAATCATCACAGTCTAAAGAAAATTTTTCCTGAATTCAGAGCGCAAATTCAAGATTTTGCCAGAGCATCAAAAAGGCTTAGGCGCTCTAAACCTGATGAGTTTATAAGCCTACTGCTAAAAAAAATAAGCGCATGGTCTGCATACTAATCCGCAAAATAAAAGTAGGTCCTCTTTGTGTTCTGCTACTTGCCCTGATGACGTCTACATCACTAATTTCTCAGGAGGGCCCGCCAAGAATAAGCTTGTCGTTTGACCGTATTTCAACTAAGGAAGTACTGAACCAACTAGAAGAGGCTTCCGGAATGCGCTTTTACTATCTGGAAGACTGGTTTGAAGATAAGCTTCACAGCGGCAACTATCTAGACCAAGCTCTGGAAACCATACTTGAAGACCTTTTTGGGAATTCGACAATTAATTTTTTTGTGCTTGATAAAAATTCAGTCATTTTATCCAGGAACAATGTCATATATGAGAAGATATCTGAAGCCTTTTATGTAAAAGATACCGTTTTAAATGATCCTCGGCCTCAGGAAATTATAGCCAGCAGAACTTCTCGACCCCAGTTTTATACCACCAGGCCACGGAGCGAAGATCAAAGCATAGTGGATGTCAAAATTGGCAAAGAAACCAAAACACAAAAAAACGCTGAATTTTCACTTCTGGGACGTGTCTTCGATGAAAAATCTGGAGAAGCCGTGCCCCAGGCAGCCCTGGTTATAGCAGATCTAAATACAGGAACTTCAACAGACAATTCTGGAAACTATGGGCTAAAACTGGCTCCTGGTTCTCATCTCCTTGAAGTGAGTGCCCTGGGCTTTGAAAAAAAAAGGTTTAGGGTTATCATGTACAATGACGGTGTTCTGAATATTACCCTTCTTGAAAGTGTGGAGCAGTTAGACGAGGTAGTTCTTAGCGGGGAAGCAAACCGCAATGTAGAAGAGCCCCTGCTAGGGGTAACGCAAATTAAGGTCGAAGAAATAAAGACCATACCCCTGGTTTTAGGCGAAAGAGACCTCTTTAAAGCTGCAATTACCCTACCTGGAATAACAAATGCAGGTGAAGGCGCTGCTGGTTACAATGTTCGTGGTGGAAGAACAGATCAAAACCTGATCTTACTAGACAACGGAGTGATTTACAACCCAGCACACTTTTTTGGGCTATTCTCGGCAATTAACCCATTCACCACTTCTACAATAAATATTTACAAAGGTAGTATCCCAGCTCAATACGGCGGTAGGCTCTCCTCTGTCTTCGACATTCAAACCAAAAACGCCAACACCGGGCAATTCGCTGGAGAAGGATCTATTGGCCCGGTAACCGGTAACCTGATGTTAGAAGGTCCTATTGTAAAGGACAAGGCCGGCATACTGGTTGGTGCCAGGGCAAGCTACTCTGATTGGATTCTGCGATCACTGGATAATGAATCTCTAAAAAACAGCCAGGCTTCATTCTTTGATCTTATGGCTAAGTACAATCATCAAATTAATGAACGCAATGATTTGGCAGCAACCGCCTATTATAGTGATGATGCCTTTAGTATAACTTCAGACTCGCTTTTTAAGTTCAACAACAGACTGCTAACACTAAAATGGAATCATCAATTCAACAAGAAAAACACCCTTAGCCTTGGATTGTACAATAGCAACTACGATTTCAATATTGAATTTGAAGGTGACGCTGATCGGAACTTCGACCTAAATTATCGCATTGATGAAACGGCCCTTAGATTGCAGCTTAAATACCTGCATAATGTGAAGACAACTTTAAACTACGGTCTAGTTAGTAAATTGTATTCAGTAAATCCGGGAAGCATTACGCCCACTGGAGCATCTATTGTTTCCCCGCTGGAGATACCCAAAGAGAGAGGATTGGAATCTGCAGCATATGCGTCATTAGACTTTGATATAAGCAAAAAATTATCCTTAAGCACCGGCTTTCGCTATTCATTATTTGCAGCTCTTGGGCCTTCTATCCAGCGTATTTACACTGAAGGGCTACCAAGGAATGCGACCACCTTGGCAGAAACGCGTGATTTTGAAAGCAATGAAGTGATCAAAACATATAATGGTCTGGAAAGCAGACTTTCTGCAAGGTATTTTATCCTTCCTGATTTTTCCATAAAAGCAGGTTATAACACAACCTACCAGTATGTACACACCTTATCCAACAATACCACAGCCTCGCCAACCGATACCTGGAAACTCACAGATGCAAACATAAGACCTCAGCAAGCCATACAATATTCGGTTGGACTCTATAAGAACTTTGAAGACAATATGTATGAACTGAGTTTGGAGGGTTACTATAAAGACACTGAAGATATTCTTGACTACAAGGTAGGCGCCCAATTGTTACTAAATGAAACCGTTGAGACAGAGATTATTCAAGGTAAAGGACGGGCTTACGGGCTGGAAGTGCTACTAAAAAAAAACCGCGGGAAACTCAACGGCTGGCTGGGCTATACCTATTCACGTGCCGAACTTCGGTTCGATGGAAATTTTCTTGAGGAACGAATAAATAACGGCAACTTCTTTCCGGCCAATTTTGACAAACCGCACGATATAAGTCTTGTTGCCAACTACAAAATGACCAAACGATTTAGTTTCTCTACCAACTTCAGTTATCAGACCGGCCGGCCCATTACTTTTCCGGCTGGCAATGTAACTTTTGGTAGTTCTGACTTTGTATTCTTTAGTAATAGAAATGCTTTTCGTATTCCTGATTATTACAGGCTCGACTTGAGTTTTAATGTAGAAGGGAACCATAAAATTAAGAAGCTAGCTCATAGTTTCTGGAATTTTTCTATCTATAATGTCTTAGGTAGAAACAATCCCTACTCTGTTTTTTTTATCACCGAAAATGGTGAAGTTAAAGCATTAAAGAATTCTATTTTTGCCATCCCCATACCCACTATAACCTATAATTTCAAGTTTTGAGAAGAGCATCTGTTTCATATCATCTTAAAATATTTGTAAGAATATCATCCTTGATTGGCGTATTGGTAATAACGCAGTTCTGTACAGAACCTTTTCTAGCCCGGACGAATACGTTTGAAGACATCCTTGTAGTAAGTGCTACAATAACGGACGAACTAAAGACACAAGAAATCTTTCTAAGCAGGAGCTTTAGGTTTGAAGATGAAGAGCGTTTTCCGGAAAGTCGTGCTCAGGTAGTCGTAGCGGAAGAAGGAGGGCAGACCTTCAATTTTATCGAGGAGACTGCCGGGACATATCGTTCGCAACAGCCTTTCAAAGTAGTTGCTGGACGTTCTTATCAGTTAACAATTCTTACCGAAGATGGTGTTACTTATCAGTCAAACCCGGTAAAAGCGCCGCAGCCTACTAAAATTGACGCGGTCTATGCTGAGAGGATTACGAATGATTTTGGCGAAAACGGTATGGCCATTTTTGTAGATAGTTTTGATCCTGAAGGTAGTTCCCAATTTTACCGTTACGAGTACGAAGAAACTTATAAAATTATTGCCCCAGACTGGAACCCATTTGCCTTAATTCCCACAGGGAATGAGTTTCCTTCGACTGATTTAACAAATGTGTGCAATGTGGATCTAGGGGCAAGGACCACCGAAGAACGGGTATGCTTTGCTTCGGCATCTTCAAATGATATCATTTCAACCAACACCTCCTCCTTATCAGAGGATAGGGTTTCACGTTTCATGGTGCGTTTTATAGAAAGCGACAATTATATTATTTCGCACAGATACAGCATTTTAGTGAGGCAGTATGTACAATCGTTTGAGGCCAGTTCTTTTTATGAAACACTTAAAACCTTTGCAGAATCTGAGAGTGTATTTTCAGAGAATCAACCTGGGTTCTTACAAGGAAATATTCATTCCGAAGATACATCTCAACAGGGGGTTTTCGGTTTTTTCGATGTTAGCAGCGTAACCACAAAGCGCTTCTTTTTTAATTACGATGCCTTCTACCCGGATGAAAAATTACCACCCTACCCTTTCAAATGTTCGCGATCAGCCCCATTAATTAGAGAAGGTCTTGGAGGACATGAGTTTGCTTGTCGGTTATTGACCCTGGTAAACCGAAATCAGGTTCGCTTTGTAGCCGAGAACGAAGGCGTTTTTCCTATGGGAGGACCCTATATCGTAGTAGACAGAGTCTGTGGAGATTGTACTGCTCTGGGTAAGGCCGAAGTGCCAGAATTCTGGATCGAATAATTCTACCTATGTCAAAGCCTGCTTTCAATATATTCTTACGCGTATTTAAAGGATTCATTATTGCCTTCCTGCTTCATTTGCCACAGTCCTGTATAGAATCTTTTACGCCCGCCACCGAAACATTTGAGGACATTCTATCTGTGAGTGCTACAATAACAGACGAACTTAAGATCCAGGAAATCTTTTTAAGCAGGAGCTTCAGGTTTGAAGACGAAAATAGCATTCCGGCTCGGAATGCCGATGTTGAGGTCGTAGATGAAACAAGGCAGGTATTTTCCTTTTCTGAAACAGATCCTGGCCGGTATAGATCAGATCAAACCTTTCGGGCAATAGCCGGGATGAGGTACCAACTCAATATAGCATTATCCAGTGGTGAAAAATTCAGTTCAGAAAGCGTAATAACGCCTCAGCCATCCAAGCTGGATGCTATCCATGCCAAAAGAATTACTAACGCATTCGGACAGAATGGAATGGGCATTTTTGCAAATAGTTTTGACCTAAATGGCGCTTCCCGTTTCTACAGATACGAATACGAAGAAACCTATAAAATTATAGCGCCCAGATGGAATCCGTTCGCATTGATTCCCGGAGAGGGCTGTGAGGTTACCCTTGGAGCCAGAATGACTGAAGAACGTATTTGTTACAATACAGACCTTTCGCGTTCTATTATTGTAACAAAGACTGATGGCCTCTCTGAAGACCGTGTGTCAGACTTTATGGTGCGCTTTATCCGATCAGACAACTATATTATCTCACACCGGTATAGTATATTGGTTAGGCAATTTGTGCAGACCCTTGAGGCAAATTCTTTTTACACCTCTCTAAAGGAGTTTTCAGAATCGGAAAGTCCCTTTTCCGAAAACCAACTGGGGTTTTTAAATGGAAACATCAGCCCAACAAACACGCAGGGCACAAAGGTCTTTGGTTTGTTTGAAGTATGCAGTGTAAGTGAAAAACGAATTTTTTTCAATTATGATAATTTTTATCCGGATGAAGCCCTACCACCTTTTGCAGATCCATGCTCCAGATCAGCTCCTCCTCTAACCAATAGGGTTGGAGCATGTGTTTTAAAACCATTGGTGGAAGCCAATCTCATAAGGTTCGATACTGAAAATGACAATATATTCCCCATGGAAGGGCCTTTTGTGGTTGTATCAAGAGTGTGTGGTGATTGCACAGCACTGGGAGAAACTGAAATACCGGAATTCTGGATTGAATAATTAATACTTATGAAAAAATCAATTTTTACCATCGTTCTATTATTGGCATTAGCAAGTGCAAAAGCTAAAGATCCACATGAATTTACAATAACTGAGGGTGATACACCTGTCGCGGCTGAACGTATTTTTATTCACTTTAATTCTAGCTTTCTCCTGGTAGGAGAATCTTTAATGTATAGCCTTTATTGTTTTGAAAACGATAAAAACAAATTCAGCAAGCTAAGCAAGATTGCCTATGTGGAATTCATTAACAGCGATCTTCAGGTGGTATTCAAGCATAAGATTGCCTTAGAGAATGGAAGGGGCTATAGCGACTTTAAATTACCATCTAGTGTGCGTTCCGGCAACTACAAATTAGTGGGTTATACCAAACTCATACAGCAGCATTATCCAAGCGGTGTCTTTATAGCAGATCTTTTTGTTCTTAATCCATATGAAAACCCCTTTGATCCCAGGCGAGTGGTCCTTAAGAAAGAATCAAAACCCCAGGCTTCACCTTTAGATTTTGTAAATAAATATAAGACTTCAGCCCTGATGACGCCATTACGGATGCAACTTAGTAATACCCAAATCTCAACTCGCGAAAAGTTAAAAATACAACTAAGTGGCAATGACAATGATAAGCCTGGGGGGACCTATTCGATCTCTGTGCGGAGGCTAGATAGTTTAGCAGGTCCGGAGGCCCAGAATACCCTTAATTTTAACAACGCGATTTCTAAGGGTTCAACCTTGAAAACATCCGAAAAAGCAAGGGCTCATCTCCTCGATCTTAGGGGAGATCTTATCGAGGGAAGAATTGTCTCGCTTAAAAACAAAACCAAGGTAGAAAATGAAAAAGTAGCCTTATCGCTACCTGGAAAGGATTTTTATTTTAATCTGGCCAGTACGGACAATCAAGGTAAGTTCTATTTGACCATAGATAGTGAAAATAGGAGTGAAAATGCCTTTATTCAAATTTTGGGAAGGTCTGCTAGCGACTTTGAAATTCAACTAATCGGAAACGTTGGCTGGCAGTTGCAGGCCCACGAGTTCAGGACCATAGAGTTAGGAATCGGACTGCGAAATCTTATTGAAAGGAGAAGTGTTTATAACCAGATAGAAAATGCTTTTGCAGAGGTTAAAGCAGACAGTATTTACATTTCAGAAGATATTAAACCCTTCTACAGAAATCTACAACGCCAGTACGTTTTAGACGATTACACCAGATTCAACACTGTAAAAGAAACTATGGTGGAGATCATTGATGACGTCTGGATTCAGAACCAGGCAGACGGATCTGCATTTTTCAAAGTACGAGAGGCTGATTTTACCAGGGTGAGCCCTTTTCTACCTCTTGTCTTTATAGATGGGCTTTTCTTAGCGAAGCAAGAGCAGTTTTTATCTTATCCTTCCAACGAAATAGTTAGTATTGGCTTTTCAAGAGACAAGTTTAGGTTTGGGTCTCATATTTTTCAAGGAATATTGTCTATCGCAACAGAGAAAGGTGATTATTACCAAAATTTTGTTGGCAGTGAACTGACTAAGATTCGTCTATTCAGGCCACAATCAAAAAAGCGGTATTATCAACCAGATTATTCAGAGGAAAACTCCGAATATTCTATTCCAGATTTCAGACAACAACTATTATGGCTACCAGAATTGAAGTTCACCTCAGCTAAAAGTAATTTGCATTTCTATACCTCTGACAATCCGGGGGAGTACGAAATTGTGGTACAAGGCTTTACCAGTGACGGCCAAGCAGTTTATCTTCGTGAAACTTTCGAAATTATTTCAGATAGATGACCTTAAATAGGCAAATACCCACGCTTTGCGCCAGAGAATCTCATAGTGTTATTTTTTTGTCGTGAACAGGGCTATTTAATATCAAGGGCCTGTTAAACCCTGGCTTTATTCAGACTAGCTATTCTTCGGAAATGCCTATATTTGCCAACTGATACCAGAAGCAGTCCTTAATGGAAGAAAAAATTATTACCGAAGGAAAATACAGGTATATCGAGGTAGGGGAAGGTACTCCGATGATTATTTTGCATGGGTTAATGGGGGGGCTGAGTAATTTTCACGGTGTAACGGACTATTTCCCCAACAAGGGATACCAGGTATTGGTTCCGGAACTTCCTATTTACGACATGCCTATGCACAAGACGAACGTAAAGAACTTTGCCAAGTTTCTTGAGAAGTTCATTGAGTTCAAAGGTCTGAAGGATGTTATTTTATTGGGTAACTCCCTTGGCGGGCATATTGGCTTATTGCACACCAAATTATATCCAGAAATGGTGAAGGCTCTGGTCATAACAGGCAGTTCTGGCCTGTATGAAAGCGCTATGGGTGATGGCTATCCAAAACGCGGTGATTACGAATTTATTAAGAAAAAGGCCCAGGATGTCTTCTACGATCCGGATGTAGCTACAAAAGAAATTGTAGACGAAGTCTTTGCAACTGTTAACGACCGGATGAAACTGGTAAAGACCTTGTCTATTGCCAAAAGCGCCATACGCCATAATATGTCCAAGGATCTTCCAAACATGAAAACTCCGACTTGCATTATTTGGGGTGAGAATGATACCGTTACCCCTCCCAATGTGGCCAAAGAATTCCACGAACTCCTCCCGGATTCCCAACTTTTTTGGATAGAAAAATGTGGACATGCACCCATGATGGAGCACCCAGAGGAGTTCAATAAGATTTTGGAGGCCTGGCTAGATAAGCGCAGTTTCTAAATTCCTCAGGAAAATGAAAATAAAGTCGGCAGACTTTGTAATGAGCAACTCTCAAGTGGCAAAATGCCCGGCAGAACCGCTTCCTGAATATGCTTTCATAGGGCGTTCTAATGTTGGAAAATCTTCTCTAATCAATATGCTTACCCAGCGTAAGAACCTCGCAAAAACCTCTGGCCGGCCAGGAAAAACACAGCTTATTAATCACTTTAAAATTAATGGAAACTGGTTTTTGGTTGACCTTCCTGGTTACGGTTACGCCAGAGTTTCTAAAAAGGACAAAAAAACGTTTCAAAAGTATATTACAGACTATTTCAAGGAACGCCGCCAGCTACTTAGTGCGTTTGTCCTCATAGATATCAGACATGAGCCCCAAAAAGTAGATCTGGAGTTTATGCAGTGGTTAGGGGAAAATATGATCCCATTTTCCATAGTTTTCACAAAGGCCGACAAACTAAAACCCGCATCTCTGACTACTAAGGTTGCTCAATACAAGGAAAAGCTTCTATCAGGGGCCTGGGAGGAAGTCCCCAACTGCTTCCTAACCTCATCGGCCCATGGTACCGGGAGGGAAGAACTCTTAAATTATATTGAAGGTATTAACAGAGATTTTTACCGGGAAAGTAAGGGAAGGTTTAATTAAGTGGAGCAAACTATCTTCGAGCTAGAATTAAATCTATAAGATCTTGAGCGCCCTTTAATCTTTCAAATTCTTCGGTACTAATAAACATTTGTAGCTCGCCTTGTTCTGCTGCAAGAACCGTAGGATACGTAAAAGAATATCCGAACTTGGAAGCGTATTCCTTTTCAAACTCGTCCTTATGTAAAAATTCGAGCTCCAGATCCGTGTTTTGCCGAAATTTTTTCCAGAGGGAATTTTCGGTAAATACACCATAAGTAATATCGCAAAGCTTACACTCATAGGTACTCGGACTAAGTACTTTATGAGCACCATCAAGTATGGCATTTCGGATGCCTGAGTTAGCATTGTAGACGAAAATTAATTTTTGAAGCTTTCCTTCCGGCATATTGGAGCGGATCAAATTTGAATTATATTTAAGTCAATTTAGAAGAAAATAATGAGTAAACTCTCCAGAACAGCTAATATAGTGCTGTTGATACTACTTTTTCTCAATTGTAAGTCCAAAAAACTGGAAACAACTTACAATACTGAAAGCTTACAAATCATTCCGTTGTCAAACAACTGTTATCTACACATCTCTTTTATTGACATCCCTGATTACGGTAAATTTAAGTGCAATGGACTTATTTTTATGAAGGAAGGGGAAGCCATGGTATTTGATACCCCGGCCACTCAGGAGGACTCACAAGAGCTCATTGATTGGCTACAAAGGGAAAAGAAACTGGAAGTCATTGCCGTTGTGGTCAATCACTTTCACGATGACGCGCTTGGAGGCTTGCCCTCTTTTCACAAGGCGGGTATTATCTCATATGCCAATAACAAGACCATAGAATTAGCCAGTGCGAAAGGCGGCGTTGAACTACCCCAAAATGGCTTCGATCAAAGCCTGGAATTAAGAGTAGGTAAATCAAAGGTGATCAATCGGTTTTTTGGAGAAGCCCATACTGCAGACAATATTGTGAGTTATATTCCTGATGAGGCATTGCTTTTCGGAGGATGTATGATGAAATCGCTGGAAGCAAGCAAAGGAAATCTGGAAGATGCAAATATCGCCGAATGGAGTAATACAATCACCAAAATAAAGGAGGCTTATCCCCACCTTAAAATCGTGGTCCCGGGACATGGCGCAGTTGGGGACGATTCCTTATTAGACTATACCATTGAACTCTTCTCCTCGAATTAATATACTATTTTTTAGGATCTAAAAACTAATACGTATATTTATAAGTGATTACTCACTATAAAAATGTCTGATCGAAAAGAAAAAATATTAGCTCATGCCCTTGAACTATTTGCGAAAGATGGCTATGCCGCGGTTTCTACCAGTAAGATCGCCAAAAGAGCTGAAGTATCTGAAGGTCTGATTTTCAGGCATTTTGAAACTAAAAAAGGTTTACTCGACGCCATCGTGGAGCAGGCAAGAGAAAAGACGATAAATCTCTTTGCGCCTATCATTCTTCAGGCCGACCCCACAAAAGCCATAAAAATGGCTATTTCGTTTCCCTTGGAAATTCCGAAAGAAGAATACCCTTTTTGGAGGCTTCAATTTAAGCTGCAATGGGAGCCAGACAGGGGTACAGAACACAAAATGGAGCCATTAACCAACAAGTTGGCATGGGCCTTCGCGCAATTAAAATACAAATCTCCAAAAAATGAGGCGCAAATTCTGGTATATGTGATTGAGGGGATTTTAATGTCCGTTTTACACTATGGCCCAGGCGAACAGATACCTTTGAAGAAACTACTATTTAAAAAGTACACTTCATAAGTACTTGCGCCGAGAAGAAAAATGTAGTAACCTAGTCATTTACATCACAAGTGAGTGAACACTCATTTTAGGCTAACGATCGCTAAGCTAAATCTAATAAAGAAAAAGTTCTCATTCGCAATTAGCAAAACCTACAGGGAAATCTAAACCAACTCCTTAGGCTTGTTGGACAAAAAAATGGTATTGCATAGGGCGCAAGGGAAAGACAGCAAATTGACTTCACAACTGAAGGAGGCCCAAAAGTACTTCTTGTGAAAGCTCCCATGACGAATTAGGCAAATACTTGTCTTATGCTATCTTAAATAAAACATAAATATTTTTTTTAGTTAGTTTAACTAACTATATTTGTATCAATTATATTAATCCATTTAAATCGAATTAAAATGAAAAAAGTAACCTTCTATCACGCCGGCTGCCCGGTGTGTATTAATGCTGAGAAAGAAATTTTGAATTTGGTAGATCGCGATAAGACACGTATTGATATCGTGCATCTAGGTGAAGAACCCTCGCAGCTAAACGTTGCCGAGGACTTAGGCGTTCAGTCTGTTCCCGCCCTGGTACTTGAGAATAAGAACGTGCTGCATATCAATTTCGGGGCCGCATTGAGCGACCTGAAATCTTAAAAAATTTTCTTCTATATAGTTAGTTTAACTAATTTAATAATCATGAAAAAGACATTCAAAATAGCAATAGCCCTTAGCGCGGTAGTGTTTACACTTTCTTGCAGTAGCCAGGTAACCAACGAATCTCGGGAATTCAAAAAATCGGAAGACCTGAAAATTACCGACGTAGCTGTAAGCAATATTCCAGAATTAGAGCAATTGGTTTTCACCATTACCGTAAAGGGTACTGCGGGGCAAATTACCCCAATGAAAGTGGGCCAAATGGATGGCGCTCCTGTTTTAGGCTATGTATTTCCGACCAGCCTTTCATCAGAAGATGTAGGGTTTTCTAAAACCGATGGGATTGTGGCTTTGGCGCTTACCTCGCATCCAGACTTCGATGATACACCACTTTGGGACGAAAACTCAAACGCAATCTATGACGACGATGGCATTGTTTGGCATCCGCACTGGGTAGTATTGCACGAAGATCCCAGAGTTCCCGGAGGGCTGTCTGTTAAGCAATTCAAGAAGGGAGATTCTGAAGTGCGCTTGCCTCCCACCAACCCCGGAATGCCCATGTATATGGATTCACCAGGATTTCCGGTGGTGACCAGTGGAAATACTATCAAAGTGGTAGTTCCGGCATACCGAATAAACAGGAAAACCAGTTTCAAGTTTGACGCGGTTACAGCATATATGCAGGTAAATACTACCAATGAAGATTTACCATTATTGGGTGTTTACAACGTATATAGTATTGCTTCAGGAGATCTTTCATTGCCTTATAGCGTAACAGACTAAGTACTCTTTTTACCCCAAATAGTTAGGTAAACTAATTGTTTGGGGTTATTTTTAGCCTGTGAAGAGCTTTGACCCGGAATATCAAAACCATCGGATAGAAGGAAAGATTGTTGTTGCCCTGGAGCGTATTTCTGAGGCCTTCAAGGTCTTGCTATGGCAGAAGGGCAAGGAGCATGGCTTAACTCCCCTACAGCTACAAGTATTACTGTTTATCAACTATCATACTCCAGAAAAATGCAAGGTCAACTACCTGGCACAAGAATTCAATCTTACTAAAGCTACCATTAGTGAAACCATAAGGTTGTTAACGAAGAAGGAATTTGTTGTAAAGCAACCAGATCTGAAGGATAGCCGAAGCTACAGCATTTCTCTTTCAAAGAAGGGCGAAAATACCGTTAAAGAAACCAGCGATTTCGCTTCGGTGATTGAAGAGCCCTTGCACACCATGTCTGTAAATCGAAAGGAAAATCTGTATAAAGACCTAAGAGATATTATTTTGATGTTATCTAAGTCTGGGGTAATTACAGTGCAAAGAATGTGCAACTCTTGTCGGTTTTTCAAAAAGGGAGAGGAGCAAAACTATTGCCTTTTTCTTGAAAAAGAATTGAAGGAAGCAGATATACGTGTAGATTGCCCGGAGCATGAGGCTGCCGTTTGAACTAATTTTGTTCCCATTTTAACTTTTCAGCAAAAAACGCGAAAATCCTTTATGGTTGCCATCATTTTTTCATCTTTGATTGTGCTGGTAAAAATGTCAGATAACACCTATATCACTTTCTTTTTGCCTTCATTGTCCCGTTGGGCTGAATTACAAGCAGCTCTGTGATCTCATTGTCTGCAGACTCTAAAAATTCTACCCTGAAATTCTCCAGAGACTTTAGTGAGAACTTATGTCTAGCGGTAGCGAGCAATTCGTATTCTGGCTGTCCTGGGGCAAAAATGTATAGCTTGTCTTCATTTTTTATAAAGACTTTTATGACCATTGAAGTACCCAGTAGTTCAAAATCTCCAATATAGCGTTTCAACATATCTTTACCGACTTCAATAGAATTGGTTCTACGTATAAATTCTACTTTAGGGTGCATTGCATCAGGAAAGTTCATTACCACACTAGAAATTTCGCCATCAGTATTGGTGTTAAAGTTTAAACGTACAGGTGTCGGGTCTTCAACGTCTATTTTGTTATTGACAAACTCGAAAAGATCAAATACGCTGTAGTAGGCATGTTTTAAATACAATTTCTTTTTTGCAAAATTAGCAAAGAGGCTATCGCTTTTCTTTTTTACAGTGAATGCTCCATATCCATGATTTTCGAATGCACCTACATAGTCCTCCAAGTTATGAGACAATTCGGCTTCTTGTGGTTTTGAGGGTTGCTCTTCTTCTTTATTTTTCGCTTTGGCTTTTCTTTCTGCATACCTCATAGCCCATTTAGTTTTTGGAGCCTTCAACATCCGATCCGCAATTGTATTTCCCACCAGTCTGGGTACTGCAGAGCTACTTTGATTCGTCAAAACGACAATTCCAAAATCATCAGCCGGGAAGAATACCACATTAGCGCTGAAGCCATCAATATTTCCACCGTGTTCCACCTTGTAATGCCCTTTATAGGATGAGAGGAACCATCCATAACCGTAATTTGAAAAATGAGTTCCCGGGAATTCCTTAGCTGGAAGACCTGGCCTAATTACCATTTGAGAACTTATCGCCTCATTAACATAAGATTCTGACAATATTTGGTTGCCGTTGAATTTTCCTTTGTTCAGCCATAACATAAGCCAGTTTGCCATATCACTTGCACTGCTATTAATGCTTCCGGCAGGACTCATCCCAGCAAGATTGTAATAGTTCATTTTTTCCGGTATGCCATCCTTTTTCAATTGATACCCTAAGGCCACATTAGAACTCTTCCCAAGGGCTTCAACAGAGACATTAGACCTGGACATGTTTAGTGGCTGAAGAATTCGATCTCTTATATTTTCTTCCCAACTCTTCCCCGTGAGTCTCTCTGCTATGACGCCCTGTGCCAGGTACATGAAATTATTGTAGTTCCATTGCTCTCTTACTCTTGTAAGGGGTTCCTGGTAGGCCACTCTTTGCAGCAAGCTGTCTTTTACAGATGTCGGGAAAAAATATAAGGAGTAATCATGTCTGGCTAATCCAGTACGGTGACTCATTAAGTCTTTTACGATTATAGCGCTATTCATCTCGGCTGTAATGAAGCGCAATTCTGGAATGTACTTCAGCGGACTATCATCAAAGGAAATCTTGTCTTCTTGACGCAATTGACCAAGGAGAGCAGCGGTAAAAGCCTTAGTACTCGAACCTATTGCGAACAGTGTATTTTTATCTACAGGAACTTTTTTTTCGTAGTCACGATAACCATAACCCTCGAGGTATATCACCCTCTCGCCTTTCACCACTGCTACTGCAAAGCCGGGCGCTTTAGTGACTTTAAGAATAGCATCTAAATCATTTTCTATTCCTCTTAGAGGATTGTCCTTTTGAGCAAGCAGTTGAGATAGTGAAACAACAATGCAAAGCGCGGTAAATATTTTTTTGGCAACCATAATAATTTGATTGATTTCAACCTACTTTTTTGTAGTGTCGGGGTCTAATATAATATGGTCTTAGTTCGAATTTGTAGGCGCTTATAAGGTCGGTCTAAATTTGCCTTATTTTAACATTTAAGCTATTTATTGGCGTTCAAAGTGCAGTTCTTAAGTTCTACAATTCAGTTGAGGGAATTTTTTTGTTCTGACTTGATGTCCCGGAAGATAAATTCAGGAGAAAAACTCTTGTTGGATCGCTGGTGAAGTCTAAAATACTATTTGCTCAATTCTAACTTTTCGGCAAAATAGGCACAAAAGTCCTTCATTGTTGCTGTCATCTTTTCATCCTGGGTTGCTTTCATAAAGGTATCTGATAGCGAAACCAGTGTTTGATGAAAGAAGACTTTCATTTCGTCTACCGGCATATCTTTAGTCCAAAGATCAATTTTCAAAGATTCCTGATGCTTACTGTCCCAAACAGAAAGCAACATCGCTTTCGCTTCCTCATTTACTATCCCTCCATCCTGGGCCGACCAGCTAAGCGATTCGGGGATTCTATTCTCGTCAAGTTCAACTTTGAGAACTATTTCGGAAGTATGTAGTTTAGACATGCCTTACTTTTTAGGTTTGTAGTTCGATTTTTTAAAAATTTCCTCAGCCGGAAGGCTCAATATTTGCTGAAGGCTTAATTCGTTATTCTCAGCAAAAGCCCTTACTATTTGCCATCCCACATACCTTCCAATCCTGCCCGGGGATTCATTGTCTATTTCTTCTAATCTGAACTTTGAAAAAGGAGCAGGATCCAGAAACCGGGGACCTAATTTCACATCGGTACTATAGAGCAGTTCTCGTTCAATAAAATAACGCCAAATTTGTTCTTCATTGGCCTGAGCCCAGCCTAACTGCCCTTCAGAATATCCTATTTTCGCCGCATCGCTTTCAAAGGGAATCAATTTATCCTTTATATATAATTCCTTTCCATGGTATACCATTCGTGCCAAAAAAGACCTATCAGAAGGGTAGCGGTTTATCTTTTTGGCAAAAGTGCCTGCCACATTGCTGATTAGATATTTTTTATCCAGTTCGGTGGCTATATATCGCTCTATTCCTCCATAGAATTTATGATCCTCGCCGAGATAATTGTCTAAACCAACCAAGAGTAGTGTATCCGCCAAAATAACACGATCATTATAATCAACATCGGAGATCAGTGTAATAACCTTTGGGATTTTGGTGGTTGGAAAGTAATACCTGGCATGTCTGAAAAAACGTGTCAGGCGATCTTTTTCATCCTCAAAGTCCACAAATGTTCTTTCAGTTGCATCAAACAACTGAAGGTGAAGTGTATCTTTAAGTTTGGCAAACCAAAGGCTGTCTGGTCCCGGAAATAGATATGGGTACTTTTCCTTTAGTTTGGGAAGCCCTTCCGCTTTTGCAGAAGCAAACTCCCGGTCAAAGCGATATACTTCAAGATTCACATCAATTTTTGCGATTTCTGCTGCGATCTTATCCTCCTCCGCACAGCTCGTTGACATCATTAAAAACACTGATGCGAGACTTCCGATCACAAAACGATTAAGTAATTTATTCGTCATTTTAATATTACGTTCCAACACCTTATTTTTACGCGGCCAAAGTTAGCAGTTTTCAATCTAATATCGCAGGTAAATGCAAACGGAAAAAGTAATAGACCATATTGTCAATTGGTTAAAAGATTATGCGACAAATGCAAAAATGGGCGGTTTCGTCATAGGGGTATCGGGAGGAATAGACTCAGCGGTCACCTCTACGCTATGCGCAAAAACCGGATTAAAGCTAATCTGTATAGAAATGCCCATTCATCAGGGGGCCAATCAAGTTAGTCGTGCCTCAAACCACATTGAATGGTTGCAACGAAATTTTGACAACGTTTCCCGGCAGCCGGTAAACCTTACTCCCGTCTTCGACAGCCTGGTGACTGCCTTACCCCCAGTAGAAGATGAAGAGCAGCGTTTTATGTCCTTGGCAAACACCAGAGCAAGATTGCGGATGACCACATTGTACTATTTTGCAGCCTTGAAGCGGTATTTGGTGGCCGGTACCGGTAATAAGGTGGAGGATTTCGGGATAGGGTTTTATACCAAGTATGGAGATGGGGGTGTAGACTTGAGCCCGATTGCCGATCTTTTAAAAACAGAAGTTTACGAAATTGGTGGCTTTCTTGGCGTTAGCGACGAAATTATGGAAGCAGCCCCAACAGACGGGCTTTGGGGAGACAGCCGTACAGACGAAGATCAGATTGGGGCTTCATACCCCGAATTGGAATGGGCTATGGCAATGAATGATCAGGGAAAAACAGTTGCTGACTTTTCAGGAAGGCAAAGAGAAGTTTTCACTATCTTTAAAAGATTTAATTCTGCGAACAGGCATAAGATGATTCCGATACCGATTTGTGAGGTTCCTAAAGGGCTGAAATAACCTCTCAACTAAGAATCAGGTATTTAAGTCGAATAATGTCGCAAAAATTCGTGTTAATTAAGAAAAAAAGTACACTTTTGTTTAAGAAATTAGATTATTTAGCCCTACATTGCGTGTCAGTATTTTTAGACGTCCCCAGGCGCTAAAATCTAGAAAAAGAACCAAAATGATCAAAGTTTTAATTGCAGACAACCACCCGATTGTACGTATGGGAGTAAAGCAGGTACTTAGTTCTGCTTCAGATTTTGAGGTTATTGACGACGTATCTACTACTTCAGAATTATTCCAAAAGTTAGAAAAGGTAACCCCCGATGTTGTAATGTTAGAGATGGATATTCCTGAAATCAATGGTATTGCAACTTTGAGAAAGATCAAACAAGAATTTCCGGATATTAAAGTGCTCATTTACAGCGGTCAATCAGAAGATGTATACGCGCTAAGCACGATCAGAGCTGGTGCTTTTGGATATCTTTCCAAAACAGCGGATTTAGATTATATCATTTCCGCGGTACGCAAAGTTGCCGAGGGTAATATGTTTATTACCAATGAATTGGCGCAAAGACTTGCGTTCGATGAAGGCACACAAAAGCCGAGAAGATTCTTTAGAAAATTATCTACTCGCGAAGTAGAAGTATTAAAGCTCCTGGCTAGCGGAAAACGCAACAAGGATGTAGCACTTGGCTTGAATCTCAATGAGAAAACAGTAAGTACCTACAAGGCCCGTTTAATGAAAAAATTAAATGTGGATAATCTTGTTGATTTACTGCAGCAGGCGAAAGCTCTAGAGCTTTATTAAAAAATTTCTAACTAATTCAGATAAGGACCTGGCAAATGCCGGGTTTTTTTCTTTAGTAGCGCCACTTACTTAGGACAAAACCCGATTTAGTTTTTTGTTTAAAAGTTTGTTTAACTGAAGATAATTAACAATCTCTTCAAGTGTTTCCTTATGATCACCAGAGGATTCTTCGGTGTTTTTCTGAAGCGATTCTATTCTCTTTTTAATCAGATAGCACCGTAGTGTAAGTATGGTCTCGCTAACCAGCTGGGAAATACCTATTTCCTTATCTTTCGGATAAATGTCTTTACGTTCCCAATTGTGCAGGGCATACTTCTCTTCTTCCATGAGTATGGAAGATATTTCTGTTACCAGCTCCTGATCTAAGTCGGTCATAAATGTATTGACCGAGAAATTCTCATTTTCATTCAAATGAGCAATAAGCAGATAATATATTTTTCTAAATTGTTCATGGGTGAGTTCAATTTCATCCTCCTGAAGGTCTAAAAACACCTTTTCGTAAACCTTGGCCGCTGTATTCTCCGGTTCCAGAACCAAATCACCATCCTCATTTTCCTTAAGTAGCAGATCTTCAAACTCCTGTTCTTCTTTCCCGTAGAGCAATAACATTTCGATAATCTTGCGCTCTAATTCGTATTGTATGTTTAGCTTTTCTGAAGAAGGTTCGTCTTTTACAACTTCAAAAGCTTTCTGCTGTTCTCTGGCGCTTTTTGCGATTTCTGAGGCCTTCTTCTTACCCAATTGAGCCAGGGTGTTAAATAAGACCTCTTCCGAAATATTCATGATCCTCGCGCATTCCTGCACATAAACTTCTTTCTTAATCCTGTCAGGAATCTTAGAAATGCTGTTTACAATATCACGAATAGTTTCTGCTCTTTTTATGGGGTCGTTTGCCGATTCTGTCGCCAATAGCGATGCCTTAAATTGAATAAAGTCTTTTGCATTTTCCTGTAAGTACAAAACCACATCTTCGTACTCATTATTCTTCGCAAAACTATCGGGATCCTCACCTTCTGGAAAAGAGCATACTTTGACGTTCATCCCCTGCTCTAATATAAGATCTACACCGCGTAGTGAAGCTCTAAGACCCGCCGCATCACCATCGAAAAGTACAGTGATGTTTCTGGTAAGTCTGCTTATAAGCCTTATCTGCTCTGGTGTAAGAGCAGTACCGCTTGAGGCCACAACATTTTGGATTCCTCTTTGATAGAGTTGAATAACATCTGTATAGCCTTCAACAAGATAGCAATTGTCTTCTTTGACGATTGTCTTTTTCGCGAAATAGATGCCATAAAGAACCTTGCTTTTATGGTAAATCTCACTTTCTGGTGAATTCAGGTATTTGGCCGCTTTCTTGTCGTTTGACAAAATTCGTCCTCCAAAACCAAGAACCCTGCCACTCATGGAGTGGATCGGAAAAAGTACCCTGCCCTTAAAACGATCAAATTTCCTTTTCGCATTGGGGTCATTACCATCATCCTTAACAATAGTCAGACCAGTCTTTTCAAGATAATCTAGCTGATATCCTTTGTCCAGAGCGGCCTTTGTAAAGGCTTCCCATTGATCCAGGCCATAGCCAAGGCCAAATGTTTTAATCGTTTCATCTTTAAAACCCCGCTCTTTGAAATAGGTCAGACCAATAGCCTTCCCCATCTCTGCTTCCCACAAGGTTTCCTGAAAATACTTTTGCGCAAATTCTGAGACAAGGTACATGCTTTCCCGTTCATTGGCCTCTTGTTTCTGCTCATCTGTACGCTCTGTTTCTTCAACCTCAATATTGTATTTTTTGGCTAAGTACTTGATGGCTTCAGGATAGGTAAACTGCTCGTGTTCCATCAAAAAGGCAACTACATTGCCTCCTTTACCACTACTGAAATCCTTCCAGATTTGTTTTACGGGAGAGACCATAAAACTAGGAGTACGCTCATCCGTAAAGGGACTGAGCCCTTTGAAATTAGTACCCGATTTCTTGAGATGTACAAAATCACCGATCACCTCCTCAACACGGGAGGCTTCATACACCTGATCTATGGTAGATTTTGAAATCAAAGTTAGACAATTAGCAGAGGATAAAAATAAGCAAACCAAGGCGGTCTAAAAAGCCTTTTTCTCTCGTCGGATTTCATAATTATGTAATTTAGAACAAATCTCTAAAAAAGCAGCTTTAAAATGATCTTGTTTTTCGGTACGCGACCAGGAAAGCGGAAGTCCAAGTACCTCTTAAGTACTGAGTGTTCACATTGCAGGCAGATAGGGACATTGCAAGCTCTAAAAGTCCCCAACTATTTTCATCTGTTTTGGATTCCAATATTCAAAGTATATACTTCACATTTACTGGAATGCGATCATTGCAAAAAAGTATATTTCAAAGAAGAATTTACCCCTGAAATGAAAAAAGCCTTTGACAATATGTGAATAAGGGTAAGAGGTTTTATCTCATATCCTAGCCTCATAAAGGCTCAAAAAAAAATCTTAAAACCTTCCGGAGCGGCGTTAATATTTATATAGAAAAGATAACATTTGTATTTCAGAATTTCATTATTTTTCTCAAAAATACTTCACTTAACAACTTCATTATCAATATTTTAAATCCCAATTCTACAACCTACTTCTTTTTTTAGAAGCCCGTGATACTTTTTCCCAGGCTGTAAGCAGGGCGAACTAAACCGTAACTAAACATATGTCGGGAGAGCAATTTCAAATATCCTGGCACCAGGTTGCCTCCGGCCGGGTCAACAATGGAAACATACTTCAACTGCTGAAATTAGGAATGCTCAGGACAAATTTTCCGTTCAGAATAGCTTGAAGCGCTAAAAACAATTTAAAACCTTAAAAAAATTACCATGAAAAATTTAAAAATATTTGCATTTATATTGATGTCATTTGCGCTGTTGGCCTCCTGTAGTGACGACGATGATTTTGTAATTGAAGATCCTGTAACTGATGGAGGTGATGATGATGGAGATGGAGATGACGGTGATGATACCGTCGATTTCGTCGGGGCGGTATATGCCATGACCAACGGAGAGGGTCAGGTAGACGGTACCAACATTCAGGGTCCTAATGTAATTGTGGCCTATGGCCGAAATGCCGATGGATCTTTAACGCCAATTGGCCCTAATCCCACGGGAGGCAATGGTGGCGACTTTGACGGCGGGGAAGGTTTGGACCCCTTAATTTCGGCCTATGCGCTTACTAAAACAGATGACAATGAGCAGTTACTTGCTGTAAATGCGGGCAGCAATACTATCAGCTCGTTTAATATTAACGACGATTACGCTCTTGAACTTGTAGGTTCTCAACCCACTGGCGACTTGGGGCCTAATAGTATCGCTTATTCCGAAAGAGCAAATGCAGCAGATGGTTTAAAAGGTATTGTCTATGTGGCCAATATTACCCGGCAGGAGTTCCTGGCAGGTGGAGAACCCGAACAACAGGGAAGCGTAACAGGTTACTGGCTATCAGAAGACGGATCGCTTTCGCCTATAGCAGGTTCAACACGGGATTTAGAAAACCGGCCCTCTGCCATACAATTTTCACCAGATGGAAACTGGTTAGTAGTGGCTTCAATTAATTCGGGAGCGGCCGCACTGGCTTCCGGAAGTGAGGATGAACTCGTGGTCTACGGTGTAAACGTAGATGGTACGCTTAGCCCAAACCGGGTTGCCGGTGCTACCTCCACCTTAAGAGGCAATGCAGAAGGCAGAAATCTTCCTTCGGCGATCGGGTTTCAAATCGTTGGCGATAACTATGTCGTGGTCACCGAGGCCAGAGAGTTTCAACCAGACGGTACTCCTCCAGCTTTCCCTGCACTTCAGGACGGGTCTGTTTCTACCTGGCAGATTCAGGCAGACGGGAGTCTTAATCCTATTAGCCTGGACGTAAGATCTGGTGAAGGAAATACCGGTAGAACAGCCTGTTGGTTAGACTTTACCTCAGACGGCAATACGTTTTTTGTATCTAACGCGATTGAAGCGGGATTGGCTTCATTCAGTTTCAGTAACGGTACTGTTGAGTTAATAGATCAGACTGCCGCCCAGGGCACGGGTACCGGAGGAGCAGATAATGGCCCAGACGCTTTTGCCAGTACCGAAGGGTGGATAGATCTTTGGATCTCCGATGATGGAGAATATTTATATCAGCTCTTTGGTTTGGACGGTACCATTGGTATTTATAGAATTAATGGACAGTCCTTAGAATTTGTGGGGGAAGAATCAGGAAATCTTCCGGATACAAATACACAAGGAATTGTAGCGATATAGTGTTGAAGTAGGTGTTTGTAAAAAGCCACCCGGGATATGAGGTTCCAGGTGGCTTTTTTGATGTAGAACTAAAAGCTGGCTATAAATCAAATCTTAAACCCAGAGAAATATTGCGTTGCTTTATAGGGGCATCCTTAAAAATTGGATTGAGATCGTATTTCGCATAAAGCAAAATCCCTTCAACTCCTACATAAGCACTTAAACCGTAAATAAGATTGCTTGTATTATAACCTCTTTTGAACTTATCTTTTACGCGATTTCCATCTCGGTTATACTTTAATTTCTGTCGGGTTCCTATATTAAATCCACCATATCCTCCGATACCTAGGCGAAATTGCCTATGTAGAGAATATCGTATTCTATCCTCTGTCCTATTCACTCTAGACGGGCCAAACTCTAAATGAACAGGAAATACAAGATTATCCATCCGCAGTTTGGATTTTTCGAGATTGAACTCAAATTCCTGAAGTTCTGTCTGGTCTCCATTTTCGACAAAATATTGATTGTCATCAGGTTTTAAACCATTAAACTGAAACGAAAAGCCGTAGTTAAAACGCATAAAATTGGTATTCTTAAAGACCCTCGTTCTCCACGCCCAACCAAGTTCGAAAAAACGACTCCCACCTACTTTATACGGTGAGTCATCCAGACCCTGCCCTTCTATAATCGCATTGTTAAACCCTATGGCCAGAACAAGGTCTGAATAGGTACGACGGTCATATCTCAACACACGCTGATGCCCGGAGTTGAATGAAATACCAAAAATCCTATTGCTATCTTCGTCCTCGGTACCTATACCCATTACGGCCCGGCGAGGATTATCATTTAGATCCAACTCTCCATTTCTCTGTATCAATGCAATCTGATTGTCTAATATTGCTATTTTGTTCTCAATATTTCTAGCATGTAGTTCTGCGGCTTCCTTCTTTAACACTTCAGCCTCTTCCCTGCCTATTTCGTTTCGTCTTAGGCTTTCATTGATACGCACTATTTTCTTCTTCAATGCCTTCTTTTCTAATTGAGTGACTTCGGTCTTTTTCGTTTCTAACTGCTGAATTCTTTTCTCAGCCACTGACGTTTCCTGCGCATGGGCTTTTGAGAAAAGCAGCGCGAAAAGCATCAGAAGAAATAATTTGCTTAAGGTGTTCATAATTCTTGTTTTGATTTTACCCTTTCTATCAGATCCGATTAAGGATCACCAGGAAAAAGCATTTTTAATTGATGAATAAATCTCCCTGTCCTTCATTATAAAATGAAGAAATCTCATTGGTTTTATGTTTTCTCGGATTAGTTGTTCCTGTCGGCCACGGCAGTGCGCACTTTAATAAAGCCGGCCTTTAATTTTTCAAAAATCTGGTCTCTAAATGTCTGGTCTAATTCATCTTCAACTTCCGTCAGCAAGGCCATGGCATCTACAGTCTTATCCTGGCGGAAAATTTTATCGGTCAGTATTTCTCTCTGGGCCCTTCTAATTAGTGAATCTACTTCTGCATCTGTTAGCTCACCATCTCCTTGTTCAAGAAGATTCACCTGGGCAACCACTTCAGCTATTTTGGTATCTATAAGCGTTTCCTCCCTATCTTTCTTTGTAATTGCAAGCTCTTCCCTGTACATTATTTAGTTCAACAGTAGATACAATTATCTCCTCCTTGGGCGCAACATAGGTTTCTTGCCCGCTCTTAATAGCAGCCTCCTTTCCTTCAACAAGCATATCAGTCTCTTTTAACTCGGGTTCAAGGTGTTTTTGCCCGGCTTCAGGCACCTTATCTTCTCTAACTTCCTTGACCGTCTCTACAGGAGTGTTTACAACTTCTACCGGGTCTTCATTTGTGTCTTGCCTACCAAAAAATCCTATAGATAATGCGAGAAGGCCCAGAAAAACTAGCGGCAATAGCGTACCAAAACACTTTGGGTTTGCGGGGTTCTTCCACGGTGTCAAGCTGCTCAGAAATCTTCTCCCACGCTCGCTCCGATGGTTTTATACTTCGTTCGCTTAACTTCTTTTTGCTTTGTTTTTCTAAATTATTCCACGTCATTTTCTTCGTATTTAACCCACATAAATCTATTATTAGGCCTTGTTTGATTTGTAAGCCCTTTCAGAAAGTTCCAGTGTCCTGATCTTTTCCTGCAATAACCTCCTGGCCTTAAAGAGCTGTGATTTGGAGGTACTTACCGATATTTTAAGCATCTCGGCAATCTCTGCATGTTTATAGCCGTCTATGGCATACAACACAAAAACCGTTTTGTATCCTTCTGGCAGGGTGTCTATCAGCATTTGAATATGAGCTACATCCAGGGCTTCGGAAATTGTTGTTGGCTCAAAACCTTTTTTCTCGTATACCTCATCGTCATATACTACAAACTGCCTTTTTCTTAAGAAAGAAATACATTCTCTAATGATAATTCTCCTTATCCATCCTTCAAAACTACCCTGATGCCTTAAAAGTCTCTAAATGTTTAAAAACCTTTACAAAACCGTTGATCATAGCATCCTCGGCAAAGTGCAGGTCTTTAATATATTGCCTGCAAACACTAAGCATTTTTGGCGAGTAGGTGTCATACAAGACCCGTTGCGCTTCCCTACTGCCAGAAGCCGCTCTCTTAATCAGTACTTTCTCATTCTTGTAAAATGGAATGATCTTCAAAGGGTTTAATTTTTTCATTTGGTCTTCTATGTAGTAAGACGAATTGAAGCTAGAAAAAGTTGCCTGAGCTCAAAAGTTTTTAATAAATAAGATAAGGAAGAAACCTAAGATCGTTATTTCTTTCGATCTACCACATAATTTACCATCAAGAAAAGTGCCTCTTTATAGTCAGAATCCGGGTATGGTTTTAACAGATCCAGCGCCGCGTTCTTAAACTTATGCATTTTGTTTTCGGCATAAGAAAGGCCTCCTTTATCTTTTACAAAGTTGATTACTTCTTTTACCCTTTTTTTGTTTCTGTTATGGTTTTTTACTGAGTTGATCAACCATTTTTTCTCTTTAGGGTCTGATTGGTTCAAGGCATGGATCAGTGGAAGGGTCATCTTCTGTTCCTTAATATCAATTCCTGTTGGTTTCCCTATCTTCTCTTCGCCATAATCAAAAAGGTCATCCTTTATTTGAAATGCCATGCCGCAGAGTTCTCCAAATTTTCTAAAGGTTTCAACTTCGGGGGTATCGGGCTTAACAGAGCATGCTCCTATACTGCAGCAGGCGGCGATTCAGGGTAGCTGTTTTTTGGCGAATGATATCGTAATAGATATCTTCATCAATATCTAAACGCCTGGCCTTTTCTAATTGCAGGAGTTCTCCCTCACTAATTTCCCGCATTGCAACCGAAATGATACGCAACAAATCAAAATCTCCGTGATCTACTGAAAGGAGCATCCCCCTGGCTAGTAAGAAGTCGCCAACCAATACGGCAATTTTATTTTTCCCAGAGGGCGTTGATAGAAAAGAAACCTCTTCTTTTATTACTATCATCCACCACATCGTCATGAACAAGGCTTGCCGTATGAATCAACTCTATTACCGAAGCCCCGCGGTAAGTGCGCTCGTTTACTTCTCCGTTATTGAGCAATTTAGCGGTCAGAAACACGAACATTGGTCGCATTTGCTTTCCCTTACGGTTAACAATATAATAAGTAATCCGGTTTAAAAGAGCCACTTTTGATGTCATGGACTCGTGAAACTTTTCTTCAAAAAGTTCCATTTCCTTTTGAACAGGTTCCTTTATTTGAGCTACAACTTTCACAGGTTAATTTGATATCAGCCGCATAAAATTAGGGAAAATAAAAAGGTTAAATCAGTATTGTGAATCAGGAATTTTCAATTATTGTGTTTTATTAGCAAGTTGACCGCAAGCCGCATCAATATCCTTACCTCTAGAACGCCTTACCGTAACTGTAATTCCGTTTGCTTCGAGCGCGTGTACATACATATCAATGGCCTTTTCTGAAGCCTGCTTAAAGTGCTCGCCTTCATCAATAGGATTGTATTCAATTAAATTCACTTTAGAGGGCGCAAAACGACAAAACTTTAACAGGGCCTCAACGTCCTTCCGTGTATCGTTAATACCTTCCCAAACAACATACTCATAAGTAATTCTGCTCTTGGTCTTCAGATACCAGTATTCAAGGGCAGCACGTAAATCGGACAGATTGAAGTTTGCATTAAAGGGCATAATAGCCGTTCTAATCTCATCAATTGCTGAATGCAAGGAAACGGCAAGTTTAAACTTTACGCCCTCATCAGCCATTTTTCTGATCATTTTAGGAACGCCGGAGGTTGAAACGGTAATACGTTTCGGAGACATTCCAAGCCCTTCGGGGCGACGTAATTTTCCCTATAGCCTTTAGCACATTGTTATAATTCATCAAAGGCTCTCCCATTCCCATGAAGACGATGTTACTCAAAGGCCTATTAAAATACAGTCTGCTTTCATTGTCAATTGCCACCACCTGATCATAGATCTCATCAGGGTTTAAGTTGCGCATTCGTTTCAACCGGGCGGTAGCGCAAAATTTGCAATCTAAACTACATCCCACCTGGCTAGAGACGCAGGCGGTAGTCCGGGTAGGGGTTGGGATCAAAACCGATTCGACGATAAGCCCATCATGTAGTCTAACAGCATTCTTAATAGTTCCGTCCGCGCTCCGCTGCATCTGGTCTACTTTGATATGATTGATCACAAAGTGGTCTCCCAGCAGTTGTCTGGTTTCTTTAGAAATATTAGTCATTCCTTCGAAAGAATGGGCAGATTTCCTCCACAACCATTCGTATACCTGATTGCCACGAAAGGCCTTATCGCCTTTAGAAACAAAAAAGTCTCGAAGTTGCTCTTTTGTCAGTGCCCTAATGTCTTTCTTTGTTTTTTCCATACTCTGGAAATAAAAAACCCTGCATTCCTTCAATTGATAAAGATACTGCAGGATTTTTCAATTCAGTATATACCGATCAATCAATGATCAACATAGCATCTCCATAGGAGTAGAAACGATACCCTTCTATGATGGCCTCTTTATAAGCACGTTTCATTAAATCATGTCCCATAAAAAGCAGAAACCATCATTAATAAGGTTGACTTGGGTAAATGAAAGTTGGTGATCATCGCATTTGCAATGCTGAATTCATAAGGAGGAAAGATGAACTTGTTGGTCCATCCGTCAAAAGTATTCAGGGTATGCTCGGAAGAAACAGCGCTTTCCAGGCCTCTCATTGCTGTGGTACCCACTGCACAGACCCTCTGCTTATTATCCTTTGCACTGTTAACAATTTCAATAGCCTTCTCCTCAATAACCAATTCTTCGCTATCCATTTTGTGCTTAGAAAGGTCTTCAACCTCAACAGGGTTAAAAGTACCCAGGCCCACGTGCAGTGTAAGTTCGGCAAAGTCTATACCTTTTATTTCCAGACGTTTTAGTAAATGCTTGGAAAAGTGCAGTCCTGCCGTAGGTGCAGCGACCGCTCCTTCGTGTTTGGCATATATGGTTTGATAGCGCACCTCATCCTGAGGTTCTACATCTCTTTTTATGTATTTTGGTAGTGGGGTCTCCCCAAGTTCCCTCAATTTGCGTCTAAAATCGGTATAAGAGCCGTCGTACAAAAAGCGCAATGTTCTCCCTCTAGAAGTTGTATTGTCAATAACTTCAGCGACCAAACTTTCATCATCACCGAAATAAAGTTTATTCCCAATACGAATTTTACGCGCAGGGTCTACAAGCACGTCCCACAAACGTTGTTCTTCATTGAGTTCTCTTAACAAAAACACCTCAATCCTGGCCCCAGTTTTTTCCTTATTACCATACAAGCGGGCGGGGAAAACCTTAGTATTGTTCAGCACCATGACATCACCTTCATCAAAATAATCAATAAGGTCTTTGAACATTTTGTGCTCTATTTTTCCAGATTCTCTATGGACTACCATTAGCTTGGATTCATCCCTGTTCTCTGCTGGATATTCGGCTAGTAAGTCCTTAGGAAGTTCAAAACTGAAGTGCGATAATTTCATGCTGTATTTATGTTTCGGTTATGGTGTTTGACCTTAATTTTTAAGGCTGCAAATATACAATCCTAAAACAGGGGTTGTCAAGTAAAAACATCATTAAATGAGGGCTACAGGTTTTTTACGCTAAAACCGAGCTTTTCCATATCTTTCCAAAAATCAGGATATGACTTGGAAACCACTTCGGCATCCGCAATTTTTAGTGCTATTCTGAGCGCCAGGGGAGCAAAAGCCATTGCCATTCTATGATCATTGTACGTATCAATGGTGATTTCTGAAATCAACCGCTCTGCCTCTTCTAAATGCAGCGATCTATCGGTTACTGTAATAGAAGCACCTAATTTAGAAAGTTCTGTCTCTAAAGCTACTAACCTATCAGTCTCCTTAATTTTTAGGGTATGCAGACCAGAGAGCTCGCAAGAAATCCCTAAACCAAAGCAGGTCACCGCTATGGTCTGGGCAAGATCAGGTGCATCTGAAAGGTCTAAGTTAATACCTGATGCTTGATGGTGCTCCGCTTTCTTAAGAACAATACTATGGCCCATAAATTTGGTATTCACGCCAAAAGAGTTATAGATTTCGGCCAAAACACTATCTCCCTGCAGGCTGTTTTTCTTGTAAGATGATAAAACCAGCTCAGTACCAGGATCGCACAGCGCTACTATGCTATAAAAGTAGGAGGCCGAACTCCAATCAGATTCAACTACCAAGGTCTTTTTCTCCACTGTTGCCTTCGGGGCCACAGTGATACGGTTTCCCTCAAAAGTATTGGAGACCCCAATTTGATCTAATAAACTCAAGGTCATTTTGATATAAGGAACAGAGGTAATAGAACCCACTAATTCTAATTCAAGGCCATCTGGCAGGCTGGGAGCAATTAGTAAAAGTGCTGAAATATACTGACTGCTAATGTTCGCTGGTAAACTTACCTGGTATTTCCTCAATGACCGCCCTTCAATAGCCAGGGGAGGGCATCCTTCATCTTTGAGATAAGTAATAGTCGCGCCCATATTTCTTAGCGCCTCTACTAAAACCTTGATTGGCCGTTGCTGCATTCGTTCAGAACCGGTTAGTTCTACTTTTCTGCCCTCGCGAGAAGCAAAATAGGCGGTTAAAAACCGCATTGCTGTACCGGCATGATGAATATCTACCACCGTCTCTGTGCCTTGAAGTCCTTTTTGCATAAACCGCGCATCATCTGAATTGGAGAGGTTCTCTATTTCAATATTTGGATAGAGCGCCTGTAGTAGTAGAAGGCGATTAGATTCACTCTTAGAACCTGTAATATTTATTGTAGATTTTAAGACCCGGGCCTGAGGTCCCTCGAGATGTAAATTCAAAGCGCTAGGATTTAAAAAGAAAGCCCAAATATAGTACTATTTGAGCTTTTTATTGTTTTGATGTCTTTGGTGATCCCGCTTGGTTTTAAGGTCTAGTTTCTTATCAAAGGCTTGTTGAAGGTCTATTCCCGTTTGATTGGCCAAACACAAGACCACGAAAAGGACATCCGAGAGTTCTTCTCCCAAATCTTTTTCCTTGTCAGATTCTTTTTCGCTTTGCTCCCCATAACGTCTTGCGATAATTCTGGCTACCTCACCTACCTCTTCTGTGAGCTGCGCCATATTGGTAAGTTCGTTGAAGTACCTAACCCCATGCTTCTTAATCCATTCATCAACAGCAAGTTGAGCATTTCGAATGTCCATTTTTCTATATTTTGGACAAAACTACTTTTTCTGTCTCTTTTTCTATTACTTTTTTGTACAATTCTTTTATCGCGGAGTAGCTGAACGCAGGTATTACGGCTTGATTTATCTTTAAATCCACCATAACCTGTAAATTATTTCCCTGTTGCGCAATTCGATAGATGAAACTTCCCAAATTGTCCTGAAGTGCCATTTTTGTTCCTTTAGGTAGAAAGGTTACTTCATAACCTTCAGGAATGGCGATGGTATACAAATAGTTTTCACGCCATGGATAGGCAAAATCAACGGGATATTTGCGTTCTTCCAGCTTAAAAGGGTTTTCGCTTATTGTATTATAAAACAAGGGTGAGAAATAGATTTTATTTCCGGCTACTTCTACCTGATCTTCCATATAAAAATCAAACTCTTCCTGCACCGCCTTCCCAAGGATATTCTTGTTGGTTATTTTGTAATTAGATACTTCTATCCCTCCGACACTATTTTCTAATTTCTCAAGATATTCTTCATCGTCCAGGCTTCCATACTTGTTTCTAAACATATACGCCCTGTAATCCGAGTATGTTTTACGAGATTTTCCCGCTATAGAACCATCATCCGGATTGAGGTTGATTCTCATCATACTTGCTTCTTTTGAAGTAGTTTTCGGAAAGACGGAAACGCTTTGGTAACTACCGTCTTTTTTAATTATTTTCCCTTGCCAGTTAAGCGCACGGGTAGGTAGAAGATTTGGCTTGGTGAACTTGTTGGAAGCGTCCAAAAAAATGGTATTCCCTTCCAATTCAAGAGCAGCCGCTACATAGTTAAAACCTTCCCTGGTAGGCAACAATGGAACACCGTTATCGCGAGTGCTAATAAGCATAGGATTAGCGTTTAACCCTGCCTCTCTGAGCATGGCTACCAGCATTAGATTGATATCTGCCGTGTTTCCAGATTTTTCTTTGTATGCCTCTTTAACTCCCTTGTCTGTATAGTACCCCAGCAAGCCATTCCAGGCCATCCGTCCTTGTACAAATTTGAAAATTGCCGCGGCTTTTTCTGCCTCACTTCCGGCGCCCGCTACAAGTTTGGCAAGATCATCTTTAAAATATCGCTTTTGTGTCAGCTGCTCACCAAAGTAATTGCTTTCATAAATGGTTTTAATTACCTTTTCCCAGGTCGTGGAGTAGTCTTTTCTCAGAGATCGTGGAAACTGTACATATTGCAACTCATAATTAATAGCACTTCTGTAATTGTCCATATCATTTACGAAAGGTTCTTCTTCCAATGCAGGTACATCGGCCATGAGGTAGGCGGTTTTGTAAATATTATAGTCCACCGAACTGTTCTCATAATCTGTCCTTACTCCGCCTCCGTACTCCTCCCGAGATTTGGTGGTAAAGTTTATTTTAGATCGTATGGTCTCTCGTTCAGGACTCACAGATAAGTATCCCTTCATATGTGGAGAAAAGGCAAAATATTCTGGAATAGCAACACTTACCTCCTGATACTTTATAGGAATGTCATACTGTAAATCGACCTCATCAATGTGGTAGGAAAAAGGGGAATCTATCCTATACTGATATTCAATAACACTTCCCTCCTTAATATTAGGCATGGTAAACTTTTCTTGCTTGTAATACTTGTTTACCTCGGTAGTAAAGGTGTCAGAGCCCTTAAGCTTCGTTTTTACGACCTCACCGTTCTCCAGGTTGTAGGTATATGCTTTTAAGCCCCCCATTGTCTCTTCATCACTTTTACCCTGGTAAAGCGATTCGGTTATCGTGGCATGGTCAAAACCATTTTTGTTAAAGATCTTTACCCGCTCATGTACGTGTGTAACCACATGAAAACCGTCGGTCTGTACATAGTTGTACTTTATATTAACTTTTCTGTATAAGACCATGGCCGTGGCAGACGAATCATTTTCACAAAATTTTTGATTAAGTTCTTCCTTGGAGATTTTTCCAAATTTTACATCCTGTGCTATAGCGGTATTTATGGCAAAAAAACCTGCCAGGCACCAAAATACGTACTTAAAATTTGCTCTCATTATATTTTTTTGCTCTGTGTTTGGTTAGTTAGCATTCTTCAGAAGTACAATCTGAGATCTGTCCATTCTTGCAACCTGCTTCCTGAAATCTCTATATGATTTATACTTTTCTTTAGTGTATGAGCCCTCTTTGATTAGGAGGCTTCTTTTATAACTTATGGTGTTGTCAGATTCTTCATAAACAACAGACAAATTGTAGTGCCCAAACTCATTTTCGACTTTTGTTGCATTAGGTAAGGCCTCAATTGCATATCCTTTAGGCAGGCTTATCGAAAACTCGTCTTCATCCAAAAAACCTCTTGAAATCTCGAAGGGTAAATGACGCGTTCTATATCTATTTGGCACATAATCGTTTTGGTTAAAAGCATTAGGCGCAAACAAAATTCTATCCCCGCTTTTTGCACTATAGTTTTCCGCAAGAATACTCAAACTTTCTATAAACTTTACCTGTTCCTGATCATTTTTGAAATTATAAGATGTCAGCTTCAAGTTGTTTATCACGCCCCAGTAATCTTTGTAGTGCTTGTCAATAGCTTCAGGGCTTTTCTCCTGCAACTTAAATCTATTGTCATATTGCGTCCCAAGCGTAGTAATCGTCAGGTTGGCACTCAGTTGCCCATTTTCATCAAGAGAGCAATCTGCCTTGGTTTTCTGGTAGTTCTGCTCGTTTAGGTATGAAACTGTCTTAACAAGCTCTCCCCCATCTGGCTTAACAACTAATACTTTTCGGTCATCCGTGAAATCACCTACGAATCCGAAGGGATGTACTTGAGAAGTACAGTCAACCCAATAGTACATGTCGTTATAAGGAATGGCAAGAATAGCATGATTTCCTTGAGCCAGGTCCGGGAAGTCGTCTAAAAAATCTACCTTGGTCCCTCCGGCCTCTACTAAGGTATAGTATGATTTTACTCCTACAACAGAGAGCAAGGCTTTAGTGTAATTTGTAAGGCCCTTACAATCTCCGTATTTCACCTGGTCTACATCCAAAGCACTAATTGGTTGAAAACCGCCAATGCCAATCTGCACGCTTACATAGCGTGTATTTTCCTGAACGTATTTGTAAATAAGTTTTGCCTTTTCTAAATGATCGGTAACCCCTGAAACGAGATTTCGCACAGTATTTTTGGTAGACTCCGGCAACTGAGTTCTTCCCTGCAGAAGGTTTCTGTGAACCCAGCTCCCCAGATCATTCCAGTCATTTACACTGGCATCCAGGCCTTTATAATGAAAATTGGTCATACGCCCTAATAGCTTAGGACTAATATCATTAAAAGGCGGACAGTGGCTTTCTTTTTTTATTGCCTTGATATCCTGGGCGGAGTAAACAATTTTCCCATTGTCTTCGGTTTTGGAAATTTCTATTTCAGAAAGCCTATATTCGTTAATTATTGGCTTTAACGCTTCGGAAGCATAAGAAATGGTATAAGTACTTTTTTCCACACTCGCCATGTATCCCGGCAAAAAGAACCAGGGAGGGAATATTCCGGTATCAGAGGTTTCTACCTCATAGGTAAATTCGAGCGTATAAGGATATTCAACTGGCGTATACCGGTAACGAAGTGCTCTGTCATCAAGATAAAGTGAAAATCCATCTACTGCGCTAACATCCTGAAAATCTTTTCGCTTTATATGTTCTGTTTCATTACCCCTTTTATCGAACACCCGAGCTTCAATACGCTTTATTTTTCTTTCCTTATCATAGTAAAGATTGGTTCTTGCAAAACCATTGCCCGCTGCATTCAAAACCGTAACCGCCTGCTTTACTTTATAGGTCATTTCTCTTTTCGACTTGAGGTGAATACTCATTTCATCGAGCCGAAAAACCGCATTGGCATGTTTTGTTAATGCTTCATCTAATAGCAATGTATTATACTTTGCTTCTTGAGCTAAAGAAAATGAGCAACTAAAAAATAGGGTGATTAAAACTAAGGGACGTATCAAGTTAGTTTGGATCGAAATTTATGCAGCAAAACTGCACTATTTCCTACAATTTTATATAAAAAAATCGATAAAGTGAATTATTCCCTCTTTTTAGTATCAATAAGGATGGTCACTGGCCCATCATTAACCAATGCCACTTTCATGTCTGCCCCAAATACGCCAGCTCCAATTTTCTTGCCAAGATCTGTCTTCATTTGAGCAATGAAAGACTCATACAAAGGGATTGCTATATCGGGTTTTGCCGCCTTGATATATGAAGGCCTGTTCCCCTTCTTTGTAGCCGCGTGCAGTGTAAACTGGCTTACTACAATGGCATCACCGCCATTTTCGAGAAGTGAACGATTCATGATACCAGTTGCATCACTAAATATCCTCAGGTTGACAATTTTTCTGGACAGCCATTTAATATCATCCTGACTATCAGCCTCCTCAATACCAAGAAGTACAAGCACGCCTTCTTTTATCTCGGAAACAATCTTACCTTCAACCGTAACACTGGCCTCAGATGCCCTTTGAATTACAGCTCTCATAACTCCCCGTAATTATCCATCCGGTAAGTGTCTTCTTCACCGCTTACCATTTGCACGTAACTTCTATATCTGCTCCAGGAAACCCTATCCTCTTCAAGCGCCAGCTTTACGGCACATTTGGGTTCATCAAGATGCAGGCAATTATTGAACTTACAATCGGCTTTTAATCTAAAAAGTTCTGGAAAATAGTCGCCTATTTCATCTTTTTCCATATCCACTATACCAAAGCCCTTTATTCCAGGCGTATCTATGATTCGGGCTCCAAAATCAAGGTCATACATTTCTGCAAAGGTTGTGGTGTGCTGTCCTTGCAAATGTTGTTCAGAGATTTCCTCAGTCTTAATGTCAAGGTTAGGTTCTATGCAATTGATCAGAGTAGACTTCCCAACACCCGAATGCCCAGAAAACATACTTGTTTTGCCCTGCATCAGTTGTTTTACCTGATCTGTATTTTTTCCGGTCAAGGCAGATATACCGATACAGGTATATCCAATTTCCCGATACAAATCGGCCAGGTATTTGACCTCGTGAAGCTCTTCATCAGAATAGGTATCCACCTTATTGAAAAGGAGGATTGCAGGGATATCATAGGCTTCGGATGTGGCTAAAAACCGATCTATAAAAATCGTATACGTCTTAGGGTTGTTAAGTGTAACCAATAAAAAAACCAGGTCTATATTTGCCGCAATAATATGGGTTTGTTTGGAGAGTTTTACCGATTTCCTAATGATGTAGTTTTTGCGGTCTTCAATGTCTGTAATGACTCCTATTGTCTCGTCACCAAGGGTCTCCACATCAAATTGGACCCGGTCTCCCACAGCAACGGGGTTTGTGCTCTTAATGCCTTTAATGCGAAACTTGCCCTTAATCCTGCAGGTATATCTTTCGCCTTTATCGGTCTTTACGATATACCAACTTCCGGTCGACTTGTAAACCGTTCCTTGCATTAATTTCTTTATTTCTTTACAAAGAAACAATAATACTTTAAACCTATCCGCTATATTTGTTTGCCGAAGGCATAATTATTTCCAACAAAAACTTTTTATTATGAAAAAACTCCTTTTATTCACATTTGTGGCGATGGCCATGAGTCTTGAAGTCAATGCCCAACAATTCAAGGTTATTACGAGCGTAGAATCTATTGTTCCCAGTGGTCTGGGAAGGTCGCGTATTGTCAATGCTCTTGAAGACAAAAATTACAAAGACTATACCAGTGTTCAGACCGAAGAAGACAACACTCGTAACAAGTCGAGCCGAAGTGAAATCCGGGTGAAGAATTTTGAGGAAACGAAATTATTGAACTTTTTTAACCTTGGGGGCATCCGTTTTCAGAACATCGCGGCAAACGATGCACTTATCACTTCTATGATCAACGGAATGATAGCCGAAGGCTGGGAACTCGCATTTGTGACCAGTGCTGTAGAAAGTGCTGGGGGAAAAGGAGACAACCAGGGGATATTTATAACCCGGTATATATTCAAAAAATAAGGGCTTCTTAACAAATCAAAAACCCTGACTGAGATGTCAGGGTTTTTTATTGCAATCCATCACGTCTCTGCCTCAAAAGTCTTTTATAAATATCCTACCTCCTGCAAGGGTATTTTTGTTTATGCGTTTTGGATTACCGTAAACATAGACATCACCTCCTGCTTTAACATTAATATCTATCTTTTCGGAAGCGTGTAATTCGGCCTCTCCCCCTGCCGATATCTTCACACTGGTCACTTCTGTTTTCAGTTCTTTTCCTTCAAAAATGCCCCCTGTATTTATAACAACAACCTGGTTCTCTGCCAATCCTGAGGCTTCAATAATACCCCCTGTAACGGCCCTTGCGTCCAGGTTTGAAACGTTTAAGCCGGCTTTGATCTTCGCGCCTTCCTGTACCCGAAGCTCTATATGGTTTTGCTCCACTAGTTCGTTGCATACAATGAGGGCGCCCTCATTGCCATCGATAACGTCCAGGCTTGTGTAAAATACCTCAATCAGTGTGTCTTCTCCCTGAAACTTTTTATCTAGCTGCATTCGCAATTTTAAGGTACCGTCTTTGTTTACGAATTTGATATCATGAACGTTTTCTCCTTTGATAAGGATCCTGTTTTCATCAGACTTGATGAGGTTTACCTCAATGAGGTCGAATACTTTGATTTTATTGAATTCGCCTACCTCCCTGTCAACTATATGCTGAGAAAAAGTGGTTAAGCTTATTAGTAGCGTACAAAGTGTTACAAGTCTTTTCATCTTACTGTTCCTTTAGTGTTTGCATAAAGATGATCAAAACCTGGCTTTGTTACAGCAAGATGCAGAAAATTTTGTTGGTTTCTAAATAGGGCTACCAATCCACCATTGATTTCCAAAATCATCTTCAAAGCCCGCCTCATAAAGCCCATAGTCTCTTTTTTCCGGGGTCGTAAGGGCAATGGCCTCCTTCTTCATAGCCGTGGCAAAAACGGCGTCTACATCCTCAACGAAAACATAATTCATCGATTTTCTTTCGGGCCACTCGGCTCTGGCCCTTCCCATCATAATAACAACTTCTCCAAGCGCTATCTCTGCATGCTGCAATTGGTCCTTTTCATTGGTTTTCCGCTCCTTTACATCCCCTCCGAAGACCTCCTCAAGAAAATGAAGTTGCTTCTCGACATCCTTAACCATTAAGTAAGGGCAAACGGTACTGTACTTTTTTGGTGTAGTGCTCATAATGACTGTTCGTTTTTTGGTTCTTCTGCGAAGTTAGCTGGGTAATTGCAACTAAAATTGAATAAATGCGACATCTCTATGAAATTGCTACGGTTAAAACAGCTTATACATCCCCGAAGCACCTCTTGCCCTTACGCCGTAGCCATATTTTTTGTAAAATCCCTCTACTCCTTTGGCAGCCATAAGGCCAATGAAAGCATTCTTGTGGCAATTTCCCGCAAGGAAATTTTCTATTTCATCCATCAGCAATTTTCCGACTCCTTTTTTTTGGTAATCCGGCAAAACAATAACATCCTGAACATAATAATAGACTGCCCCGTCTCCAATGACCCGCCCTAGTCCAATTGTTGTTTTATCATCCAAAACACAGACAGAAAACAAGTCGTTCTCAAGGGCTTTCTTCACCATTTCATCTGTCAGCCGCGGCCACCCGGTAGATAGCCGTAAAGTCTGGTATTCCTTAATTTTTAATCTTCTTCTTTCTACCTTAAATGCCATGATTTGCTGGTCGGTATTGTTCTGATTCGCAAGGAAGTTACAATTGTACAAAGCTACTCGCCACCTCGCTTAACTCTTTAAAGTATACCTTCGGACTCATCCCTGAGAATTCACTGAATTCTCTGATAAAATGCGCCTGGTCCGCATAGCCGCTTTCATATGCAAGATAGCCTAGGCTAGGTTGGTCTAGAAGCTCATAGGATTTCATGCTGTTTTGAAACCGCACAATTCTGGAGAAGTACTTGGGTGATAATCCTGTAGTCTTTCTAAAACTTCTTTCCAACTGCCTGATCGAATAGCCAGAGTATTCGGCCATTTCTTTAATTGAGGACCTACCTTTCTTCTTAAGTATCGCCCTGATAACCATGTCTGTAACCGTTAATTGCCGGTCTGGAAGACCTTCCTTTTCTAATAAAAATTTAGCAAGCAAGCCAATGCGCTCCGAGTCGCTTTCTGCATGGTAAATTTGCTCTTCAAGAAGATCTGCGCAATGACCAAACAAGGTATTGAGGCCTATATCGCAATTGGTGACCTCTTCTGGTTTTAAATCAAATACTTTCTGAATGGCTCGCGGGTAAAGACAAGCTCCAATCAGGCCAAACGAGCCATCACTTTTCATATGTGCTGGCTTATCGAAGGCAGCGCTAAAGTGATTTAGAGGCGTAAGCTCAAACCTATCGCCCTGCTTGACACTGAACCTTTGTCCCTGGTATTGCATGACCATATTGGGCAGACCATCTGCAAAAAGTGAATAATCCATGGGCCTCCCTTCCTCAGAGGCATACTCCAGTACCCAAAAGGTCTTTACCAGATGGGCAAGCGCAGGAGGCGGACAATACTCTACATATCGCATATTTCTCAATGAAATTTTCATAAATATAATGAAACTCCATGAGGCGCCTGGATTTCTAGGCGAGTCTACATATCTGCTATCTTCTAAGCATTAATGATTTTCTCCTGGTGATTGATTGACTCCTGATGGATAGCCTTAAACATACGCAATACAAATTCTTCGCTCAAACCTCTTGATTCTCCTTCAAGTATCATTTTACCAAGAATGGCGTTCCATCGGTTGGTCTGTAAAACTGCTACGTTTCGTTTCTTCTTTAGCTCTCCTATACCATCTGAGATCTTCATTCGCTTTCCTAAGGTATCTATTAACTGATTGTCAATGATATCTATCTGAGCCCTTAGGTTGTTTAACTTTCCTTTATATTCGGCTTCTTCATCGGTTTCCTTTCTAATGCGCAAATCTTCCATAATTTGAACAAGTCTTTTTGGTGTTACCTGTTGAGCGGCATCGCTCCATGCGTTATCCGGGTCTGAATGAGTTTCTATCATCAAGCCATCAAAATTCAGATCTAAAGCGGTTTGAGAAACATCGAAGATCATATCTCGTTTTCCCGTAATATGAGAAGGGTCGTTGATCAGTGGCAGGTCTGGGAATCTGGTTTGTAATTCGATCGCCAGTTGCCATTCGGGGATATTTCTATACTTGGTTTTCTCATAGGTTGAAAAACCTCTGTGAATTACCCCTAATTTCTCAATGTTAGCTGAATGCAGCCGCTCTACTGCCCCGAGCCAAAGTGAGAGATCCGGGTTAACCGGATTTTTCACAAGAACTACTTTATCTGTTCCCTCAAGAGCATCCGCAATATCCTGAACAATAAACGGGCTTACAGTAGAGCGAGCGCCAATCCATAATAGGTCTACATCGTGTTCAAGTGCCAGATCTACGTGATTTTTATTGGCAACCTCGGTTGCAGTCTTTAGGCCGGTTTCTTCTTTTACTTTTTGAAGCCACCTGAGTCCTATTGCGCCAACTCCCTCAAAGTTGCCTGGCCTTGTCCGTGGTTTCCAGATACCCGCCCGGTAGTAATTTACATCTGTATCTTTAAGCTGATGCGCAATCTGCAAAACCTGCTCCTCAGTTTCTGCGCTACATGGTCCCGCGATCACTAATGGGTGTGGTAAGTTCATCTTGTCTAACCAAGCCCTTAAAGCTGTTGAATTCTCCATTTCGTATGTTTAATTTTTATTTTGTGGTACTATTCCTTTTAAGATCTCTCTAATTTTATTTGTATTATCCATTTCCTGGTAGATCCCCTGATAATCGTCTTGAAGCAGCTTTTGCTTGAAAGCTTCCAGATTTTGAATATACTCCTCAAGCGTCTCCACTACATTTTCTTTATTCTGCTTAAATATTGGGGTCCACATCGCAGGAGAACTTTTGGCGAGGCGCACTGTGCTCTCAAAACCACTACCTGCCATATCGAAAATATCACGTTCGTTTTTCTCCTTCTCGATTACCGTTTTTCCAAGCATAAAGGAGCTGATATGCGATAAATGAGAGACATAGGCTATGTGCTTGTCATGTGCTTCCGGGTTCATATATCGAATTCGCATTCCTATCTGTCTAAAAAGCTCAAGAGCTTTTTCCTGTAACTTAAAAGCTGTTTTTTCTACTTCACAAATAATATTGGTCTTTCCCTCATACAAACTATCAATGGCGGCCGCTGGTCCTGAAAATTCTGTTCCCGCAATAGGGTGGCATGCTAAAAAATTCCTTCGATTAGGATGTTCCCGGACAGCCGAACAAATCAAAGACTTGGTTGATCCTGAATCAATAACCAAAGTGTTATCATTTATTTTACTGAGAATTTTTGGTAACTCTATTACCGATGCATCCACCGGGATACTGAGAATTACAATTTCTGCTATATCCAGAGAATCATAAGTCGTCTTAACATCTATAAGGCCTAATTTCAAGGCTTCATCCAGGTGGCCTTCATTAGTATCAACTCCAAAGATCTTCGCCTCGGCGTAGCAACGTTTGATATCCCTGGCAAAGGAACCTCCAATTAATCCTATTCCAATTATAAATACGTTCATATCGTTTAGATGATAGAGATAATATTCTTCATTCTAAATTCTCTTAATTGCTTCATCAATTTTTTCCTTGTTTACACAAAGCGAAAACCGGATATAACCCTCTCCCCTACTTCCGAATACAGTACCCGGGGCTATAAACAGATCCTTTTTGTACAGTAAGTGATCAATAAAATGCTCGGCTTTCTGGGCTTCCTTTGGTAATTTAGCCCATACAAACATACCCGCCGCATTGCGGTCATAATTACAGCCAAGTATATCGGCTAACCGAAAAATACGATCTCTTCTCATCGTGTAGACTTCATTTAATTGGTCAAACCAAGTCTGGCCACTCCTCAAAGCAGCGATCGCCCCTTTTTGAAGGCCGAAAAACATTCCTGAATCCATATTGCTTTTCACTTTCAGTATGGCAGCGATATTTGCCGAGCCGCCTAAAACCATTCCAACCCGCCATCCGGCCATATTAAAGGTTTTGCTCAGGGAATTTAACTCTATAGCAACCGCTTTGGCGCCTTTTATTTTTAAAATACTAAGCGGACTTTTGTTCAAAACAAAGCTATACGGATTATCGTTAATTATTAAAATGTTATTGCGTCTTGCAAAATTGATTAGACCTTCTAATTGTGTTTCATCGGCCCTTGCTCCGGTTGGCATATGCGGATAGTTTACCCACATCAATTTTACACCAGACAAATCCTGTTCTTCTAAAGCGTTGAGGTCAGGAAACCAATTATTATCTTCACTTAAAGAATACAATCTAGGGACGGCACCTACCAGTCTGGTAACAGCCATATATGTAGGATAGCCTGGGTCTGGAATAAGCACTTCATCACCCTCGTTAAGAAAGGCCATGCTGATGTGCATTATCCCTTCCTTAGAACCCATAAGCGGTAAAATCTCATTTTCAGGATCTAAGTTTACCTCAAATTTCTCAGTATAAAAGTTGGAAATTGCTTCTCTAAGTTCGGGCAATCCCTGGTAACTCTGGTATTGATGTGCTCCTGCCAGGGTCACAGATTGTTGAAGCTCGGCAAGGACCTCGCCGGATGGTTGAAGATCTGGGCTGCCAATCCCCATATTTATTATAGGGCGGCCCTGTGCAGCAAGTGCCCTAACTTCTCTTAGTTTCCTCGAAAAATAATACTCTTCAACCGTATGTAGCCTATTGGCGGTCTTAATCATAACCTTGCGTTTTTATATTCTCCCAAAACTTTGAAATCTTCAGCCATAATTTCTAAAAGCGATTTCGCTTTGGCAAAGTTCTCATAAGTTTCAAAAGTCACATCTACAAAAAAGGCGTACTTCCAAGGTGTCTCTATAATTGGAAGTGATTGTATCTTAGTGAGATTTAAACTGCAATCGCTCATCACATTTAGAACGGTTGCAAGGCTCCCTCTTTTGTGATCCGTTATAAACCTTAAAGATGCCTTATTTATGGCATTCTTTGGCAGTTCCTTGTTCTTTGTCTTGACGACGATAAAGCGTGTAGCATTGTTTTTTATCGTCTGGATCTCTGGGGCTATGATCTCTAAATCGTAAAGGGTTGCGGCGGCTTGAGGGGCTATTGCCGCGATACCTTTTAATTGTTTTTCCTGAATGTGCTTCGCCGTCTCGGCGGTATCTACATCTTCTACCATCTTAATATGGGGCTGCGTCTTTAAGAATTCACGGCACTGCAATAAAGCCATAGGATGAGATCGTACTTCTGTTACATCGGATAACTGCTGCCCATTTAACACCATAAGATTGTGGTGAATGTTCAAATAATGCTCTCCAATAATATGCAGGTTGTTGTGGTATACCAACGCATAGTTTGGTATAATAGAGCCGGCAATGGAGTTTTCTATGGCCATCACCCCCAAATCTGCATTCTTGTTTAAGAGCTCATCTACAAGGCTGTGAAAAGACAAACATTCGACCAGTGCTATTTCTTCACCAAAGTATTCCATTGCTACCTGGTGATGGTTAGATCCTTTTATTCCTTGTATTGCGATTCTTCTTTTCAAAACATGTCAAACATTCACACGATAAATTAGCATCAAAAAAAAGTCCCGTAATTCACGGGACTTCACAAGCTATATCATATCATATACATCAGAACAGTCCCGTACCTCTCTTATAAAAGAAGTAAAAAAAGAAACTATTCCAGAAGTATGTACGTGTCATTATTATTATAATTCTAGGGGCTAATGTAGCTATTAATTTTAAAAATCGAATCATATAGCCTCCTTTTTTTAAATCTTCTTAAAAATGCATTTAATATTATGGATATTCTTTAAAAAGAAGGGATTAATTGTTGATTGTTCATTGCTAATTGCTATTAGTCGATGCTTGATTCTTACTTTTATCGTTTATTTTTGCCCAAAAAGGTGAATGTCTATTAGCGTTAAAAATATCAGTAAATCATTTGGGAGTCAAAAAGTGCTAAATTCGGTATCATTTGATATTAGTAAAGGGGAAGTTGTTGGTTTTCTGGGACCAAACGGCGCCGGGAAGTCTACGCTTATGAAGATACTCACAACCTATAGCAAGGCAGACACAGGAGAGGCTAATATTAACAGTTTTGATGTTCTTAAAGCGCCTAAGGCCGTACAAAGAAGTATAGGTTATTTGCCCGAACACAATCCGCTTTACTTAGAACTTTATGTAAAAGAATATCTGACATTCAATGCAGAGGTCTACAAAGTTTCGAAATCCAGAATTGCCGAGATCATAGAGCAGACAGGGCTTACAGCCGAGGCGCACAAAAAGATTGGACAACTTTCCAAGGGATATCGTCAACGGGTGGGTTTGGCGGCGGCTTTACTACACGACCCGGAAGTGCTAATATTAGACGAACCCACAACTGGCCTTGATCCTAACCAACTTCTGGATATTAGAAAATTTATCAGAGAAATTGGAAAAGAAAAGACCATCCTGCTATCTACACACATAATGAAGGAAGTTGAGGCCGTTTGCGATAGGGTAATTATTATCAACAAGGGCGAATTGGTTGCAGATAAGAAACTTACCGAACTTCGGTCAAAAAGTGAGCAAATTATCGAGGTAGAGTTTGATTATCGCGTAGAAGAAGTTTTACTCAAGAAATTGCCTAATGTCACCAAGGTGAAAAATACGGGAGGATTTATATACGAGATCACCTTTGACACGGAGGCCGATATGCGTTCGGAGGTGTTCGACTTTGCACATGACAATAAACTTAAAACACTTCAGCTAAGCAGAAAGAACAAGAATTTGGAAAGCCTCTTTACTGAGCTAACAAACTAGGTCACTTTCCTTTACTTAGAATATACCGGGCAACATATTTAAAGGCAATCATTACTCCGTCGCAAAATGTTGAAATTTTTCGAGGTACTGATTAAAAATCAAGCTTTCCTTTTTGGCAAAATCCTCATCCATATTTCTTATGAGCAGGTCTAAATTTCTGCGGTAGGCTTCAATTTCGATTACAATGTCTTCAAGTTGTTCGTATTGCTCTGCTAAAGGCAAATGCGCATAATAAGTTAAACGCTCCTGATACACCTTTTTCAGTTTAGAAAAAAGTTCCCTCGCCTTTCTTGTCTCCCCCACCTTATAGTAACCGTCTAAAAAAGGCTCCACAAAAGTATAGTAGCCAAAGAATTCAATGGGTATGTTGGTCGTTGCCAGATGCAATATCTCTTTGGCTTTTTCTATTTCACCCTCTTCCAAAAACGCCTCAAGTAACCTGGCGAGACTAATTCGAAAAGATACCCCACCTTGCTTTCTGGTCTGCGGATCATGATAGATTTCTTGATCACCTGAGTTCCCCCAGGTCCAATTTTTTACAATGCTGTACATAAGTTCGCTATCTACGCGGCCCATATCAACGGGGCTTTGGTAATCGGTTTTGATGGGTACCAGCTTGTAAACAAGGCCATCTAGCTGAAGGTAGTCTTTTAACCATAAGAACTCAGCATCGTCAAAACTACCTCCTGAGAAATACAGCGGTCTTTTCCAATCGTTATTGGCAAGAATATCTAACATGATGATATTTCCTTTGCCTAAGGCTGTTGTGGGTAAATCAATATCCATATAATCAACCATCAAAGAACTATCCTTTGCCTTTACCAAACCATATTTGATAGCGTTTTCCTTATTTACAGGGACTCTAATTTTATTGGTAGGATAGAATACAGTTTCGAGATCACTCTCCGGATAGCTGCTCAGGTCGGCACCTTGACTCTCTAAAAGACTTCTGATCTTTGTTTTGGGATGATCACTTGCTATCCACTTCATAAAATCCTTTATGTACCAACGATTCTCGGTAAGTGGTTGATAAAAGATAACGTCCCTGGAACCCCACTTATAAAGATCATGAGTTAGCTGAGACGGTATGGGTTCACTTTTATAAGCCTTGCGTTTCATCTGATCAATATACCAATCTGTATTCGCATAGGTAGTCACCATGATTCTGACATCGGTACGGTATTCTTCAATTTCCTGCGCATACCATAAAGGAAAAGTGTCGTTATCTCCGATTGTAAATAAAATAGCCCCGACATCCTTTTGGGTGGAATCTAAATAGGCCTTGGCCATACTATTTGCAGTATAACGCCTGGAACGGTCATGGTCGTCCCAATTCTGAAATGCCATAAGTCCGGGTACCGCGCAAAGACAAAGTATGCTTAATAAAACAATAGCGGTTTTCGTTCTAAGCCGTTTAAATAGGATGCCGGATAGGCCGTATACTCCCATCCCTATCCATAATGAAAAAATATAAAAAGACCCTACCAGGGAGTAGTCGCGCTCTCGAGGTTGAAAAATTACCGGATTTGTATAAAACTGGATAGCAATTCCGGTAAACACAAAAAAGACAAAGAGCACCCAAAAGTTTTTGGGGTCTCTGGAAATTTGAGATACAAGCCCTATTACTCCCAGTAGTAAAGGCAAGAAAAAATAGGTATTCCTGCCTTTGTTATCAAGGATCTCACTAGGTAGGTTTTCCTGGCTCCCAAATTTAAGAGCATCAATAAAACCAATTCCGCTCAACCATTCTCCGTGCTTATCATAACGTCCCTGTACATCATCTTGTCTACCCACAAAATTCCACAGAAAATAGCGCCAGTACATGTAGCCCCATTGATATTCCAAAAGGTATTTGAAGTTGTCCCAAACGGTTGGTGGTATTACTTCTATATAATCCTTGAATTTCTTTAAAAACGCCTCATATTGCTCTGCGGTCACTCCTTCATTTCTGTAATTTTCCCTAAACTCCCCGATCGCATCTACTACTGTCTGGTTAGCCAGATAAGAACTCTTGATTTTAAATTTTAAAGGTCCAAAATAACGCATATAGTTTGCGGCGGACTCACCGCTCCACATTCTGGGCAGAAGTCCCCGATGTTCAGGGTTAGGCCCTCTGAGAGCTTCTTTGTAATGATTTACAATGACGTATTTTCCCAACTTTTCATCTCTTTCGTATTTAGGGTTTTCATCTTTGCTTTCACCAGCCGGGGCAAATCGATCAGAATAATAAGTGCCGTAAAAAGGGCTATCCGTACTTGGGTACTGTTCCCTATTGTAGTATGCCAAGAGCGCCCTTGCATCAGAAGGATTTGCCTCATTAATGGTAACATTAGCGCTGGCTCTTATGGGTAGCATAAGCCAGGAAGAAAAACCAAAAAAAAGAAACATCGCGCATAACAGAAGTGTATTTGCAAAAGGCAAGTTTCTTTTTTTTGTAGCCCGCAATCCCCAAATGAAGGCTCCTAGAAATAATATGCCCATAAGAGCGGAGCCAAAGTTAAAGGGAAGCCCAAACTGATTTACAAAAAACACCTCACTCCATCCAAACAATTTTAAAACGTAGGTCAAAGAGAATTTGTAGACCAGTAGTAAAACAATCACGACTGCTATATTAGCTATCAGGAAATTAGAAAGTGTAACTTTTTTATATCTCTTAAAATAAAAAAGCAATCCAATGGAGGGTATTGCGAGAAAACCCATGAACTGAATGCCAAAGGTTAATCCTGTAATAAAAGCGATAAGAATCAGCCATTTATCACTTCTTGAACGATCTATTTCATCTGTCCATTTAAGTCCCAACCACAGCAGTAAAGCCATAATAAAACTGGCCATCGAATAGACCTCTGTTTCGGTCGCGTTAAACCAAAAACTGTCCGAAAAAGTAAAGCTGAGCGCTCCGACTATACCGCTCCCAAGGACTACGATTGCCGTATTTGAAGGTATTTTTTCTTCTTTCCTGGCCAGCTTCATAGTCAAATTAGTTAATGTCCAGAAAAGAAATAAAATGGTAAAGGCGCTAGAAATGCAGGAGACATAATTTACCATTAAGGCAATTTGGGACTTATCTGACGCAAACAGAGAAAAGAAGGCCCCTATCATTTGCAGTAGCGGGGCTCCAGGCTGGTGCGCAACCTCTAACTTGGCCGCGGCCGTAATATACTCTCCGCAATCCCAAAAACTATTGGTAGGTTCAACTGTCAAGGTATATGTGCCAAGAGCAATGCCAAAAACTATCCAGCCAAGAAGTGTGTTCCATTTCCTAAAGGCTGTAGCGTTCATGGTAGCAATAATTGAGAATATGCATATACAAAGGAAACGTGCTCGACGGACTAATGGAAGATATTAGGGGTTGTAAAAAGGTACTAGTCCCGGTACTAAAATTGACTATTAAAAGGAATTGTGGGATCTAAGAATTGAAAAACGGAAAGTGAGAGCTTGAAACTAGCTGCAGGAGTACAGACAACAGGCTCCTATCGATGATGTCACCTTTGGCCCAGCAGCTCTTTGCGACTGGCCACATTTAATTTTTGGTAAATGTTGGTTATGTGTGTTTTAACAGTACTTACACTAATAAATAGCTCATTTGCGATTTCTTTGTTTGTTTTCCCCTCGAGAATAAGCATTCGAACATTCCGTTCCTGCTGGCTTAAAGGAGTTACAGTAGCTACCTTCATCCTTTTGCGAGCCCGGACCATTAACCATAAAAGAAGTAGAATGATCCCAGTTAAAAGCAAGTTAAGCCAAATACTATACTCGTAGTTCTTCGTTGTTTCCTCTTGTACCAGCAAAGCAAGTTTTTGCTCCAGAAAAACGTAATCTTTTCGGGCTATTGCACTAGATCTAAGCTCCTTTAAAAGTTCCTGATAATAATCTGGGTTTTCAAGAATGTCTTTATCTAAAAGCTTTTTATGCTCCAGTTCACGGATACTGATAAGCTTTACCATAAGAATCTGAAGAGAATCTTTGGTAAACGCCCTATACGGTCTTGCCTCTTCTATAGTCTGGGTTTCCTTGCCCTCATTGGCATAAAATCGCTGTTCAAATTTTCGCAATCGCTGCCATTCGATATCCGCTTGATTTGTGGTGTTGTATTCCGCAAATCCGGGCCGGCCTTTTTTGAAAAGTACGGTGTCTTTATTTGTAAGTAGAAGTAATTGGTCTGTGTTTAAGGTATTCTTTAGCGCTTTTTCAACTTTGTCTATGTGAAGTTGGTATACAGCTGCCTTATCTTCTAGCAATTCTCGTTTAAAAGAAAAAAACCCTTCCTCATTAATCGAAGAAATGCCAATCAACCTTGTATTTATGCCTTCCGGAAGATCTTTGAGCTCTATTTTAGTGAGGTGAATATTTTGTTCTGGGGATTTGTTACCATCAAGATTTACATATCCAGAAATGGCGTCTTGAGCACTTAACTGAGTGACGAAAACCAATAAAGCCAGAAACAACTTATCCTTTTTGAACATTAGGCTATTTTAATTCCCTAAAGTTAGGTGATTCCTGGGCCAAAATCAATACAATTTTAAGCTATAATCGCTCCTTTAAAATAGCGATCATTGTTTGGATGCCCTCCCTGTAATTGCCTAGTCTCAAATTTTCGTTGGGGCTGTGCTGATTGTTATCTCTATTTACAGTAGGAACAGTCACGGCCGGGATACCTAAGGTAGTTACAAAAGGAGAGATAGGGATCGAACCTCCACTCATACGGATCATTACCGGGTCTTCTTTAAAAGTTTTTTTCAGGGCTCTTCTCAACCAAGCGCCAACTTCTGTATGGAAATCTGTCCTAAAAGACTGATACGAAATTTCCGAATTGAAAGTCGCTATTTTTTCATGAGTAAGACGTTCTTCTTTGCTGGGTTCTTTGTCTATTACATAATATCCTTGTGCTTCTATATGATCCCTGACTAGATTCAACAAGCGTTCTGGTTTGGTTTCTAACACCAACCTCACGTCGATTTCGGCTCTTGCCCAACCTGGCACTATAGTGCGTACCTTCTCATCTATCCAACCAGATTGCAATCCCCTGATATTCAGGGAGGGGTATTGAATAGCTTCCTGGTAATACCGCCCTACCTCGTCCGTAGCCGCAATTTGTAAGCGGTTTTTTATGCCTTCTTCATCATCAGGTACAGCCTTGAGAGCCTTTTCGGTTTCTTCACTGATGTTTACACCATCGTAAAATCCCGGAATTATTACCCTTCCCCTTTCATCTTTCATAGAAGCCAATAATTTAGACATGCGAAGCGCGGGATTGGGAGCATAATTTCCAAAATGTCCGCTATGTTGTGGAACCACTGGCCCATAAGTAGTTAGGGTAATAGTGGCAATGCCCCTGGCGCCAAAAGTAAGCGTAGGTTTATTTGTGATATGTCTTGGACCGTCAAAAATAATTAGCATATCTGCACCCAGCAATTCGTTATTGGCGATCACCGCTTCGGGCAAACGAGGCGAACCTAATTCCTCCTCAAAATCCATAATTACTTTGACATTGTAGTTGGGTTTTATACCTTCTGATGCGGTAGCATCAAGTGCCGCCAAAAACATGGCTATCGGGCCTTTGGCGTCACTGGCCGAACGGGCGAAAACCCTCCAATCATCTTTGTAATCCGCAATTTGCTCCCATGGAATTTCTTTCCATTTGCCCTCTACACCTGGTTTTTTCAAAGCTGGTATATAAGGGCTTTCCTGGAACCAGCGAGTGCTATCTACGGGTTGCCCGTCTACCTGCAGGTAAATCAGCACTGTACTTTTGGCGCCTTTGTGTTGTCTTTCTGCGAGTAGCAGAGGAACCGCTTCTGTCTGTATACGTGTGGTATTAAACTCGCGCTTTTGAAACTCATTCTCGCACCATTTTACATTGGCTTCTATAGCATCGGGGTAAAAAGCATCGTTAGGGATACTCAACAAGGCTCTTAGCATGGGAAACGATTTCTGAGTGAATTCTTCGGCTAAGGCATTACGATCCTGGTTTTGCTGGGTATGGGCGCTGGTCCATATCAGACAACAGACAAGAAGAAAGAAGCTAGATTTGAAAGTTTTCATATCATCAAAGTAAATGGCTAATCTGCAATAGTAACAATTAAATTTCCGGTTTTTTGACCACTTTCGGCATATTCAAATGCTTTTGGGACCTCCTCTAGGGTATATTCCCTGTCAATAACAGGCGTAAATTTACCTTCTTCCATCAATTCTTTAACCATCAGTACGCTTCTTTTAATATCAAAAGGAATAGGAAACCGAACTTTCTTAGCTCCAAAAAGTGGTGTCAATAAAGCCAGGAAAATATTCTGACTCATATACCCAAGTTCGGATGAAATATAGGTTCCCTTCGACTCTAGCAGCCGTTTGCATTTAAAGAAGCTACTCTTGCCAACGGCGTCAAAAATATGATGGAATTTATCTATTCTCCTGCTGAAATCCTCTTTTTCATAATCAATGACTTCAACGGCCCCAAGTTGCTTCATAAGCTCCATGTTTTTAGTATTCCCTACCGCGGTGACACTTACATCATAGGTTTTTAGCAGTTGAACAGCGGCCGAACCAATAGCGCCGGTGGCTCCATTCACCAATACCTTCTGACCGGCCTTAATTTTCACTTTGTTTATCATATTATGGGCATAATGCGCCCCTTCTATACTTGCCGCCACTTCTTTATAACTGCTTCCTTCCGGGATTTTTGCAAGCCCTTTATTTTCGTTGAAAACCAAATATTCGGCATAACTATTCGCCCCCTGATCATCAAATCCAAAAACCTTATCGCCTATCTGAAAAGAGGATACGTCTTTGCCAGTTTCGACCACCTCCCCGGCAAACTCTGTACCTAAAATTGGGTTCTTTGGTCTTAATAAGCCGGTCAGGAAACGCATGATAAAAGGTTTGGCCCTCAGCATGGCACAATCTGTCCTGTTGACCGTTGTAAAATGGACTTTTATAAGCAATTCGTTCAATTTAGGACGAGGCTTTTCTACTTCGCCTAACCCGAGGACGGAAGGAGGGCCGTATTTTTTGTAAATCACCGCTTTCATTCAGAACCCTTTCCAAAAGACAAAATATGGCCACTAGGGTCTGTCACATCAAAATCGGTCATACCATATTCGTAGGTGGCAGGCGGGGTAATTTCCTTTACGTCTTTCTCCACAAATTCTTCATACACGGCTTGCACATCGTGTACAAAAACATAGACCTTTGTATGCCTAGCGCCAATATGCTTATCTTCGTTTAAAAGCGTAAAATGCAATCCCACATCGCCTCGTTTAAGGACCGCATATTGAATAGGATCTTGCCAGGTAAAATTTACTGTAAAACCTAACTTATCTCTATAAAATGCTAGGGTTTGCTCCATATCGTACACACCTAAAACGCTGGCGAAATGAGAGAACAACTGTTTATTGTCAGACATGAATTTAGATTTAGATACCTCCAATTTTTAAGACCAAGAGGCCTTAATTTTGCCTTAGTAATTTACTAAATAAAAATACAAGGTTCTAAATACTTTTAGACTCAGTTTGCAGCAAGAAAAGAAGTCAGGGATTTTTCACTGCTTGGAATCGTGTTATTCCTTGTTTGATAACTTTAAAGCGCTTAAAAGAACAAGGGCAACTGCGGCCGACAGTCGTGACATGTTACTACTCTTTAGCTCCAACACTAATGAGATAATCTACGACCTCCTGATGGTCTTCTCTAAGGGCCATTTTAAGCGCATTGCGTCTTTCAGAATTAAAGCCAAAACCGTCTCGTACAGTCATATTTACATCTGCCCCTTTTCCGACCAAATATTTAACTATCTCCAGATGGCCACCCCATGCCGCCCTGATTAGAGGAGTTTCATCTCCTCTGACATGTGCATTAACATTGGCCCCTGACTCCACTAAAAATTTCACTACCTCCAGGTGTCCAGAACGCGATGCCATAATAAGGGGGTTTCCATCACCACCACTGGACTTGTTGACATTGGCTCCAAGCTTTACCATGGCAATAACCATCTCTAAATTGCCCTGAGATGCCGCCTGGATTAGTGCTGTTCCATCACCGGGAGTATCTTTATCTATATCTGCAGAATAGCTCATTAACAGTTTCAAAACTTTGATCTGATCTGTAGCCGCAGCTATCATAATAGGGCTTCCATCACCATCCATATCAATATCCGGATCGGCACCTTTCTTAAGAAGTAGTTTCACAATCTCATAGTTTTTTCCCCTTACCGCCGCAATCAGGGGTGTGCCATCATTTGGAATCCGGGCATTTACATTGGCCCCTTTGTCCACGAGGTAAGAAACTATATCCAGCTTGCCCTTTTGAGCAGCTATCATAAGGGCGCTTGCATCGTTTCGAGCTCTATAAGATGGCCTGGCACCATTTTCAATCAACAAACGGATTATTTTTAGGTCGCCAATGGTAGCCGCAACGCCTAGGGGCGAGCGTGGCTGATCTTCACCATAGAAGGCACAATTGGGGTTAACATCCTTCAGTAAGTTCTGTACTTCAACAATATCTCCACTTCGTATTGCATTTAATAATTCGTTACACGGATTGGTCTGAGCGTTTGCAACTATCGAAACCAGCAGCAGTGCTAAAAGGGAAGCTAAGTATTTCATTTTTTTTCAGATTTAATATTTCATGTCAAACTTAGAAAAGATAAAAAGGCGTTTGTGATTAAGTAGATGAAAAGGGCTTACCGCCATATGGAAAGTTATTTTAAGCCGCTCATCCGGTTGGTCATCTAAAAAGTCGGATAAAGGGGTAGTTATCCCTTTTTTATCGATTTTACCTTAAAGAAGTCCTAATTTTAGTTAATGTTGTATCGATGAGTTCTGACACCAGGTTTGTTGATAAGGTTTTAAGACGGAGATGGTTGTCCCATCTTTTATTTTGGGGTGGGCTTTTTTTCATCCTAACACTATTGGCCTTTTTAAATACCGGATCTTTAAAACAGCACTTCTTCAACTATCTGGCATTGCTGCCTTTCCAAATGATGGCGGCTTATACTTTGGTCTACTATCAAGTACCTAAGCTTCTCTTAAAGAAGAAATACCTCCCTTTTGCCATTTCTTTATTGCTAGCTGTTTACTTTTTTTCGCTCCTTGCGCGTATTGGTATCGTTCATATCGCGGAACCATTTATTAGAACGGACTTTGAGCAGGAATCCATTCTGGAAATTCTCTCGGACCCCTACTACCTACTTGCTGTATACGCTCCCGCCATTTATGTAACCGCCTTTTTGATGTTGGCCGTAAAAATGATTCTGGAGCGCTTTCAGGAGAAACACGATCTGGAGGTTTTGCGTGGAGAAAAGCTAAGTAATGAAATAAAATTTCTGAAGGCTCAAATACACCCTCATTTTCTTTTCAATACCCTGAACAACCTATACGCCCTTACCCTCACAAAGTCTGATACCGCTCCTGAAATGGTATTGAAACTTTCTGAAATGCTGGATTATATTCTGTACCAGTGTAACGTTCCCCGCATTGAAGTCCTTAAAGAAGTTGAATTGATTGAGAATTATATTGACTTAGAGCAACTTCGATATGGAGAGCAATTAGAGCTGCAGTTTAAACACGAAATAGATGACCATCAAATTAAGATAGCCCCGCTAATATTGTTGCCCCTGGTTGAAAACGCTTTTAAGCATGGGGCAGGTAGCTTTGAAAAAAAGCCGCAAATTAAAATAGCCCTTACGGTTGTTAGAGGGCAGTTTCGGTTTAATGTTTTTAACACTAAGCCCGAAAATTCAACAAAAAAGGCCGATGATTCAGATAAGGAGAAGATCGGGCTTGCCAATTTAAAAAGGCAGTTAGAACTAAACTATCCCGGCTCGCATCAACTGCATATTGATGACAAAAAAGACAGCTATCTTATAGATCTAAAAATTAATCTCACTTAAAATTAATGTCCATAAAGTGTATCATAATAGACGACGAACCTCTGGCTATTCAGATCATTGAGCAACATCTGGAGAAGATCCCCGATCTTGTATTGACAGCCAGTTTTCAAAATCCGTTAGAGGCTTTCGAATTGCTTAAGACAACCAAGGTTGATCTTCTCTTTCTCGATATTCAAATGCCTTTGTTAACAGGAATTGATTTCATAAAAGCGCTTGACAACCCTCCTGCTGTAGTTTTTACTACGGCCTATCGAGACTATGCTATTGAAAGCTATGAATTGAACATTGTAGATTATTTGCTAAAGCCTATTTCATTTAAGCGGTTTTTTAAGGCCATAAATAAGTTTCGAAAACTTGCCCAAATTCAGGTTTCTAATAACCTTCCAGAGGAGGTGTCTCCTACTAACGACCACATATATGTCAATTCTAACAAAAAGTATGTCAAAGTTCTCTTCGGGCACATAACCTATGTAGAAAGCTTAAAAGACTATATACGAATCCACACTTCCGACGACACCATTATAACCAAGGACAAGATCAGTGAATTTGAAAAAAAATTGCCTGGGCAATTTCTGAGGATCCATAGGTCTTACCTTGTGAATGTATCAAAAATATCGGCCTTTACAGCCAAAGATGTAGAAATTGGTAGTGCAGAAATTCCTATTGGAGACAGTTATAAAAAAGAGGTGTTGCTCCACCTGAAAGGTGGGTAATTTACATTGGGAGTCTTCTACAAGTTTCCCTGATCCTATTATTTTTTTCCCTTCTTTTTATCTTCTGTACGCTCCGTTTTAGCCTTGTTCAGATCTATCATTTTATCTTCTTCATAAATGGCATTGTACAGGCCGAGCATAATGGCCGCACTAATCAACACCAGCTTTCTTCCAAACCGCTTTACCAATGACTTAAAAGCCTTTAAAATAAGGTCGCATACTATTTTTAGTTTATACATAACTCCCGGGATTAGAATGAATGAATAGAGGTATTCCATATGCGTAGAACCGCATATCAGCCTAGAAAGTGAAGTCTTCTAAGCTACGTATAAACTGGTATTAGGTTTTGCCTTTGCATGTCTGCAAAATCTAGAAAACAGCGAAGTGGAGAATTGATAGGTAATAGCTATAGAAAGCCATTCTTGCCGAATTAGAAAAGTTTTTATAAGACGGCCGTAATTTTCTTTGAGCCTTGCTAAGAAGTGCGCATAGAAGCGTGCAATTTCTATATGTAAGGAGTGGTGCGACCGATAAGCGGTTGTAGTGCTTTTGCGCTGAGCTACCGGAGAATAAAGGACGGAGATTGTATAATGTAAGTTTTGACCACTACTGACAGCAGTCCCTGCATTTAAGGCAAGGCCTAAAATCAGTAGAAGTGAAAAGCAATATGTAAGAAATCTGTGCAAGATACTTAACTTTAATCGCTACTCTTGTTGCTGCTCCTCCAGGTACGTAAGCAATTGAATCACATCTTTTTCCTTCCTAAACGAAAGCTTATGCTCTTTAGCCAGGCGAAGTAAGGGATTCGCTTCTTTCTTAAAGTGTTTTAGCAGTTCCTTTTTGTTTAATTTTATTTCGATGGGAATTCCTTTCTCCTTTAGCAGATAGTATTCGGAGAGGCGGGCGATATCCAATTTTGCTTTTTTAAACATCAAAGGATCTATATCTGCCTTCCGAACCGATACATAGTAGCGCTTCAAAAATTGGATCTTCCCATTTGGGGCGCTGTACAATAATTCGAGGTATTTGTTGCCAAGGATACTACCCAGGTAGAATTTTTTAAACCGTTTTTGGTTAATAACAAAATGATCAACACTTGCCTTATCAAACAAGAAAATAGAGTCTGAAGACATCTTAAATACGAGGGCTTCATCGTAAAAACTATAATTGATTCTATTAATCTTGTGTGCACTATTAATCACTCCCTTTGTTTTCCCATTCTTCAAAATAAAAGAGCTTCTTTTGCTCCAAAGGAGTCAATTGATTTTTAAAAGCTACATTCCAAAAAGTGCGTCCAAGCGGGGAATTGGAATAAAAATTAGCGCTTACCAAATTAATATCATTTGCCGAGGAGGGAGATTGGGCAAAAATCATAAAGCCAGTGCAACTGGCTAAAAGGAAGAAAAAAGCAGCCTTCAATCTGAACATATCGTGAGTATTAGAATACCCTTAAATAGCATGCAAACAGTTTATTGGATATATGCTACAAAAGTACTTAAAGATTTGTCTGCCTCTTTGGTTCTCTAAAGGTATGAAGAATTGCCTGCTTGCACAGCATATTTGTATATTCTATTCAATGAATAGGGTAAAATACTCAATTCCGGTTTCTAACACTTTCTCCCAGGCTCTTTTAATATTTTCCCTTTCATTCATATCTATCCTGCACATCGCGTCAAAAGCCTCATTTTCACTACCGCTCTTGCCACAAACAATTTGGATTAGAGCGCTTTTAAACCAATACAGTTCTGCAGGACTAATATTAATATAGTAACTATCTTTAGCTGTCCTCTTTCCTCCCTTTCCGTGTTTTTTGGCAATGTGCTCAAGCATCTTGATTTCATCGCGTTCCTTGCCTTCAGCAATCATAGAAGCATATTCTATAAGTCCAAATAAGGCCCCCTGAAGATGGTTGTACTGCCTCTGTAGTACCTCGGTATTTTCTTTTTGAAGACCAAACCTTTGGAATTTCTCCTTTACGTTTCGGTCTTCCATGAATTTCCTATAAAATGCTTTGAGGAAGCCTATTCCGTTTACCTCTGCATTCAGAGATCGCAAATAACTGTTCCGCACGCGTCTAATATCAAGAGGTTGCAGGGCAGATTCGGATATCTCAGCAATCGCGGCCGCCAAATCTGGATATCTTTTCTGAGCAGACGGTTCTGTCATCCTATGAAATATTCTATGCAATTTCTCCACTTTCAGATCCAAACCTGTTTCCGTTCTCTTTCTGAACTCTGCCTCGGTAGGTGGTTCTGCCAACTCTTCGATATCCTGGAAAGTACATGGCATCCTTCCCGTAAGCAATTCTATGCCAAGGAGACCAAGCTGATACTGGTCTATTTTTTCCATCCTTTCCTGACTGGTTAATGCCTGCCAGATCTACATTGAAAATTTCTGGTGCCAAATATGCAAGGTCTTCCTTATAATGTTCCTCTGTTTTTTTGCCGAGCGCTTTAAGCTCCCGAATGTCTTTTGTTATTTTCTCTTTATCGATTTCCGTCATTCGATTAAGCGGATTTAGGTAAAGGTTCTTACCAAACTCGCTTAGAAGAATGTTTGTAGGCTTAATATTGCAATGGTCTAGATTCACATTCTGCAACGCGTTGCCTATTTGCTTTAAATGATTTGCAACTTCTTGCGAACTCACCTTATTATTAGCTTTAATAATGGTCCGTAAAGACCCTCCTTCAATAAAGTCAAGTACGATATGTGGATGTAATTCGTAGTCCGCATCAAAAATTTGCACGCTATGTGGAACTAAATTTGCAAATTCGAGTGCATTAAATAAAGTATTTTTAAGCTTTTTCGGCTTCTTATTGTCCTTGTAAATTCTAATTACAACCTGGCGCTTTAAACGAATATCTGTTGCTTCGCAAATGATCACCTTCGACTTCTCCCTGATTACATTTTTTAAGGTATATCGGTTGGAATAAACTTCAAAAAAATTCAGCAACAACAGGCCCGTTTTCAATTTCAAATGTTATAAATTCAATTTTTTTTGCGAGCTGATCTATTCCCGAAGAATCCGTTATATCGAGTTCAAGTCCCTGAAAATCAACAAGTTTTCGAACAGATTTTGGTAGGTCGTTCGTTTTGGGTACATCCTTTCGATCCAGAAGAATTGGAATAATTCTTTTTCCTTGTTTATATGCCAATTCGAACTCCTTTTTTACCCAATCATTCTTATCAAATAACCGGTCTTCTCTCCAGTCTTTCCCAATTAACATTAAAACCACTTCAGACTCGGCCAGTTTCTCCTTAATCCTTTGACTCCAATCCAATTGGTTCCTAAATCAATGTCCTCTTTGTCATAGAAAGTCTTAAACTTACTCCTTAATTTGGTGTGCAAAAGAGCCGCCGATTTCTTCGAGTCTTGCCGCCGATAGCTTATGAATATCTTGCTTTTCATTGGTGGTCAGGTAATTTGTTGGGGGAGTAAGGTGAAAACGCCTTATATCTAGTAGGGATTTTCTTCAATTAAATTACAATTTTTTTTGAATTCCTCAGCTAAAACTTAGTGTTCAATTGTCGCTATCCCCACCTAGCACCGCAGACTGGCCGCTAAGTAACTTCCAGCCGTCATTGCGCTTTACAAGAGTTCCAGATTCAATGATCCTAATCACTGAAACCACCTCGGCAGTATCCGTGGTTTGCGCGTGAACAATGCCTGAATAGGTAGCGATGGAATTAGACAAAGGAAAAATTTCTAAGGCACTCCATTCAAATTCAGCTTTTTTCAGTGCTTTGTCATTCTGCATAAGGATTGTCTTTACCGAATCGTAGCTTAAGGCGGAAGTATAACCCGGGGGTACCCAAAAAAAATCGGAAGAATCGTCCAGGTATTGAAACTCTGCCCTAAGCCCTCGCTGCTCAATGGCCTCATGGTAATCATAAAGCATTTGTTTTACCTCGGCAGTAACCTCTACCTTGTCTAAAGGCCCTGACTTTTGCGGATTGCCACAGGCGAACAGGATCATGAATATTGAAAAAAGCACCGTCTTTTTCATGACATTTTTATGGATTAGGCCGTTCTCTTAAAGGTAATAAGAAATTGCGGAGGAAGTTCTAAAGTGAAAACTATTAGTCGTCAGTTCTTTGATTTGCTACTAATCTGGTATCAAGGCGTTCTAAAATTACGACTGCATTGGCTTTGTATGCGCGTAATTCACCCAAGTAATTATTATGTGCTAAGATGCTATACGCAGCAACCCGCAATAAAAGTAACATTTATACCCTAAGATGCACTTTTCCAGAATCAAAAAACAGCGCATCTATGGCTTCATCTAGCACCTCCTGTACTTTTGGATCTGTACAATTGATAAGTACCACAACCACCATCTGCTGCTCCGGATAGACAAAAAAGTTGCTATAGCCTCCCACGCCATTGCCAACATGCCCGTAATAAGGCCTGCCGCCCTTGTCTTCGCTTACCTGCCAACCAAGTCCGTAGTAAGTGGGTATGTTATCAATTGTTTGAGAGCTTAAAAACTCGGAAAGTACTTTTTCTTCCGCGATCTTCCTGTCTAAATAGGCCTGTCCAAGTTTGGCGATATCCTCTGAAGTAGAAAGATAGCCTCCTCCCGCCAGCTTGTATTCATTATTTACCTCTACTGCCTTTTTAAAGCCGCCAGGGGTTCTGCTGTAGAAGGCGGCCCAGGTGTGAGGAGGTCTCGACTGCGCTCGACCTGACAAAGACTGCGCTCGGTCTAATGAGGAGATCTCAGGAAAGGTGTTCGTCATATCCAACGGTGCCAGGACTTTCTGCTTTACATAAGTCTCAAATGGCATTTTTGCGGCTTCCTGCATGGCCAATGATATAAGAACCCAATCAAAACTATTGTAATTATAGCCTTTCCCAGGGTCAAAAAGCAAATCATCATTTTGAAAAACTTCCAAACTATCTTTGATAGAATAGGGTTTGTTAAGCGCATACTCTTTTCCCCTATAAGTGCGAATTCCGGCAGTATGACCCGCTAGTTGTCTCAGTGTGATATCTGCTTGCTTTCGCGGAAAGGAGGGTATGTGATCGTAAATAGAATCATCTAAGCCTATAGTACCTTCGGTCACCATTTCGGCTAATGCGGTAGCCGCAATAGGTTTGGAGACGCTGGCTATCCTGAAAATCGTATTTCGGGGATCTACAGGACTTTTCTTATCAATATCAGCGCAGCCATAACCTTTTTGTAGCAAGACTGCGGCATTTTTCAAAACTGTTACCGCCATCCCGGGTACCTGCCTGTCATTAGCCAAAGCTGCAAATAAGGCATCGGCTCTGGCCAGACCATGTAGTTGGGACTTATCGGCCAGTACACGGTTTGTCGCGAAAAGATTCTTTAAATATTTCAGTAGTGGTTTCAAAGAGAGGGAAATTCTTAATTCTTCATTCTAAATTCTAAGTTGATTACAGCGATTAGGTCTCACTGCCTATAAACTGTCTAATCTTTAAAAATCAATTTACCGCGAAACAGTACTTCAACATCTATGGTTTCAGGACGATTAAAGCTCAGCACATCTCCGGTGCCTCGGATAACGCCTACCAATGACTCCTGGGGGTTTATCCTAATATTATTACTGCCTCTGTGATTCACATTTACATTTTGAGCTGTCAACTGCTCGGCCTCCACCCTGGAATCACCTGCGGCTATCGTAACAGATAAATTTTCTGTACTTCCCGAAAGTTTAAAAAATGCTATTCCGTTTACTAAAATGCCCACCGTCTCGCTAGCTAACTCCAGATCAAAAGAACCGTCAGTAGTTTCTGTGTCTGTATTGATAAAGCTTTCGGATATCAATTGTAAACTTGGAAAACCCAAAACACCATCACTTTCTATCGGGAGGCCCGTACTACTTCGTATTTCAGTAATGTTTGGTGAAGAAACAAACACCGTGGTCAAACCATATTCCCGAAAGAGATTACAACTGTTGGCGTTTCGTAAAATCAAGGTTCCGTTCTTAACCGTTGCGCTTACCTCATCTTTTAAGAATTCTCCAGTCTCTATCTCCACTCTTTGCACCGCATCTTGTCGTAAGACCAGGCGCACCCTTTCAAAGACCGTAATTTTATCAAAATTAGCCACCGCCACCTCATTCCTAACGAGATCTCCAGCGTTTTGGAAGCAATCTGGGGTATTATCCCCGTTACAGGACAAAAGCAAAATGCTAATCAAAGCAAACTTCAGCTTACTCCAAAGAGACAAATTGATAATTGATACTTGTTTACTGTTCACCGCTTACAGCCTATTGTTTATTGTTTACTGTTTATTGTTTATTGTTTACTGCTTAATGTTCTCTAAAGACGCACCCCCACCCCAAACTCAACCGCCTCGGCCTTGGCCCCATGCGATTTTAAAGTAACGGCCCCAAACCATTTGTCGCCAAAATAGCGCTTTAATCCTATTCTGTTGTAGGTGCGCCCTTCAAAATCGAATGGGTAGTATACATAGTACCCTAACTGGCTAATAATACTCATTTTGTTGATAAACAATTCGTGGCCCAGAAAAAGCCCGACTCTCTTAAAGTCGGTATCCTCATCCACATTCATTTCCGGAAATGAGATTGCCTGAAACCTAATAAGTTCTTTCAAAAAATTGGAAAAAAAGAGATCTGCTCCCAGTTGTACAGCGCTTCTTCTACTGAGGCGCTTGTCTGCATAACCAGAAAAAATGTAGAAGGGGAACTGACCAGAGTTGATTACATCGCTTTCGTTGAGCCCGGTTCTAAAAGCTATATTGTATTTTATAGGTTCTTTGATTTGTTCTTTTTCCGGATCCATTAAATACCCCTTCTGCTCCTGGTTTTCCAGGGAGTATACCAGTCCGGCGTTAAACGCAAAGGTATTTGTAGAAGTGTTGGGTGCTTTAAAATTAGCATTGGAATAATGCACCAAAGAGATCCCCGCCTTTACACCCAGGTTTTTTAATAGCTTTTCTTTTTGATAATTAAACATCACAAAGGTTGTACTGAGTAGATGGGACCCGTAGGCATTATTCCTAAAGTTTTGGTTTCTATCGTAGGGGTTGGTGTTATAGGCTATTCCCTGCCCAATTCTAAATTGTAAGTTTCTTTTAAAAAAATAGAAATTGTAATGGGCATACAGACTAAAATTCTCCCCGAGAATAGCATTGTTCATGTCCTGGTAAATAAAGGTAATGCCTGTATCCGGATAGTTATACAGCTCCTGCCATTCCTCTTCCCCGAAGGTCTTTTTATTATAGGAGAGAATGAATCCGGCGGGATGCTCTGAAATTAAATGCGAAATGTCTGTATTATGAAGTAGAATAGACCCGTAAAACGGATTAAAATCGAGGGTGTAGGTACTCTGCTTCTCCGCTTCCTGGGAAAACCCACATAGAACACAAAGCAGGCAGGCAAGAAATATTTTGGTGTTCATTGGGGTAAAAGTAGATAAAAGTAAGCAGTTGGCAGTAAGCAGTTCCAAGAAGATTGTCTACCGCACACTGCTAATTACCCACTAAAAAATAGCCTCTGCTATTTTCTTGATATTATCAGATTTTCCCATAGAATAATAATGCAGCACCGGAACGCCCGCCTTCCTAAGTTCTTTAGATTGTTCAATGGCCCACTCTATGCCTACCTGCCTTACCTCCTTATTGTTTTTGCAACCGTCAACGGCTTCTATCAGGGCCTCTGGAAGATCTGTACGGAAAACTTGGGGAAGCAGCTGCAAATGCCTTTTAACAGCTATTGGTTTTATTCCGGGTATAATAGGGACCGTAATCCCCATTTGGCGTGCCGCGTCAACGAAGTTGAAATATTTTTGGTTATCAAAAAACATCTGCGTTACCACATAATCGGCTCCAAGCTCCATTTTGTGTTTTAGCCATTTTAGGTCTGTTTTCAGTGAGGGTGCCTCCATGTGCTTTTCGGGGTAGCCTGCCACCCCGATGCAAAAATCCGCGCAATCATCAGTTTCTATGACCTCATGCAGGTATTGGCCTGTATTAAGCCCTTGTATTTGTTTTATTAAGTCGGAGGCGTAAGTATGTCCGCCTTTCGTGGGCTCGAAATACTGCTCTTCACGCATCGCATCACCACGTAGCGCCATGATGTTGTCTATCCCCAAATAATGACAATCTACCAACAGGTATTCTGTTTCTTCTTTGGTAAAGCCTCCACAAAGTACATGCGGAATAGTATCTACATCGTACTTGTGTTTTATAGAAGCACAGATACCCACGGTACCCGGTCGCATCCTGGTAAGTCTTTTGTCTAGCAAGCCATCTCTATCGATGTATACATATTCCTCTCGTGAGGTGGTTACATCAATAAACGGAGGCCTAAATTCCATCAAAGGATCAATATTATCGTATAATTCCTGAATGCTTCTGCCCTTAACAGGGGGGATGATCTCGAAGGAGAAGAGTGTTTCTCCTTTTGCTTCTTTTATGTGGTCCGTAACCTTCATCTATTTAAATTCTATTCTGTTTGTTTCTTAACTGCTCGTCTCTAAAGAACAGATACAAGCTTTGTAATTCTCTCTTTCCTTGACTCAAGCTTCGGCCAGGTTTGGCGACAACCACTTCCTTGCCTCTTCTAAGCTTACTTCCTTTCTTTTCGCATAATCCTGAAGTTGGTCTTCAGTAATTTTACCCAGGCCAAAATACCTGGCTTCGGGATGTGCAAAATAGTAGCCGCTAACACTTGCGGCCGGCCACATTGCCAGATTTTCTGTAAGCTTAACACCAATTTTTTCCTCCACATCCAACATTTCCCAAATGGTACTTTTTTCCTGATGATCAGGGCATGCGGGATAACCAGGGGCCGGGCGTATTCCTTTGTACTGTTCCTTGATTAGAGCTTCGTTGCTTAGTGTCTCTTTGCTTGCATATGCCCAAAATTTAGTCCTCACTTCCTTATGGAGGTACTCTGCAAAAGCTTCTGCCAGCCTGTCGGCCAGGGCTTTAATCATAATTGCATTGTAGTCATCCAGCTTCTTTTCATAGCTCTCAGCTAATTCTTGGGTTCCAAAGCCTGCAGAAACGCAGAAACAGCCTATGTAATCCTGAACGCCAGTGGTTTTCGGTGCGATAAAATCTGCAAGTGCGAAGTTGGGAACCCCTGCTTTCTTCTTTAACTGTTGCCGCAGCGTTCGGAAGGTAAACCTTCTTTCACCTCTAGAGACTTCAATATCATCATCGGCGATGCTGTTAGCCGGGAACAGTCCAAAAATCGCTTTTGCCTGAAGTTGTTTTTTCTCAATAACCGCTTTGAGCATTCGTTTTGCATCCCTATACAGTTCGGTAGCCTGTTCACCCACCAAATCATCCTGCAATATTTCCGGAAATTTCCCGTGTAGATCCCAACTGCGAAAAAAAGGAGTCCAATCGATATAGTCTTCCAGGAGGTGAAGATCAAAATCTGAAATTTGCTGTATTCCCAGTTGGGCAGGTTTTTTTACTTCCTCACTGGACCAATCTATACTAAATTTGTTGGCTCTGGCCGTCTTTAAATCCAGGTATTCTTTTTGTTTTCCACGCTTTAGAAATTTATCTCTGAAGGCTTCATAGTCTAGTTTAACAGATTTTTTATATCCTCCCGAGGTATCTTTTCGCAACAGATCGCCTACCACCGTTACGGCACGGCTGGCATCGTTTACATGGACTACGGCAGAATGGTATTGCGGATCGATCTTTACCGCGGTATGTGCCTTACTTGTTGTGGCCCCTCCTATCAACAGAGGCACCTCAAAGTTTTGCCGTTGCATTTCTTTGGCCAGGAACACCATTTCATCAAGCGAGGGTGTTATTAGTCCGCTTAAGCCAATTATATCTACGCCTTCCTTTATTGCGGTCTCTATAATTTTTTCGGGAGGCACCATAACCCCTAAGTCTACAATTTCATAGTTATTGCAGGCAAGTACAACACTCACAATATTTTTGCCGATGTCATGAACATCTCCTTTTACAGTTGCCATAAGAATCTTTCCGGCTACTCCAACTTTTCCATCAGCTTTGGAGGCTTCAATAAAGGGTGTTAAATATGCCACGGCTTTTTTCATTACTCTGGCCGATTTTACAACCTGGGGAAGAAACATTTTTCCACTTCCAAAAAGATCTCCAACCACGTTCATGCCTGTCATCAGATTTCCTTCTATGACCTCAATTGGTTTAGTAGCGGCAGCTCTGGCTTCTTCTACATCCTCTTCGATATATTGATCTATACCCTTTACAAGGGCTCTTGTAATCCGCTCCTGGAGGCTATCTTTCCTCCAGGAAAGATCTGCTTTGCTTTCTTTTGCTTTCCCAACAACAGTTTCGGCAAACTCCAGCAATCGCTCTGTGGCATCATCTCTTCTATTTAGGATCACATCCTCAACATACTCCAGGAGGTCCTTGGGGATGTCGTCGTAGACTTCAAGTAAAGCCGGATTAACAATCCCCATATTCATTCCGGCCTGAATGGCGTGATACAGAAAAACGGAGTGCATGGCTTCCCTAACCGGGTTATTTCCTCTGAAACTAAAAGAAACATTACTCACCCCGCCACTTACACTGCAGTGCGGGAGGTTTTCCCTTACCCATCTTGTACTTTCTATAAAATCTACAGCATTGCGCTTGTGTTCCTCCATTCCGGTGGCCACTGGAAAAATATTGAGGTCAAAAATGATGTCTTCTGGTGGAAAATTCACCTTGCTCACCAATATGTCGTAAGAGCGTTTGGCAATCTCTATTCGCCTTTCAAAACTATCGGCCTGACCCACTTCATCGAAGGCCATTATGATCACAGCGGCCCCGTAACGGCGTATTAGTCTTGCCTGGCGGATAAATTCTTCTTCACCCTCTTTTAAACTAATTGAATTTACCACGCTTTTTCCCTGAACCACCTGTAGTCCGGCTTCAATAATTTCCCATTTAGAACTATCTATCATTATGGGAACCCGCGCAATATCTGGTTCGGCAATGATAAGATTTAAGTATTTCACCATAGCTTCTTTCCCATCGATAAGTCCATCGTCCATATTTACATCGATGATCTGAGCTCCTCCTTCTACCTGATGACGGGCAATTTCAAGCGCCTCTTCGTAACTTTCTTCTTTGATGAGCCTCAAGAATTTTCGCGATCCAGCGACATTGGTACGCTCCCCCACATTGATAAAATTGCTTTCCGGTGTTATTACCAAAGCTTCGAGGCCTGAAAGCTTTAAATATCTATGTTCCTTTTCGGTTATCATGTGATAAAAACAGTTGCTTTAAATTCCAAGTACGAAGTTTCAGTCCGCAGTTAAGAATTTTGAATTTTGGGGTTTGTGATTTTTCAGAAAAGGTCTCGGTTTGTAATTTTTGACCAAGTCTGCTATTGCCCGGATATGTTCTGGAGTCGTTCCGCAACATCCTCCAATAATATTTACCAAACTCTTTTCCAGGTATTCCTCAATCTGTTCTGCCATTTGTTCCGGACTCTCATCGTATTCGCCGAAGGCATTTGGCAGCCCTGCATTTGGATGGGCCGAGGTAGCCTGATCTGATTTCGCGGCAATTATTTCCAGGTGAGGTGTCAATTGCTTTGCTCCCAGGGCACAATTAAAGCCAATAGACAAAATAGGGATGTGAGAAACAGAAATTAAAAAGGCTTCTGCGGTTTGCCCGGACAAGGTTCTCCCAGAGGCGTCTGTAATAGTACCACTCACCATAACGGGAATGTTTAAATGCCTCTCGTGTTGAACTTCATCTATTGCAAAAAGTGCGGCCTTAGCGTTTAAGGTATCAAAAATGGTTTCTACCAATAGGATGTCTGCTCCTCCGTCTAGCAGGGCTTCGGTTTGCTCTTTATACGCTTTTCGTAAATCTTCAAAAGAGACTGCTCGATATCCAGGATCATTCACATCTGGAGACATACTGGCCGTTTTGTTTGTAGGACCTATGCTTCCGGCAACGAACCTGGGCTTAGCGGGTTCTTTTGCCGTAAATTCTTTTGCTACTTTTTTGGCAATCCGGGCAGATTCATAGTTGAGTTCGTATACCAGGTCTTCCATATGGTAATCGGCCATGGCAATACTGGTCCCTGAAAAAGTGTTGGTTTCTACGATATCCGCGCCTGCTTCAAAATACTTGCGGTGCACTTCTGCAATGGCGTCAGCCTGTGTTAGGGTAAGAAGGTCGTTATTTCCCTGTAGGGGATGCGGCCAATCCTGAAAGCGTTCACCTCTGAAATCCGATTCTGTAAACTTATAGCGCTGAAGCATGGTTCCCATGGCCCCGTCCAGGACCAGGATGCGTTCTTGCAGTATTTCTTCTATATTCTTCATTTCGTTTCTTTTTGCGCTAGGGATTGAGGGTTTGTTGAAGCTACTTTTGCTTGTGTCCAGACGGTGTTTGACATAACAGCAAAAGAGCGACTACCGAAAGCCCGGCCTTCTCCATAGCGTTAGCGTCGGAGGGGAGCGCCCAAATTATTTATATGATCAAGTAAGGAAAAGGAAAGACAATGTCTTGCTTTGTGTTATCTGTCCTGGCCCCATGGGACTGGATAGAATGTAGCACCTTCTTTAGAGTTAAAGGGTTGCTAAGGTATCATAGGGTCTATTCCCTCCACCTTTCTTGATAACATAATCAGTCTGTAATGAACTAGTACAAAGAAAGGGTTCAGCGGAATTAAAAGCAAGGAAAACACTTCTTTTTTACGATGCCCAAAAATCTAAGAAAACCCCCTGACTTCAGATTAAGCATTCGAAGTGCAGGGGGCCTTGAGCTAATAGTAAACTAAAAAACACTACGTTAAAATGCTTTGCACTACTTCTTTTTTGGCTTCTTTCTTGGAACCATCGAAACCTGTTACACCGCCAACGGTTGTGTATTTCATTACATATCGTTTTCCAGGGTTTACAAGCTGATAGGCGCTTTGACACATTACAGCGGCTTCGTGAAACCCAGAAAGGATTAGTTTTAATTTCCCCGGATAGGTGTTTACGTCTCCAACGGCGTACACTCCTGGAATATTGGTCTGATAGTCGTACGCATTGTTCACTTTGATAGCATTCTTTTCGATCTCCAGCCCCCAGTCACCAATAGGGCCCAGTTTAGGGGAAAGTCCGAAAAGGGGAATAAAATGATCTGTTTCTAAATAGGTTTCTCCCTTTGCGGCGTCATTGTGCTTTACAACTACGGCTTCTAATTGGTCGTCACCATACAGTTTCTTAACCTCTGCTTCGGTATATAATTTTATTTTTCCAAGCTTTGCAAGTTCGGCGGCCTTTTCAACAGAATCAAGCGCTCCACGGAATTCATTACGTCTGTGAACCAAGGAGACCTCGGCCGCAATATCTGCAAGGAAAATAGACCAGTCCAAAGCCGAATCTCCTCCTCCTGCAATAACAACCTTTTTGTTTCTGTATACCTCAGGGTCTTTTATCATATATACCACACCGCTCTCTTCAAAGTCGGTTATATTTTCAATAGGGGGCTTACGAGGTTCGAAAGAGCCAAGCCCCCCCGCAATAACCACCACCGGCGCGTTATGCTGTGTACCTTTGTTGGTGGTTACCACGAAGGAGCCATCCTCAAGTTTTTCGAGTTTTTCTGCCCGTTCTCCCAGGGTAAAACCAGGTTCAAAAGGGGCAATTTGCTCCATAAGCCTATCTACGAGATCACCTGCCAGGATCTCGGGATATGCCGGAATATCGTAAATGGGTTTTTTTGGATAAATCTCTGAACACTGCCCACCTGGTTGCGGTAAGGCATCGATTAAATGTGTCTTCATTTTAAGCAAGCCCGCTTCAAAGACGGTGAACAGCCCTGTGGGCCCAGCTCCTATAATCAGTATATCTGTTTTAATCATTGTTTTCTTTTTAAGGTTAGGTGAAGAAGTGATTCGTTCACCTGGCAATTTGGGATTCGGTTTCGTTTACCAAGGTTTTAGTAACCTCATTCATTTTATCTACTTTATATTCGAAATCTCCTTTAAGGGTTTTTCGATATGCATTCAAATTCTGTACTAGTTCGTTTATGTTTTCGGGAATAACTTCCTCAAAAAATTGGCGAAGGCGTTTGGCGGTAGTCGGGGATTTCCCATTAGTAGAAATCGCTACTTTGACATTTCCTTTCGTAACAATACCTCCCAGGTAAAAATCGCAATATGGCGGGTTGTCTGCTACATTCACCAATTTGTCCTGGGCACGGCAATCCTCGTATATCTGGATATTGAGTTCGGGTTTATCAGTGGTAGCAACTACCAGATGCTTGCCTTTTAAGTACTTTGCATCATAGAAATCTGTGATCAACTCTACCTTGTATTGTTTCGCAAGTTTTAAAGTACCTTCTCTAAACATGGGAGAAAGAAGTGTCACTCTCGCATCCGGGCTTGATTTTGTGAGGAAATGTAGTTTTTCCTCGGCTACAAATCCTCCGCCCACGATCAGGATGTGAAGCTGACTGGCTTTTAAAAAAACTGGATATAGATTATTTCGTTCCATTAGTGTACTTCCTCTAAGGTTAACTGCTCCTGAATTTCCATTAAACGTTCTCTGTGTTGTACAACAGCTCCAATAATGATAATAGCCGGATTTTTCAATTGTTTTTCTTCTACTAGCGATATGATCGTGTTTATAGTTCCGGCAGCTACCTTTTCATTATTCCAGGTCCCATTTTGAATTACAGCAACAGGGGTTTCGGACTTTCCTTCTAATTTAAAAAGTTCTGTAATCTGTTGTAGCTTAGACATTCCCATAAGGATCACTACCGTAGCGCTTGATTTAGCGGCCAGGGCCACATCTTTAGACAACTTATGCTCCCTGGTAGTCCCGGTAATCACCCAGAAACTCTCTGAAGTTCCTCTTTTTGTAACAGGAATTTGTTGCGAGGCAGGAACCGCTATACAGGAAGAAATACCAGGAACCATGGCTACTTCAAGACCATGAGAAGCAGCATATTCCATTTCTTCAGCGCCTCTGCCAAAAACAAAGGGGTCTCCTCCTTTAAGACGCACCACATGTCCGTGGGTAATGGCCCTGCTTACAATAAGTTCATTAATCTGATCTTGCTGGTAGTGATAGCAGCCTCTTCTTTTGCCTACAAAAATCTGTTCAGCCTGAGGTGCGTATTCGAGAAGTTCCTGGTCTACCAATGCGTCATAAAGGACCACATCGGCCTTTTGCAAGGCTCTAATTCCTCTTAGGGTTATAAGGTCTATGGCACCCGGGCCAGCCCCTACTACTGTAAGTTTTGGTGCTTTAAGCATAAGCCAACTCCTCCTTTCTGTACGCCTCTACTTTTCTCAGAAATGTTTGAGCATCCTTAAGATAGGAAGCTGCAAATTCTTTTGATGGCGCATTTTTATTAAGCTGCAATACCAAATCTTCAAAAGAGCTATCTAGCTTGAGTCTTTTAGACTCAACAAAAAACTCATTAAAGTCTTTAATAATGCTGGCGTGGGTGTTTGTTTTAGTTTTTTCTGCCGTTAAAAGCGCTTTCGCTGAATTCACCATGGAAGCGTAAGTGAAATAAATGCTAGCGGCCCACTTTCCATCTTCAAAGGCTTCTTTGGCTTTTTGGATCTTCTCTTCACTTTCAAAAAGCAAGGTGGCTATCAAGTCAATTACCACTCCGGCACATTCTCCTACTCCGATCGCTTTTTTATAACGCTCTGTATTCCCCCAATCAATGAAATCTGAAGGACCGAGATTTTCAATATCGGCCAGAGGTTTAAGCAATTCATAAAAATAGCGCTCCCCTTTTGCATGGTAGTAGATGTCGTAAGAGTCTCCGTTGCCGTTTGCCTCGAAATCGTTTAGAATAAAGCGCAATGCCTCAGGTCCTCTTTTACTTGGGATTTTTATGACTTTGTCGGCAAATTTGCCATTGCCATTGCCTAAATTACCGCCTCCCAAAAGAACCTGCAAGGCCGGTGCCACCAATTTATCCTTGGTGCGTATAGACATACCCTGGAAACCAATATGAGCCATATTGTGTTGCCCGCAGGCATTCATACATCCGCTGATCTTGATAACGACATCCGGATTGGTGATATACTGCGGATATTCTTCTTTGATGATGCGCTCCAGTTCCTGAGCAATCCCGGTACTACTTGCAATCCCAAGATTGCAAGTATCTGTACCAGGACAAGCAGTGATATCGAGCGCTTTATTGTAGCCGGCCTCGGCGAAGCCTAATTTTTTTAACTCTTTATAGAAAAACGGAATCAGTTCTTCTTTCACATAGGGAATAAGAATATTCTGCCGCAGTGATAGCCTGATTTCCGAAGCTGCGTATTTTTCAATCAAATCGGCCAGGAGTCTGGCCTTATCGGTATAAAAGTCACCTAACAATACCTTTATACCTATGGCTACATAACCAGCCTGTTTTTGAGGAACAAGGTTTGTGCGCTTCCACTTATCAAAGGCCTCGTAATCTTCTATGGTCACAGAAGAGGGAGATCCCGCTGCTAAGTGAGGCTTAGGATGCGATTCTGTATCTATTGGAAAGCTCTCGTACTGCAGTGCTCCTTCCACTTCGGCCAGCAGTTCTTTGAAACCAGCTAGTCCAATGTCTTTGAGGAGGAATTTCATCCTTGCTTTTGCCCTGCTTTTTCGTTCACCATACCGGTCAAAAACCCGGATCACCCGCTCCATTAGCGGAATGATAAGATCTGAGGGTAAAAAGGAATATAATTCATCCGCATGACGTGGTTGAGACCCCAATCCGCCACCTAGCATTACTTTAAATCCGTGTACACCGCCTTCCATTTTAGCTATAAAGCCAAGGTCGTGCATATACGAAAGTCCTGTATCTGAGTCTGAGGCAGAAAAAGAGACTTTGAATTTTCTTCCCATTTCCTGCCCTATCGGGTTTCTTAGGAAATACTCGAAAACCGCCTGGGCATATGGAGAGACATCGAAGGGTTCGGCTGGGTCAATTCCGGCGGTTTCGCTGGCCGTTACGTTTCTAACGGTATTGCCACAGGCTTCCCGTAAGGTTACTTCATCTTTCTCTAATTGCGCCCAGAGTTCCGGGGTGCGTTCAAGGTCTACATAGTGTATTTGAATGTCTTGACGGGTTGTAATGTGCAGGCGACCTGTTGAGTATTCATCTGCCACATCGGCAATTCTTCTCAATTGTCTGGCGCTTACCTTGCCATAAGGCAATTTGATGCGGATCATCTGTACACCTGCTTGGCGCTGGCCATACACCCCACGAGCCAGACGCAGGCTTCTAAATTTCTCCTCATCAAGATTGCCCTCCTTAAACTGGCTTATTTTCTTTTCCAGTTCTATAATGTCTTTTTCAACGACCGGATTCTCTATTTCTGTTCTAAAGCTCTGCATTTATAAATCTAATATTCCTATAGATTAAATAGGTTTTATTTCAAAAAAACTGAATGGGATTTCGCTATGTTCGTTGCCACTAACTAGTACTTAGGTATGTAGGCCACACTCTCTGTTTTCGAGCACCTTGGTAGGATCAAAATACCGCTGTTCGTTAGGAAGTCCACGCTCTTTCAGGTATACATCAAGTTGGGCATCGTTCCAGTGATAAAACGGACTAACCTTAAGAACACCATCTTTGCTAAGGCTCAAAATATCTAAAGTATTTCTTAGCGCAGTTTGTCCTTTTCTAAGGTTGGTAAACCAAACATCTGGCTTGTGCTCTGACATTGCCCTGCGGAAAGGTTCTAATTTTACTTGTTCGGTAAATTCAGCATGTCTGGGGTCTTCAATATTTGGAATGCCCATAACAGCATCTCTATGCGCAGATGTTTGCTTTGGAACATATAATTTTATGTTTAGGCCAAGCCTATAGATCAGCTCCTCGGCATGGTTATAGGTATCGGGGGTGTTGTATCCCGTGTCGCACCAGATTACAGGTATATTCCGCTGCACATCAGTGACGGCGTGCAATATAGCCACCTCATAAGGCCTGAAGTTTGTAGTAACAACAGGATTGCTGGCAAATTGAATGGCCCAGGAGATAATTTCTTCGGGTGGAATTCCTTTGAACTGAATGTTAAGACTGTCTAGTTGCGCTTTTGTAAGTACCATATGCATTTAAATTATTTATCCTATAGAAATTATAGACTATCCAAATGTAAACTTATTTTTCAAAGTAGTACGTTAAAAAACCATGAATATTATGTTTACCCTATAGTTTTAATAGATTATTAAGAATTTTAGGAAGGAATTAGGAATATTTTGGTGATGTCGGCCTATTTTTTGCAAATAGACAAAGGTTCTTAGTCAATCAAGTCGGCAAGCGTATTCTTTCTATAGACTTCCAGGGCACTATCTCTTACCTTAATCATCAATTTGTGAACAGAACAGGAGGCCTCATCAGGACAGTCATCGCATTTCTCGTAGAAGTTGAGACTTACACAAGGTACCATGGCTATCGGGCCCTCTAAAACCCGAATAACTGAAGTCATCGGAATTTCGGAAGGTTCCTTAATAAGGTAATATCCTCCTCCCTTACCTTTCTTAGAACCAAGGAATCCAGTTTTTCTAAGGGTAAGCAAGATGCTTTCAAGAAACTTTTGAGAAATGTTCTCCTGTCTGGAAATTTCGGCAATCTGAACAGGTTGTTTATCTTTTTGAGACGCCAGGTACGTCAGGGCTTTTAGCCCGTATTTCGTCTTTTTGGACAGCATATTGCGAAGATAGAAAAAATAGGCTTACCCAATTGTTCTTTCAACCTGCTTCGAGCGCCTGTTTTACATCTGCAATGATATCGTTGATATGCTCCAGTCCGACAGAAACTCGTACCATCCCGTCTGTAATTCCGGTAGCAGTTCGTTCCTCCGGGGAAAGTTTGCTATGTGTGGTGGAAGCAGGGTGGGTTACAATGCTACGCGTATCACCCAGGTTGGCAGATAGTGACAATAATTTTATGGCATCAAAGAACCTGCGGCCAGCCGCCAGACCACCTTTCAATTCAAAAGCCACAACACTCCCCCCTGCACTCATCTGTTTTTGAGCGAGTGCATACTGCGGATGTGATTTTAAGAAAGGATACTTTACCCAGTTTATACGAGAATGAGTTTCCAAGAATTCTGCCAGTTTAAGCGCGTTCTCGCAATGACGATCCACTCTTACGCCAAGCGTTTCAAGGCTTTTAGACAGCACCCAGGCATTAAAAGGAGAAATAGCAGGGCCGGTAATTCTCGAAAACCGGTACACTTTATCTATAAGATCTTTTCTACCCACGGTTATACCGCCAAGAACTCTCCCCTGACCATCCATGAGTTTCGTGCCTGAATGTATGACCAGATCTGCCCCAAAATCAATTGGTCTCTGCAAATAAGGTGATGCGAAGCAGTTGTCTATTACCAAAATTAGCTTGTGCTTTTTGGCCATCTCTCCTAAAAATTCAAGATCAAGGATTTCAACACCGGGATTGGTAGGAGATTCTGCATAGATCATCCGGGTTTGAGGAGTGATATACTTTTCGAGCTCGTATATTTCTTCAGTCCCAAAATAAGAATGTCGAATATCCCATTGCGGAAAAAATTGAGTAAACAGCGTATGGGTGGATCCGAAAATGCTTTTTGCAGAAACCACATGATCCCCGCTTTTCAATAATGCGGCAAAAGTAGAAAATACTGCCGCCATGCCAGACGCGAAGGCAAAACCGTCTTCGGCTCCTTCCATTTTACAAACTTTCTCAATAAATTCTGAAGAATTCGGGTTTGCATAGCGCGAATAGATCGTCCGATCTTTTTCTTCGGCAAATGAAGCCCTCATGTCCTCAGCATCTTCAAAAACAAAGCTCGATGTTAAGTATAACGGGCTCGAATGTTCTAGAAACTGAGAACGCTCCAGTTGGGTGCGTATGGCTTCGGTCTCAAATTGCTTTTTTTCCAATGTCTTAATATTAACTGCTAATTGTTAATTGATCACTGCCTCACCTATTCTTTTCGGCAATTCTTAAAATATCTCCAAAAACACCCCGGGCCGTTACCGCAGCACCGGCACCGGCGCCCTGGATTACAACGGGTTGTTCTCCATAAGACTCTGTATATATCTCGATAATAGAATCGGATCCTTTAACCTGTCCCAGGCTGCTCTCTTTAGGAACAGAAACCAACTGCACATCCAGTTTTCCTTTATCTTGTTGCAGATCTCCATGCAATTCTCCGATATAACGCAAAACGTGTCCTGGCTTCTGGTTCTTCTTAATCTCATTAAAAGTATCATCAAGTATCCCCAGATTATCTAAAAAAGTTGAAACCGCTCCTTTTCGCAGGAGTTCGGGAATTAAATTTTGAATCTGCACATCGGCAAACTCATTGCGGAGGTCTAATTCTCTTGCCAGAATCAGCAGTTTGCGCCCTACATCGTTACCTGAAAGATCTTCTCTAGGGTCCGGTTCGGTATATCCCTTTCTTATGGCCTCCTTTAAAACAAAGGAAAATGGAGTGTCTACTTCAGAAAACGTATTAAAGATATAGCTTAGGGAGCCTGAAAAAACCCCTTTAATCCGGGTTATGTTTTCTCCTGAAAGGTGCAGTAACTTTATAGTATCTATCAGTGGGAGTCCAGCTCCAACATTAGTTTCATACAAATACTGCTTTTGGTTTTTTTGCAGTTCTTCTCTCAGCAATTGATAATAGTCGAACCCAAGTGTATTTGCGACCTTATTCGAAGACACCAGATCAAAACCATTCTCCGCAAAATCAAAGTAATTGGCTACAAAATCCTCGCTGGCGGTATTGTCTACTGCAATTAAATTTTCTAAATGATGCTCGCGGGCATAATTAAAAACGGCGCCAACATTGTAATTAGCACCCTTTTCGGTTATATCGCGTTTCCAGCTCTTTGAAATTCCATCCTTGTTTAGAAGTAATTTCTTTGAATTTGCCAGAGCAAAAATATTAAGCTGAATTCCCTTGCGTTTTTCAATAGTACTAGCCGAACCTAAAACCTGGTCGATCAGGGTACCACCTACGTTGCCATGACCAAAAATGGCCAAATTTACTTTTTTACTGATCCCAAATATTTGGCCGTGCATTACATTCAGGGCCTTATTGAGGTCCGATTTCTTGACAACCAGGCTGACATTCTTTCCTGAAATGGTGTTGTTAAACAATAAGGGTACGATATGATTCTTTATAAGGGCGTTATAGGGTTTGTGAAACGTGCTCAGATCTTGCCCTATAATGGAGATCACCGAAACATCATCAATAATAGAAATCGAATTGATGTCTTGCATCTTAAAATCATCATCAAACTCCGCCTGGAGGGCGCTTTTAGCTATTTTAGCCTTTTTAGAATCTACCACAAGTCCAATTCCCCGTTCTGAAGATCCCTGGGAAATAATCCCAACATTGACATTATTCTTGCTCAACGCTTTAAATATTCTTGCATCTACCCCCACCTTGCCTAACAAACCTCGCCCTTCTAAATTTATAAGGGCTTCATTTTCAATGACAGATAAGGATTTTATCCCCTCCTTACTGGTTTGGGCGTTTATTAAAGTGCCCTCATTATCACCATTAAAGGTATTGAGTATTCTAAGTGGAATATTTTTTTCAAGCAGTGGAATGATGGTTTTGGCATGTAGAATAGTTGCACCAAAATTTGCCAACTCGTTGGCTTCACCATAAGACAATTGCGAAATACGCCTGGCTTCATTTACCAACTCTGGGTTAGCTGTAAAAATACCATCCACATGTGTATAGTTCTGAAGCTCTTCGGCATCTACGAAATTGGCAATTAACGAAGCCGTATAATTACTTCCATTACGTCCTAAAGTTGTGGTTTCGTTCTCTAAATTAGAAGCTATGAAACCGGTAATTACAGCTATGCAATCTGAATCTAATTTTCTGAATTCTCCAAGGACGTTTTCCTTAGATTGCGATTCTATCACTTTGGCATCGCCAAAAGTATTGTCAGTTTTGATCAGTTTCCTGGAATCTATCAGTTTGGCCTTTATTCCTTTGCCGATAAGTAATTTGGTAATGAGCTTTGCCGATATTAACTCGCCATAAGCTAAAACCTGGTCTTTTATCTTTTCGCTATAATCTCCAAGCAGGGATACCCCCTCAAAAAGCTCTACCAGTTTTCGGAATTCTGATGAGAGATTGATATTGTGAAATGTATGCTTCTGATACTTTTCAAAGGCCTCGAAATCTTTTTTGTATTTCTTCCCAGATGCCGCTTTTTCAAGAATGGCCTCTAATTGATCGGTGGCCCTTTCACGGGCTGAAAGCACCACGGCAATGTTTTCATCATCTTTTACCTTCGATGAGATAATCTCCAGTACGCGTCCGATACCTTCTCCATTTGAAAGTGATTTTCCGCCAAACTTCAGGATTTTGACACGCTTTCGTTTCCCGCTCTGATCAAAAACTCCTTTGAGCAATTGTTGCATTTGCTCAAATTCGATAAGAAAGGCATCGTGACCGTGGAGCGACTGTATTTCGCCGTAAGTAACATTGCTATTGGCCTGGGCCAGTTGTTTAAACGTCTCTTTATTCTCCTTAGCTGTAAAAAAGAGGTCGGAATCTACCCCAATGATATGGATATTGGTTGTGCTTCGTTTTAGTTCATTAAAAGCTTCTTCCCCATCTCTGGTAATATCAATGGTCTTTAAAAGCTGATTGGTTAATTTATAAGCTGATAATTGAAACCGCTCCTGTAATTTCTTCCCATGATGTATTAACCAACTCTCTACATTAAAAATCTGTAGTTCAGAATTAGTACTTCGTTGAAAGCGTTCCTTAAAGGATTCGGGGGTTCGGTAACAGAGCATTGCATGCATGCGTGCGTCGTGAACCGGCTGCTTTGAATTCACCAGGAATTGTTCTTGTATTTGGCAATTAGCAATCAGCCAATCTGTAGATTTCCAGTCAGAGGCAACAGGGATCAAATGGGTTGTAAGTTCGGGTTCAAGAGCAGCCATCTCCCAGGCGATTCCACCACCGAGTGATCCCCCTATAATGGCATAAAGCTTGTCAATTTCAAGCGCTTTTAGTCCCAACAGGAAAATTCTGGCGATATCGCCAGCCACAAAATCTCTGTAATTATCAACGGTGAAGCCATCATATCCGTTTCCCGGAATGTTAAAAGCGAGAATGGTGTATTTTTTGGTATCAATACATTTACCTTCACCAATTAAGGATGACCACCACCCATCTTTTCCGGCCACATTAGAATTACCGGTAAGAGCATGATTGACCAGAACTATGGGCGCAGCAAATAACTCCCTTCCAAAAAGCTCATAGGACAATTCAAGATCTCTAGAGGCCCCACTGATCGTGGTGTATTGTGGCAACTTTAAATGATGTAAAACCGAAGTCGCTTCTTTCATGGTGCTTTAAACTATCATTTTTTAGAAGCGTGTCTTTCCTAAAGGGCTGACACGCTTCAGAGATTCGTTTAGGCCAAAACAGACTTGTCAATCGCAGCAAATGCCTGCTGCAAATCTGTCTTGAGATCATCCAAATCTTCCAACCCGACAGATAGCCGAATAAGATCTTTTGTAACCCCCGTAGACTCCTGAGCAGCATCGTCCAGCTGCTGATGGGTTGTACTTGCCGGATGAATAATCAGGGATTTGGTATCACCTATATTGGCAAGTAAAGAGAAGATCTTTGTCTCATCTGCCACTTTTTTGGCTGATTCAAAGCCACCTTTTACACCAAAGGTCACTATACTACTCTGTCCTTTGGGAAGATAAACTTCGGCTTGAGCATAATAAGGGCTTGTCTTAAGGCCAGGATAATTTACCCAGGTCACTTCTTTTTGCTCTTGCAACCATTCTGCCAAAGCCAGGGCATTTTCACTGTGTTTCTTCATACGCACTTCGAGCGTTTCCAGCCCTTGAATGATTTGAAAGGTATTAAACGGACTTAGGCAGGCACCATGATCTCTTAGACCTTCAATTCTAACCTTTGCTATAAATGCAGCAGGACCTAAAGCATCGTGATATACCAAGCCATGATAGCCCGGTGAGGGTTCGGTAAATTCAGGGAATTTTCCATTAGCCCAATCAAAGGTACCCGCATCAATGATAGCGCCGCCTAAAGCCGTACCATTACCATTAATATATTTTGTAAGCGAATGAATCACAATATTCGCTCCGTGCTCTATGGGGTTTAGCAAAGCCGGTGAGGCTACGGTATTATCAACTATAAAGGGGATTTTAGCCGCTTTTGCTTCCGCTGATATTGCCTTAAGATCAAGTACATCCAGTTTCGGATTTCCCAAAGACTCTACAAATACAGCTCTGGTGTTTTCTTTAATTGCTTTTCCAAAGCTGGTAGGATCTGATGGATCAACAAAAGTAGTAGTGATTCCCAAACGCGGCAGGGTAACGTTCAACAAGTTGTAGGTTCCTCCATATAAGCTGTTGGAGGAGACAATGTGGTCTCCGGTCTTTAGTAAAACCAAAAGCGCTGTATTCAAAGCCGCAGTCCCTGAGGCCGTAACCACCGAAGCAATACCACCTTCCAGAGCTGCAAGGCGCTGTTCTAGAATATCGTTGGTAGGATTGTTAATTCGGGTATAGATATTGCCAAACTCGGCAAGGCTAAACAAATTGGCCGCGTGGTCTGCATTATCAAATACATAGGCAGTGCTCTGATAGATAGGAACCGCTCTGGTGCCACCATTTACCGTAGTGTCATGCCCTGCGTGTAAGGCATTGGTAGAAAATTTTTGTTCACTCATGATTTAAGTCTTTTAATTAATGATCGCTTAAAACCAAAGATCGAATCTCCGATCTAACAGACCGGGACAATCAAAAAAGTTAAAAAGAAAGAAATTTTAGTGAACTAATCTCTAATGTTATCTGCCCTTCTCAAAGAAAATGGATAGAATTTAGCACCTTCTTTGCCAAAAGAAGCAAAGGGTTGCTAAGGCTTCGTAGGGTCTAGTCCCTCCACCTTTCTTGATAACTATTCAATATGTTTGTGAACTTTGGAATAACAAATATAGCCCCGGAATTTTTGAAATTCCTAATCTTTTTAGAAAAAATTACAAATTAAAGGCTGTTCGTACTTCTTCTACACAGTCCAATTTCTCCCAGGTAAACAACTCTACTTCTTTGTTTATAGTTCCATTATAGGGCGATTCAAAGATCTTTTTCACCACTTTTGGCTCTCTTCCCATATGCCCGTAAGCAGCCGATTCTCTATAAATGGGATTCCTGAGTTTAAGGCGCTCCTCTATAGCAAACGGTCTCATATCAAAAAGGGACATGACCTTTTCGGCAATCTCTCCATCGCTTAACGCTACTTTTGAAGTTCCATAAGTATCTACGAAAATAGAGGTGGGTTCTACTACGCCTATTGCATAACTAACTTGAACAAGAATTTCATCTGCAACTCCGGCCGCGACAAGGTTCTTGGCGGCATGACGTGCCGCATAAGCTGCGCTTCTATCAACCTTACTTGGATCCTTACCGCTAAACGCACCACCGCCATGCGCACCTTTGCCTCCATAGGTATCTACAATAATCTTTCTGCCTGTAAGTCCGGTATCCCCATGTGGCCCACCAATTACGAACTTCCCTGTAGGGTTTATGTGGTATTTAATTTCATTATTAAACAACTCCTGAATTCGTTTAGGCAGCCGTTGCTTCACCCTTGGCATAAGGATTTCGACGATGTCTTTCTTAATCTTCGACAGCATCACCTCATCATTAGAGTCAAATTCATCATGCTGGGTAGATACCACTATGGTATCTATGCGTTGCGGAACGTTATCATCAGAGTATTCAATGGTCACCTGTGCTTTCGCATCGGGCCTTAAATACGGTATTTGTTGTTTTTCCCTTCTTAAAGCGGCGAGTTCTTGTAAGACCTTATGCGAAATATCTAAGGCCAGGGGCATGTAATTTTCAGATTCAATGGTGGCATACCCGAACATCATCCCCTGATCTCCTGCCCCTTGCTCTTCTTTAGAACCCCGGTCTACACCTTGATTGATATCAGGAGATTGTTCGTGAATCAATGAGATCACGCCGCAAGAATCTCCGCTAAACTGGTACTCGCCTTTCGTATAACCAATAGAATT
>CBDBVE010000008.1:0-145642 GCA_965212595.1 Flavobacteriaceae bacterium
CAAGAAAGAACGGAAAAATGTGATCAACCACCTTAAATCTGATGGCAAGGAGATCATAGCCATCACGGAGGCACAAATGCATAATTTTGCTGGAAACATGCTGCAGGTGGTTGGTGATAATGAACAACGCTATCTCGTAATGAGCAGCGCAGCTTATAAGAGCCTTAAACCAGAGCAATTGGCTGCTCTTGAAAAATACAATCCAATAATTCATAGCTCTTTAGATCTTATCGAAACCTGTGGAGGAGGAAGTGCACGCTGTATGATGGCTGAGGTATTTTTACCTTCCGCATAGTCTTGGTTTTCTGCAACTTAACGACAATATTTCTGGACTATTGCTCGTTAGGCTAAGTATGAAGATCACAGGCAATGGCTTACTTTTTTTGGCGGTAATTTTTGTTCTAAGCGGCTGTTCTAGCGATGATGGACCAAATCTGAATGATGAAACAGAAACCCGGTCATTTCTTATGGGATTTACGGCCTTTCCATACGACCTTGATATTAACGCGGTAAACGAAACCGTTACAAATGTGGTTAGGGATGGAGATATTTTCTTAAATCACTTTGATTTCGGTGTCCCCTGGGACGAGGTAAGAAATGATGAGGCGTTCCCTAATGAGGTGCTGAATGCTATTGAAATTGCGAAGACTAATAAATCTAACGGCACAAAAATTTTACTTACTGCTACACCAACAGATCAAACTCGTGAGAATTTGGCTAAATATTGGAATGATAATGGCACGCACGAACCTTTACCTCCCTTCTGGGAGGGCAGAGCGTTTAACGATGCAGAGGTAAAAGCAACCTATCTCAAATATTGCCGCAGAATTATAGATGAAGTCCAGCCAGACTATTTCGCATACGGTATTGAAACAAATGCCGCTTTTAGAAAGGATGATGCTGGCTTTATGGCATTTTTAGAGCTTGCACAGGAGACCTACACTGCGTTGAAGGCAGATTACCCGAGCTTACCTATATTCCTGTCAATTCAGGACCAATCCTTTAATAATACAAAAGCTGAGTTATTGGAAACCTCAGAAATGATTCTCCAATATTCAGATTATATAGCAATAAGCACTTATCCTTTCTTTTACTACCAGGACCTTACCAGAGATGCCAATCCTGATCTTTTTGCCGATGATTGGCTGAGTGATTTCAGAAATCTGGATACCACAAAACCTTTCGCTGTCTCGGAAAACCGGTTTTGCCGCTGAGGATTTTATACTGCAAAACCTTGGAATAAATGCAAAAGCTACAGAAGACTGGCAGGCAGCTTACCTGACAAAGCTTTTTGAGCAATGCAATGCCCTGGACGCCGAGTTTGTAGCATGGTTTGTATACCGGGATTATGATCTGTTATATGACAAAACGCCTAACCCGCCTGATGTTTTAAAAATCTGGAGAGATAACGGCCTTTTAGATGGCCAGGGAAGAGAAAGAAAAGCCTATGACATCTGGAAAGACTGGCTTAGCAATACCCGTGAATAAAGTGCTTTATTACCTTATTCTTCTCCTTCGGCCACGGTAAATTCTCTAATCGCCTGATTGGGTTCCATAATATTGTAACCTTGCCAAAATTCAGGATTATAACGCGCCATATAGGTGGCTTTTACACTTTTGTCTTCGGTATAACCGTCAAAAAGCGATTGGTCTATCAGTTCGTTTTCAAATACGACCAGTTCCCATTTGTTGGTATTGGCCATTCTAAAATCGATATTCAATCGTAATTCATTTTGCTTTCTCCGACCTTTTACGTTTTTATTTTTTTCGATGACATCCAAAGGCCTGTCAAATCGAAACCAACGGCCAAAGCTAAAATCGGCAAATTTCAAATCATATCGGCCGTTTGGCAATTTCGAGAATTGCATGCTGCCTTTGTAAAGCGTTTCGCGATAAAAAATACCCAACAACCTGAAATTTCTTAAGTTTTTAAGATTTTTAAAGTCGATCCGCATTACGGCAAAATCCTCAATATTGATATACAGTTTGCCTTCAAAATCAGCGCTTCCCTTTGGGGTGAATTGTATTACATACACACCTGCCTCATCAATTTCTGCATAACCTTGAAGTTCGTATTCGTACCTGCGGTATTTGTCTATCAGTGTAAGTTTGGTGTCTTCCTGATAATACAGTTCTCCAAGCAACTCATCAAAAATGTGTTTTTGTCCATCCACAACACCCGAAACTGTATCTTTTCCCATTTCTTTTTCCAGTTCTTTCGCTTCTTCTTCCTCTAAATCACTCAATATAGAATCAACCTGTACTTTCTGGCTAAAAATGCCCGACTTTATTTTTAAATAGGAATCGGGTTTAACGTTTTGTTTGAACATGGTTTCCATGCGTTTGCCTAAATCCTCAAAGGAGCCTATGTCTTTTTTATCGTAAAGTTCAGCGGCCTTTAAAACCTTTACTTTATATTCTTTCCTGGTTTTATAGAAATCACCCAGTGTTTCACTGTAATGATAAGAATTCCTTGGAACGGCTAGTGCAATGCTGTCTATCAATTCCTTGTCAAGTTCTTCTATTGAAGATTTCTCAAAGCCGAGATCAACCTTTTGGATATTCCCAAAAATAGATTGCCTCAAAAAATAACGTTGTTTTACGGGGTCGTTATTTACATTTTGAGGCAGCTGTTCAATCATTTTCTTGATGATATCATCGGCGTCCAATTCCTTATCAAACAAATAAACACCACTTAACTCTATAGCCTTGGGCGTTACATAAACAATGGAGTCTAGTCCCTGGCCTACGAACAAAGCAGTTCTTTCGTAGCCCATGCAAGAAATAATCAAAGAATCGGGTTTTTCCTTAAACTCGTCAAGTACAAGGCTAAACAGGCCTTCATCGTTGCTAATAATACCCTTGTTTTCGGCATACTGAATGGTAGCATAGGGGATGGCCTCCTTGGTTTTGGCGTCTACCAGCTTTGTTGAAATGGTCTGACTTTGGCCAAAATTGACAATGGCGAAAAATGCAAGGGCCGTTAAATAAAGGTTAGAGTTGAGGTGCATTAGTGTACTATTATTTGTTGGTTCCGCTACTAAGACGCAGCAACCATGCCAAACGTTACTGTGTTTTACAAAATTTTATGATTTGACAATATTACGGATCATGCCTCCAAAAATAAAATAATGAAAAGGAAGAATGCTGTACCAATAGAGTCGCCCCCTTAATCCTTTGGGTCTAAAGGTGGCTGTTTGATGTAGCACCCTGTGCTCATCGATTTTAAACTCGAGCCAGGCCTCCCCGGGAAGTTTCATTTCCGCAAAAAGAAGTAATCTGCGATTTTCACGGTCTGCCAATAAAACGCGCCAAAAATCAAGAGCATCTCCGGAGAATATTTTATCAGGATGAGTACGCCCCCTTCGCAAACCGACACCTCCAATTAACTTATCTAGAAAGCCTCTTATTTTCCAAAGCCAGTTGCCGTAGTACCAGCCATTTTCTCCTCCGATTTTCCAAATATTGTTTAAAAACTATCTCTTCGTCCTCTATTTTCAGCGCTTTATGGTCTTTTAAAAACCCCATATTTGGGTACTTGTATATACTTTTCAAGATTTTTTCTAAAACGCCCGCTTACCATGCTGTCTTTCCAGCTGCTCACAACAAGGTTCTGTTCGATTTTTTTAAACGCCATTTTTATGGCATCCTGATAAGAATGCGTTTTTATACCAAGTATTTCAGACAAACTATTATCTCTGGCAACCACCTCAATTTTCATACTATCAACGAGATTTAAAGCCAATTTATAGGAAGTTGAAGTCACAAAATAAAGCCAGTAAGAAGAAAGTTTAGGGGTCATTACCGGAACTGTAACTATCCAGTTTTTAAAACCTCGTACCCTTGCATATTGCTGTAGCATTTCTTTGTAGGTGAGCACGTCTGGCCCGGCAATATCAAAAGACTTGTTATACGTTTTTTGGTTTCCTATTACACCAAGTAAAAAATGCATTACGTCTCTAATAGCTATGGGTTGGGTTTTGGTGAGTACCCATTTTGGGGTAATCATAAAAGGAAGTTTTTCACATAGGTCGCGAATGATCTCAAAAGATGAACTTCCCGAGCCCACAATGATACCTGCCCTAAGTACGGTAAGATTGTAGTTGCCATCTGCCAGGATATTTTCAACATTTTTACGAGACCAGAGGTGTTTTGAGAGGTTTTGATCATTGACAATTCCACTGAGGTAGACAACCTGCTCAATAGCGGTTGTTTGTGCAAAACGCTTAAAGTTTTTTGCTGTAATCGATTCCATTTCATCGAAGGCTTTGGTGGAAGTAGCCATAGAATGGATCAGGAAATAGGCGATTTGAATGTCTTTTGGAATGAGGCCTTCTTTAAAGGGCTCCAAAAAATCTATTTCAACGATCGTTATTTTTTTTCTGGTTTCTTTATCAACAGAAAATCTGTCCTTATCCCGGACTGCACAAACAACCTCATGCCCTGCATCGAGCAATAAGGGGAGAAGTCTCATGCCTATGTAACCGTTTGCACCTGTAAGTAGTGTTTTCATTTTAACCTGGCCAGATAATTTATTTCATAGATCCTCTATGGAGGTGGGTGTATTGTCTGCTTTAAAATCCATAAGCTTCCTAAAAAATTTTTGAATCGCTTTGGTATCTGCTTTTACCTTAATAAAATAGTTGTCTCTATAAATGGAATATATAGCGATATCGCCTTTGTAAACAGAGAGTTTATAATACGGAATTACCAGGGCATAGGTTTCTAAGAGTGAGCGAAAACGAAGGATAATGCCTTTGGGCCTGATTTCTATATTACAACTATCCAGATTATTGTCAAGAATAAGCAGGTTTCTGATTTCTACACTGGCTTCGGTAATAAAAAGCTTGGGAGAACCAATACCGTTCATTGCCCAGCGCTCCTTTAAGGTAAAAGGTTTACCAACTTTGGCAATTATCTTACGGTTCAACTCCTTATTGTTATAAGAGACATTTACCAGCACTATATCTGGATTTTAGGGTGAAAACATAAAATTACTGAAATCCTGGACCCTAGAGAAGTCGAACCAGCTTTTCTAACGAAAAGCCCAAAAATTATGTAGTTTTGCAGCTTCAATCCATAGGGTTTCATGCATATTCAGGACACTATTACAAAGGAGGTAAAAGAAGCGGTAAGCTCAATTTTTGAGGTAGCGCTGCCAGCCGTTGAATTTCAACCAACCAGAAAAGACTTTGACGGTGATATAACTGTTGTGGTTTTTCCAATGCTTCGTTATGTAAAGGGTAATCCTGAAAAGATTGGAACTGAAATAGGGAACTATTTAAAAACGCGTATTGAAGAGGTTGCTGATTTCAACGTTATTAAAGGGTTCCTGAATCTGGTTATCAACAAAACCTATTATATAGATTTTTTTAATTCGATAAGAGAGGTCGAAAACTTTGGACACAGCACCGCCCGGGATAAAGGAGCCGTAATGGTGGAATATTCTTCGCCTAATACCAATAAACCGCTGCACCTGGGGCATATTAGAAATAATCTGTTGGGGTATTCTGTGGCCGAGATACTCAAAGCTTCTGGGAAGAAAGTTTACAAGACCCAAATTATCAATGACAGGGGCATTCATATTTGTAAAAGTATGTTGGCCTGGCAAAAATGGGGAAAGGGAGAAACTCCTGAAAGCACTGGTCTAAAGGGCGATAAGCTGGTTGGGAACTACTATGTGGCCTTTGATAAGGCTTATAAAGCTGAAATTGCCGATTTGATCAGTTCTGGAGTAGCAAAAGCAGAAGCGGAAAAAACCGCCCCAATTTTACTGGAAGCTAAACAGATGCTTCTAAAATGGGAAGCAGGGGATGAAGAAGTGGTTGCGCTTTGGAAAAAAATGAACGGCTGGGTCTATCAGGGTTTTGATGAGACCTACCGGAACATGGGGGTTGACTTTGATACCCTTTATTATGAAAGCAACACCTATTTGCTAGGTAAAGATTTTGTGGAGGAAGGCTTAAAAAAAGGTGTTTTCTTTAAAAAAGAAGATGGCAGTGTTTGGATAGACCTTACCGGGGATGGATTGGATGAAAAAATTGTACTTAGAGCAGATGGAACGGCAGTTTATATGACCCAGGATATTGGGACTGCAATTCAAAGGGTAAAAGACTTCCCAGACATCAACGGATTGGTGTATACTGTGGGCAATGAACAGGACTATCATTTTAAAGTGCTTTTTCTTATTCTTAAAAAACTGGGTTTTTCCTGGGCTGAGCACCTACATCACCTCAGCTATGGGATGGTAGATCTTCCAAGCGGAAAAATGAAGAGTAGAGAAGGCACGGTGGTAGATGCTGATGATCTTATGAGCGATATGACCGAAACGGCCGCCTCAATCTCAGAAGAACTGGGAAAACTGGATGATTACTTGGAGGAGGAGAAGCAACAATTATATAGAACCATTGGTTTAGGGGCACTGAAATATTATATCCTCAAGGTAGATCCTAAAAAGCGAATTCTCTTCAACCCGGAAGAGTCTGTAGATTTTCAGGGCAATACCGGGCCATTTATTCAATACACTTATGCCAGAATACAGTCGATTCTTCGAAAGGCTAAGGAGGCTGGCATTCTCAATGCAACTGCAGCTGATAACTCCTTAGAATTACATCCAAAAGAAAAGGAGCTACTTAAGCAAATTCAGCTTTTTCCTGAGACATTAAAACTTGCTGCAGAAAACTATAGTCCGGCACTTATTGCAAACTACACTTACGATCTTGTAAAGGAATTCAATTCTTTTTACCAGCAGGTCTCCATACTAGGAGAGGCAGATGCTTCCAAAAAGGTATTTAGAGTGCAGCTTTCTAAAAAAGTTGGAGAAGTCATCCGGGATGCCTTTCTTTTACTGGGCATTGAGGTGCCTGAGCGAATGTAAGCCTAAAAACTGACTCTGAAACTGATATTAGGCGTTAGCCCAAGTGAAATACTTTCAATGCGTTCAATCTCGTCTTGATCGTTTAGCCGGAAGTAAGTATTTAGGATATTCTCCCTATTTAGAATGTTAAGTATAGATGCGCCGGCTGTTGCTTTGATCCTGGGACTAATATTAAAATCGTAAATCGCTGAGGCGTCAAGTCTGAGGTAATCTGGTAGCCTGCTGCTGTTCGGTTCCTGATAGCTAATACGGCTCGGGAAAAAGGTTGTATCAATGCTTGAAGGCCCCTCTAGCGGCTCTGTATAGGGCTTACCTGAGCGATAATTTAGACCTACACCAAGCTTCAGGCCATTATAAGTATAGTTGGCGGCTATGGTGGCTGTATGTCTAATGTCAAGGTTGTTTGGGAACATTGGAGGGATGATATCCGGGAAGGTGTAATCGTTTTTGTTGTATGTATAACTTACCCAGCTACTAAAATCTTCTGTTTTATAATTGACAAGAAATTCTACACCCTTAACCTCGTATTGCCCGATCTCTCCATTAAATTGATCCTGATTTTGAAAACCCTGGGTTGAGGTACTTACATTGTCCACCAGTTTATAAAATCCTTCAAGTCCAAAATACCAATACCCTCTATCGTAATGAAAGCCCACCGAAGCTTGTTTGCTACGTACAATAGGTAAGGCGCGTTCCCCGATCCTCGGATCTACCAGGGTATCACTTTTTGTGTTAGACACAAACCACCGTCTTTTTTCGATCCCCAAAAAATTCTGCTCCAGGTCAATGACCTGGTTGGTGCTTTGATTTTTAAACTCTCCTAGAACTTCAACTCTTAAATGGTCTGTAAGGAGGTAGCTGCTGTTAAGCCTGGGCTCTATAATAATCTCTGCAAAGGTATTGAGGTTCTCAATATAATTGAAGCGACCCCCGATTTGTGCTCTAAGTTTTTTATTTGTTGAGATGTAATTGGCCTCACTGAAAGCAGAGTGTTTTCGAAGAACGTCTGTGAGTTTTAGGCTAAAAGGTGGTTCTGTCAGGAAGGTTCTGTTGGTGATGCCAATTTCTGCATACTCATAACCATTTCCAAAATTAAACTGATCATTTAGTATAAAGTTGGTATTAAGTTTAGCCGAACGTTCGTCTACCGTGTTTTCCTGAATAAGTTGTTGTGAGCCGTTCGCAGTAGTGTTTTGAGCATCCAGCTCGTAAAAGGTATAGTAAGCATTTAGGTGGGTAGAAAACCGATTGTTCCAGCGGCTTTCCAAACTTGCGCCCAACGATATATTGGTTTGGTCTAGGTTACTTTGATTGGTTCTGTTGGTATTTTCTGCTGTTTCCGTATAGTCTAGCCGGTTGTTGATATTGATAAAACTCAACCTAAGTTTATGATCATCATTGTAGTCGTATAGGATCTTTCCTGTAAAATCATAGAAATAAAAGCGTTCATCTGTGTCTACTTCAACATCCGTATCATTGTCTAACTTTATTTCGGTATTCTGAAATGCCCTGAATATGAACTCGTCGTAGGTAGGGGTGGTTAGAAAATCGGTGGCTGAACGCCTTGCCGAAAATTGGACTGCCAGGTTTCGTTTGAGGGGTACGTATCCGTATAGGTCACCGCTGATAAGGTTGAAGCCTGCTCCTCCGAAGAACTCGTCTTCTATAGTATTTTTGGTTCTCATATCTATGATGCCGCTAACGCCATCTCCGTACTGAGCGCTGGTACCATTCTTTATGACGGTGATTTTGTCTGTCAGGTAGGGATTAAAGGCAGAGATGAGTCCGAAAAAATGCCCGGATTGATACATTTTTATACCATCCCAAAGCAGGAGGTTCTGGTCATTGGTACCCCCCCTGATATTAATATCAGAAACTGTTTCATCAATACTTTTAATGCCGGGTAGGGCCTGAATAGTTTGGAGTACATCGGGTTCTATGAGCCCGGGGAGGATACCAAAATCTCCGGTGTTTATCTCAATACTACCATCATCATTTTTTACCAATCCGGTAGTTAAGAATTTGTATACGACCACTTCATCTAACTGCTGGTAACGGATACCAAGCAGAACGGTTTTACATGGCCTTGTGCTAACCAGGTCTTCTGCTGTTACATATTGAGTTTTATATCCAATATGCCTTATACGAATAGATGCCTTTCTCGGAATATTATTTAGGAAGAAATTTCCGTCGAGGTCTGTGATGGTGGCTATAGAACTTCCGAGTACTTCTATAGATGCTCCAGTAACATTATTTTCTTCAAAGTTGTCAAGTACGCGGGCGCATATGTCTACCGTAATGCTTTTTGAGAGGGTATAGTACCTTTCACTTAGCTTTTTAATAATAAGCTGCGTTTGGTTCTGAATATCAGCCAGGATCTCCTGTAAAATTGTGCTTTCCGGAACCTTTATTTGAAGTGGTCTTAGGTCTTCATCGACATAGGAGAATTTTACCTCAAAATCCTTTTCTAACTGCTGTATATAGGAAATAATGCTTATAGAAGTAGGTGTAAACTCCTCCTGTGCCCAACCCACATTTAGGGCAGACCAAAGTAATAACGATAAAAAGAGGATACGTCTATTTAGCGTTTTCGGCATAGAATAGCACTTTGTTCTCCTCTAATTTAAACTTTATTAGAGAAGGTGTACTAATACTTTGTAACGCCAAATTTATGTTTGTGTTGCTAAATGTACCGGTAAATAATTGCTGTAGATCAATATTTTCTGTTTCTACTTCTACATTGTACTGTCTTTGAAATTCATCTAAGACATAAGCCAACGGAATACTTTTAAATGAACTTTCATCATTCATCCATGAAGGTGTCGCAGTAGAAGGTGCGTCAGCAGGCATAACTTTACCATTAATAGCGATAAAGGAAGAACCGGCCGGAAGCTTGGTTTCTTTTCCCTGATAAGAGACACTTACCAGGCCTTCGAAACAGGTAACCTCAAAAAAGCCTTTTCTATTCTCTACATTGAACTGTGTTCCCAGTACGGCAACTGTTCCGTCTGCTGTAGAAACTGTAAATTTCTTTCCTTTGGCTACTTTAAAGAATGCTTCACCTTCAAGATTAATATTTCGCTTGTTATCCCATTGTTTTTCGCTAAAGGAAACTTCAGATTCTGCGTTCAGAATAACTTCCGAAGCATCTGGTAAAATCACCTCAGTGCGTTCTGCATATTCGGTACTAACCGTTTCGTCTAAATTGCTAAAATAAAAGTAAGAAGCAGCTAAAAGCACCGCGGCTACGGCAGCTACTCTCATAATGCGTCTCATAGGGTTCAACTGAACCACTTTCGGGGCATTTTCCTGTTTTTTCTTGAAATCTCCGAAGGCCCTTTCAACGTCAAATTCAGGGGTTTCCAGCATGCCAGACACCTCAGAAATGCGCTTATAGGTAGCATATTCGGCAGTCTTCTCAAACTCCGCCAACTCTGCTTCTGTAAGCTCGTTGTTCAGCCATTTTGCCAAATAATTCTCTTTCATGATTTCTATCTTTTTTCTTCCTTTAAAGCAAGATGTAATTTACTCATAATCAAATAGTTGGTAATTTCATCTTAGGAAAACTTCATTACATCAATTCTGTCATTACCCTTATATAACAACTAGCTTCTAAAAAACCCTACTTTTTTATTGGTAATCAACAGTTTGAGTCTTGCAAGCGACTGTTTTAGGGCCTCTACAAGCTTGTACTGCCCACTGCCCACACCATATCGCCCTATATTCCATCAATCTGCTCTCTTAAGGTCTTTAAAGCTAAATGCATGCGCTTTTCAATAGCTTTTACACTTACACCCTCCATTTCGGCTATTTCTGCATATTTTTTACCGTCAATCCTATTTAACAAGAATACTGTTCGCTGGTTTTCAGGCAGGCTGTCTAAAGCCCTGTCCAGTTTTTCCTTAAACTCTTGTTCTTCCATCAGGAATTCCGGAGACTCATTAGAACGGTCGTTAGAGGTATCTCTATACTTTAAGCGTACTTTTTCGGCCTTAATCACATTAAGGTAGAGGTTATTTGCTACCGTATACACGTAAGATTTCGCTTTATCCGGACTTACTTTGGCGCAGTTTTCCCATAATTTAACAAAGGCCTCCTGTACAGCATCATAGGCCTTTTCTTCATTGCCAAACTTATAATATATGTAGTTAAAAACCGTTTTAGAATTAGCGGTAAAGAGGGAGCTGAATACTTCTTCCTCACAGACGTTATCCATAATTTAACAGGTTCAGAAACGTTGGTTTTTCCTCAAAGATATCTTAAAAAAACTAAAAAACAGAGTAGGGTATTTTAAAAGACAATTGTTTCAAAGATGTACGAACAACAAAAAAATCCAAATCGTTATGAAAAAGTTTTTTAAATCTTCAGCGTATACTTTACTACTTATGGTGGCGCTGACATTTACCGCTTGTCAGGAAGAATTTGAAGAATTACCGCAACCCGATGACGCGCAAACCATTACTGCGAGTTCTACTACTGCAAAACTTATCGAAGATACCTGTACCAATGATGGTTCTTTCGATAATATCGTAGACGGTGCCAGCTGTTTTTCTATTGAGTTTCCTTATACCGTAGAGGTTAACGGAATTCAGATTACTCTAGATTCTAGAGAGGACTTACACTTAATCGAGGAGATCTTTGATGCTATAGAAGATGATGAAGATATTCTTAACATCATTTTCCCGATTACAGTTACCCTTGGCGATTACACAGAGATCGTAATTAATGGTATTGATGATCTGCGTGAATTGGCCGAAGAATGTATTGAAGGAGGAGGCGATGATGATATTGAATGTATCGATTTCGTTTATCCCATTACCCTGTTTACTTTCGATGTAAATGAAGTACAGACCGGAAGCGTTACCGTGGAGAGCGATAAAGAACTAAGAAGGTTTATGGCTGGCTTGAACGATGATGATCTTGTAAGCATTGACTTCCCTATTACGTTGAAAAAGTATGACGGAACAGAAATTCAGGTGAACAGCAATGCCGAATTGGCCAATGCAATCGAAATGGCCAGAGAAGCTTGTGATGAAGACGACGATGATGATCATAACGATGACGATTTTGATAAAGAGCGTCTTGATAACCTGCTTGCGGAATGTCCATGGTTGGTGAAGGAAGTAATTAGAGATGAAGTAAACCAGACAGATCAGTACTTCGAGTATGTGATGAATTTCTCTGAAGACGGTTCAGTTATCGTTAAGGACCGAATGGGAAATAGCCTTGAAGGAACATGGAGCACAAGAGTTTCCGATCGTGGAGTGCTTTTAAACCTAGAGTTTGATGTATTGGTAGACTTTAACCTGGAATGGGTAGTTTACGAACTTGGTGAAGGTGTGATTAAATTGTTTGAAGAAGGTGGAAACAAGATCCTTATGCATATTGCTTGCGACCTGTTCAACACTCCTCCGGATAGTTTAAGAGATATCTTGAAAGAATGCGTATGGATCATCAAGAAGGTGAAAAACCAGGGTGAAGAAATTGATAGACTGCTTGGTTTCGAGTTCCAGTTCATGCCTGACGGTGTGGTAACGCTTGGCAATGGAACAACAACTTCTGAAGGTACCTGGGAAATTACTACCAATGAACAAGGAAGATTGGTAATGGCAATTTCTATGGGAGATGAGCCCGCAGTGAACTTCGAATGGCCTTTGAGCGACCTTAGGGATGACAGATTGAAGTTTGAAGTTGAAGATATTGACTACGAGTTGGTACTTCAGAGAGTATGTGATGACGATGGTGATGTTATGGAAATCCGCAACATTTTGATGGGCGGAGAGTGGATGGTAGCCCTTTATGAAGAAGGTGAGACTAATGCGACAGCTACTTATGGAGATTACCAATTTTATTTCCACCCAGATCACAGACTAGAAGTTTCTATCAATGACATGCCTGTATTAGACGGACTTTGGAGAGTGATCAGAAACAGTGATGGAAAGTTGAAAGTATATATCAACCTTGGAGATTCAGATCCACTAGGTGAGTTGACCGAAGACTGGTATTTTGTTTCTATAACGGAAAACAGATTAGAGTTGATAGATGAAAGTGGCGATGGAACTGTTTCAACATTAGTTTTCGAAAAAAATCCATAGGCCCTACTTATAAAGGCCGATAAAGAATACCTTATTTGCCCCCTATTTTGCTCAAAAAGGGTGACTTCGATTAGAAGTTGCCCTTTTTAGTTTTTGGTTACCCGGTACATAAATAAAGAGAACTGGGCTATAGTAGATGATGGGTATTGTCATTCAGAACACCTTGAGGAGTCTATTAATACATCCTCTAAGTAACAGCATTTTTAAAAATAGTGGGTTGGTGCTATATGAGATTCTTCGTTTCACTCGGAATGACAGTTCCTTCCTAAACCAAAAACTTTCCTCCCTTCAAACTTCCCCGATCCCCAATAGATTCTTAAATTTGCAATTCCCCGTAAATACGGAAGCATATGTTCGATAGTTTAAGTGAAAAGTTAGATAAAGCCCTGCACGTCCTTAAAGGGCATGGGCAGATTACGGAGATCAATGTTGCAGAAACCACTAAAGAGGTTAGGAGAGCTTTATTAGATGCCGATGTAAACTTTAAGATCGCCAAGGAATTTACCAATAAGGTCAGGGAAAAAGCGCTGGGTCAAAATGTATTGACCAATCTGCAACCCGGCCAGTTGATGGTGAAGATTGTTAAAGATGAGCTTACCGAGCTCATGGGTGGAGATACCGAAGGGATCGATCTTTCCGGGAGTCCTTCAGTCATTTTAATGTCCGGGCTTCAGGGGTCTGGTAAGACCACCTTTTCTGGCAAGTTGGCAAATTTCCTCAAAAAGAAAAAAACAAAGAATCCACTTTTGGTAGCCTGTGATGTATATCGGCCTGCGGCCATAGATCAGCTTCACGTCGTTGGAGAACAAATAGGAGTTGAGGTGTATTCTGATCGCGAAAATAACGATCCTGTAGCCCTGGCAAAAGCTGGTGTGGCGCACGCCCAGGCTAATGGCCATAACGTCGTTATCATCGATACCGCGGGTAGGTTAGCTATAGATCAACAAATGATGGATGAGATTGCCAGTATCCGAGACGCTGTGAAACCTCATGAAACCCTTTTTGTGGTCGATTCAATGACCGGTCAGGATGCCGTAAATACTGCCAAAGCCTTTAATGATGTATTGAATTTTGACGGGGTAGTGCTTACCAAGCTAGATGGTGATACCAGGGGTGGTGCGGCCATTTCCATAAAGTCTGTTGTTGATAAACCTATCAAGTTTATAGGTACTGGTGAGAAAATGGATGCCATTGATGTTTTTCATCCATCAAGAATGTCAGACAGAATACTGGGAATGGGAGATGTAGTTTCTCTTGTTGAAAGAGCCCAGGAGCAATTTGATGAGGAAGAAGCGCGCAAGATCCAGAAGAAGATTGCAAAGAACAGGTTTGGTTTCGATGATTTTCTGAAGCAGATACAGCAGATCAAGAAAATGGGAAGTATGAAAGACCTTATGGGTATGATCCCAGGGGCAGGAAAAGCGCTAAAAGGTATGGACATAGACGATGATGCTTTTAAGCATGTTGAGGCTATTATCCACTCCATGACCCCCGAAGAGCGATCTACACCTTCTAAACTGAACGCCAGTAGAAAAAAACGCATCGCCAAAGGTAGCGGAAGAACCATACAGGAAGTGAATCAACTGTTGAAACAGTTCGAACAGATGAGCAAGATGATGAAAATGATGCAAGGCGGTGGCGGAAAGAAGATGATGCAGATGATGCAGAATATGCGGTGATTTTAATTATCAATTAGCAATGATCAATTAACAATAATTGAAAAGTTGTTATTCTGATGTAGCTTGAATCTGATCTTTATTGTTTATTATTTTGATACGTAAAATTGTTCACTGTTAACTGCTAATTGTAATGACTTTACTCGACGGGAAAAAACTATCTAACCAAATTAAGGACGAGATTGCCATAGAAGTGGCTGAGATGAAGAAGAGAGGGGAGAAAGTACCCCATCTGGCCGCTGTGCTGGTCGGAAATGACGGCGCCAGCCTCACATACGTGGGTAGCAAGGTGCGTTCCTGCGAAAGAATAGGTTTTGGATCTACCCTTATTCACCTTCCCATAGAAACAACGGAAGAAGAACTTCTAAAGCAAGTTAGTGACCTCAATGAAAATGATGACATTGATGGTTATATTGTTCAACTACCCTTACCAAAGCACATCGATGAAGAAAAGGTTTTGATGGCAGTACATCCAGATAAGGATGTTGATGGTTTTCATCCTACCAATTTTGGAAAAATGGCCCTGGATATGGAGACTTTTATCTCGGCAACCCCTTTTGGCATTATGGAGTTGTTACGCCGTAATGAAGTAGAAACGGCCGGTAAACATACGGTGGTAATAGGCAGGAGTCATATCGTTGGCCGGCCCATAAGTATTTTGATGAGCCAGAAAGGCGCAGCAGGAAATGCTACGGTTACTCTGGCACATAGCAGGACCAAAAATTTAAAAGAACTTACACTACAGGCCGATATTATCGTCTCCGCCCTTGGCGTTCCACATTTCTTAAAGGCCGATATGGTAAAAGAAGGGGTTGTAATCATCGATGTGGGGATTACCAGAGTCCCTGATGAGAGCAGGGAAAGGGGATATTATATTGCGGGAGATGTAGATTTTGACCAGGTAAGTAAAAAGGCCTCCTATATTACCCCTGTACCCGGAGGTGTAGGCCCAATGACCATTGCCATGTTATTAAAAAACACACTCCTGGCCAGAGAAAGACATAACAAAAGAAAAGAGGCGTAATAGCTTACAGGCTTCTTGATTTATCCACGCTTTCTACAGTGTCGTTGGGGGTAATGACGTCCAGGTCAGACCCTGCTTCATCATTGCTACAGCTTCCAATTGCGATTGTCGCAATCAGCAGTGCCAAAATGCTTATCCACTTCTTCATAACTCAATAATTTAGTAGGTATTATTACCAAGTATCTTAGTACTAAAACGTTAGAAGCTGCTTTTTGGTATTTACTTCAGGACTCAGAGATCAAGCTCAGGAGATGAGGATTAGAAATGAGAAGTTTACGTTGGGGTTCTAGAACCCCTCCCCATGTTAAGTTACGATTGATGACTGCAATTTGCTTGCAATGCTAAGCTTATCATTTGTTCTAAATCCTTTCCCTCTTAATTAATTCGAACTTTGAACTTTAAACCCTTTAGGCCCTGTTTTTGAAGTAATCTGAAAATCCCTACCTTATCCCTAAAATCACCAACCTTATGAAACACTTTTTTCCACTACTATCCTTCCTTTGCCTGATATTAATTGGTTGCGAACCTGGTGCCAACAAAACTTCTTTAGCAATCAATGTAAGCTTTTCAGAAGCAGCCAGCGCTGAAGCTAAGGATGGCCGATTGCTATTGATGCTTTCAAGTAATGAGGATAATGAACCTCGCTTTCAGATCAATACCGGATTAAGTACACAGCTCATTTTTGGAATGAATGTAGAAGGTATGGCTCCAGGGGCTAGTACCGCCTTCAACGCGGAAGTTACAGGATTCCCATATGAAAGCCTGGCGGAGGTGCCTCCCGGCGACTACCAGGTGCAGGCGCTACTCCATGTTTACGAGACTTTTAACCTGAGTTCGGGGCATACGGTGAAGCTTCCTATGGACAATGGTGAAGGGCAGCAATGGAATCGCTCTCCTGGGAATTTGTATAGCAAACCCTTTAAAATAACGATTACCGAAGAGGGCGTTCAAGATGTAAATGTAGTGATGGACCAGGCGATTCCTCCTATCGAGGAACCAGAGGATACAGAATGGATAAAACACATTAAAATAAAGTCTGAGAAACTCTCCGAATTTTGGGGGCGAGACATGTATCTGGGCGCTCATATCTTACTTCCCAAAGGTTTTGAAGAACATCCTGAGGCCAAATACCCCTTGATGATCTTCCACGGGCACTTTCCTTCAGATTTTGGCGGGTTTAGGACCAGCCCTCCGGATGAAGACATGGAACCCGATTTTTCAGCCCGTTTCAATGTAGAAGGTTATAATATTACACAACAACAAGAGGCTTATGACTTTTACAAGCGCTGGAACGAACCGGACTTTCCTCGATTTCTTATTATTGAAATTCAGCACCCAACGCCCTACTATGATGACTCCTATGCAGTAAACTCTGCCAGCCAGGGCCCTTATGGCGATGCGATTACCTATGAGCTCATCCCGCATATCGAGAAAGAGTTCAGAGGTATAGGTGAGGGCTGGGCTCGCTTTTTGTATGGAGGTTCTACCGGAGGTTGGGAAGCATTGGCCGTACAGGTGAAATACCCTGAGGAATACAACGGCTGCTTTGCGGCCTGCCCAGACCCTATAGATTTCAGGGCCTACTGCCTGACCAATATTTACGAAGATAAGAACGCGTATTTCTACGAAAGCGATCACAAAACCCTGGAAGTACCTGGCCATCGAGACTATTTAGGCCATGTTTCTACTACGGTAAGAGATTACAACAGATTGGAGTTGGTTTTGGGCGATAAGAGTCGCTCTGGCCAGCAGTGGGACATTTGGGAAGCAACCTATTCGCCGCAAGGCGAAGACGGCTATCCGGTTCGGCTGTGGGACAAAGAAACCGGTGATATAGACCATTCCGTTGCCGAATTCTGGAAAGAAAACTACGATTTGCGCCATATTCTGGAGCGCGACTGGGAAAAGTTGGGAGAGCAACTAAAAGGAAAGATTCATATTTATTGTGGTGATATGGACAATTACTATTTGAATAACGCGGTGTATTTAATGGAAGACTTTTTGGAAAATACTACAGATCCTTATTACGAAGGTGAGGTTTTATATGGGGACCGTGCGGAACATTGCTGGAACGGAGACCCCGAACAGCCCAACCATATTAGTCGCTTGCGCTATAACAGCATGTATGTGCCTAAAATCATGAAGCGGATTGCGGAAAGCGCCCCTGCAGGGTCCGATTTGAAGAGTTGGCGGTATCGATGAAAAACCTGGAGCCATATGTATATATGCTGTTCTAAACCACATTACTGACAAGCACTGACCAATGATAAAATTCTTTCTAAGAAAGGGCCATATATCGAACAAGAATTTTGTAGTAGTTGTACTCATCCTTTGTCTCTTTGGCTGTAAAGAATCTACATTAGAAGCACCAAAACCCACTAAAACCAATATCGTATTGATTGTAGCCGATGATCTGGGGTTTACAGATTTAGGTTGCTTTGGAAGTGAGATCCGAACACCAAATTTAGATAAACTGGCGCTGGCCGGGATAAGAAATACTGCCTTTTACACTGCCCCCACCTGTTCGCCTACCCGGGCAATGTTACTTACAGGGGTGGATAATCATAGAAATGGCTACGGTACCATGGAGGGAGATTGGGCCGAAAATCAGCTTGGATTAAGAGGCTATGAAGCCTATCTCAACTTTGATGTGGTTACCTTTCCAAAATTACTTCAAGCCGCTGGCTATTACACCTCGATGGCAGGAAAATGGCATCAGGCCCTTCCGCCCACAGATACTAAACTTTGGCCAGACCAAAGAGGTTTTGATCGTTCTTTTACGCTATTGCAAGGCGGGGCAGGGCATTTTGCAGATCAGCAAAAGTTGTTTTCCTTCTTTGACAGGAGCTACTACCAGGAAGACGGGCAATTGGTAGATACCTTAGCCGAAACTTTCTATTCTACAGATTATTACACCCAGAAGGCAATTTCATATCTAGATGAAAGCCAGTCACAAGAAAAACCCTTTTTCTTATACCTGGCCTATACGGCACCCCATTGGCCCTTACAGGTTCCTGACACACATATAGATCTCTACAAGGGCAGGTACGATGAGGGATATGAGGTATTGGCTGAAGAGCGAATAAAAAGAGCAAAGCAGGCGGGCATTGTACCTGAAAACCTGCATGCCCCTCCGCTTTCACAAAATGTGCGCCCCTGGAGCGAACTGAGTACTGAAGAGCAAAAGCAGTCTTCCCGCATCATGGAAGTATATGCCGCGATGATAGAACGTTTAGACGCCAATGTGGGGAAATTGGTGGACCATTTAAAATCTATTGGCCAATATGAGAATACCCTAATCATCTTTATGGCGGATAACGGCGCTGAAGGAAATGCCGTTTCTTCTATTGTGGATACGGGAGAATGGGTAGCTGAGAATTTTGACAATAGTATTGAAAATATTGGGAGAAAGGATTCCTATGTTTATACCGGCCCTTCCTGGGCTCAGGTTAGTTCTTTGCCCTTTAAATGGTACAAGGGCTTTTCAACCGAAGGCGGGGTTCGTTGCCCTTCTTTTATTTCCTTTCCAAAATGGAAGCATAATGCCGGAAAAATCAATACCGATTTTATCTCTGTCAAAGATTTAGCCCCTACCATTTTAGACCTTGCCGGAGTGGAACATCCGGGAGAAGAATTTCAAGGCAGGAAAATATATCCTATGGATGGAATTTCCTTGCTAAACTGGCTGGAAGGAGCAGAAAAGGCGGCCCACGACCCCAACAAAGCCCAATGCTGGGAGCTTTATGGAAGAAGGGGTGTTCGCAAAGGCGACTGGAAGGCCGAATTCTATGAAGAACCCCATGGAAGCAATACATGGGAGCTCTATAATCTAAGGGAAGATCCGTCAGAAATGAAGGATTTGGCAACTGAATATCCCGCTAAGATGAAAGAACTCATAGATGATTGGCAGGCCTATGCTTTGAAGTACGATGTGGTACTTCCCAGCGAAAAAGTGGGTTACGGGCCAGATGAGGTTTGGAGAGAAGAATAGGTTCCAGTCTACGCAACCCATCGGTTTAGATATGATCTTATAAGAAAAATCGCTTTGTGAAGAAATTTACTTTTTTACTATTAATACCTCTATTGCTAATTTCCTGTAGCAATGACGACAGCATTTCACTAAGTGAAACCAACTTTTTAATTTTTGGACATTTCTATGGCGAATGCCTTGGAGAACATTGTATAGAAACTTTTAAACTATCAGATACCCAACTTTTTGAAGACACCCTGGATCTCTATTCCGGTACTGAGCAGAATTTTGTAGCCCTGGATCAAGCCAAGTTTGAACAGGTAAAAGATTTAATAAACTTTTTTCCAAATCAACTATTTTCTGAATCTGAGACCATTCTTGGTTGCCCGGATTGCGCAGATGGGGGAGGGATGTTTATTCAGTATTCCGAAAACGGCAAGCTGAGAAGTTGGAGGATAGACCTGGACAAGCGCCATGTTTCGGCCTATCTCCACAACTTTATTGATAAGGTCATGGAGAAAATTAGCCTGATAAATAGTTAAATAAGTTTAGTGCAATTGCACTACTTCTTTTTTTCAAGATTCTTTTTCTTAGGAAGTCGCTTAGCGTCCTTCAGACTCTTATTGATGATCCACTCGAGTTGTCCATTTACACTTCTAAACTCGTCATCTGCCCACTTCTCAACTAATTTGAAAATTTCGGGGTCTATTCTCAGCACAAATGACTTTCTTTTACTCACATCAAGCGTTTAATGTACCGGCATTGACAACCGGCATAGCCTCTTTATCACCACATAAAACTACCATTAAATTGCTAACCATGGAAGCCTTCTTATCATCGTCAAAATCAATAATATCATCTTCTGAGAGCTGGTTCAGGGCGTCTTCAACCATTCCAACTGCACCTTCAACAATTTTCTTTCGGGCAGCCACAATAGCTACCGCCTGCTGTCTTTTTAACATGGCATTCGCAATTTCAGGGGCATAGGCTAAATAACCAATTCTGGCCTCCATTACTTTTATTCCCGCAATGGCCAGACGCTCAGTGATTTCATTTTCCAAAGCCTCATTCACTTCATCCATACCAGATCTTAGGGTTAGTTCTGCCATTTCATCATCAAAATTGTCATAAGGATAAGAGCCCGCCAACTTTCTAACAGCGGCATCCGTCTGCACTCGTACAAATTCTTCATAATTATCCACGTCAAAAGCAGATTTATAGGTGTCCTGCACTTGCCAAACCAGAATCACATTGATCATTATAGGGTTCCCAATCTTATCATTGACCTTGACCCTTTCACTATCAAAATTCCGTGCCCTCAAAGAAATTCTACGTCTGGTATAAAACGGATTGGCCCAAAAGAAGCCATTTTCTTTTACCGTGCCCATATACGCACCAAAAAGCACTAAAACCTTAGAGCTGTTAGGGTTGACAATAAAGAATCCTTTTATTAAAAGAATTATAGGTACCATAAGAACCAGGAATATTGGATTTTCTGAAATTATTAGTCCACTGATCATTATAGCAACCAATGAAAATAATACAAATAACATGGCATAACCACTGCTTGGCTTTATTGATTTTTCATTTTTCATATAGTATCATTTTGATATCATAATAATACTAAATAATTCCGGATAATAAAAGGAAAAGCGTGATTTTTCTTAGAAAAAAATACCAGTATTTGTAACCAAGTAAGGTCGTAGTACTCTAAATTGATGATCGAATTTTAAAATAATCCCTACATTTAAGAAGATCCATTTTTATCCTAAAAACCTATAGAATGAGAAGCCTAATTACCTTACTGATCTTACTTTTTTCACCAATTTGTTTGCTTGGTCAACTAGGCACTGACATTCAAAGAAGTGAGAATTTTCAATCTAACGACTATAAAGATCTGGCGGGCTTGTTTAAGGAATGGCGCTCCTTTGAAAAACCGCCACTATTAAACGGAGCTCCTGATTATACGCGCGAAACTTTTGAAAAACGACAGCCTCACTTTGAAAGCTTAAGGGCAAAACTTAAGGCAATAGATACCACTGCCTGGACTATCCCAAACAAAATTGACTGGATGCTCGTTTGGGCAGAAATGAATGGATACGATTTTAACCTAAGGATCTTAAAACCCTGGGAACGCGATCCGGCATTTTACAAAGTTGTCTGGACGTATAAAAGTGATGTCCCGGCCCATGAAGGGCCAACTAACCATGGTACTTTAGAATGGTGGACCTATAAGTTGCCCCTGGCAAATTCTGAAAGAACCCGACTGATTACCGAACTTAAGCTAATCTCTCCCTTTTACCAACAGGCCAGAAAAAACCTTATCGGGAACGCAAAAGATCTATGGATAACGGGGATCAGAGATATTCAAAATCAAAGTAAGGTACTAGGTGATATAAAATCTATGGAGAGCCTTAGAACGGACATAGAACTACAAAAGGTCCTGGAAGAGGCAATTAGGACGACTGATGATTTGGCGTCCTGGTTACAGGAAGAGGCCTCGTCTAAAACCGGGCCATCGGGTATTGGTAAAGACAATTATAGCTGGTATCTACAAAATGTGCATTTAGTTCCTTTAAGTTGGGAAGACGAGGTACAGATCTTAGAACGGGAACTCGCAAGGGCATGGACTTCTTTAAAATTGGAAGAGCACCGCAATAGGAATCTTCCCGAACTTGTTCCGGCAGCTACGCCCGCGGCTTTCGATGCAATGGCGGAAAAGGCAGCCAGAAGCTTGATAGACTTTTTAGACAAGCAGGATATTGTTACTGTAAAACCCTATTTTGAACCCGCTTTGAGAGAACATTTGGGAACTTTTGTCCCGGAAGAGAAGCGGAACTTCTTTGTGATTGGCCTGCATTACGACCCAAGACCGCTTTATTCGCACTTTTACCATTGGTTTGAGCTGGCGCGTATGGATAACGAACCACATTCGAGCCCTATCCGTAAGGGCCCACTGTTGTACAATATTTTCGATTCAAGAAATGAGGGCACGGCTACAGCCGTGGAAGAACTCTTTATGCAGGCAGGATTATACGATGATAGCCCAAGGACTAAAGAAATTGTCTACATCATGATCGCCCAGCGAGCAGCCAGGGGACTCGGATCTTTATATGCTCATGCGAATGAAATGAGTATGGAAGAGGCAGGAGGCATTCACTCTGAATATACACCGCGTGGCTGGATGAAAACAGAGAAAGAGCTGCTCATCTTTGAGCAACACCTGTATTTACGGCAGCCAGGTTACGGCACAAGCTATATAACGGGAAAATACCTTTTAGAAATGGCCATGGCTGAGGTTGCAAGGCTAAAAGAATTGGAAAATCAGCCTTTTAATGTTAAGGACTTTTTTGATACACTCAATGCCATTGGTAATATTCCGATAAGCCTGGGCCAATGGCAAATGACAGGGTCTGGCCAACACTTGGATGGAATAAAGCAATAGAACAATAGATTATGAAAACGAACACCGCTAAAGTAACCATACACATGGTTTCCAGCCTGGACGGATTTATTGCTAAAAAGGACGGGAGCGTTTCCTGGATGCATTCTAAAGACAATTACAAAAAGGGCGTTTCCCTTACCGAAGAAGATATCGCAGATTTTTTAAAGAAGGTAGACTGCTATGTTATGGGCTCCAGGACCTATGAACACGCGCTAGAATTGGGGTGGCCCTATGGTGATACAGAAGTGATTGTATTGACAAGTAGGTCGCTAAAAGGAGATCGGGAAAGTGTAGAATTCTATTCTGGTGATCTTAACAAATTGGTTAATGACCAGCTAAAAGCAAAATATAAAAACATTTGGATGGTAGGAGGAGCGATGTTAACCAAAGATTTTATTCGATTAAAACTGGCCGATGAAATTGTAATAACCATTATGCCAATTCTACTTGGCGATGGTACGCTCTTCTTTGACTATATCGGGCGGGAACACCCTTTGCACCTAAAGGATGTAACGGCCTATAAGGACGGAATGGTAGAGTTGTGTTATGAAATAAGAAAAGCATAGGAGTTAACAATTACCCTTAGGCAAGAATCATTATGCTATATTTGAAGGTCTAATTTTTTAAATTCTGTGAATCCACAAAAGGCTCCTTGGTACTTTCTTTTGCTCCTTATTTTAGCCGGTGAGTCTGTATTCATCCTACCATTTGTGCTTTCAAGAGTCTTTAGGCCTACAGTGCTAAACGTATTTGACCTTAACAACTTAGAACTGGGACTGTGTTTTTCTGTCTATGGGCTCGTGGCCCTGTTATCGTATCCCTTTGGCGGTCCTCTGGCCGACAAATTTCCGCCCAGAAAATTGATTGCGGTTGCCCTTTGGATGACTGCTCTGGGAGGTCTTGTTTACGCAACATTTCCCAGCTATTCGGTGCTGAAAATACTCTATGGTTATTGGGGTTTTACTACCATTTTTTTATTCTGGGCACCGATGATAAAAGCTACTCGGGTCTGGGGAGGATCCACCTCCCAGGGAAAGGCTTTTGGCTTTTTAGATGGCGGACGTGGATTGGTAGGAGCCCTTTTCGGAGCGCTTGGCGTGCTGATATTTTCTTTGTTTATAACATCAGACATTGCCGAAGCTACCCTTACAGAAAGTAGGGCGGCCTTTAAGCAGGTCATACTCGTTTCCTCCGGTATTGTTGTGTTGGTTGGAGTATTTGTCTGGTTCTTTATGCGATTAGACCGGCAAACAGAAAGGGAGATTATTTTAGACAAAATCACAATATCACAAATTAAGGAAGTGATGCGCTTGCCTGCCGTATGGTTGCTTATGATTATAATTCTCTGTGCGTATGTCGGTTATAAAATCACCGATGTCTTTTCACTCTATGCCCAAGACGTAATGCTTTATGACCAGGTGCAATCTGCACAGGTAGGCACTTTTTTACTATTTGTCCGCCCGGTTGTTGGCGTCATCATAGGAATTCTTGCAGACCGCTCGCAAACCACCTATTGGCTCGTTGTTAGTTTTGTTATCTCATTTTTAGGAGCCTTGCTATTTGCACTTGGCGTTGTTTCGGCCTCAGCCACAATTTTGTTCTTTATTTCAATATTAATTGTCGCTGCAGGAGTCTATGCGGCCCGATCGCTCTATTTTGCGGTGATGCGGAAAGGTAAGATACCTTTATTGCTTACCGGAACGGCGGTTGGCCTTATTTCCTTAATTGGCTATACGCCCGATATTTTTGCCGGCCCAGCTATGGGATATCTTTTAGACAACTCACCGGGTGCCGAAGGGCATCAACATGTTTTCTGGATGCTCGCCCTCTTTTCTTTGATTGGAGGTATTGTTTCCTGGATTTATTTCCAGCTCTACAAAAAGGAAAATGGAGATTGAACTGCGATATACTTAATTTTGATATTTCCGTTCATAGCTGACTAAAGATTTCAAAATAGTATAAAACCCATTTAAGAAACCTAGTTCACAATGCCCAAAGTACAATACCGAATTTATGTTGTAGAGTTATCCAAACGCGTATTTACCGAAAACAGGAAGTTCCGTGAGGCTAACCCTCAATTCAATGGTGTCTTAGAATGCCTTTATGTAGGCATGACCAGCAAGACCCCTAAGGAACGTTTGAAGCAGCATAAGACAGGATATAGGAATGCTAAGGGTTATAAGCTCTCATCATATATCGTTCAGAAGTATGGTAGCTATCTCAGGCCCAGCCTGTACAACCATATAGATCCTTTACCCACACGGGAAGGAGCCCTTAAAATGGAAAAGACCCTGGCCCTGGAATTGAGAAGGAAGCGCTATGCGGTTTGGTTTAATTAGATTGGAATTAGGTAAAACGATGGCATGACTAAAGAAATGCTAAAGATTATTTTAATTGAGAACTATCTAAATGTACATTTGAATAAAAAGAATAAAAATCAATGAGAACAAGGACTTTTGGAAAAACAGGCTGGCCGGTAAGTGAAATTGGTTACGGAATGTGGGGAATGGGTGGATGGACAGAATCTGACGATCTGTTATCTGCCAAATCATTAGATCTGGCAGTAGAAAAGGGTGTAAACTTTTTTGATACAGCCTGGGCTTATGGAGAAGGCCATAGCGAAAAGCTTCTCGGAGAGCTGGTTTCCAGGCACCCACGGGAAAAAATATACACGGCGAGCAAGATTCCTCCCAATAACTGGAAATGGCCTGCAAAACCGGAATATGCTTTTGAGGATTCCTATCCCATTGATCACATCATCGGATATACCGAGAAGACACTAACCAACTTAGGCCTTGAACAAGTAGATCTGATGCAATTTCATACCTGGGATGACGGATGGACCGAGAGAGAAGAATGGAAGCGAGCGGTAGAAGATCTAAAGTCGTCAGGAAAAATCGCAGCAATAGGCATTAGCATGAATCGCTGGGAGCCCGAAAACGGCATTAAGGCTTTGGAAACAGGCCATATAGACACTGTGCAGGTGATCTACAATATTTTTGATCAGGCTCCTGAGGATGTTTTATTTCCAATTTGTGACCGATTAAATATCGGAGTAATTGCCCGGGTCCCTTTTGATGAAGGCACACTAACAGGTAATATTACGAGAGAAACTACCTTTCCTGAAGGAGATTGGAGGGGTACCTATTTTGTATCTGAAAACCTGCTTGCCAGTGCAGAAAAAGCAGATTTATTAAGACCTGTAGTGCCAGAGGGCATGACCATGGCCGAAATGGCTCTGCGATTTATTTTGATGAATAAATCTGTAAGTACCGTTATACCAGGAATGCGAAAAGCTCGGAATGTATTAGCGAATACAGCAACCAGTGACGGCCAGGGGCTTTCATCAGAGCTTCTCAGGGAGCTGAGAAATCATCGATGGGACAGGCAGCCCACTTCCTGGTCACAGTGATGCTATTTTAGTTATCTTCTACTCCCCATCAAAATTAGTATATTAGAGATCCCCTAACTGATCACTTTTACTTTAACGGGGAGATGAAAAAAGCAGTTTTTGCCCTATTCCTTTTTTGCATGGCCGGAATCACAATTCCTGCCTATGCTCAGCATTATATTACCACCAGATACGCTGATGACAGCGGACTACCATCTCGTATGGTTTGGGATGTGAGTCAGGATGATCAGGGTTTCATCTGGGTTGCTGGTAATAACGGGCTATTTAAGTTCGATGGGCAAAAATTCACTCCCTATATGGCCATGTTGAAAGACACGGTTGGGTTACGGGATAACAAAATAACAACAGTAAAGCAAACCTCGGATAAGAAAATTTGGCTGGGTACGCCAAAAGGGCTTCATGTATTGCAAAACGACACAATTACTTATGTCAAACTGTTAGATAACCCATCGGACGAACAAGAATACATACTCAATATATTTGAGGATCAGGATCAGGATCTTTGGGTAGCCACCTATGGAGGGCTTTTCCTGGTAGAAAAGTCCTTAAATGTCATCCATTTCCTTTCAGATGACGACAAAGCCATTGCCGAAGGCGTTGTTTGGGCCATTAATCAGGACCGGAAGGGTCGTATCTGGATAGCTGGAAAAGACGGCCCATATATGCTAGAGGATAAAGAAGCATTTAGTTTTAAAAAGCTAGACCTACTTACCGAGGAGCCAATCAGAAATGAGAAAATAAACTATTTTGAATACCTGCCCTACAATGACTCTATCTTTCTTGTAGGCTCTAATCAGGGTCTTTTAAAAGGGAAAATAACGGGAGACAAGACATTTTCTATACAGGCATTCTCAGACGAGAAGGGAGAGGAGCTTCCGCCTTATTTTATAGATGATGCTTTGATAGATGGCAAAGGCCATATCTGGATTACCACAACTAAAAAAGACTTTAAAAAATTTCGGTTCGAAGGGGGACGCTTGCTGGAAGAAGAAGTTATCTCAAAAAATGGATTTCTAAATATGTCCGGGTCCTCCAAGGCGGTTTTTGAAGACCGGCAGGGGAACATTTGGATCGCAAATACTAACGGACTCTATAAATTAAGTGAAGATCAGGCCGAAATTAGCACCTTTCCACCCCGTTATATCAATAATTGCCTGAATGATCTTTATGGGATCTATGCCATGACCGAAGACATGGGCGGACACCTTTGGGTAATGACTCCTACCCAGCTATATCGCTTTAAAAAGTCTGATCTATTAGAGGAAAAATGCCCGGAAGACTATTTGCTCTTCGAAGAGGACAATATGCATTTTGCGAGACACCTGTATATAGATAGTGAAAACCGCTTATGGATTGGTGCCGATGGTGGTCTTTTTGTGACCCAGCTAGATAGTGAGTATAATCCCGGGAAGTTCTTCAGACTTGGGAAGGAACAGGGTTTTCCTCATAATTGGTCTTATGACGTTCATGAGGTAGATAGGCATACGTTTTGGGTAGGGAATTATGCCGGATTATTAAAGCTCTCAGTACCAGAAGGAGATATTTCCCAGGTCGTGGTGAAAGCCTACAACTCCAGTAAAGAAAGGGAAGATGCACTTGTCAATGCCCAATCCATGGAGATAGAGGAAGACGATGACGGGAACTTATGGATAGGAACTTTTAGTGGTGTAAGCAGACTTCTGAATGAAGAAGGAGAGGGTAGCTTTGACAATTTTACCAGTACTTATTCCAATTTTGAAGGGCTTAGCAATAACTCGGTTAAGAAGGTTTACAGGGATAGAGAAGGCAGGCTATGGGTGGCTACGCAGCGCGGACTCAACCTTTATGAAAAAGAAAGCAATCAATTCAGGCAGTTTGGAAGTGCCGAAGGCCTACCTTCAGAATATGTACTTGGTATTCAACAGGATGCAAAAGGTTTTCTTTGGATTGGGACTACAAATGGGGTTATAAAAGCAAAATATGACGGTCTGACAAAAACCTTTACAAACATTGAGCATTTTACCTCCCAGGATGGATTAGCAGACAATATTCCCTACCGAAATGCCATCCTGGTAGATGGAGAAGATCAGGTATTTGTTGGTAGTCGGGAAGGGATCAGCATTTTCAAAACCACTGCAAGAACAGCCAAAACGCCTTCTTTTAATCTTGCCTTAACAGATATTCAGACTTCGCAACGCAGAGAACAGGGTTTTAAATCGGTCTTTAAAAAAATCGAGGAAAATACCTTGTCATTGGCCCATTTTGAGAATTCGGTCGTGGTAAACTATGCCGCTCTTGATTTCTTGAACCCGAAATACAATACCTATCGTCATAAATTACTTCCTGTAAGCGATACCTGGGTAGAGACCGGGAATACTTCAGAGCTTTCCTTTTATAATTTATCTCCTGGTGATTACCAGCTTGTTTTAGATGGTGGAAATAGCCTCGGGGCATGGTCTGAAGATCCATTAAAACTAATGATCACTATCGCTCCACCTTTCTGGAAATCGTATTGGGCTTTCTTACTTTATGCAGTGTTGGCCGCTGCATTATTAAGGTATTTTTACCTTTTAAGAGTGCGCAAAAAAGTAAGTGAATTACAACAGCAAGCTATGTTGGAAAGAGTGCTTGTAGAGGAGCGCGAGCAGTTAAGAACCGAAAACGCTGCCGATTTTCATGATGAACTAGGGTCTAAAGTAACAAAGATCTCTCTTTACCTTACACTTGCCGAACGCAGTTTACAGGAAAAGGATGATCCTTTGCCTTGGTTTTCCAAGATCCGTGATAACATCAAAGGACTTTCAGGAAGTTTTAGAGATTTGTTATGGGTTATTGATCCGCAGAAAGATAGTCTGGGAGATACGTTCTTACGCTTAAAAGATTTTGGAGAGGATCTTTTTCATGCCAGCGAGACTAATTTCAGGACACATGGCCTGGAACTTGCCCAACACGAAATAGGATTGAACCCTCAGACCAAGAAACAGGTGGTACTTATTTTTAAAGAAGCCATGACCAATTGTCTGAAATATGCAGATTGTGCTCAAGTAGACCTTAGCTTGAAATCTAATGGAAGGTATTCCAGAATCGAACTTATTGATAATGGCAAGGGATTTAACGTAGCTGTGAAGTTGAAGGGCCGCGGCTTAAAAAATATGAAAACTAGAGCACAGAAAATCAATGCAGACTTGCAAATAAACTCTTCTACAAAGGGTACTTCGGTCTGCCTAAGCAGAATACCCCATACGAGTGATAGATTTCAGCTACAAGATGCGTAACTTGGAGCAACAACTATGAACAACGAAACCATCCATATTGCCATTGTTGAGGATGATAATGAGATAAGGCAAACCCTTACTCTGATTATCGACGGTTCTCCGGGATTCTCCTGCAAATACGCCTTTCCTGACGGGGAATCGGCATTGGCCTCGGTAAGTACCTTACCTGTAGATGTAGTCCTTATGGATATTGACCTTCCCGGAAAATCAGGGATCGAGGTAACCCGGTTGTTAAAGCAACAATGCCCCGGAGTTGACTTCATTATGCTTACGGTACAATCTGATGATGATTCTATCTTTGAGTCCTTATGCGCCGGCGCCTCGGGCTATTTGCTTAAAGATACGAGTCCGGCAGATCTGTTGGTGCATATCAAAGAGGTTTTTGACGGCGGAGCTCCAATGAGCAGTCAGATAGCAAGACGAATAATCAGTTCTTTCAGGATCATTGAAAATCCACTTTCAGAAAGAGAAACAGAAATTCTCAAAATGCTCAGTATGGGTATGAATTACAAAGATGTGGCCGAAGAAATTTATTTGAGTCCGCATACCGTAAAAACCCATATTAAAAATATTTACGCAAAACTCCATGTAAAAAATAGGGCCGAGGCGATCTACAAAGCCCTAAAGCAAAAACTTATTTGACATTTAAGCTTTTAGAAATACCCCATATGGGTGATTGACACAAATAGCTCTAAACCAGATATTTGGGTGTTATTAATCTTAAAAAATATCCAAATGAGAACGCTGAAACCCATTCGAATTCTGTCCCTGTTTTGTCTGCTTATCGCCTTCCTAAGCGCTGAACAGCTTCAAGGGCAAATCGGGAAAAGAATCAAGAAAAAAGTTGAAGACAAGGCCGTTGATATGGCCGATGAACAACTAAACGGAAAAAAGAAAAAGAAGAAGAAAAAAGGTTCGGAAGAAGAGGAAGAAGAAATGGCGATGAACCAAGGTAAGGCTCTTAAAATCAACAGGAACTTTATCAACCGCAGTAACACTATTTTCTTCGATGATTTTAATGACGAAAGGGCAGGGGAGTTTCCCAGCAAATGGACGCAGGTTAGCGGAACTGTTGAAAACGGAAGTTTTGAGAACAACAACAAAACCGATGGAGTAGTACAAATGGTTTCAAACTATAGTACTATAAAGCCCACCTTTGACACGGAGGACTACCTTGGTGATTCCTTCAAAATAGAACTGGAAAACTTTTTCTGGCAAAAAGGAAACGAGGCTTACGTAATTCAACTGCATGGCAATAAAAGCAGCAGGCCTGCCTACTCCATTTATCTAAGAAGTACAAATGTGGCCCCGGGTTCGGATAACGTAGTGTATTTGGCTGGAAAACAAAAGCCAGGCTGGTACACCTCTCAAATTTCATTTAATCGAGGGAACTTAAAAGTTATAGTAAATGGGCAGCAGGTGGTGAACAACCCGGATATTAATATTCGCACACTAACGCATGTAAGCCTATACACTATATCGCCAGGATCTAACCGCGCTGATGGTTTTACAAAAGCCCGAGTTAATTATTTTGTGATTGCCAAAGAGGGTTTGCCCCTTTATAACCGTATTGTTACTAATGGCCGACTAATAGTTCGAGAGATCTATTTTGATGTAGATAAGTACGATCTTAAATCCGAGTCCTATCCTGCTTTAGATAAAATAGTAGTTATGCTGAAGGAGCACGAAGATATGGAGGTAACCATAGAAGGACATACCGATGCCAATGGCAGTCATGAAGACAACCAACTTCTTTCGGAAAAACGAGCCGAAGCCGTAAAGGATTATCTTGTAGACAATGGAATAAAGCGCTCCAGGTTATCGAGCAAGGGCTATGGAGAAGAGAAACCAATTATTGAGGGTAATGATGAAGCCGCTTTGTCTAAAAACCGCCGGGTAGAGTTTGTTCTTGACAGGCAATAAACGACATATGAAAATAAATTAGGATATTTAAGTGTGCTTTAGTTAGCCAAAAAAATATTTGAAACCCTAATGCCTGAAATGATGAAAACACCAATTAGAATTGCCCTCTGCGCTTTAGTAGCACTGTCTCTTAGCTTTGGCTGCAAAAAAAAGACCAAGAAAACAGATGAAAGTGAAGATACCACGATCGAAATGACCTCTGAGGAGGTAAAAACCACTGCGGTTAGCTCACAAAAAGCCGCTGATTGCGATGAATTTCTTGATGAGTATGAAGCCTGGATGGATGAGTATCTGGAATTACTGGATAAACATAAAGACAATCCAGCTGCCCTGGCCGGAACAAAGGAGTTTAGTGATATGACCATGAAGTCTATGGAATGGGCTTCACAGGGCGCTCAATTGGCTATGGATTGTGCGAGCAATTCGAGTTATGAGAAAAGAATGAAGGAGATCCAGGAAAAGTCGAACAAGCGAATGAAAGAAATGGGTTTCAAGTAAACAGTTTCGGCAGTTGATTTCAAGGCGCTTTAACGCCCTGAAGTTTGTCGAAGATTATGGTGTGAAAGAAACCCTGACCAAAAAGTCAGGGTTTCTTAGTAGCCGCAACCAACATAAACCAAACAATTATTTTTTACGATATTTTAAGAAGAAAATTAGTCCTAATACCCCAAGAACCAGCGGCCAGATATACAATACACCCAAGAAAAGGTTTTGGACCAACTTCCATCCAAATGCAAGACTGTCTTTCATTTTTGAGGTAAAGCTTTGGGCATAAGAATCTGGCTTATCTCTGTGCTCAACTGTCTCGTACAGATCTAATTGAATGGTACTTAAGGCTACTTTATTGCTCAGAAATTTAAGCCTACCCTGGCTGGCTTCAATCTCTTCCTGTAAGACTCTAAGTTTTTCTTCAGCTAACAACACTTCTTCTACGGTTTTTGCCTTAGACCTTAAGATTTGATCATAGCGCTCCTTGACAAGTAGCTTTGTTTTTAGGCGAGTTTGCAGATCTACATATTCTTCGGAAACATCCGATGTTGAGATATTCTTAAAGTCTACATATTCGGCTAACCGCGTTAACTCTTGAAGCACTTCTTCAAAATTTTTGGCCGGAACCTTTAGATTAAGACGGTTCTCTAACTGATGGCTCGTGTTTTGAAAGCGCATCTCAGAAACATAGCCCTGATGTTTAAACAAAATAGCTTTGGTAAGGCTTGTAACACTATCTACATCGGCTACTTTAAACCTACAATTTGCACTCTTAATGATTTTTAGATTTTCGGCTATTGCCGGATTGATTTGTGTATCAAAGGCTTCAGCGCCTTCGGTGGCACTAAATTCATGGGTCTCAATTACGTTTTCCATGGCAACATCCGAAACATAGGGTTCTGAGTTTTGAGTACATCCGGTCTTTAGAAGCCCAATTGCCGCCATCACTATAAAAATGTTTGATTTCATAATTAATAGTCTTAAAATTGTTTGTACAAACCTACAGGGGCTATGCCGTATTGGATTGTAAAACCCTTGTAAAGCCTTTGTAAAACAGGTACAAAGAAGCGACAGGTGATTATGACCGTTTTGTAATGGAGGAAAGATCAGGTGACATTATTGCTTTTAAGCAACTTTTAGGAGAAGTAGCCACATCTTTCTGTAAGGAATATCCCGGGGCAGATCCTGAAATGGCTAATTGGAAGGGCCAGGATATACAGGATTTTCAGGAAGACTTACGCCAAAAAGTGAAGGGAAGTGTTAGCGAGAAGTGGTTTTATAGCTATGTAAAAAATATCCCGGAAAGACTGCCCAGGATTGACATTCTAAATTTACTCTCAAAATATGCGGGATACAAGAACTGGAATGCGTATAGAAACCAGTCCGCATCTTTCCCTAAAACAATTGGAAAGCCGAGAATTAGAAAAAATGTCATTGCGTTACTGATATTTCTGGCTGTGATGTTTGTGGTTATATATGCTGCCATACCTAAAAAGAATACCTTTTATTTCTGCTTTGTAGATGCAGATAAAAAAGAACCAATTACAGAGATTGCCATAGATGTAATCTTGTTAAACGAGAAAGAATCCCGGACTTACCTCAAAACAGATAGCCTGGGATGTTTTTCCTGGTCTACCACCAAAGATCATATCCGTTTCGTGGCGCAATCTCCTTACCATAAGAACGATACCATATACAGATCTATTTCCTCAAAAGACAACGGAGAAGTGCGTTTACGAACAGACGACTATGCGCTAATGCTGCATTATTATGGGAATAGAAATGTAGAAGATTGGAAACGCAGACGTGTTGAGTTGCAGAAACTTATTGCAAATGATGCCATTATTTTCGAGCTTTTACCACATCAGATTGGTGTGGAACTATATAGCAAAGAAGCATTTATAAATAAGTTGATAACTCCAACTGAAAGCCTTCAAAGGCTTGAAATAGTTGAAACAGAATACGAGGATGAGAAACTTGTAAAAATCAAATTCAGAATTAGGTCATGAAAGTAATGAGTAAATTTAGCTTATTGATGATTATCCTAATGATGGCTTGTGGAGGAGAGCCTGAATTTCGGAATAACGACCTCATTCTGGAAACTCCTGAAATGGCCGCCGAAGAAATGTACTTTTCTGAAAGTGAGTCTTATGAATTACTGCTTAGGCAAAAACTAACAGAGCGCTTAGAACGGATTCAATTGAAAGACCGTTATCCGGAGTTCGACTTACCCATCCAGGATACTAGCCTTTTTAGTGCCCAGATTGGTCCGGAAGCCAGCTTAAAAGATCTTAAGCTTCTTAGCCGACAAGGTACTGGAGATACAATTTCCTATCTGATCGAACTACAGTTTAATACAGATAAAAATACCTTAAAAGACACACTAATGGCCACCATTTTGAGCCGAGAACAACGAATAGGTATGGATTCTGTTGTTACTGTTGAAATCAATTTCCAAAAACACGAAAAAACTAAATACGAATAAACCAGCCTATTTGGCAAACAACTGCGATATATCCTTAAAAGCCTTGAATTCTAAGGCGTTCCCCGCAGGGTCTAAAAAGAACATGGTAGCCTGTTCACCAACCTGGCCCTCAAACCTTATGTAGGGTTCAATGATGAATTTTACGCCTTTGGCTTCCAGGTCTTTTGAAAAGGATTGGAAGGTATCCCATGACAATACCACACCATAATGCGGAACGGGTACCTGTTTTCCATCCACAGCATTGGCGTGCAATTCTTCCTCAGTTTTTGGTTTATAATGAATGACCAATTGATGCCCAAAGAGGTTGAAATCTACCCAATGATCACTACTTCGGCCCTCTTCACAGCCTAAAACATCCCGATAAAACACCCTGCATGCATCAAGGTTATGTACAGGAATAGCGACGTGGAAAGGAGTGATTGACTGCATAATCTAAAAATTAGGATGTAATTGAGTGTACATGGAAAGCGAATAAGTTGACAACTAATATCGCTTTCCAGACCGTTTCAATTTACGCATTTCTAGGCATTCAGAAAATCGACAATCTTTTGATTTACTTCTGGCTGATGCATTGAATGGCCTAAGCCTTCGGTAGCAATGAGTTCGCTGCCTTTCCAGCTCGCGTGAACGCTTTCGGAAGCATGGAATGGGGCTATGGCATCAAGGCGATCGTGAAAAATCAGCCCTTTTTTGGTATTGGTGGCTGCAAAGCGAGAGGTAGAGAAGTCTCTGATTTGAAAACCAAACAGTTCATCGATGCGATTGTTTAACCCATCCATCACCCGATCGCTCAATTTTAAAATTCGCTGATATTCGCTCATGATCTCATGGAATTCTGAAGGTGAACCAATGGTAACAATTTTTTGGATAGAAGATTCCGGATAGGAGTACTGATGGTATAATGCGGTCATACCACCTACAGAATGCGCCACCATATATCTGGGATTGTGTTTTTCTACGATGTGCTGTACACATTGATTATACAGGGGGACGTGTAACCAATTGCCACTAGAGTGCCCATGACCCGGGGCGTCAAAGGCAAGGATATTGAAATCCTCCTTTCTTAGATAGCCTATTAAGTTTCTCCAGCGGTAACTGTTGCTTTCCCAGCCATGTAGCAGTAAAACAGTTTCTCTTTTACCCGGCCATTGATACACCTGTACCTGCCGGTCACTGATATGATCGGCTTCTATTTTGGCTTGTTCAAGAAAGTCTTGCTGTTCGGGTAAAACACGACCCTTTCTAATCGTGCAGAACGTATGAAAGGCCTTTTTGGCAGCACCTTGTTTAGAGAAGAGCGCCAATACGTTAAAATATTGACCATAAGCAAGAGGCAGGTATTTACTAAGTAGCTTTTTCATTTTTTTATCCAAGTAACTTTTAGTAACTTACTCTATATTATAAACTAAAATTACAACTTCCTTTTGCAAAATAAAAGGAGTTTCGGTATACAAAGCAAGTAAGTAAATGGAAACTATTACTGAAAATCAGAAGGTTAAGACCGCAAAAAAAATTGAAAAAATGTTTGGGCATATCAATCCTAAAGATCCTCCTGAGTATTGCCCGATTAAAGACGTTATGGCCTTAGCATCAGACAAATGGAGTATTCTTATTCTTTTGTACTTGGGATATTATCCGGTTTTGCGTTTTAATCGCTTAAAGAAAAAAGTGTATGGTATTTCTAACAAAGTACTAAGCGAACGTTTGAAATCTTTGGAAGTAGACGGGTATTTAGAGCGTACCATGTATCCTGAGGTACCTATCAGGGTAGAATACGGGCTTACAGAGTTTGGTCACTCTTATCTTGAAAAACTCCTGGAATTAACCGAATGGATCACGACCTACAGCGATCGCATCATGAAGAACAGGTCTTCTAGCTACAGCAGCTAATCATTAGTCCCTGATTCTGTTCCAGATATCGAGATACATTTTCCACTGCTCATCAACTTTTTTCCAGACCACCACATATTTGCCCTTCCAACTTACTTCCACGCCTTCTTTCGTTAGTGTTTTACCATTATATCGCCCGTAATCGTAGGCGTAATTACCTAGAAAGTTGATCTCTTCAGGATTGATTTCATGGTGCAGTGTTTTGCTTCCTTCCGGAATTATCCAGCGTTTTTTAATGGCTTCCCGTCCCTCAATTATCGGTGCATTGTTTGGGAAGATTTTGCCATCTGTGGTATAGGCGTCGGCAATTGCGTCATAATCACCTGCGACATATGCCTTGGAAAAGTTTCGTATCCCCTCCATTATTTTGGCCTTTTCGGCCATATCTGAAGTACCCGTTCTGCGTTTGCATTCAATCTTCCAGGTTGGAAAAGAAATTGACTCGTCTGGTGTGACCCATTCACCTAACCAATTAAAACCCTCGGCGTCCATCTCAGAAAATGTGATCTTGTAGAAGCCATCCATTCCGTTCGGTGCTGTTTGTTCCCTATAAAGAACGATCTTTCCTTCCTCGTTCTTATTGCCTTCCCAGGCCGGTAAGACCGTCGAGGGAGATCCTGAGCTATAGTAATGAACATACCAACGTGTACTGTCTGCAATAAACTGTCTGATACTGCCTGAGTGTTTCCCGTCTGCTTTTAAAGTTTCGTCTTGTACGCCCATGCCATTCATAATGTACTTAAACCTCCAAATCATGTCTACCGGCTCCCCCCAGGTCTGGTCTGGTTTTCTTGCAACAGATTTGCAATCGCATTCACCTATTAGGGGAGCAAAATCTAATAGTTCTTGCGGCGCGTCCGGATTGGGTAGCCCAAATGGATGCTCCGATGAAGGTTCGTAATCGTACTGACTGTAAATATAGCCGGAAATACAGAGTAAAAGTGCGCAGAAATATCTTCGTTTCATAGGTTGGTGGTTTGGCGAAAAGGTACTTAAATTGGACCTATTCTTTTCCGGTATTTGCAATAAATTAACAAACTAAGTTTCCCTATTTACACGCTCCATGGAAAAGGCGGGAAGACAAATTGCCAGATATTCGCAAGCCTCTTCAAAGGGATTGGAATATTGAATCCTGACGTTTCTTTCAATTTTAATAGCTTGCCCAGCCTCCAGAATGAGTTTTTCTCCTTCTATCAGAAATTGCTTTCTTCCTTTTAATATAATGGTGTACTCTTCAAAATCAGGACGTTGCGCAGGCTCACTCCATCCCGGAGGAGCTATCATATGTGCTATGCTGATACCAGATTCTGCTGTACTGGCTTTCCCAAAATACTCAAGAATTTCTTTGCCGTCATTAGTAGGGACGGTAAAAGGAGTAGTTTGTAAGGTGTATTTCTTGTTCATAACAGCCGAGCTGTAATTCGAGATTCCAACTTCTACATTCTAAATTCAATTCATTCCCATCCTACCATCATATATTTAATCTTGGCCTTGTCAGGGATCTGCACTGTTTCAATATTAGTGCTCGAAGCATATCTCAGGCTCGAAGGAAGTTCTTCCTTTGAAATGGTAAAATATAGATCACTGTTCTTAAGAAAGATTACAACATTATTTAGGGAGGTTACCACTTTTCGGATCGCGTAAGCCTCCTTAATTTCTTTGAAAGTACTGTTTAGACCAATACCTTTGTCTGTCATAAAACGGGGATCGTAAATACGGATGTTTTCAATAGACGGGATACTGTCTGAATTAGGGGTAATTGTGAGTAGGTGCAGCCCTCCCTTTTCATAAATTTTTATTTTGCCCTTCTGCGAGCCCAGTTGAATTCTTGCGGTATCCTTGACAATAGAATCTAAGGCATATATAGTTTCCAGATTTTCGATTAAATCGGTTCGTTTTAGTTTTCCTACCTGATCTTGAGACAATAAGAACGTGGTATCTTTTTCTTGCTGACAGGCTATTAAAACGGCGAGTACAAGGATTGGAATTAGTTTTTTCATAGAGTCTTTAAGGCGTGTTTCCTTATAGGATGATTTAGTGTTTTTTTAAACTAACGGATCACTTTTTTCAATACTCCCAGGACTCCCCGGATAAAGGTGGCACTTGTAAGCACCTTAACCACTGGGTTTTGCCTTGTACTCCTTCTGCGAGAGGAGCTTCTTCTTGTAGTTTTTTGTGCTGCTTCCCGCTCTGCTTCTTTTTCCGCTTCTTTTTCCGCTCTTTCTATTTTTTCATTGAGCAACTCATAGGCACTTTCGCGATCTATACTATCACTGTATTTTTTCACCAAATTAGAAGCTTTTATAACAGATTTCAACTCGCTGTCAGTGAGGACGTCCATACGGCTCATAGGCGCTCTTAGAAGCGTAGCTGCAAGCGGAGTTGGTCTTCCTTTTTCATCTAGTACAGAAATGAGCGCTTCACCTATACCCAGAGAAGTTAAAACCTCTTTAGTATCATAATATTCAGAGATTGGATAGTTCTCGGCGGTTAATTTTATAGCCTTCCTGTCCCTGGCGGTAAATGCCCTTAAGGCATGCTGTACCTTAAGACCCAACTGGGCTAATACAGCATTTGGAACATCTGTAGGGTTCTGAGTGACAAAGTAAAGGCCAATGCCTTTAGACCGTATGAGTTTAACTATACTCTCTATTTGATCCAGTAGCGCCTTTGAGGCTTCTCTGAAAATGAGATGCGCCTCGTCTATAAAGAGTATGAGTTCTGGTCTGTCACTATCTCCCTGCTCCGGGAAGGTGGCATATACCTCGGCAAGTAAGCTGAGCATAAATGTAGAGAAGAGTTTAGGTCTGTCTTGAATATCTGTTAAACGTATGATATTGATATAGCCTCTTCCATTCTCATCGATCCTGGTGAGATCATCTACCTCAAAAGACTTTTCACCAAAGAAAAGATCGGCTCCCTGTTGTTCTAGCTCTATGATCTTTCTTAAAATGGTTCCGGTAGAACTGGTAGAGATCCTGCCATAATCCTTAGCGAACTCCTTTTTGCCCTCACCTGTTGCATATTGCAAAACCTTTTTAAAGTCTTTGAGGTCTAAGAGCGGAAGCTTATTGTCATCACAGTACTTAAAAACCACTGCTACAATACCCTCCTGTGTAACACTAAGATCTAATATTCTTGACAGTAATACAGGCCCAAATTCAGAGACTGTCGCCCTCAGCTTTACACCACCCTGCTCGGAAAGCGAGAGAATCTCTACAGGAAAATTTTTGGCCTCAAAGGGGATCCCTATTTTTTCGTGCCGTTCATCTATTTTTGGATGCCCGGGGCTGGGTTGTGCTAAGCCACTGAGGTCCCCTTTCAGGTCCATTAAAAGCACAGGAATTCCTTTTTCCGACAGGTTTTCGGCAATGACTTGCAAAGTCTTGGTTTTACCAGTACCAGTAGCCCCGGCAATAAGCCCATGGCGGTTAAGGGTTTTTAGCGGAACTTTTACCAGAGCATTGGTTACTGCTTCGCCTTCTAACATGGCTGCCCCCATGGTTATGAAATCTCCCTTGGTAGTATATCCTTTTTCTATATGTGCAAAGAATTCTTCTTTGGTACTCATTGTGATTATTTTTGATAAAAATAGAAGATTTTTTTTCAGTTAAGAAGTGAATAATCAAAGTTTGAATACAATTCATGAACTATCGCCATGCAGTCAAGGAATTTCACCAAAACTTATGTCGCATAAATATCGAGCCGGAAATTTGTGATTTGGGAGTTATGCGGCCTATCTTTGCAAAATGATTACTGACGAGGTCTTAGCACTAGTTGACAAGGGCGAAATGCTTCCCCTAATGGAGGAGTTTTACACCATTCAGGGAGAGGGTTTCCACAAAGGCACCGCGGCCTATTTTATAAGGGTTGGAGGCTGCGATGTAGGCTGTCATTGGTGTGATGTCAAGGAGAGCTGGAATGCCGGAACCCATCCACCGACGGCCATTGACCTTATCGCTTCAAATGCCGAGAAGTATTCAGATACTATTGTGGTAACGGGCGGAGAACCCCTGACCTGGGACATGACCCCGCTTACCAATGCGCTGAAGGATAAAGGTCTTAGTATACACATTGAAACTTCAGGAGCTTACCCCCTTAGCGGAATCTGGGATTGGATTTGCCTTTCACCCAAAAAGAACAAATTACCGCTTCCTGATATTTATGAGAAAGCACATGAGCTCAAGGTAATTGTTTACAATAAACACGACCTTATTTTCGCTGAAGAACAGGCGGCTAAGGTTAATAAAGATTGTATTTTATACCTGCAACCAGAGTGGAGTGTACGCGATAAAGTTACTCCTGAAATCGTAGATTATGTGATGAAACACCCTAAATGGAAGGTGTCTTTACAAACGCACAAGTATCTGAATATTCCGTAGTTTCAATAATCAATAATCAATAATCAATAATTAATAATCAATTTTCATTGTTTATTGTTAATCGTTAATTGCTAATTACCTACCGCCCTCCATTGTTCTGAAGATCTAGAATACACTCAGCATCCAGATTTAAAGTGGCAATTCCTTTAGACGCCATTCTACTTTCTAAAATACTCATCATTCCTCCACCAAATTGCAATTCGGCCTGCATTAGGCAACCGGGAACATCGCAGTGATTTTCGGCATCCGGATCTTCATGTGGATTCACCTCTGGTGTACCCAGATCTACAAGTCCGAACAAATGGCCAAACTCATGGTTTAAAGTAGTTCCTTCAACATCGGCGATGGTAATCTGTGAGCTCTGATTGGCCAAATCTCTAATTGTTCGTTCATAGATAACCATCGAGGTATTTCTATACACCGCACCTAAAGTTACCAGACCCTCATCTTCATCATCTCCCGAGGACGGAGCGTCTGCGAAGTAAATATAAATGGCTAAAGTTTCTCCTTCATTATAAGCAGTTCTGTTCTCCTCTTCGAGGTCAGCGATTTCCTGTAAGGTAAGATCAGTCTCTCCCGGCGAACTCAATTCTTTATAGATAATTTCGATGTCTTCCTTAAAAGTCCGGTCCCTAAGAAATGTAACAAAATCGTCCATAGCCTGGGCCGTAGGTCTAAAGCCCTGAACATAGGCCGCTTCTACAACAAGACTTGTAAAATTTTCATTGGTTAATATATCGGTAGCAGAATCACCTGTTGCCAAAAGGTTGGCAGATTTATCAACATCAATCGGGCCTGGAGAATCATCTCCGTTGTTGCTAGAACAACTCAAAGCGAAACCCAGCATTAGTGCTGCAATTACATGGATAAACTTTCTCATAGCTTGTATTTCTATCCTATTAAACGAAAACTTGTTCTGTCTATTATAATTTGGGCGATAACCTGGCAAGGTAGTCGTAGTGATCACCATTACTTACAAGTTCACAAGCCAGATTATGTGCTACCGCCGCAGTTTTAAGTGTCTCATAATCTAAGTAAAGCCAGGAAAACGAATTGCTTTTCATTCCTTTATACTCCATATAAAAAGCCATCTCACCGTAATAACTTTGGTCATCAGGGATCCAATAACCTCCATCATCGTCCTTTTCAAACATGTAAATGATATCGCTGGAATCGAGCAAAATTTGACCGTCCTCTTTTAAAAGCGATTTCAAATGATTTAGGCAGGCATCTAGATGCCTTAATTGACCTGCTACTCCAATACCATTCATCAACAAGAGGATGGTATCAAATTTCGTTCCAGAATAGTCGAAAATATTGGATTGTATCGTGTTTTGTACCCCTCTCATCGAAGAGACTGCTATAGCCTTTTCAGAAAGGTCAAGAGCGGTTACAGAAACTCCTTTTTCCTGAAGATATAGACTATGACTCCCGGCACCGCAGCCAATATCCAACACCTGTCCCCGGCATAGCTCTAAAGCCTTTTTCTCCAGAGCGGGCATTTCATTAAAACCCCTAAAAAGATAGGGTATAGGTAAAATATCTTGCTGGTCAAGCGAGGAGTGAACCACGAGCTCTCCCTCGTAATTTCCTGTATGATAATCCCAAATGGCCTGCCCCAGTACGTCCTTGTCCATAGTTTTCGTACTTTGCATACAAAATTGCGGCTTTTTGTTTAGACTGAAAATACAGGAATAATAAAAGGCGCTTTCCCGGTAATATTATGAACGATTTGTTAGCTCAGCTACCGCAAAGAGCAAAGGAGAAACACAATGAGAACAAGAAGTTTTTTTCAAAACTCAAGGCAAGGCCCCCTAAACGCTTAGACTACATCATGCAGGAATTGCATGAGGAAGAATTTGAAAGAACAGACTGCCTGCAATGCGCAAATTGCTGCAAGACTACCGGACCTTTATTTACACAGGCCGATATCGAAAGGATCGCCAAATACCTGAAATTGAAACCGCAAAAGTTTATCGCAGACTACCTGAGTGTTGATGAAGATGGCGATCATGTACTTCAGCAGCTTCCTTGTACTTTCCTGGATTCCGACAACTACTGTACTATTTATGATCTAAGGCCAAAGGCGTGCAGGGAGTTTCCGCATACAAATCGAAAGAAATTCCATCAGATCTCCAACCTTACACTCAAAAATGTCGCAATTTGTCCGGCAGCATTTAACATCGTCGAGAAAATGAAAAAAGCCTTAAAATGATCAACTAACTATTGATAATTCATTATTGATCACTGCTAACTGTTTTACTCTACGAAGCCTTGGGCGAAGTAAAGCCCACCGCTAACTTATTTCCTATATTTACCCTATGGATGCAATACTTAACTATTTTGAGACTATTCCTTCTGAGCACCGCAGTTTAATCCTGGTGCTGGGAATCACCTTTTTCTGGCTTTTAGAAGGTGCTGTACCGCTATTTAAATTCAATTACAGAAAATGGAGGCATGCCCTGCCCAACTTCTTTTTCACCCTTACGACCATACTTATCAATTTTGCATTGGCTTTTTTGTTGCTTAAAACCAGTGATTGGGTAGGTGCGAACGACTTTGGAATAATAAACTGGCTACCCGAAATTCCGCTGTGGCTTTATGTAGTTCTGGGTGTAATGCTCCTCGACTTTTTTGGAGCATATCTCGCCCATTACGTAGAGCACAAGGTAAAACCGCTTTGGATGATACACCTGGTTCATCATACAGATCACGAAGTAGATACGACCACCGCTAACAGGCATCATCCCCTGGAAAGCCTTATACGGTTTGCTTTCACGCTTTTCGGAGTTCTTGTTGTTGGTGCGCCCATTGGAATAGTCATGCTATACCAGTCACTTTCCCTGGTTGCCACACAATTTGGGCATGCCAATATCCGACTACCAAAAAAGCTAGATGAAGCACTGAGCTGGGTTATTGTCTCTCCTGATATGCACAAAGTGCACCATCATTTTGTATTGCCTTATACAGACTCTAATTACGGGAACATTTTTTCTATCTGGGACCGCTTGTTCGGTACCTTTATGAAACTAGATAGAGACGCAATCGTATACGGGGTGGACACTTTTCCCAATAGAAAAGAAAACGGCAGTATTCTGGGGCTTTTAAAGCAACCCTTTCACAAGTACAGAAGGCCTACAACCGTTGAGGTAAGGGATTTGAATTCTTCAAGGAAAATCCAAACAGATCAATCTGGATAAAGGAGGTACTTCTTTCTGATTGCTCTAAACGCTTCCAAATCTGCCTTCCAGCTTTTCTTGATTTCAGCTTCGCTTAGACCCGCTTCAATTTGTTGCTGTAATTTGGCCGTACCTGCATGCTTGGTGAACCCTTCTGTATTGAAAAAAAGTGTTTTATCTGTAGTGTTTTTAAAAGCATCCAGGAGCCACTTTAAAGAAACCATATTCATTTCAGGGCCGGCCGATAAGTCTTTGCCATAACACACTGCGTCTTGCTGTTTTGGGTGTTTAGAACCAAAATTAGGTTTAGGTGTATAGCTAAAATCATATTTTGTACTATCTAAAAAAGGAGCCCCATAGCGCTGAAATTGGTATTCTGTTCCTCTACCAGCATTGACATTTGTTCCTTCAAATAGCCCCAAACTAGGATACAGGTTTATCGCGGTATCACTAGGGAGATTAGGAGACGGCCTTATTTGTAAACTATAGGGTATTTTATGCGTATAATTTTCTAAAGGAATGACAGTCAATTGCGCCTTAAGTTGTGCTTCTAACCAGCCTTCCCCATTCAACATCCGGGCATATTCTCCGATAGTCATGCCGTAAACCAACGGAATCTCTGTCATACCTAAAAAGCTTGTATGCGCAGTTTGCATGGATGGCCCATCTACATAATGCCCGTTTGGGTTGGGGCGATCCAACACAAGGACCGGGATCTCAGCTGCCGCACAGGCTTCCATGACCAGTTGGAGGGTGGCGATGTAAGTGTAAAATCGTACGCCAACGTCCTGGATGTCAAAAACCACAATATCTATTCCCTGAAGTTGTTCTGGCGTAGGTTTTCGGTTTTTACCGTAAAGCGATATGATAGGAAGCCCAGTCTGTGTGTCTATACCGTCTTTTACTTTTTCTCCGGCATCTGCTCTTCCCCTGAATCCGTGCTCCGGAGCAAAAACCTTATCAATAGTTACACCTAAGGCAAGTAAGGAATCTACCAGATGTGTATAAGGCAATTTTTGACCATCGAACATTGACTCTTTAAAAATCACGCTGGTTTGATTCGCCACAACTGCAACCTTCTTTTCTTTCAAAAGCGGAAGGAACTCAAGGGTTCTATTCGCAGCCGTTACAATTGGAAGTTGAGCTGTTCTCGCCAGCTCACCAATCTCCTTGCCTTCAGAAGAATTCTCTTTATTAATTGGGTTTCCACAGGCTGATAGTATAAGAAGCCAAAGGAATAATGTATTTTTACAAGCGGATAAAAAGGCCATCGATTGAATTTAGAATTTTTTATAGCCAAGCGCCTTATTAAGGGTAAGGAGCATAAAATTAGCATTTCCGCTCCAATAATAAAAATTGCCATTGCCGCGATAGCCATTGGGCTTGTTATGATGCTTATCGCTATTGCGACCGGGGTTGGCTTGAAGAATAAAATCCGGGAAAAAATTTCAGCTTTTAACGGCCATATACAAATCTACAATTACGATACCAATGTCTCAGATGTCTCGGTTTCGCCGGTTTCTATTGAGCAGGATTTCTATCCTGAGTTCAAATCGGTAGATGGTATTTCTCATGTGCAGGCCGTAGCAAGCAAGGCCGGGATAATTAGAACCGAAGAAACTTTTGAAGGTTTTATTGCCAAGGGTGTAGGGAAAGATTACAACTGGAACGTCTTTGAAGATTTCCTGGTAAAAGGAACTTTACCAGACTATTCTTCAGAACTCAATACGGAAGTTCTGATATCCAGATTAAAAGCAAACCGCCTGAAGTTGGATGTTGGAGATTCTTTCTTTGCCTTTTTTCCAAAGGATGAAGATCCTACCAAGCCTAACCAACGCAAATTCACCGTTACTGGAATTTATGACAGTGGATTTGAAGAACTGGATGGCACCTATATCTTTATCGATATCCGGCATATTCAGCGCATGAACAAATGGGAAGCGAACCAGGTGGGAAATTTTGAGGTTTTTCTCGATGATTTTAATACACTCGAAGAAAAAAGTAGAGAAATTTACGGCAAAACCCTATCCGATCTCGATACCCAAACAATCCGGAACAAATACTATAAAATTTTTGAGTGGATCAGTTTGTTTGATTTTAATATTGCGCTAATTATTGGCATTATGATTGTCGTTGGTGGGATTAATATGATCACGGCGCTTTTGGTTCTTATTTTAGAACGAACTCAAATGATTGGAATACTGAAAGCTCTGGGAAGCGCAAACTGGAGCATCCGTAAGGTATTTTTATACAATGCCGCTTATTTAATAGGTGTTGGGTTGCTCTGGGGGAATTTTGTTGGCCTGGGAATTATTTGGATACAACACAGATTCAGGCTTTTTAAATTTCCAAACCCCAAGGAATATTATATAGATTACATTCCTGTTCATATTGATTTTTTCTCTGTCCTCTTACTAAATATTGGGGTTTTGGGGCTTTGCCTTTTAATGCTGTTATTACCTTCTTTTATTATAACCAGGATCAGCCCGGTTAAAGCCATCAAGTTTGAGTAAGCCCTCAGTAATAGTGAATCTAAAATCAGTAAATCCGAGAGATGCTTTCCAACTAAATAGCGCTAACTTTGCAAGCGTTTAGCACGAGCTTATACATTGTGCCGAATTCTAAATACTTCTATGAAATACGCAAAAAACATATTAGAGACTATTGGCAATACGCCTCTAATCCAAATAAATAAGCTTACCCAGGAATTGCCCTGCCAGGTCTTGGCCAAATACGAGACCTTTAATCCGGGAAACTCGGTTAAAGACCGTATGGCACTTCAAATGGTTGAAGATGCCGAGAAGGCGGGAAAATTAAAACCAGGAGGAACTATCATTGAAGGTACTTCGGGGAATACTGGAATGGGCCTGGCCCTGGCGGCAGTGATCAAGGGGTATAAAATGATCTGCGTCATAAGCGATAAGCAATCAAAAGAAAAGGTAGATATTTTAAAAGCTATGGGTAGCGAGGTTCACGTATGCCCTACAGATGTTGCCCCCGAAGATCCACAAAGTTATTACTCTACAGCCAGAAGGCTTGCCGAAGAAATTCCAAATTCCTGGTATGTCAATCAATATGATAATCCTTCCAATACAAAAGCACATTTCTTAAGTACAGGCCCGGAGATCTGGGAACAAACAGACGGAAGGGTCACTCATTTTGTTGTGGGCGTAGGTACCGGAGGAACAATTTCTGGTGTAGGCCGCTATCTGAAATCCAAAAACCCTAAGGTCAAAGTCTGGGGAGTAGATACCTACGGTTCTGTTTTTAAGAAATATCACGAGACAGGAATCTTCGATAAAAACGAAATCTACCCATATATAACCGAGGGAATAGGCGAAGATATTCTTCCCGAAAATGTGGATTTTGAGGTTATTGACGGCTTTACCAAAGTAACAGATGCAGATGCTGCCATTTATACGCGAAGACTAGCCAGGGAAGAGGGGATGTTCTTAGGAAATTCAGCAGGGGCCGCTATTAAAGGTTTGCTGCAGCTTAAGGAGCATTTTTCTAAGGACGACCTTGTAGTGGTCCTTTTCCACGACCATGGGAGTCGTTATGTGGGCAAGATCTTTAATGATGACTGGATGCGTGAGCAGGGATTTATCGATTAGTTTTGGTATCTTGAAATAAAAATGCTAGGAATGAAGTTAAATAGATTTACTTTCCTCAAGATAAGTGCGTTTTTACTCTTCGCCTTTTTGATGTTGTTAACAGCCTGTAGTACTGATGATAACGACAGCTTTGCAGAAGGAGAGCAGGATGCGGAAGAACAAGGGGATACCGAAATCAAACCTGAGGATAGGCTACCCTTAATTCGTATCAACACCAATGGAGGAACCATTGTTGATGAGCCCAAGATCAACGGTTCAATGAGCATTACTGAAGCCGGTTCAGTTAGCTATGATGGTAATGTTGGTATTGAATTCAGAGGCGCTACTTCACAGTTGCTATTCCCAAAAAAATCTTACGGTTTAGAAACACGAGACGAGAATAATGAAGACTTGGATGTATCGCTTTTAGGTTTTCCCGAAGAGGAAGATTGGGTCCTACATGGCCCTTACAGCGATAAATCTCTCATGAGAAATGTTCTTATTTATAATCTTGCCAGAGAAATGGATAGATATGCCAGCAGGGTTAGGTTCGTAGAGCTTGAAATAAATGGGACTTTCGAAGGCACTTATGTTTTCATGGAAAAGCTCAAACGAGATGATGGGCGAATAGATATTAATAAATTAAAAGATGATGAAAACTCAGGTGAGGATCTTACCGGGGGATATATTTTGAAAATAGATAAAACCGCTGGCAACAATTTGGGCGAGGGTTACAATGATCAAAATTCATTTACGTCGGCATACAGCCCTCCGGACGCAAATAGTGGGCAGGAAATCTACTTTCTTTACGAAGAGCCAGATGCCGAAGACATTACACCAGAACAAAAGACATACATCTCTACCTACATCTCGCAGTTTGAAGATGCGCTTGCATCCGATGATTTTACTGATGAAAATATTGGCTATACTGCGTATATAGATGTTCCCAGCTTTATCGACTTCTTTTTGTTGAATGAACTGGCCAACAATGTTGATGCTTTTAGGCTTAGCACTTTTATGCACAAAGACAAGAATGAAAAGCTAAAAATGGGACCGATATGGGACTTTAACCTGGGCTTTGGCAATGCAGATTATTGTGGAGGGGGTGCGACCAATGTGTGGTCTTATAAATTCAATCAGCGCTGCCCACAAGATTTTTGGCAGGTTCCTTTTTGGTGGGACCGACTTTTACAGGATCCCAGCTTTGTAGCATTGTTAAAGGAACGCTGGAATACTCTAAGAGGAAGCATCTTTTCAGAAGCTAGTTTAGATGCTCAGATCACTGCCAATACCTCGCTTCTTGAAAAAGCTGGGGCTTTAGATTCCAATTTTGGCAGATGGCCTTCTCTTGGCACCTATATATGGCCTAACAATTTTGTGGGCCAGACCTATAACGAAGAAATAGCTTACCTTCAAAACTGGATAACAAATAGGGTAAGCTGGATGGACGAGGCCATTGATCAACTTTAAATATATGCCTATAAAAAAGTATTTATTATTCGCTGTCTTAACTTCTCTAAGTTTTGCACTTCAATCCCAAAAATTAACTAGGACGGAAAAGAGAATCCTAAAAACTGTAGAGAGGAACACTACAGATGCGATCACTTTCTTAGAAAAAGTAGTAAACATAAACAGTGGAACACTGAATGCAAACGGGATAAAGGAGGTAGGTGATGTGTTCGCGCAAGAATTTGATGCAATCGATTTTAAAACCTCATGGATAGCAATGCCAGAAGAAATGAATCGTGCGGGCCATTTGTTTGCGGAGACTACAGGAGGCAAAGGCAAAAAATTACTTCTAATAGGGCATTTAGACACTGTTTTTGAAGAGGATAGTCCGTTTCAGAAATTTAAAATGGTAAATGACAGTATTGCCCATGCGCCTGGAGGCAATGATATGAAGGGTGGAGACGTGATTGTTTTGTATGCCCTGAAGGCCTTACATGAAAATGGCTTGTTAAAGGGAGCGCAAATTATAGTAGCATTTACCGGAGATGAGGAAAGTACAGGAAAGCCCTTGAGCGTGAGCCGAAAAGATCTTATAGAAGCCGCGAAACGCAGTGATATTGCTTTGGGATTTGAGACTTCGACAGGTTTTAATTATGCCACGGTTGCACGAAGAGGAGCTTCAGGATGGCAAGTAGAAGTCGAAGGCAAGCGGGCACACTCTTCCGGAGTGTTTAGTGATAGGGTAGGAGCCGGGGCTATTTTTGAACTCTCACGAATACTTAACGCCTTCTATGAAGAGGTAAGAGGAGAAGAATTTCTCACCTTTAATCCGGGAATGCTCATGGGAGGAACTTTTGTAGAATTTGATAAGAATAATGGTAAAGGAGCTGTCTTCGGGAAGAGCAATGTGGTAGCCCAAACGGCGAGTGTAAGGGGCGGACTGCGGTTTATTTCTGAAGAACAGAAAGAAAGTGCCAGGGCTAAGATGCGTGAAATTGTGGCGCAAAACCTGCCGCAGACCTCTGCAAAGATAAGTTTCACAGACAGCTACCCCGCTATGGTTCCTAAGGAAGGAAACCAAAAGTTGCTAGAAGTACTTAACCGGGTTAGCTTAGATCTGGGCCAGGGCGAAGTACTTGGATATGATCCTGGGAAGCGTGGGGCCGCAGATACCTCCTTTGTAGCTAAATACGTGGATTGCCTGGATGGTTTGGGAACCATGGGTTCTGGAGCACATACTCCTCAGGAAACGGTAAATTTGAATACGATTGAGGCCCTGACCAAAAGAGCTGCAATATTAATCTATAGACTGATCAACGACTAACTATGACCGAATTAAAACTCGGCAAGCAGATTGCCCGTATAGAAGCTGGAGAGTTGGTGAGCTATCAGGTAGACGAACACGAGTTTATACATCAAAAAGGAAGTCCCGGATGGCAGAATTCTGATACAGAGATGTTCCCGATAATAGGGCCAACAGCCGACGCTGGTTTTAGAGTACATGTACCAAGAGGAAATGCCCTTCAGGATCAACATGGCCTTCTTAGAGAATTAAATTATGACCTGATAGCCTCTGATGAAGTGTCAGCGGTATTTAAGAAGTCTTACACGGCGGGAACCCTGATAGAAAACTCTAAATTCCCAGAAAAATCTACCGCAAAACTCTTAATCTGGCCTTTTAACTTTGAGTTCCGGAAATCCTATAAATTATTGAGTGAAGGCTTGGAAATTACCTTTACCATCTCCGGGGAACGAGATATGCCCTTTATGCTTGGCTATCACCCCGCTTTTAAAATACATGCCGCAGCACCTCAGATTATTACTGATGACAGGTTGGTTTCACTGGAAGAGGTTATGGCCGTTGGAAGTAGGGCACTGGAAATACCTGAGTGCAATAACTTGACACTAAAGGATGAAAAGGAACTTAAAATTACAACCGAGGGTTTTGAACACTTTATGTTGTGGACAGAGGTGCCGAACATGCTCTGCATAGAACCTATAACTTTTTATCCGTATGCAGTTTCACAACAACAGTTGCATGAAGGCTTTCAGTTTCTGGATGAAGTGGAAAAAGAGTTCAAGTGCACGCTTAGCCATCTTTAGAACCGCTAAATACCAAAAAGTACAGTAAATTCGACCTAATGAAAGCCCTGTTAGAGCAACACTACGGATACATTTTTGAAGAAGCCCTACTGAAAGAAATTGAGAGTATAGGCAAGTTTTTAAAAGTAGACCAGGGAGACATATTGATTGATCTCGGGCAAAAGGTAACAGCAATGCCCTTGTTATTTGATGGGGCGATAAAAATATTGCGAGAAGACAAAGAGGGCGATGAGCTCTTGCTGTATTTTATAGAAAAAGGAGATACCTGCGCAATGACATTTTCTTGCTGTTTGGGCTCCGGTAAAAGCGAGATCAGAGCGGTTGCCGAACTACCAACGGAGATGGTCATGATTCCCGTTGAAAATATGGAACAGTGGTTGGCGAAATATTCGAGTTGGCGTAGGTTCGTTCTGGATAGTTACCATTCAAGAATGTCCGAACTCCTGGAAACCGTAGACACCCTTGCTTTTATGAAGCTAGATGAGCGACTACTAAAATACCTGCAGGATAAGGCAATGGTTACCCATGATGAATACATACATACCACCCACCTGGAAGTTGCAAGAGATTTGCATACTTCCAGAGTAGTAATTTCAAGGTTGCTAAAAGTACTTGAACGCGACGGAAAGATCAGTATGGGCAGGAATGCAATAAAAGTCCTGAAATTGTAAGCTCTCATCCCCCTTTATTTAACAATTACAACTGTAACAGCCTAGACTTTAAGGTGTCTTTTCATAGATCAACCTCTAAAACAAACTTATGAGAATTGTTTATTTGATGAGACTAATGCTTTTTGCCGGCATTCTCTCAACCGCCCAGGCTCAAACTGAGCGACTGTTTCATGGTGTAGAGCTTAATGAATCGCTCGCCACAGCCAAAGAAAAGATGGAGCCCTATGCACAGGAGATTAAGCTAATTGAGGTTGAGAACCTCAGTTTTCCACTGGCCAAATCCACTGAGGCTCATGTGCTTTGTCAGAATTATCAATCAGAGCATGGACTAATTGCCGAGGTGGTTTTCACTTTTGCCGATGATAAGCTTTCCCTCATTCAAGCCTATGGAAATGCTGTAAATGCGCTTACCGCTCATCGGAAAGATACAGCACAGGCCTATGGAGGCTATGCTGCATATTGGAAAGATTATCTTATCACCAAACCTTTAGAAGACAAGGTTTGGATGCTTACCCCTGAAGCCGCACACCCCAACCTCTTTAGCTGGGACAATCCCTATTTGCCGTCCAACGAAGGCACCGCTATCAATTACAATGGTTCGGCCAATATTCCTGAATTTATTAGAATGGGAGCACCCTTGGATTCTTTACGACCCCTTTTAGAAAAAGCTTCTAAGTTTACCTATGAGATGGAATTAGATGGAAGCGATCCAAATGCACAATTGCAGATTGATTGCTTCGGAATTGAATATGCAGGTTTTCCAAGAAAGTTTGAGGCCAGGTTTGGTGATAACAAATTGAATGTAGTATGGATCTTAACTGGAAAAGGAGAAGAAGATAGAATTCGTCAGAAATTAATTGAATCCTATGGACCGGTAATTTTTAAAAACGAGGCTTGGGAGGTATTTCATAACTGGCAAGTTTTATTGCGCAAAGACAAGCCTGAGGTGTTGTTGCTAACGCCCGAGCTGGGTGAATTTTATAGGAAAGATTACTTTAAGCAGGAATAGCTTTTTGATAAGAGAGAAGGTGCTTTTGAAGTCTTGGCAGTAACTTTTGTTACCCTATAATTGGGCTTTAAGTGTTAAATTTGAAGCCATGCGAAGATTTCTTCCGGTTTTAGAATGGTTACCGACTTATAAGAAGAATGATCTACCCAGAGATATCATAGCGGGTCTCACGGTGGGTATTGTGATTATTCCTCAAGCGATGGCTTATGCCATGTTAGCGGGATTGCCCGCACAATACGGACTATATGCAGCTTTGGTTCCTCTCTTAATTTATCTTGTTTTAGGAACTTCAAGACAGCTCGCTATCGGTCCCGTCGCCCTTGATTCCCTTCTAGTAGCACTTGGTTTGGGAGCACTTTTTGCCAACGAACTCGAGGCATATATTGCAGGCGCCATTGTATTGGCGCTAATGGTTGGGCTAATTCAACTTCTGTTGGGGCTCTTTAGAATGGGGTTTCTTGTTAATTTTCTCTCCAAACCAGTAATTAGCGGATTTACCTCTGCTGCTGCCATAATCATTATTTTTAGTCAGCTAAAACACTTATTAGGCGTTACCATGGAGGGAAGTACAAAGTTCCATGAACTCTTCCTCAATGTAATCAATAAATTGCCCGAGAGTAACCTCTACAATTTTGTGATTGGCGGAGCCGCTATTCTATTGCTTGTGGTAATAAAAAGGTTGAGCCGTCGGATACCGGGAATTTTGATAGTTGTAGTGCTGGGGATTCTGGCAGTTTTTGCCTTTAATTTAGAAGGGTTGGGAATAAGTGTTGTTGGAGCGATCCCCGAAGGGCTACCTGCCTTTAAGATACCCGAGATCTCATTGGATTTACTGATAAAATTATGGCCCATTGCGCTTACCCTCGCCTTGGTAGGTTATCTTGAAGCTATTTCAATCTCTAAAAGCATTGCCGATAAAAACGATAAAGATACCATTGATGCCAACCAGGAACTGGTGGCTCTCGGGACCGCCAACATTGCCGGTTCCTTTTTTCAATCTTATCCGGTTACCGGAGGTTTTTCAAGATCTGCAGTAAACTATGAATCAGGGGCTCAAACCAACCTTTCTGCACTTTTCTCGGTAGCTATGGTGGTGATCACTTTACTTTTTTTAACCCCCTTGTTTTATTTCTTGCCAAAAGCGATCCTCGCAAGCATTATTATTGTTGCCGTATTTGGACTTATAGACTTGCGTTACGCCAGGGATTTGTGGATACACAGAAAGGACGAGTTTGCAGTTTTAGCATTGACATTCCTCCTGACCTTGTTATTGGGAATAACTCAGGGTATTCTAATAGGGATCTTATTTGCCTTATTATTAATGGTTTATCGTACGTCTAAGCCACATATTGCTATTTTAGGGAATATCAGAGGGTCTGATTACTACAAAAATGTAGATCGTTTTGATGACAGAGTTATTGTAAGAGAAGACCTGCTTATTCTTCGTTTCGATGCCCAGTTATACTTTGGCAATGCCAATTACTTCAAGAAACAGCTATTTAAGTTTGTTGCCAGAAAGGGCAAAGGCCTTAAGGGGGTGATTTTAAATGCCGAAGCTATAAATTACATCGACGCCACCGCGGCTAATATGCTTATTAAACTTATTAAAGAAATTCACGAAAAAGAGATGATATTTTGCATTGCCGGGGCCATTGGTCCTACGCGCGATATCATCTATAATAGCGGGATAATAGAAGAACTGGGTCAGGAATTCCTCTTCGTTGAAACTAAAGAAGCGGTAGCTTATTTTGATAACCCCGGTTCCGTTTCAATTATCGGATCGCGCCTGGCATATCAAAATAAAGGAAAGCGTAACTAAGGTTACCTTAATCTAACAGAATAAGCCGTATTTTTGATACCGCAAAAGAGATGAACTATGAATATTGAACAAATATATACAGGATGCCTCGCTCAAGGGGCCTATTATATCGAAAGTAAAGGAGAAGTAGCAATTATTGATCCCTTGCGCGAAGTATCGCCCTACCTGGAAAGAGCTCAAAAAGACGGTGCTGAGATCAAATATATATTCGAAACGCATTTTCATGCCGATTTCGTGAGTGGCCATGTTACCCTTGCCAAAGAAACCGGGGCTCCCATCATTTACGGTCCCAATGCTAACCCTTCGTTTGATGCTGTAATTGCGGAAGACGGACAGGAATTTAAGCTTGGTGATCTAACAATAAAAGTACTGCACACCCCTGGGCATACTATGGAGAGTACTACCTATCTGCTTCAGGACAAAAGTGGCAAAGACCACGCTATTTTTTCTGGAGACACCTTGTTTTTAGGAGATGTGGGGAGACCAGATTTGGCCCAAAAGGCGGCTGATATGACCCAGGAAGAGCTTGCAGGGATCTTATACGATAGCCTTAGACAAAAGATCATGCCTCTGGCCGATAGCGTTATAGTGTACCCCGCACATGGTGCCGGTTCTGCCTGTGGTAAGAATATGATGAAAGAAACGGTAGACTCCCTGGGCAACCAGAAAAAAGTGAATTACGCACTAAGGGTTGATATGACCAAGGACGAATTTGTAAAGGAAGTTACGGATGGCTTATTGCCGCCTCCAAAATATTTTCCCCTGAATGTAAAGATGAATAAGGAAGGCTATGAAGACATCGATGAGGTGCTAGAAAGGGGCACCAGAGCTTTGTCTCCGGAAGACTTTGAAGCTGTAGCTAATGATACAGGTGCTTTAGTACTCGATGTAAGGCACCAGAATGATTTTGTAAGCGGTCACATACCACGCTCTATTTTCATAGGGCTTAATGGTGATTTTGCGCCTTGGGTTGGGGCTTTGATAGCCGATGTAAAGCAACCTATTCTTTTGGTTGCCCCTAAAGGCAAGGAAGAAGAAACGGTTACCCGCCTTTCTAGAGTAGGTTTTGATCAAACCATGGGGTACTTAGACGGAGGATTTGAAGCCTGGCAGAGTTCAGGAAAAGACATAGATCGTATAGAGTCTGTGAAGGCTGAAGCCATGAAGGAGTCGCTAGCCGCCAAGGAGGCTCGCGTTTTTGATGTTAGGAGAGAGGGAGAATACCAGGCTGAACACCTGGTAGGAGCCATACATACTCCACTTAGCTTTTTAAGCAATCATATGGCAGAGTTTCCTTCCCAGGACACCTTTTATGTACATTGCGCAGGAGGCTATCGCTCGGTCATAGCGGCTTCCATTCTTAAAAGCAGGGGTATTCATAACCTAATAGATGTGGCAGGAGGTTTCGGCGCTATGAAGTCGGCTGGGATGCCTTTAACCGATTATAGCTGCCCTACATCAGGCTAAACCGCACCCTTAAACCGCTTTTTGCTCTCAGCAGATACGATCAATTGCGCGCAATTGGTCTGGTCTTTAAATGTTAAAGAAATCACAATTTTTTAACATTTCGCATTAAATTATTCCGTATCTTTAGTAGGAAATGTTTGACATAGGTGGTATATGCCCAGAGTCGGTAGAATTGGCAAAGCCCTGCTCTCCACCTTGTACAGCCCCGAAACTTCCCCCGGTTTCAATTACCAAATCTAATTGGTGCCCGGCACCAAAAATAAATGGCCATGGACCTTTTTTCTCTATACACCGTTTTTGTGGCTTTTGTTTTTCTGCTATGGTTGGTATTCATTATCAGAATGTACAGGAAAATGAAAAAGTAGTTAGTGAATTAGCTGAATTCGTTCAGCTCTAAACTCAAGACGCCTTCAGGATGTTTTAACAAATAAGACCGGATCAGGCTTTGGGTTTCTGAAGTGTTTTTCTGAGGTGTTACAAATGCCAATACGTCTGCAGTTGAATTCAGCTTGGTTTCCTTTGGTATAAAACCATAGCCGTAATACGTTCCTTCGCGGATAAGGATCAAGGCATCTTCTTCTGTATTTCTACCTTTTTCCTTGATTATGTAGTCCTTGTGGTCCGAACTAATTTCCTCAATAGCATGTGCCACTTTTTCATTATAAACCTCTATGGCCTCCTTCTCCCTGCAAATACCATCACATTTTATCTTGTAATGATTGCAGTGTTTTACATTTTCCTGTAAGTGGCAATATTTAGGACAAAGCCCATAGGTTTCGCACAGTTGTCCTAAGTAAAGACGGGCCTCCGTAGTATTGGCGCAAGAGATAAGAGGTTGGGCAATCAGTTTTAATTTGTTGAAAGCCAAATGACGAATACCCCTTCTATCCAGATAGGAGAAGATCCCATAGCGTTGAATAGTCCTTTTTTGAGCACGGTTGTATTTTGGAAACCGGTGTTTTATCTCTGCAGATTCCATGAGTAGCGCAACAATTTCACTTCCGCTAAGCTCGTAGGTGATATCTGCAGTTTCATTACAAAGTTGTACTTCTTTTGTAGCCTTGTCGTAAAAATGGCCTAGAACTCTTTTTTTAAGATTAATCGCCTTACCAACATAAATTACCTCTCCTTTTTTGTTTTTGAAGTAGTACACACCCGGGGCTTCCGGTATTTTTTGCAAAACAGACCTGGATAGGGCAGGAGGTAATGTGGCTTCTTGCGAGCGGGCGTTCAAAAACGTCTTAAATACCGCAGTGGCGCCATCAACATTGATTAGTTTTTGAAACAACAAGGTTGTGGCCATAGCATCACCTCTGGCCCTGTGCCTATCTGTAAGCGGTATTTCGAGCGCGGAGCAGAGCTTCCCTAGACTATATGAATGATAGCCGGGAAAGAGTCGCCTTGAGAGGCGAACTGTGCAAAGTTTTTTTCTAACAAATTCCCGCCCCAGATCTTTGAACTCATTTTTGATAACATTGTAGTCAAAGTTAACGCTGTGAGCCACAAAAATGCTGCCCGCGGTGATTGCTTCAATTTTCGGAGCAATCTCGTCAATAGTCGGCGCGTTTTGCACCATATAACTGTCAATTCCCGTAAGCCCTGTGATAAAGTAGGGAATATCGCATTGAGGGTTTACCAGCGAAGTAAACTCGTCAACAACGGTATCTCCATCGTACTTGAAGATGGAAATTTCGGTAATTTTATTTCCCTTAATACCATTACCGGTGGTCTCTATGTCAACGATAGTGTACAGCTGATACGATTTTGAAAGGAGAATCAAAATTAGTTGAAATTTTGGAAATCATATAGCTAGGCGAGCGATATCTCCAAAAAAGAAACCTGGTCTCATTAGCGTTTTGTAAGTTTTTGGAGTAGTGAATCAGAGTAAATTTCTAATCTGCTTAAAGAAAAATATACCGATGGTAAAGAATTAATGACCATCTATACAATTTTTCAAAAGACCCAAAGTTGAAGGCCTTATCTTTAATATAAACGCCCCGCCTGATGAACTATACTGCTGAAATAACAGAGATTGTCCATCCTTTGGTTGCCAAAAAACCTTCATTTCTTTCAAAGTTTTCCGAAATCATAAAGGCATGTGAGCGCACTGAAAACTTGATAATCGTGATTTATCTCATCGAAGCAGGGGTTTTTCTTTATGGGAATACAGCTTTTAAGAAAATGGCCGGGAGGCGTTACGCTCAACTTCTGGAAAATGGCTGGGAGTTTTGGTTCAAACATATCGTACCCGAAGAGTACCGGCCAATTAAAAAAAGTATTTCTCGCTTTTTAAGCAGGCCTTTTTATCAAGACCATATCAGCCTAAAATATCATGTGCTGAACTGTTCGGAGGAAAAGGTCTATGTTAAACACGAAATTGCCTTAAATCGCTTTGACAGTCTAACTCTAGCCATCAACTACTTCTATGATCTTTCTGGTAGGGAACAAATAGAGCGTTGTCTTAGAGCGGAGCAAAACGAATCTCCAGTCCTTGGGACGATTGAAAAGGTCAACAGTATTTCTCCGCGAGAAGAGCAGGTACTTAAGCTTATTGCGGATGGATATTCTTCTAAGCAGATTGCCGATCAATTGTTCATCAGTAATCATACCGCCATTTCACACCGAAAGCATTTGATTGAAAAATTTCGCGTCAAAAACACCGCTCAGTTAATCAAGAAAGCCTCACAAATTATGGATTTATAGAAAAAGACCTCTCCCATGCAGGAGAGGCCTCATTTATTATCGGGTATCTCTATTTCAGCAAGAATCACAGCAGATATCCGGTACTCTTGTCAATGGTGACGTACGTAATATCCTATGATGTCCCAGGCGGTCGCTCAATGGACTTGGCTTGGGGGGTGCCGCTGCTGAAACAGTTTCTCCTCTTTTGCCATATTTTTTACTGTATTCCTTGGCAAAGTTTCCAATATCTTTTGAATCTACCAACCCTACCGCATTTTGAACTACAGAAGGTTTCTCTAATTCCGAAATATGATCGAAGATATTCTGAATTTGCGGTAATATCTCCACGACGACAGTACTTAGTGGTGAATCTTTAGGGAGACCACAGGCTGCCAGGAGTTGTCTTATTTCCGCATTGCTCCAGACGGTGGTACCATATTTTGTTGATTTTTTGTTTTTATTAATACTGAGATCAACAAGCTTCAAAAAATTACCGGTAGGTGTGATGGAGGCCTGTCCTTTTAAGGTTTTCTGAGTGATGTTATTGAGCAATTTTAGTTGGCCTTCTGAATATTTTTCGAAGACATTCACTTCTTTTTCGGTTTCTACCTGAACCCTCCAATCGAGAGGCCTATCGTCTAACAAAACATTGCGGTAGTCCTTATTATCGGCCTGTTTTACCTGAGCATAAAGAAGGGCCCAAAGCTCTGTTCTAGGAGGATCAGCGGTCACATTTTTACCTTGATGTACGGCAACCGCATAAGGTGCAGTTACCCACAACTTGTCTTCATCCCTATTAGGCATACAATTTAGGCCCGGAGCAGGGTGCTGAATTCCGTTAGACTTTAGACGTCTACCAAAGCGGCCTTGAGCCGTAGTCCAGACTTTTTCTGCGGCATCTTCCGGGTTTTCTGGTGGTCGTTCAAAATGGCCCACTCTAAATTCATAAGTAAAAAAACCAAACATTTCGTCGCTATTGGCGTGTAACCCGGGAGGCATGGGCAATAGATAGTGTACCTCACTATTCGCGCTTTTGATCATTGGCTGCATGGCGTTAAGGCCTGCAAGATCATTTGAAGAGGCTGGCGATATCACACGCATGAGTTCCGGATCGATCGGCAATTCCGGTTCTTCCGGAGCAATAAAGAGCGAAGGGTGGTTATTGCTGATAAGTTGATCTGGCGTATTGACCAGCACCCTGGCAAAATAGGTGTCTTGAGGATCCTGAATAGGGGCATCAAACTCAACCCAAAGGAAGCGTTTCCGAGATTCCGAGCTACTGTACTTTTCATCTCTCTGATAGGGTGAGAGTGCCAGGCCGGCCGATGCAATTTTAGGGATTTGAGCAGGGGGCGTGGTGATGGGTAGCGTCATTGAAAGCCCTATCGGCTCATCGCTCTGTGCGGCATGCTCTGCCTTAAATTGGGGTTCAAAAGTATAACTTACATCTATAGTGTCCGGAAAGGCAGGGGCATTTCCCTGAGGTTCTTTCTTAGGTTCTATGGCATCAATAAAAAGTAGTCGTGTAGAATTACGCTGTGGGCCGTCTAAAGCCTCAAAGCTTGCGGTTCGGATCATTTTAATGCGCCCCACTTCAGCATCTACAGCCTCTGGTTGTTCAGCATAGGTAAAGCCATGAGTGCGTTTTACAATAAAACTATCCGTTTCAAGGGCATCCCACATCCAGTCTCTATCAATTTCCAGGCTGAGGCAACATAACCAATGATTCATAAGGTCACCTTTAGAAGCCAAGGTAAGCGAAGAGCCATCAGGTGCCAAAGTATGCCTGATTCGGCTTGAACAACCAAAGACAATACGTTTTCCTTTACCTGCATTTAGAGTAAGTCCGGAATTTTCGAGCTGAAGTCGCTCTGCAAATTGCTGTACGTTGGAAAGCGAAGTAAAGTTTTGTTTCCCGAGAAGGAAAGTGGTCAATTTTCCATCAAAAGCCGGTTGTAAATCCGGGCGCATAAAAATCCCTTGCAATTCGGGAACACCGGGCGTTTGAACCAATAAGCTGGTCTCATCATCAGAAGGCTTATAAAGTTTCATGGTAAATGCCTCTCCGTAACGCACGTCAAGACTTTTGTTTGCCTCGTCAATAACGCCATAATAGGCCCCGGTCTCATTTTCGGTTTCTTTGTCTTCACATACTGCACGGATGGTCAATCTTGCTTCTCGTGCTGTAGGCAAAACCAGTTCTGAAAGGTTGTCAATGTCGTCCGTTAGTCCTAGATCCTCAACCAAACTTAATTCAATACCGGTATTGAGGACTTTATCGGTTCCCTGAATGTCTACGTAATTGATGGGAATATTTAAAACGGCTTCGTAGTTGTCCTCGTTTCCACCGAGATCAGGAAATGACCGTTTCGTGGTATAGAGGTGTACGTAGTCTTCTTTGCCGTTTACACTATCCAGCTTGTCTAACTTTAGAGAGGCAATTTCTACGGTAATTTCAATGGCATTGACATCCGGGTCGGCAATACCCAATCCCACACGGTGTTCTGCATTGCTAAGATCGGTTTGCAAGCCTAAGTTCGATTGGTTCATCAAACGCTGAATAGGGTCGCTATATTTTCCGGTGTAGACCACGGCAGGATAACTCAGTTTGGGCCTGCGAATATTGAGTTCAGTAAGCTCTGAAGGCCCATCTTTGCTTAAAATCGGATGCTTGACCGTATCATCATCGGTTTGCAGTGCCTCAAGTTCTTGTATCCTGGGTTGGATCGGATTTACAAATCTTTTGAACGCACAAGTTGCGATATCCGAGGGTGTTTCATTTAACGGATTGAGGTCGATGTTGGGTGAGCCACCACTGATATCCTGCATTCTAACCCTAAATTGATAGCTATTTCCATATCGTAGCAATGTGTTCACAGCTCCCGCATTGTACATCTGATTTAACTGGTTTTGAGCCGGTCCTGTAACTCCGGTTCCGGTGGTCAATTGGTTCCCGTCCTTGTCTAAAACCGGATTCCCGTCTTCATCAGTCAGTAATACTCCTTCTGGATCTCCATCAAGCGCGGCATTCGTATTCTGATATATCTGAGCTGCTTCCTCATTAGGTAAAACCATGCTATGACCATTCCAGTTGGCAAAATACATAGGAAGCCAATAGGTTTGTGGTACCCCGGTTACCTGTTCAGTGCCATCCAACTGCATTGGATATACCTGGTAAGGCAGTTCTCCGTCAAAGGTACCTAGATCTATGAAGTCTCCTGGATTCTGAGGATCCCTTGCAAGGCTCAGGCTTTGTTTACTTATGGCCCTATTAAGCGATTCCCAGGGGTTATCAGGGTCACCCGGATCGGCAATTTCTCTAACATCAATATTATAACCTAAAACACCCAGGGGTGCGTCAAGCCGTTTCGATGTATCGGCTACGGAATTATCCTCCATTAACTGTCTCATATACCACATTAAGATCTTTTGATCCATCCATCCCAGGTATACCCCACCTTCTTTTGTAGGGTAGGAACCATCTGCCTCCTCTACCATTGGGTCTCGGTGAGGAGGTTGGTGGCAGTGCACGATTTTTGCAAAACCATCATCCAGTTCGGCTGTTTCCAGGAATAGATCATCATAATTGCCATCATGTGAACTCAAAACGGGATAAAGTAGCGGTGCAAATACATGACGTGGCTCACCGGGAGTAAGGGCCGGAATTCGAGCCGCGTAGCGCTTTATAAAATCAGGGTCAATAGTTTGAGGGCTATAACTACTTCCATCGGCCAAGTCAATATATAAATAGCCGCCATCAGGAAAACTATTGGCGTCTATAGGAAGTGAGGTGGAATAGATAAAGCCGGCTTGTTGAGCCAGGAGTGGTTGCCTCATGATATGGGCGAATACTTTCCCCCAACTCACTATTTCAGAGCTGCGCTTAAAATTGGCGTGATACTTAGCCGCTTTTACGGCACAGTGATAACTGTCGTCGGTAACTGCGTTCTTTGTTCTGGGACCAGTAAAGTTAAATGCCCCGCGATAACTTTTAGGTAAATACTTGCTAACACTGTGTTCTCTCTTCCGTGTTTTTTCGAATTGCCGTTCGGAAGGAATACTACTTAAGGTGACGTTAGAATTGTCCATATCTGCCTGGAAGATATTCAGGTGTTGCCCCATGGCCTCAAAAATATCCCTGGGATTTTCTGGGGCACTAGTGGTCAAAGCTATTCCATTGGCTGCAGGCTGTGGTTGAGGTAGCGGATTGATCCCTAGCCCAGGCAGCATATGCGCATTAAATGAAAAAGTGGCATCGGCGAAAGCCTCTTCAGCGTCAGGAATAGGTGGATCGCCAGGATTAGGCGGGGCTCCATTAATGATTATGGGGTTTAATGGGTTGTGATCTCTCGGGAGAACAACAATATTCAATTGCAACTCATTTCCGTCAAAGAACTGCGGAAAGGTCATTATGGATAAACGCTGATTGAGTTTCATCTTATGCTATTTTTTTAAGCGATCTGGCGCTGTTCTGACCAGGATTCTGTAAAACTGATATTTATAATAAAGGCTATACTGATGTCCAGTCCGAAGGTAACCTGGCATTCAAGATCTGTTCTAGAACCGCTACCAATTTGTTTCTTGGTGTAGGTTCCTTTGGCTTCGATGCGAATGGTGATTGAAACAATTCCGCCTAGAATTTCTGCATGTCCTTCAAATAACATAAAGGCGGATATTTCAAAAATACCTTCGGCAATAAAGATTTCCGCGCCCACAACGAACAGGACACTTACATTACCGGCAACGGGTAATCCAATGACTATTTGTGCTCCAAAACCAAATTTCATCCGTAATGAGGGCCCTATTTTGGTGTCAGCGGCGATATCTACATTGGCCTGGCCAATGGCATAGATCGTAGCTGCCGAAATGGACACGCACATTACGGATAGGCGGGCATAGAAACCAAGAGAGGCTCCAGCACTAGGCAGAAGTTCATTGGCATCTGTAGTGACCTTAAGGGCTGCATTAAAATAGGCTCCAATGCTGAGTCCGGCTTCTAACTTGAATGGCGTATTGGGGTCGTTATAGACCGCATCCGGAACGGGAAAGCGTATTACCGGAATCTCCTTAGAAGCTTCAAACTTGTATTCCCAGCTACCTGCCTTATTACTCATGGCAAGCTTTAATCCAGAAGCTACGGCATCACCGTAATTTCCTTTCTGAAGGCTTTGAAGAATTTCAAGCAAATCTATTAGCGGCTGTAATTCTGGAGAAAACTGAAGATCGGGCTCAGGATAGGTCGATTCCTTGCCGTTTTCTGAATCCCATTTTCCACGGATGGTCATCAGGCGCTCAATACCGGCCAGGTCGATTACCAAACCAATATTGTTCATTTTGCCTTTCCAGCTTTTTGCTAAGGAATCGATATCGAATTCCAAATCGCCTTTCTGCCCTGGATCATCATCTTTAGGCTGTGTTGCATATTCGATATAAACCTTAAAGTTACCGTCTCCGGTATCGATCAAAACAAATTCCGTAGGCAGGTCGAAAACTTGCTCCGGATTGTGCAATAACTTTAACCCCTGCTGTTTTACGCCATCTATCGTATCCTGTATATCCATCAACTCGAAGACATCCTGTCCAAGATCCTGCAAGCTACTATTAACAAGGTAGTCAAGGTTTCCTCCTTTTTTCATTAAAACCGCTTCACCTAAGGTGTCTAAACTAAAATCATCTCCCAATCCAATATTGGGAAAGATTCCTTTGGTGTTGACTATTCGAAAAGCGTCAACAAACAGCGGAGGGGTTTTACTGAGTAGTTTTTTATCACCTTCTTTAAAAGAAGGGGTTAAGAACAAGGCTTTCTGAGTATCCGTGCTTTGCAGGAAACCGTAGTTTACGGTGCTGTCTACAGGTTGGCGGAAGAGCTCGGTAGGCTCAGCAATACGCGTCAAAGTACCACCAGGAATGTTCTCGATGACAGGCTTGTCATTGGATATAACTACCCTGCCCTGTTTGATTACCGGGATACTAAGATCTGCTGATACCGGACTTACCTCTCCGGAACTGCGTTCGTGTTTGACCATGGTCCAGCTGCCATCCTTGGGTAGGAGTACATTCCCACGACCCGCGACTGCAAACACTGGAGAACTTCCATTGGTTTCGAAAGAATTGCTAAAATCGAAGCGGTTAAAGCGCATTTTTTGTGTACTTCCGGCCAGATCCACTTCACAGTCTATGGGACCACCGATACTTGCCTGTCGGAGTACCAATTGTTTTAGAGCTTCCTTGCTTAAGGGAACCCCACGTGGACCCAACTGTACGAAGCCCAGAACTCTCTTTGAACTTACAAGCTCTTTTTCGCCCTCCGATGTGTTCTTTTTGGAAACCCCAGATAGTGCTCCGTCTACTTCGATATCTGTATCAAAATAAACCGGTTGCAGGTCTACCTCCAAATTCCCTGGACCGGCTTCTTTTCCTTCGGGGTCGAGCGTGACTGTAAATGGGAAATTACCTTTAAAAGCTTCTACCTCGGTAGTCTCCAGTATATTACTTACGTTGTAAAGACCTCTTACAAGACCTGGATGTATTTCAAATTCTGCCTCCCTATCTGCCGAAACAAGTTCTGGTTCAGGATTATCCGGAGTCCCGCCTGGGAAGTCCGGATTTGTTTCAAAAACCGAATATCTAAAATCGAACTTTCCGTTGGTTTCTGCCTTCCAGCCCGAATCAAAGCGATAGACATATCCACTACCCACACGGAACAATGTTATGGTTCTGACCACTTTAATCGCCCAGGGGTACATAATGCTTTTTACCTGGATCACTTCGTGGCCGCAGCGTCCCACAAAGACGTCAAATTTAGCCTGACTAGTCTCTGCAATAGCTGCTTTGGTGTTCTGCCAGTCGCTAAACATACTGGCGCCGTAGCCGCTGAGATCCATTTGTGTGACAGGGACCCCTCGTTGCTTAAAAAGCTCAAAGGGATAATTAGGATCATTAAAAAACTCCTTGTTGAAAATGGTAGAAACACTTCCTCCAAGCGTGCTGTTGCCGGTAGGAGCTCCAAAAATGTTTAGGATGTTATTAATCTGTACGGTTGACCCCATGAACATGTCGCTATCACCTTCCCTTAGCGGTAGACCCGCAGTCATTCGGAGTTGTAAGCCAGAATTTATGTCGTCCTGGAACTGAATGTCCGTAGGCTTTAAGTCGCCTCCGTCTCTTTGGTTTCCACTACTACTCGCATACTTGTCCTGTAATAGTGCCACTGCTTTCATTCCAAAAGGAAGTGTAAAGAAAGAGAAGGCCCTGAATTCGGTTTCGGACGCTCTTTTTTCAACCAGGAAATCTGTTACTGGTAATGGCGCCAGGGCCACCGGTTTTTCGCTATTGTTTAGGATGTGTGTTGGTCCTCCATCATCCGGGTAATAATTAAAACCCCAATCCGGGTCGCCAGGAATGGGACCATCGGGTGGAGGTACCTGGGGAGTTAGATTGAATACAGGTTCCCAGGAAATCTGTGGTACGGTAAAGGCTTTTACGTTGGCTCCGGCACTTACAACTTCCATCCCGTCTACCTGGATTGGAAAAAGGCTGGATATCTGTTCGCCTGTCGTCGGGTCTACGGCATTGCTTACTCTAAAGCCTTTTCTTGTCAGCAAATCAAAGCTAATCCCAAAGAGGTCGGCATTAGAGCTGACATCTAGTAAGGCGAAGAGATCCCTGCGGTATCTGGAGGTATTTTTATCCCACTGGTCTTCATATTCAGGAAGGGGTGGAAGGTCTGGATTGAAAACGGCAGCTGTTGGGAAGCTAGGAGCTGTTACGTTCACATCATCACCTGAGCGGGTGGAAGCTTCAGTTGAAGCCCTCGTACTTGTTCCTGAAGCCGGGGCATTCGCAATATCGGAGGTCAAAACCGATAAGGGAGTGTTGATGTTTGCACTAACCTCCAGATTAGGCTGTACTGCCAAATCAGGGACTGCTGCGGAGGAAGAATCCAGTTCGGCAACCTCTTCGGTTTCGTCGTCCTCAGGAGCTTCAAAGGAGATACCTGCAAAAGGACTATTTAGAGGGGCAAAATGGAAAGACACTTCTACAAGGTCGTTGGCCGGATCTTCTGTAGAGGCTTCCCAGGCAATTCGACATACCAGCCAGGCTGTAAACTGTTGACCGGTGACTGCTGTTGTTCCCACGGCGCTGCCGGCCAAATTTCCTCGGATTTGGCGTTTCAATATGCCAAGATTGGCCGCATAAGGATCAGGAAGGGTTGGAAGGTAGGCCAGGAGCCCAAATGTTAAAAAGAGGAATCCTTTATCTACCTTTTTAAAGTCCTCGCTTAAAGAACCGAATAAGAGGCAACTATTTGGCTGTAGTACTTTAAAGAGTGCATTGGTAATGGCAAAAGCCATCTGATCTGGGATAATGGGGTCTTCATTGCTGATTTCCGCATCATCCAGAATAAGATTATCATCTAGCAAATAGATCAGTCTGCCCGTATTACCCACAGCTATGAGCAGAAGCGAATTTAGCGAGCGTATCTGGGGAGGTTCCCCGTTTACCTGCACAGGCCGATCGATCTCGAAATTGGCATTGGTAAAGGCCATAAGCAACTCATTGCCATTGGCGTTACTTGCGTAATAAAAAGGAGTGTCACTTGAAAAATTCAGATGTACTTTTGTGCCGAAGGGATTTAGTTCATCCTTCCACAGGTCTAAGCTTTGTGAGGCATGGGGATTTCCAGATTTCAAATCGATCAAAAATATTTGACCCGGCCCTACGATAAACCCCGGATTGGACAAAGCCAGGCCGCCACTTTGCAAGCCTGTCCAGGAACTACTGATCCCACTTTTGCAAATTACCAGCATTTCTCCGATGCCCTCCGCCGCGATGGGTTGGCTAATATCTATGGTTGCCACCGGCAGCACCCAGGCACTCAAATTGATTTCGGCCTGGTTATCAAGTTTGTTAAACTCGGAATTGCTTTGCTGGATTATAAGATCCTGAGAAGAAGCTTTAAATGCGAAAGCAATGCGCTTAAAGGAGGCATCGTAATTAGTCTGTATAGACTTTTCCCAGGAAAATGCCATTTTTTGACCGTAAAGGGCCCAATTCGCATTGGAGACCTGATCAATGGTTCGGCCATTGGCTGAAAAGTGAAACTTAAGGGTGTCGGGAAGCCTTAAAACCAATTTACGAGCGTCCTGGCCATAAGGGCTCGAAGGATCCGCATCGGTTGGTTGTGGCTGGCTAAGTTTTAAATCAACCGTAACTGTCGTACTTCCGGGAACAGTTAGTTTACCACCTATTTTCTTGGGTATAGTACTCAAGCTTACTTTACCACTGCTTATGGTAAGTCCGGTGTAGCTGTCCGCTGGAGCATTGGGTGCTAAAAACTTAGATCGGATCCAGATACTTCCCTTGGAAAGGGTATAGGTTTTAGTGAGTGCTACTGTTAAGGTCCGTGATGTAGTTTCGCTTAGGCGCCCACCCTGTTTTACTTTGAACAGTAAGGCAGGTTGTGAATCTCCCTGAAAATAAAGAGCGATTAGCTTCTCTATAGGGAAAAAGTCAAACCAATACTGACGCCCGTCTTTATTTTTAAAAGGTCCAATGCTGTGGTCTACCCGCGCTCCAACAGCCCAGTCTGCAATAGAGTGATGCAACAAATGTTCTCTAATGGGAGCTTCTCTTCTAAAAACTTTGTATTGTGTTTTAACCTTCGGTTTAGCCCGGTTTTTGACAATTCCGCTAATCAGCTTTTTCTGATTCGCTACGATCTTATCCTCAAAAAATAGGTCCGATTTCTCAAATTTGAATTCCTTTTTTATAGGTGATCTTGGCCCGGTTTCTATTGCAGACTGGGAGAGCAATTTGCCAAGCCTTTCTAATTCTTTCTTCTCACTAGTGGTTTCAATAACTAGGTGACCAAGCAGGCCATTGAGTGTGGTGTTCAAATGTTCTGTTTCCATTCTGGGGCTGTATTAGTCCTATGCCCAGATGGGGGGAGGTATGGGGCATGGGAAGGTCCAAACAAGTTTTCAATTGCCGGAGGAATTATATCACTATAAAGTTAAAGGAATGTCCAGGCCATCACAATCGCTATTTTTGGGGATTTTGACCTTAAAAAGCCAGCAAAACTCAAATTCCGTCTTGTAAGACTTATCTTTATAGATAAAACAGTAAAAGCTTCTATTAATCGTATTAAATTGTAAGGTATGAGAACATTAAGATACAGGTCGCAAGGTGAAGAAGTACATGTTTTGGAAGAAATTCTCCAGAAGCTTGGTTACGAGGTATATGTTTCGACATATTTTGGAAAAGATACAGATTTAGCCGTGAAAGACTTTCAATTGAAAAACGGGCTGGTGGTAGACGGTATTGTAGGCTTGAAGACCTGGGCTAAATTGATTGAAAAGCAAGATGACCTAATTAAATTTACCTCTAAGTTACTATCTGAAACCGACTTGGAGGATTTTGCCACTGAGCACAACTTGGAATTGGCTACGGTAAAGGCCGTAAACGAAGTTGAAAGTAGGGGCAAAGGCTTTTTGGTCTTTGGGAAACCGGTGATTTTGTTTGAGGGTCATGTGTTCTGGCGGCAGCTTGAAAAGCGTGGCCTAAACCCGCTGAGTTTCCTCAATGATCAAAACAAAGATATTCTGTATAAAAAATGGACCCGACAATACTACAAAGGAGGAGAGGGAGAATACGAGCGCTTAGAAAAAGCTGCTGCAATTTCCGACTTAAAAGCTGTAAAGGATGCGGCCTTTAGTTCGGCTTCATGGGGCGCTTTTCAAATCATGGGTTACCATTACGAATCACTCGGATACGATTCTATTGATGATTTCGTCTCGAAGATGAAAGAACATGAACGAGAACACCTCAAGGCTTTTGGAAGGTTTATCGGCCGTAACTATTATAAAAGTAAAACACTTCTTCACTGGTTAAAAGAAAAGAATTGGGCCAATTTTGCCCGCGCCTACAACGGACCCGGATACAAAAAAAATAAGTATGACCTCAAGTTAAAAAAGGCATATGAGAAGTATAATAAGTAAGGGTCGGGACTTTAAACAATGGCCCCCAAACTTTTATCCAACCCGCATTTCTCCAGGAATTTATTGCTAAATACGGTTCGGGCTTCTATGGGCAATAGCTTATTCCGGGCTTCTATCCAGGAATCTACTGTTTGTGTACCGTACATTTGCTTAATTCTGGTTTCGTTAAGGTTGAAATTTATCTTGCCCCAATGCAGTGTGTAGTTAATTCCTTCCTGCTCTAATTTGTTCCATACAGCTTCATAAAAGTCTCTTGCTGCCTGGCCGTCAACACCGTCCATTTCCAGGACACAGGTTTTAGGAAACTTCGTAAAACCAAGAGAAGCTTTTGTGCCCTGAACATATCGCAGGGATAATCCACCTGGAAAGGGAACGTTCTTGTTTACCTGCATTATCAGTTCTAAAGTTTTAGGCGAATCGGCTATGTCAATACCAATAGCGGCACTGGCAACTTTTCCTCTAAACTTGGTATAGTTGAAAATCTCTCTTATGGTTCCCGTATGAGCTGGTTGTGGCTTAAACGCAAGCCCAAACATTTGATTTACCAATGTTGGGATAATCAGATTAGAACCTGGGAGATTGTCTAAGGTTGTGGATATAATTCCCAAAAGATCGTCGCCATAGGTAAAGTCGTTTGTCCGCTGAACAGGCGTATATGGTAGCTGGTATGGCTTTTTGAACATGTATTTGATAAAGGCGCCCTTCGAGGCATTATTTGGCTCAAACTTGTGTAGATTGAAAAGCACTTCAAAATGATAGAGTTCCCCGTTAGTGCCTGTACCCGGAAGTTGCAGGTCAGTAAAATCAAGGGTTTTCATGGTTTTTTTGAGTGTATCGTCATAAGGAACTTCGCCTAGGCGATGTTCGGTTAGGAGAAACTGGGGCTCAGTTTCAATCATTATACCATGAATAAAACCAAAGCTTCCAAAGCTTACCAAAGCTGCATCAAATAACGAGTCGTCCTTTACAAGATCAGCGTTTAGCCAATTGACGAATTCCTGAGATGCAACCGGGTAGGAAGCTCTTTCTAACCATACGTGCTTGTCCTGTCCAGTAATAAGATGTAATCCTACAACAAAGTCAGGGAAAGCGCCCACATTTATTGCCGCTCCATGAGTTCCGGTTGAAAGTGCTCCGGCGATGGTTTGCCCGTTACTTGCGCCCGAAGCCTTTATGGATCTCTGAGGGATTTTTGCACTAAGACGAGTATTTAGCTCATGTACAATAGTACCGCACTGTATAAAATACAGATCTTCAGGGGTCTGTGCATATTGAGAACTGGTATATTTTTGAGTGAGGGGAAAGGAAAAATTAAGCGAAGCCGTGTCTATTAGGCCACCCTCTGTTACACCAACTTTGGTGAAAGACCAACCACTCCCCATGGCCCTAAGTTTAAAATTCTTGTTTACGGCTTCCTTAATTAACCATTGGAAGTTTTTAGTCGTTGCCATATATCGCTCTCGCCGGGTCGCCGCCGGAGGATTATAGAGCTTAAACGACGTATTAGGCACAAGCTGATGCGTAAAATTTTCGTGTTTATTTGTCCATTGCTGAATGGGAAGCTTTTCTATTCCTGCTGGAGTCATAAGTATCCGTTGTTTTAGTCATCTAGGCCGCCACCCGTGTCTTTAGGACGGGCACATCCATAGGTAGCTGTTCTGTGATTTACGGTTCCCAGGGTAACCAGACTCAAAAGAAAGTCTGTAAAAGAGGATTTTACCACTACCCAATTCATGGCTCCTTCATTACAGGGACATACGGTCCCGTCTACCTCTGGATTGGCATCTACTCGCTTTTGTTTTAATCCCCAGAAGTAGCTCCAACTCGATTTTTTTCTACATTCCAGATTTTCTACACTGTCCTGATAAGGACTGGCTTCTACCCTGGTACTAACGCAGGAAGAAGTAAGTGCAATCAGGAAGCATGTAAGAAGAATGGTCTTGGTTTTAGATAATTTCATAATCTGTTTTCCTTACGTATTGGAAGCAGGCCTTCCTTTGAACAAAAGAGGTTAAACGTTTGGGGAAACTAATTTGAAATGAAGCTAAATCTTACAGGAAGTACTGTAATCTCATCCTTTTTGTTCAAATTTTTCTTAAGTTATGGAATAGCGGCCGATCTGCATCATCAATTGTATAAATGACATAAAATACCGTATAAATGGTATAAACCGCATGGTAATGAGAGAATTGAAGAATTAAAACCTCTGGGCATAAAAAAAGCCCCCCACTTCTACGACACCCAGAGTTCCCCGAGACATAGGTGCACATTTCTATGGAGGGCAAAAAATATAATATTGTTAATGGTTATGGAATTAATTTATTGATCAAGGTATTTCGGTTTTTATTATAGCGTATGTTCATTCTCAAAAGAAAAAGCAACTCTGACTCGGAGAGTTCATAAGCCTTCTTTATGTTTTCTAACTTGGTTTTGCTGAGTCTCTTAAAAATTTGCTCCTTGGTCTTTTCCATTGTTTACTGATTTTGTGAAACCCGACATTATAATAGGGCAATGCCGGGTTTCGACTAAGTCAACCTAACTAACTCAATTCTTTATGAATACTACAGCGGTGTATAACTGTTTACTCTTTGATCTTTCCTTAGATAGTATCTCCGGGATATTTTGGAGATTTTCTAAAATGTGAAGGTGCTGGAGGTAAACCAATAGTTTTCTGAGGACACCGGGGAATTTGGTTTTCATTTCAATCAGGCGGTTTATGATTTGTATCTGTAATTGTATTACAAGACCAAATTATATCCTAAACCCAAAGACAACAATACCCAACAATGGGTATTTTTTAGGTAGATATGTCAGAAAATTCTGAAAATATTGCTCATTTGTACAAAATCATGCAACTTAAGGATTGAATTTACAGGTATTCAAAACACTCTTCCTGCAAATTCTCCTGACGAGTTAGATGGAAAATGTTTAGATTTAAAAATTCGTATGGCCCGTTATGCGTTAATTATTGGTATTGATTTCTACAAAGATGCCAATCGCTTACATTCTTGTGTTAACGATGCGGTTTCCTGGAAGAGTCTGCTAATAGATCAATACAATTTTGAGCCGAATAATATATGTTGCCTGACGACGGTAAAGGATACTACGAAGGAGAACTTTAGACAGCGATTTATCGAATTTTTAATGAAGTTAAAGAGAGGCGACTTCGGCCTTTTTATCTTCTCAGGACACGGCGGAAGATTTGAAGTTGAAAGGGTCGGAAAGAAACTGGTCATGGAAGGCCTTAGAAGCTGTGATGACGTTTTGTATGAAGATGAGATCAGCGAAATACAAAAAAAATACCAAAATAAATCAGCCCGGCTAGTTTCCGTCATCGATGCCTGTAATTCCGGGGGGCTTAATTTTTGCGAGACCCAATCAACATTGGTGACAAGTATAGAGGAAAAAGTTCATTCGGCTCCGCATTCAAGTACACGTATAAAAAAGAAAACAGATAGTATTCCACAGGTTTTAACACCTATGCATCCCACCCAGGCTTTGCTCTTGGCCTGTAAACAAATGGAGAGCGCTTATGGTGATGTGTTCCATGGAAAAATGAAGGGTGTTTTTACCCATTATTTGATAGATTTTTTAAGGCAAGAACCAAAAACCAGCTTTAAGAGATTCATGGATTTTATCGGAAATCATTTACCCGATGAGAGGAAAGGATATTTTCAAAACCCCCAATTCATGGGCACATCAGACAATTTAAATCGAAGAATTATAGAGTAACCCATAAAAACCAATACCGATGCATGAAAATTTAAAGTACAACTTGAAATTACATGAAGGCATTACAGCCTTTGAAACCATGAACATTAGTGATACCCCCAGTGCGGAAGAGAAAGCCCAGATTGCCGATTGGCAACCCGTTTTCTCTGAAACCAATTATGGTACGCACTACCTGATCTACGCCAAGTTTTTAGGAAAAAAGCTTGACGAAGGTTCGTTTAGTGTCAAAAAAGTACAATTGTACCTACAAAACTTCTCTGGAGGGGTTACTATAGGCCTTACCGGGAATATGGACTTCTTTCAGTCTGCAAAAGATACCGAGGATCCAGACTTTAATGACCCCAGGTATCCGGACCGGCAAAAGTACAAGATGCAGATTGGGCTACAAGGCATGGCCACGAATCATGTTTTGAAACACTTTGAACCCCAAAAGGAGATTGTCCTAAAGACCGGTGATATTATACAGGCTGAGGCTTTCTTTCTTCCGGTAGATACGGGTATTTCCAAGATTTTTGATCCGGAGGATATGGGCAGCTGTTGCTTCGTAGATGAAATATTTATGGAGCGGAACGGAGATGAAATTTTTGTAACTTCAATAGGTGAAACCCGTTTAGCGGAACTAGCGTCTTTTGAACAAATAGACAGGAAATTATTGAGCAAGTTGAATATCGATCCTGATAAGCCAGGATCGGGTCCGAGCTCCAGGGAAGAAAGGGGAAAGTACTATCCCTGTCAGCCGAGGAGCTCTATTGTTGACATACAATAAATGAAAAAGAACGTCATCTACTTTTTTTTAATCTTGGGCGTCCATTTTTTGGGCGCCCAAGATCCATCTGGGATTATTGATCGATTTCGCAATTATGATCTGGATATCAATGAGTTAGACCTTCAGGAATACAATGAAAAAGAAGTCGAAATGATTCGTTGGCGCCTGGATTTCTTCCGGGAATTCGATTTTAATACAGGTCTTCATGATGCTCTCTTAGACTATACATCGGATGATACAGATGCTCCCTTTGCTACCTTCCTTTACTACCTCAATTACGGTGACTATCTTTTTTACAAACATGAGAATTTAAATACTGAGGCCAAAGACGCTTATGTTAAGGCATTGAATATTGGTCTGGAAATTGAAAATAACAAATTCATCTGCGAAGCTCTTAAGGGGCTTCTAAGCCTAAATCGTCAGGCTTATCTCCTGGATAATACCACAGCAGCGCCATATCTGAGCTTATATGAAAAGCATAAGTATGATGTTCTTGAGGATATGACCTTTGCCTACTACAAACTGATATTTGCCTTTCAATATTTTAAAATAGAGGAATGGAACGAAGATATGGCCCAAGAACTCCTCAGCTTTGCGCAAGAAAGTCCGCATCACCTTATCAATGGAAAAATATTCTATTTACTCAACAGCTATGCCGGGATTCAGGGAGATCTCGAAAAATCAATCTACTATGGAAATCTTGCCTTAAGTGAATTTAAAAAGATCCCCTACAGCTTTGCTTCAACACAAACTAAGAATGCCTATATAAGCTTAGCGCGTTCTTATGTTTTGAATAGTGATTTTAAAAATGCCCAAAGGTCACTTGACAAAATTGACACCTATCACAGAAATAAGTTGGAAAAGGAAAATTACCGCTATACCTATTACTATCAATCGCTTATTGATTCGGTAAACCGCAACTATAATAATGCATATCAAAATATGGCCAGATATAGTGGGCAAACAGAGCTGGTCTTACTGTCAAAAAATAAAAAATTGTTCGACGAGCTGGAAGCGAAGTATCAGACTGAAAAGAAGGAGAAAGAAAATCTGGCCTTGCAGGCGAACATAAAAAAAGAGCAGCAGCAGAAAAGATACTTGCTTTTGGGAACGGCTGCCGTGCTCTTCTTCGGAGGCCTTATCGCTGTTTTGATTCAAAAGAATACCGCTAAAAAGCAAAAATTGGCAGAGCAAGAAAGGTTATTGGAACAACAGAAAGTAGAAACCCTTCTTAAAGAGCAAGAATTGGTGAGCATAGATGCTATGATTGCCGGGCAAGAAAAGGAGCGTCAACGGGTGGCGAATGAGCTTCATGACGATCTTGGTAGTCTAATGGCCACCGTAAAGCTTCATTTTGACAATGTTAAAGTTGATAAGAAGGACCCAGCACTGAGAAACGCTCAAAAACTCCTTGAAGAAGCGTATCAGAAAATACGGGGTATCGCGCATTCTAAGAATAGCGGGGTAATGGCAAATCAAGGCCTGCTTCCCGCAGTGCAAAAAATGGCGAATACGATAAGTGGCACAAATGCAATTAAAGTTACGGTTGAAGATTATGGCATGGAGGAGCGGATGGAAAATTCGCTGGAACTGGCTATTTTCAGAATGATTCAGGAGCTTGTGGCGAACATTATAAAACATGCTCAGGCATCAAAAGCCTCCATACAGTTTACGCAACACGAAGACAACCTCAATATCATTGTAGAGGATAACGGAATAGGGTTTGAAACTAAGCCTGTTGGGACATTTAAGAGTGGTATGGGACTTACCAACATTGAGAAGAGAGTTGAATTTTTAGAAGGCAGTTTTACGGTAGACAGTGTTCCCGGAAAAGGTACTTCGATATTAATAGATATCCCGGTATGATACGATTGGCCATAGCAGAAGATCATCAGGCATTAATTGATGGCATAACGTCCTATCTGGAGTACGAAGAAGATATTAGTTTGGTTGGCCATGCCAACGATGGAGAGGCCTTACTTGCCTTGGTTCACAAAAAACAACCCAGCGTAATATTGTGTGATATTAGAATGCCCAGATTAGATGGTATCGAAGTTACCAGGCGAATTTTAAGTGCGTATCCCAGAACAAAGGTTGTGGCTTTTACGATGTTCGATCAGGAGGAAGCTATTAAGCAGATGCTAGATTCCGGGGCGGTAGGTTATATTTTAAAAAGCTCTTCTCTTCAAGTTGTATTAGAAGCTATACGGGCCGTGGCTGCGGGAGAGACATATTTCGACAAAAAAATACATCTACCGGTTGCAGAAAAAAATACCTCTAAAAGCGTACTCTCTTCCCGGGAAAAACAGATCCTTGGATTGATAGGCAAGGGGAAAACCTCTCATGAAATTGCGGAAGAGCTCTATATTGGCAAGAGTACCGTAGATACACATCGCAAGAATATGATACGCAAGTTAGGGCTTAGTGGACCCGGAGAACTTCTGCGCTACGCCGTTGAAAAAAAATATGATTTTTAAGATCTGTTTCCGTTTGTAAGAATGTCTTTGTATGGCCAGTAATAATGCAAATAGCTCCTTTAAAACAATATACAAAAGGCTATATATTGTATGTTTTTAATTACAATAGTTAAGATATTTTCCTTACTTTAAACAGATTAAAACCGGATTCTCTTCTCCCCCCATAAGATTCTGATTAAAATAGATATCTAACCTTCTAATAATTACATTATGAGTACCATTTTTTTAGGAAGTTGTGACCGGGGCAAGGTTCCCGTGAGTACCACAAATTTTCTTTCGCCTTACCACCAGTTGGGAGTTCTTAAAGGGACCAGGTCTTTTCGCGATGACGATCGAAGTAAATGGAGAAGGTTTCGGGAAATGCCGGGATCTGAAGTGGAAGACCTCCAAAAGTTTTTGTACGAGGCCGGTTTTATGCCCAGGGGAGTTATTGATGGCATTTTTGACTATGTCACCCAGGCTTCAACAAGGTTGTTTCAGGAGTACGTACGTACTATTGAAGGCGAGAGTACTATGATTCCTGATGGGATTGTTGGAAATGGTACCTGGAGACATATTAACCGCTGGAGGGCCGAAGGGAAGGTTTCTGAATGGGGAAAAGCTTCAGCAGACAAGCCAAGTGAAGAGTATACAAAATGGATGGAATTGCTGGCTAAGGCCAAAGCGCATTATTTACAAAACCCCAATGGAATTTTAGATCAGGTTGCTAATTTTAGAAAATCCTCTGATACCCGTAAGACGTCTGACTGGGATTTTGATCCGAAAGAGATTCACCTCCTTGGTATCAGAAGGGCGCAGGATGCTGTGCGTTCTACAAGAGAGAATGACGATTTTTTTGTGCTGCTTATAAATGGAATGGTCTTTAAATTTTGGGGTTCTACAGACCCCAGCCAAAGCATGGCCTATAATGCCAGGACCGGTAAAGGCCGAAAAGATGAAGCCTTTTTGGTGGAAGGACAGCATAAATACCGCTTCGGCTGGCATAGGATCAGTTCAGAAGCAAAAGTTTATAGGGCTTTAAGGCCTTATAAGTATGGTGTTATGGTTTTTCGGGACTGGGATGACAACAACGCGCTCACTGAGGCCGACCTTGAGAGGGGTTTAGACCCCGCCCCCAACTACACTATTAACATTCATTGGTCTGGAATAGGGCGGTCTAACTGGTCCGCCGGCTGCCAGGTATTGGTAGGTAAGAGCTACATCAACAACCTGGGCCAGGCAGTAGACTGTTCTAAATTTGCGGCCAGTAGTTATGGTGCTCTCAACGATTCTCAAAAGAAAACCAAAGGGGCCTATAATGTTTGCGCAGACCTTATTCTTAGCTATGCACAACCTGGTGTGGATTATGTCTATTATACCCTTGGAAGGGAAAGTTCCTTAGACCTTGATTCCCGTTTTGGAGCAGGCTACGCCAAAGAGGCCATTAAAATGATGCAAGAAGTTTAAAAACCAAAACGCAGTGAAACTGCAAAAGAATTCAATATCTATTAATTCCTAAAAATACTCCAATGTCAGTTTTTAGTACCGAAAATGCTACTACTTTTTTTGAACAAGCCGAATGGGAAAATTCGTTGAAATCAACACAACCTGTGACGACGAGATCTAGAAAAAAACTTTTAGAATCAGGCGTTGATGATAGTCAATTTGTATTGCTTCAACTCACAGATAGCGACAAAAGAATAAATAACACCAGTGAAGTGGAACCAACATTGGTTGGTGCCCCAGAGAAAGCAGATGTAAATATGTTATTAGATTTTGAAGGCTTCAATATTGGGAAACATGAGGGTGTGGATAGTGATACAAAGGCAACACTACAACTGCAAATAGGACAGGAAAAAAGAAATGGACCGTTGGAAAAACTTTTTTACTGTGTTAATGGCGGTTTGAGTCTGTACAATGAAATTAAGGGGAAGAAATCAGAATCTAAGGACTTTAAGAAAAGCACTGCTCAGGCCTTGGGGAACCAACCCATTTCATTGCCAGGTGGTATTGGAAAATTAACCCTGAAAGTGGTAAAACACGAAGAACCCAAATGGTGGCAGCAGATCTTTTCGTTTGCAGGGTCTGATAAAGGAAAAGAACTCTTTTCTTTAGTAGGGTTTCCGGGAATTACAGAAACCGCCATCAATTGTGTAAATGGCATGCTCGATAACTTATTCACAAAAGAACCCGAAGTATTATTTCAAAGTCAGCCTGTTAAGCTTGGATTTACGCAGGCCGCTAAGGAAGAATTAAGCGGAGGGCTTAGTACAAATTTCGTAAGCTCATTAAATCCGGGCTTTTGGGTGATGGCTAAAAAGTCTGATTACGACCTAATTATGAATTCTAAGCCTATCTACTATGGGGGCTATGGCATTCTTGCGCCCGATGGCATGAGTGAAATAGAAGCTTTGAAAGACAGTGGTAACAACCCGTTTTCCGAGATTACTTATGCAGTGATCAGAGCCAAAATGAAGGAAGTGAATTTAGCCGAAGGTATACTCACATAGCTTGCCGTGGAGATTTGGATTGGCTTTAACCCTTCGCTAAAAATTCTCCAAACTGTTTTTTTATAGATTCAATCCAAATACCTTCATTGGCTTGGTAGGTCCCTTCTCCATTGAGTTTAGGCATTTCCCGGTCACCAGCATGATGTAAGGCAATAAGTTTCCACTGACTATTGAAAACAGGACTTCCTGAGCTACCACCCAGAGTTGGTGTTCTATAATGAATTTTAGGATCTTTATGATCTAGCAATAGGTTATCGTAAAGGGAAATTTGTAAGGTGCCTCCTCCTGGATGCCCTATGATGTATATCCTTTGCGAGTTACCTTCTTCGATAGCCGGTAGGTAAGGCGATACTGGATAATGCTCAATATTGGTAATTAGCTTTTCGAGGCGCTCCTTATCCTCTTGTTTAAATTTTGCAATAGTGGTATCTAGGTCTGCGCTGCCAGACGACCAAATAATCTCTATCCCGCTAAAGACCTCATTGCTATCTAATGCCTCAAAAATTACGGTGCATTCTGAGGGGTGCAGGGCCCCTTCCTCTGGAGGATCACTAATTACATGGGCATTGGTAACCAATACTAATTGGTCGGTTAGCGAGTCGTGCAGGAGTTTTCCTTCCAGCAAAAAACCCGTTCCAACCCCTTTGGTTTCATCTCTTCCTATTCTTACTACGGCGTCGCAACGACTTTCCCCTCTCTTGTACCATCTTAGCGTCTGAAACGAATCATCTCCAAATACTTTTTCCAATTTACCGGAAGCGTCTACTTTTTCTACCATATTTTGGTAGTTCTCTGCAGTTACTTTCTTTTGCCCATCCTGTTCTTTTAAATCTTCAATTGAAAGGGTAAGCTCTCCTCCCTGCCTTTTAATCAATTCTGCTCTAAGAATAGGTAGCATCAACCGGCCACTTTCAGATTGCATATCAAGTTGCCATACCTCCTCCAGTTGTCTGAGCGTACTTCCTAACTCAAAGGCATCGCAATAGGGCATCTTTGCATAACCGCTCAACCACTTTAGGCCTTCCTCTGTCTTTTTTAGTGCAATACAAGCCTCGGCGGCGGTGGCAAAGTCCCAGGCATTGGCTTCCTGATCACTATACTTGTCTTCAATAACCTGCAGTATAGCTTCGGCCAGCTTATCGGCCGTGGGATACCCTTTTAATTTTACGGTATCCTTTTCGGCTCTTTTGAGCAAAGCCACTACATTGATTCCATGCCAGGTTTTGTCTTCAGGATCACTTTTATAGATGCTATAATAGTGCTTAACTGCATTTTTAATGAAGGCTTTATTGGATTTATTACTGGGATTGTTAGCATTTACATAAAGCTGCTTGTAAACCCTGCCCATTAATCCTATGGCTTCGGCATATTCTGTTTTTGAATTCTTTTTTGTTTCCTTGGCAAGGTTCTCTAAAACAAACAATGCAGCAGTGAAATTACTTTGGTCAATTAGAGCCTGGGCGTATTGACGCTCAATCTTATGACTAGCTCGTCCTGTTTGGATAAGGCTGTCTGCAATCTTTTCCATATTTGAGAACATCCTGCTGTTTCGAAGCTTTTGAAGAATCTGCTCAGCATCTTTTTTATCAAGCTCTTCATCAGTTGAAAATAAGAAAGTGACCAACTCTTTACAAGTTAACACAACACCTTCATCATCAAATACATCGAGTTGTTTTTTTAGTCTTTCTAAGAAATCTTTCAAAGTCTTCATCGGTAACAACTTTAGCGATTTAACATTTCTCGGAGGGAAGCCCTAAGTAGCGGCATGCTAAAATAATTGCTGATGTTATGTCGCCATAGACCGGAATTTGCTTCTTTGATTACTTCTATAACTTCGGCCCCGTTTTTCCTAAAATCATTGGCAATATTTGCATCGAAAGTGGCTACAGGATCAAGGGCATCATAGATGTTTACCCAATGCCCTTTTAATTTTTCAGGAAAGCCATTTTCCCTACTCCATTCTGGGGCTAATTTGTCCTGTACCTCGTCAAGGCCAAGAGGGCTTCCAACGGTCATAAGACCATCTATAGGTGGACATTCAGCAACACGTTTTAAACAGTCATAAATAATCACCGTACCCATACTATGACTTATTACTATGTGATGGTCTGTATCAACTTCTTTAAGTTTTCTAATGACCCTAGCCCTGATTTCATCCTGGACGTTATAACTGTATCCCGGTCTTGGGCTGAAATCGGAATTAAACAAATAATGATGAACGTCTTTTAAAAGCCATTTCATAAGCTTTTTCTTAACGGGCCACGGCAAGGGAACTCTTTCAAGGACACTGGCACCCGCTTTGGTTTCTTCAGTAGCTTCGCGACCTTCATAAGTATCTATTGCAAACTTCAAGATGAGGTCCTCCACCATTTTGCGTTCAGGCCCTTCAAGATCCTGATACCAGGAAATATCCGGATCTTCTTCAAATTTTGCGATATTCTCTGTGCTTTCAAATCCCCCTCCTACGCTTTCTAAGGCAGTTTCCTTTGAGGGTTCGTCATATAAAACATCGGCCCAATAAATCATTGAGGTGGTGACACCCATTGCACCCAGATCAATTTCATCGTCATTTCCAAACCTGCCATCTTTCAGGGCATTGGTCCAAATTCTTTTTAGGGTTTTTTCATCTGGCTTGTTGGCAATGCCATGAATAAAAGTGATATGCGGCATGGTTTTATATTTTGGATTGGTTTATGTAAAACTGGTTTCAAAGTAGAAACCAGGAAGTTGCTGTATAAAATTTCGGGGAGTATTTACATTTAGAAATTTAAGAAAATTCTTCACGAAACGAAAGAGTATTTAAATTAATTTTTGGTAAACCAGCTAAATTGAAGTATTTTAACTAGGCAATGTTAACCAGCTCAGTCAGAGACCATTTTCTTCCCCTACTGATCGCTAATTTTATATTTTAATGATGGTCAATCAGAGTTGCCAATTTACTTCTTGGAGGTTCTAAAAAATCAAATGAAACTGCCCTCAGGGTGCAATTAAATGTTGCTTATGGAAGCTGAAATTTCTGACAAAAAACCGCTTTGTTTTGTGGTAATGCCTTTTGGGATAAAGCCAGATAACAAAGGAAGGGAAATAGACTTTAACCATATTTACGAAGTGCTCATAAAAAAGGCTATTGAAGCCTGCGGAATGGAGCCACTTAGGGCTGACGAAGAATTGCTTGGAGGTACAGTTCATAAACCTATGTTTGAGCGGTTGGTATTATGCAAATATGCGATTGTTGACCTAACCTCACTCAATGCAAACGTTTTTTATGAACTTGGTTTAAGGCACGCCATAAAAGAATATGTTACCATACCCATTTTTGCCTTTGACGACAATTTGCCCTTTAATTTAAACATGCAAAGGGTATTGCCCTATGATTTGGATGAGGAGGGACAGTTTGTAGATCTTGAAGGCACTCTAAAGAAACTTATCAACCAATTAAACACCAGTAAAACAGATAGGAAGACAGACAGCCCCGTATTTCAACTCGTAGAGGGTTGGAAGGTATCGCACAACCTTTCCCACGAAAAGACAGATGCTTTCAGAGATCAGGCGGAGTATGATAATGATATCAAAGATGCCCTTTTTGAAGCGAGGAATAAGGATGCCGAAGCTGTTCTCAAAATTTACGAGCGATTAAAGCCTTTGGGCGAAAAATCTGTGGGGGTGGTGGTAGATCTTTTCCTGTCGCTTAGAGCAGTTAAAGCCTGGCCAGAGATGATCGACTGTTATAACAATATGGATAAACCGCTTCGGGAAACTAAAATGATCCAGGAGCAATTGGGTTTTGCCTATAATAGGGCTGGAGAGAAAACAAAGGCTGAACGAACTTTGGAGCAGCTTATTGACAAATATGGTTTTGATCCTGAAACCAACGGAATTTTAGGAAGGGTTTATAAAGACCTTTATTTTGAGCATAAGAAAAAAGATGATCTTCTTAAGGCCGATGCATACCTGGCCAAGTCTGTTAAAACCTATAAAGAAGGTTTCGATGCTGATTGGCGTGATGCATATCCGGGAGTAAATCTGGTTACCATGTTACAACTTCAGGGCAGCACTAAACTGATGAATGAATATTTGCCTATTGTCTCATTTGCCGTAAAACGAAAACTTGAATCTACACCTCCAGACTACTGGGATAAAGCTACGCAAGCCGAATTGAGTGTATTGGCCAAAGACTATGAAACGGCAACTGCAGACCTAACCGAAGCCATAACCCTAATTCCCGACAAGGAACTCTGGATGCTTGAAACCACCTTAAACAATTTTGAACTGATATTGGCGGCAAGGGCCGATAATGATGAGGCAGATGAAGAGCTCGAGTCAATTATCAAAAAATTCAAAAAATACGTCTAAACAAAACCAACTAAGGAATTATGAGAACCTTTAATGAACATTTAGATAAGAATATAGGACCAAAACGGATACTCGCCTTAGACGGGGGCGGTATTCGGGGAGCCCTTACCCTGGGGTTTTTAGAGAAGATAGAAACCATCATCAGGGAGAGAGAAAATAATAACAATCTAAAACTTTGCGATTACTTTGATCTCATCGGAGGTACCAGTACCGGGGCGATAATTGCAGCCGGACTGGCTATTGGAATGGATGCCAAAGATATTACAGCGCTTTATCTGGACCTGGGAAATACCATATTTGGAAAAAAACGTTCCTGGTTACTAAACCCCTTTAAGCGGTACAAGGCACAATTTGATTTTAGACCTCTGGAGGAGGCACTTACCAAGGTCTTTGGCGACACTATAATAGGCAGTGAAAAGATAAAAACAGGTCTGTGCATTGTTGCCAAAAGGGCAGATACTTTGAGTACCTGGCCTATCATTAATCATCCAGGTGGAAAGTATTTCGAGCACAATAAAGGGATGCTGCTAAGACAAGTCATTAGAGCAAGTGCGGCTGCTCCCAGCTATTTTATTCCGCAAAAAGTAGATGTTGGCTTTGGGGAGGTAGGAGCTTTTATCGATGGCGGAGTAAGCCTTGCAAATAACCCGGCATTACAATTGTTTTTGGTAGCTACCTTAGAAGGATTCCCGTTCCGTTGGGACATTGGGGAAGATAAGTTGTCAATACTGTCGTTAGGCACAGGTACCTACACCAAGCGCTACAACCCTGATAAAGTGGCTAAAAAAGGGCTGCTGGGATGGGCTTCCATGATTCCAGAATTGTTTATGGAAGATGCTAATTATATGAATCAAACTATGCTTCAATATCTTTCAAACCCTAAAGTGCCTCAGGAAATTGATAGCGAAGTTGGGGACCTAAGCGAAGATCTTTTGGGGGATAAGCCCAGTCTTAGTTATACCCGTTATAATGTAATGCTCGAGTCTAAGACGCTCAAAAAACTTGGGTTTGAACTTAGCCAGGAACAGTTAGAGTCGCTTAGGGAGATGTCTGAATCCAAGAATAAGGAATTGTTATATGCGATAGGGGCCAAGGCGGCTAACGAAATGATTGAAGCAGATCATATTATGTAAGATGTTTCAACTGGGTTAAGAGGTGTCCAACTCAGAGGTTTTAGAAGAATTAAATTTTTGGAACGCCGCGTTCTTTTGCCATGTACAATGCCTTCATTTCATATTCGCATGCTGTTGATGGAAAATTTGCTCCTTCGCTTCAAAAGGTGTTACAGCGCATTGCAAAACCTATTTTTAAGGCCAGAGCCCTTAACATCTTTCGGGATGAGACAAGCCTTTCGGCAACACCGCATCTTTGGGCGACCATTGAAGTTGCCTTATCCAAGTCTGAGTATCTGATTTTATTAGCTTCTCCAAAGGCGGCTACCTCAGAATGGGTACAGAAGGAGGTGAACTATTGGCTTGAAAATAAGTCGGTAAACACCATACTTATAGCACTTACAGAAGGTGAAATTATCTGGAATGACAGCAGAAATGACTTTGACTGGGCTATTACCAACGCCCTGCCCGACAATCTAAAAGGTAAATTTTCTGAAGAACCTTTGTATGTAGATTTCAGAACGGCGAGAACAAGTGAGGACCTCTCTCTTAATAATCCGGATTTTAAAACCAAGGCCGCCCGCATTGCTTCAGCCATTCATGGAAGGGCTTTGAATGAATTGATTGGAGAGGATGTAAGGCTTCAGAGGAGAGCTATCCGATTGAGAAATCTTGCCATTTTCTTTCTACTGGGCCTTGTGGCAAGTACCTTACTGTTTGCCTGGCTGTCTAATGAGAATAGATTACAAGCCGAAGCACAAACGGTCATTGCCGAAAAGCGTTTGGGAGAAGTTATCGTTGCAAGAGATTCCTTAAACAATGCCATTGATTCTATCCAGGGACTTATTGTACAAGTTACACGTGAGAAAGACACTTCTGAACAAAGACGCCTCCTGGCGATTAAAAACGAGCTTTTAGCTATTCAACGTGAAGAGACCGCAAAACGACTTCAGTTTAATTCAGACATGAAACTCGCCCTGAATGAATGGGAGAGGGGCAGGACTGAAGAAGCGCTTTCGCTGGTAGATCAACATAAAGATCGCTCCAAGCAGTTTATATGGAGGTATCTCAACAAGCTCGTTAGAAACGACCTGGCAGTTGTTCCTGTACATAGGGCTATGAGTGTTTTCCTTTATGCCGACGGGCAGACGGTATATACAGGCGGACATGATACGGGACTGCAGAAATGGGGTATAGACGGTACGCTCTTATCACAAATAACACCGGAAACAGATTTGGTAGATTCTATTGATATGACCGCCGATGGCAAGCACCTGGCCTTTGTACAGAACGGACAGGTATTTGTGTTGAATCTGGAGACTGGAAAAAAGAAAATGCTTTCCGTGGTTGCCGTGAATTCTGTTCGCTTTTCTCCGGATAATGAGAACCTGGTCATGGCAACTGATCGTTATACTGTTATTGAAAATATAACATCCGGGCAAATGCGAACTCTAAGAACAAACAACAGTATTCTCGGGGGAGATAGCGTTGCCTTCATTCCGGGAACAGATTTCCTGGCCATGGGTGATGAGAAAGGGGAAATTATGATCTGGAATCTTAAGACGGCTAGCCGGGAAACTGTTTTAAGTACTCCGCAGGGACGGAAAATATATTCGCTTGCTGCCTCACCGGACGGAAAATACCTGGCTTCAGCCACTACCTCACACGGGCAACTTGAAGTATGGGAGGTTGCGAACTGGGAAAGAAGAAAATTTGCGGATATTTATCACAATTCTCCAACAGACGGTATGTTAGCGTTCTCTGCGGATGGAAGGTATCTGGCTTCACCTGATGGCCCCGTGATAAAGATTTGGGAGCTTGCAACAGCACAGTTGGTAAAAGAGTATCGAGGCCACAACAAAAGTATTTCTTCTGTTTCCTGGGCTGCAGATAATATGCATATAGCTTCAGGAAGCTACGATGGTACCGTAAGGGTTTGGAAGGCTTTTGGTGATCAACGGTTTGATGTTAAGAAGTTTCCTATTGAAACGTATCACGAGGAAATGTTTTACGGGATATCACCTGGCAAGGAATATTTTGCTGCAGCCTTTACCAGGCTGGAAGTTTATGATCACGGTAGCATGAAACATATTGCGTCCTTAGGCCATAGTCAACCTATAAACCGGATGTTGTTCTCAGACAAAGCTGGGCTTGTAGCCACAGTCACAGGCCCCTTTGAGGAACAAATAGACTGGCCGGGCCCGGAACTCCGGGTCTGGAACCTCAATACAGCGGAAGTCATTGCGCATCCTAGAATAAGAGCGGCCTATATCGAAAAGCTCAGGTTTTCACCATCCGGGACGGAGCTTTATATCCAAAAAATGAGCACGGATGAAGTGGCTACTAACATGACTTTGGATATTTCAACCGGTGTTCTACAAAATACTAATAGAACGGATCTCTGGAAGCCAAAACACTCAAGTGCATCGGCCCCCTGGGCTGGTAGCCGGAATCTCACTGAAAGTCCTGATGGGCTGAGGGCTGCAGCATCAAAAAGGGACGATATAGAACTCTGGCCAACTAAAAACGAACAACCTATAACGTTAAGTACTCACAAAGCTACTATCGGAGGGATGGATTTTTCTCCTGATGGGAAGACTTTAGCTTCCATCACCTATAACCTTTTGGATGATAACAATACCCGAGGCGAACTAAAGTTATGGGATGCGCAGAATGGATCTGAACTCGCCACTTTTGTACTGGATGGTTATCTTGCTAAAGTAGGATTTACTAGCGATGGATCCATTTTATCTGTAATTACGACAGATGGTACTGTCTATAGATTTAATGCGCCAAAACCTTGACAGACGAAAAGACAAGAGCCATGCGGCGACAGTATTCCATTGTTATTGCCCCCTAATGATTGGTATTATATTTGCCGTAAGAATTTGTGCAAGACCCCAGGCCTATGTTAAAAAAATACTTTCTTCTTTTTTTGTCGCTTACAACCCTCGTTGTTGCCTCTCAGGATTACAAAGCGGTAGATTCTGTAGTAAAAACCTACCCAAGCAGTTTTAGTTCTGCTGACAAATTGGCAAAGCGAATTTCTGCCGACTTTACTTCTGAATTACATAGAGCCCGGGCCGTGTATTTTTGGATAGCGAATAATGTAGCTTATGATCCTCAGGAATCCGGAAAGTTCAGCTATGAATACGGAACAAGGGAAGAGTATTTAAGAAAGGAAAAGAATTATAACGGCAAGTTATCTACTCGCGCGGTATCTAAGGGCAAAGCGGTGTGCGAAGGCTATTCAACCCTGTTTGCTGAGACCTGTAAGCTTTTGAATATTAAGGCAAAAGTAGTAAGTGGAAGTTCCAAGACCGAAATTACAGACATTGGAAAGCGTTTTAGTACCGACCATGCCTGGAATGTGGTGGAAATTGATAAAAAGCTCCACCTGGTAGATGCTACCTGGGGTGCTGGTTCTTATGAAGGTAAATTCATCAAAGAGGTAGATTCTTTCTACTTTTTAACGCCACCTGAGCTCTTTATCAAGAACCATTATCCGGAATACTATGAATACGCTTTGCTAAAAGATAAGACCAGCAAAGAACATTTTCTAAATGCCCCGGTTATCTACGATCACGAGTTGGAGTTGCTTTTTCCATTAAATGGAACGATTAACAGGGCCAAGGGTATGGTCAAAATTGCCTATGCTTGTGAGCCTGGAAGGTATTCGGTTATTTGCGAACTGGATGGTAAAGAAATCCTACGGGAGGATGTTAGTTGTACGGATAATAAATTGGAGTTCGAAGTAGACGTAAGCCAGGTTAAGAGGGCCAGAGAACTCTTGATATTTATTGATTACAAGGCAAATGCTGCATTTAGAGTCAGATAGCCCCCTTTCATTTACTGCTAAAATGTACCACTAACTACTCTGGTGTAATTCATTGATTATCAATTATATAATCTTTTAGTCCTAAGTTTTCCTAGGCTTGGCGTCCGGGCAATCATCTCGTTATAATTTCCTGATCTAATACTATAAATCCCTAAAAATGGGGATTGAAATCGTCTTTGTTTCTAAATAATATTGATGATTGAAACTGCAATTCCTGGAAGTTAGGTTATGATTCACTCTGCGCTAAAATTTTTAACCAAGTCGATTAACGATTACTTAAAAATAAGGAATAGCATAGATGATGACAAAGTCTTCCTAACACATGTTTCAGACGAGTCAGGTGTTGCAATTCCGGATAAATCTTTAGGCTTATCTCTGGTTAATATTGAAGAAGAAAAAGTTTTTAAAGAGCAGAATACCACATTTATCAATGCCAACGGCGATGTAGAATATCGCAACCCAGAACTTAAACTGAACCTTTACGTACTCATTTCAGCCAACTTTCAAAACAAAGACCTCAATGATCCGACAGATGACTATCATGAAGGACTTAAGCAACTCTCTTACGTTATCGGATACTTCCAGGCTAAGAATGTCTTTACAAATGATAATACGCCTGCAATGGCAAATGAAGATCCCAACATAAAAAAACTGATTATGGAATTGTACTCTTATTCATTTGAGCAGATGTATAATTTCTGGAGTGTGTTGGGCACAAAGTATTTACCATCTGTTTTGTACAAAATAAGACTAATAAGAGTTCAGGAGGAAGAGCTTATCAGCGAAGCTTTACCTATTGAAGAAATTGATTTAGAAGCTAGAAACAAAGAACAGTGAGCACTAAGTATATCAGATTATTTACCATCTCCATGGGTCACGAATTCTTCGTTAATGGGGCAAATGAAACTTTTTCATTACAACCAGACGCTGATACGCAATTGCTCTTACGAAATGGTAAAATGTTATTTAAACGCCTTGGCAAGCTTTCAATTGTATTGTTTAAGACTGCTGCAGACAAAGTTTCTCCCTTTATAGATTTAGGCAGTGAACTACGCTTCAGATTCTATTTGACCAGTGAAAGGAGCGATGAGTTTTTTAATATAACACAGCTGGATACTACAAAAAACTATGAGGTAGGGAACAAAGTACATTTTTCAAATGTCCCGGCAAATGCTTCTACGGTTAAGATTACACCAGAAGTTTTAACACATACTCTTATAGATAAGGCTTTTGGCAAATTGTTCACCTACACTTTTTCCCTATCCACAACGCATACCAAGACAAAATTTAGGATGACAGACAGCAATGGTGTATTGGTTTCCGTGGGTAAAGACGCAGAGGGGAATGATCTTCCAACTACATTAAGCCTAAGTCGAGACAATGAAAAAAAATTTCATCGCCAGGTAGATCTCAGGAACAAGAAGTCTGGAGTATATACCATTACAATAACGAATGATTCAGAGAGTACAACCTTAAAAGAAGAGACGGTATTAATAGATAATAACGGCGTACAACAAGGCATTTTAGGCATTGTAGATATTAATTATGAAACTGCTACGAACCATATATATGGTGCGACGGAATTCTATGAGATAAGGTTTAGTAGGAAATCAGCTTTTTGGAAGTACTACATCGTGAATAAAACAGGAGCTCTGGACCTCTCTGATTTGGCTACAAATCTAAGCATAGAAGATTCGCCTACTGGTAGCGGACCTCCCTATATAAATGTAAATTTTAACCGTATTGGCGATGAACCACATGCCACTAAAAAAGTAAATGGGTTCGATACGGTAATATTTAAGTCTAGTGCTGAGATTCCCAGTTTTGAAAATCCAAAACTTAATGTTCAATTGGTTTTGAAGCCTGCCGATAAGGTAATGGTTGAGCATTTGGCAAACCCTCCAATAAATACACCAGAAAAAGATAACGGAGGTGATATCGAGAAAGAAATATTTGTATTCATCTAAAGCGAAAATAACATCATGGCAGATTACAAAACACCAGGCGTATACATCGAAGAAATAAGTACGCTTCCAGCATCTGTAGCACCAGTAGCAACGGCTGTTCCAGCCTTTATTGGCTATACAGAGAAGGCGATCGTAGACGATGCGCCTATCGATCCTTCAATTCAAAGAATTCCGGTTAGAATTACCTCCATGCTCGAATTTGTAGAACATTTTGGGGGGCCTTTCCAGGAATATTTTAGTGCCAGCATAAGCGATCCGGCAGCAGGAGAAACCGATGTCACACTTGCACTATCTAGTATTGGTGCTTCACAATCTCCATACATCCTCTATTACCAGCTTAGAATGTTTTATGCCAATGGTGGTGGAACCTGCTATGTGGTTTCCATAGGAACGTATAACGCCATTGATGAAACCGATGCTACAACTATTGCCACTGACGTCGATGCAATCAGTATAGACGACACCGCTTTGAATGCAGGTTTAAATGCCTGTGAAGAGATAGATGAAATCACCATACTTACAATACCAGAAGCAATGGCAGTTTCGGTAGGTGATGCCAATAGGAAAACACTTTACGACAATATGCTGGTTCAATGCAATAAGTTGCAGGACAGATTCGCAGTTTTAGACGTTGAATCTTCAACCTCTTCCACGGTTTTTAACGATGGAAATGATTTTAGAAATGACAACGTGGGTCCGGATTACCTCAAATATGGAGCGGCTTATTACCCGGCTCTTATTACTCAGATTGAGTACAGTTTTGACGAAACTAAGGTTAGGATTGTTGATACTACTACAGGAGCCAATGGAGGCCTGTGGAATGACCAAATGCTTAATGCGATAAATACGGGCTTAGAAGCCGATGGGACCACCGAAATCCCGTTTGCAGCCTCGGGCACCATAAGGATTGATGATAATGCCATTATAGATGGTGACACCTTTGATGTAAACGGTACAGCCTTAGTGGAGGGAACAGATTTTACCAAGGGAGCTGATGAGTCGGCTACTGCCACAGCTTTGGCCACCGCAATAGATGGTATTGGAGGAGTGAGTGCCCAGGCAAGTGTCAATACTGTTTCTGTATGGGCTGATACTGCTGGTGTTGCCGGAAACTCAATCGCCATGGTCTATACAGATGCTGGTACAGGAATTTCAGCAACACTTTCAGGAGCAACGCTAACAGGGGGGATTGAACGCTATATTGATACAAATCTTTATGGAAGGATTCAGAAAGAAATCAAAAAGAACAAAGCGGTCTTGTACCCTTGTGGAGCGATAGCCGGAATTTATGCCACAGTTGATAGAGACAGAGGGGTTTGGAAGGCTCCTGCCAACGTCAGTGTAAACCTAATAAGTGAGCCAAGTGTAGCTATTACAAAAGAAGAGCAGGAAGACCTGAATGTCGACGCTACCACCGGAAAGTCTATTAATGCAATTCGGCTGTTTAGCGGAAAAGGAAGCCTCGTATGGGGAGCAAGAACATTAGCCGGGAATGACAATGAATGGCGCTATGTCTCTGTACGGCGATTCTACAACTTCATGGAGGAATCCATCAAAAAGGCTACAGAGTTTGTCATTTTTGAGCCAAACAGTAAACCTACCTGGGTTAGAACCAAAGCCATGATAGAAAACTTCCTTACCCAACTTTGGAGGGAAGGTGCATTGGCCGGTGCCAAACCAGAGCACGCGTTTTTCGTAAAAATTGGTTTGGGAGAGACCATGACCGCGGTGGATATTCTTGAAGGAAGAATGAACATTGAAATAGGTGTTGCCGCCGTTAGACCCGCCGAATTCATAATCCTCAAATTCTCTCACAAACTGCAAGAATCATAAAATAAATTTTAAAACAATTCATTATGCCAACGTATAAAACTCCCGGAGTCTATATTGAAGAAATTTCAACACTCCCAGCTTCAGTTGCACCTGTAGCCACAGCCATTCCTGCATTTATTGGGTATACTAATTCTACTACAGATGAGGACGGAGCAGATATAAAATTTAAGCCACAGAGAATTACCTCAATGCTAGAATACATTGAGCTGTTCGGAGGAGCAAAAAGTGACGCTGTGGCGGTATCCATTGTGGATACCTATAACATAGATGACGAATTACTTACGAGAGAGTACAGTGCAACTGCTACACCCTCTGACTATATTTTATACCACTGTATGAACCTTTATTTTGCCAATGGTGGAGGCCCTTGCTGGGTAGTCTCTGTAGGCAGCGATACAGATCCCATTATCGTGGGAGATGGGTCTATCGGTGGTATAGCCGGAGGCCTTACAGGAGGCCTTTCCGCAATAGAAAAAGTTGATGAACCCACCTTGTTGGTATTACCCGAGGCCACCAAATTGGGAACACAGGCAGAGTACGGTCTGGTAGCAGTGGCTGCCTTGAATCTTTGTGCCAAGGTACAGGATAGATTCACGATTGCCGATTTCAAAGGTGATATCACAGATACCGCTCAAACTTTGAGCTACCGCACGGCACTGGGAATGAATAACCTTAAATATGGAGCCAGCTACGGCCCCGAATTAAAAACTACGCTTAATCACGGATATGACAACTCAACGGTTACGGTAACACATACCAATGTTGGAGGTACCGCCCCGCCTGCTCCTGAGTTCAACGCCCTCAGCATAGATGCAATTAATGCGGCAAACCCCAGTGTTTATCGCGCTATTGTTGCTGAGATTGCAGACATATATCTTGACCTGCCGCCCTCTCCAGCTGTTGCGGGAGCCTACGCCAGAGTTGATGCCGAAAGAGGTGTTTGGAAAGCACCTGCTAATGTGGGATTGAACTCGGTACTGGCGCCCAGGGTAATGGTAACCAATGAAATGCAAGACAATTTAAATGTTGACCCCTCAACAGGTAAATCTATCAATGCTATCCGTTCATTTTCTGGAAAGGGAACTATGATTTGGGGTGCCCGGACGTTGGCAGGTAATGACAACGAATGGCGATATGTTCCTGTAAGAAGGTTCTACATTTTTGTTGAAGAATCTATTAAGAAAGCTACGGAATTTGTGGTTTTCGAACCTAATAGTAAGATTACCTGGGTGCGTACCAAGGCCATGATCGAGAATTTCCTTACCGGCCTATGGAGAGATGGGGCGCTGGCTGGAGCAAAACCCGAACAAGCATTTTTTGTTAAGGTGGGCCTGGGAGAAACTATGACCTCTATCGATATCCTTGAAGGTAGGATGAATATTGAAATAGGCTTGGCCGCAGTAAGGCCTGCCGAATTCATAATTCTAAAGTTTTCTCACAAACTTCAGGAATCTTAATTCATAAATCAATTCATCAAATAACATTTAAAACAACATATTATGGCTATTAATTATCCCGTTTCGGTATTTCATTTTCAAGTAGAATGGGGCGGAACTCGCATCGGATTTACAGAAGTATCTGGCTTATCAGTTGAACTTCAATCAATTGACTATAGGGAAGGAAATGCTGCTGAGTATCAGGTCACGAAAATGCCCGGTATCCCTCAATATTCCAATATAACCTTAAAGAGAGGAATGTTTAGGGCAGATAATGAATTCTTTCAATGGCTGAATACCGTTTCATTGAATGAAATTGATCGCAGAGATATTACGATCAGTTTACTCAACGAGGAACACGAACCGGTAACAGTTTGGAAAGTAAAAGCTGCATGGCCATGTAAGGTTGAAGGGCCCTCGCTTAATTCTACCGGGAACGAAGTTGCCGTTGAAACAATTGAATTATGTCACGAAGGTCTTAATGTAGAATTTGTATAAATATCATGGCTGATTACTATCCCCCAGTGGGATTTCATTTTCGGGTAGATATTGATGGCATTACGGCAGACGGAAGTGACATCCGCTTTCAGGAAGTCTCAGGATTAAATGCCAACGTAGGAGAGTTTACCTATAACGAGGGAGGAGAAAATAGGTTTGTCCATAGAATGGCTGATAGAATGACCTATGAAAATCTTTCCTTAAAAAGAGGAATGCTTATAGGTTCAAAACTAATAGCATGGTTTAGAGATGCTGTAGAAGCATTCTCCTTTGATCCTAAGGATATCACCGTTACCCTGCTTAATGCCGAACATCAGCCCCTTGAGGCTTGGAATTTTGTAAAGGCTTATCCGGTTAAATGGTCGATCTCGAACTTCAATGCTCAGCAGAACGAGATTGTAATTGAAACCATAGAATTACGCTTCCAATACTTTAGGAGGTTGGAGGTCAACTAAATAGAAGATCATTATGCCAGTTGAAATAAAAGAACTCATCATCAGAACAACGGTGGATACACAAAACAGGCCGTCAAATTCAGGATCGAACGGAGCGGATTGCAGTTCCCCAAATCCTCCAGAAAATGAACAGCTGCAGATCAATGAGGTACTGAAGATGGTTAAGAATAAAAACGAAAGATAATGGGATTGCTTGATGGTGCTTTACTAAAGATGATGATTTTTTCCTATCATGCCGACAAGAATGGTATGCCTAAAGGAATCCCCATCCCGTACCCGGTAATGTACAATCCGGAAAAATTATCAAAAAACATATCGGTAAATTATCAGGGACAATGTGTTCCCGGAGATAATAGCCAGGAGCAAAGCTATCACAGCAACCAGAGTGGAGATGTAACTTTCGAATTTCTTTTTGATGCTACCGGCACTTCCGTGAATTCTATCAATGGGGATGTTGCCAAGGCCCTCGGAGGTGTGGATGTCGAAATAGAATTGTTTCTAAAATTAACAACAGATGTAGATCCGGAAGAACATCAGCCGAGGAGCCTTACCCTGGTATGGGGAACTTTCATTTTCAATTGTAAACTAACCAGCGCCAAAGTAGACTACACCCTTTTTAGTTCTATAGGCAGGCCGCTTAGGGCCACGGTCACAGCAACCTTTAGAGGGCATGAATTTAGAATAATACAGGCGGCTTTAAATAAACTATTTTCTTCAGACTTAACTAAAGTACACATTGTGAAGGCGGGTGAAACCCTTCCTCTAATTGCCAATGAGGTTTATGGGAATCCGGCTTATTACGTAGAAATTGCCAAAGCCAACAAGCTTTCAAACTTTAGGAACATACGCCCGGGACAGGAAATCGTTCTTCCTCCGGTAGAAAAACAAAGTAGTTAAATGGTGCTACCAGATTTAAATATTCCGACCGGCACAGAATTGCCAACCTATACTATCCTAGTTGATGGTTCCGAGTTGGATGGTGAATTTACTATACGGAGTATGGTGGTCAGCAAGGCAGTTAATAGAATTCCAACGGCCCAATTGGAGTTGGTTGACGGCAATGTGGCGGCAGCCGATTTCCCTTCTAGCAACCAGGATACTTTGATACCCGGAAATGAACTGGAAATTAAGCTAGGTTATAAAGGCGACGATGAAACTGTTTTTAAAGGAATTATTGTAAAACAGGGAATTAAAACTACCGGGGCCAGTAGCAATTCGTTGCTTTTAATTGAAGCCAAAGATCCCACCGTGAAACTGACTATAGGCCGGAAAAACAAGTACTTCTCAGAAATGACCGATAGCGATGTGCTCGAGACCATTCTGGGAGATTACCAGGATCTTGCGACTGAGATTGAAGCTACGACCATAAATCATCAGCAAATGGTACAGTATTACTGTACAGACTGGGACTTTCTCGTGAGCCGGGCAGAAGCCAACGGACACCTTGTTACAGCAGATGATGCTACCCTAAAGACAGCCCCACCTGACTATACGCAGGAAGCTGTTGCCCATCTGGCTTACGGCCATAACATACTGGAGTTTGATTTTGAGATGGATGCCCGTAATCAATTTACAACCATCGAAACAAGAGCATGGGACACCGCAAACCAGGAGGTGCTTGTTAGTGCTAATCAGGCCCAGAATATTACCGAATTAGGAAACCTAAGCTCATCTGACCTGGCAGATACCATTGGCCTAGATCCACTGAACTACCAACATACTGCTGCCCTCAATTCAGAGGAGCTACAATCCTGGACGAATGCAAGAATGTTGAGAAGCCAACTGTCTAAAATTGTTGGCAGGATAAAAATACTTGGAAACAACGAAATTAAACCTGGAGATCTCGTTAACCTGGAAGGCCTCGGAGACCGCTTTAGCGGACTCGCTTTTGTGGCGGGCGTTAGTCATTCTTACGCATCAAACTGGAATACCCATTTAGAGATTGGCTTAGATCACAAATTTTTGACTGAAAGTTTTGATGATGTACAGGCCATTCCATCTTCTGCCCTGCTTCCTGCTATAGGTGGCTTGCACGTGGCGAAAGTTACCGCCATACACGATGACCCCCTTGGTGAAAATAGAATTAAGGTAAAACTTCCGCTAATAAGTGCAGATGAAGAAGGCACCTGGGCGAGGATCACCACCCTAGACGCTGGAGAAAACAGGGGAACTTTCTTTCTCCCCGAGATAGACGATGAGGTAATTGTGGGGTTTTTAAATGAAGATCCCAGGAGTCCGGTTGTGCTGGGAATGGTTCACAGTAGCGCAAAACCTGCACCTTTTGAGGCAGCCGAAGAAAATAATGAAAAAGGCTTTGTTAGCCGAGGAGAGATGAAACTGGTCTTTGATGATGGGGTTAACCATATCCTTTTAGAGACCCCGAATGGCAATAAAATTCTGTTGTCTGAAGATGAGGGAGCGGTACATATAGAAGATGAAAACGGAAATGTAGCCCTTTTAAACAGCGACGGAATACTCCTGGAGAGCTCTGGTGATATCAATATTAAAGCAGGGGGAGATGTAAATATTGAAGGAATAAACGTCAACATAAAGGCTCAATCTGCTTTTAAAGCAGAAGGCTCGTCAGGGGCCGAGCTGTCATCGAGTGCCACGGCAACCTTGAAAGGATCATTAGTGCAAATAAATTAAAATAACGAAATGGGAGCACCTGCAGCGCGAATAACAGACATGCATGTATGTCCGATGGTAACGGGAACAGTCCCACATGTTGGGGGTCCAATCTTACCTGCCGGAGAACCTACAGTACTCATTGGAGGACTGCCCGCCGCAAGGGTTGGAGATATGGCCACCTGTACGGGGCCACCTGATACTATAGTTGCCGGTTCGGGAACCGTAATGATTGGCGGAATGCCGGCCGCCAGATTAGGTGATTCAACTTCACATGGTGGTACAATTGTATTGGGTGAATTCACTGTTTTAATAGGATAAATGATGCCTGTAGACAATAACATAGACAATAAAGGATTTTTGGGAAGAGGCTGGAAGTTTCCGGTTGAATTTGTAAGAGGTAACAATGGAGCCGTTCTTTCTCAACACGAACAGGATGTAAAGGAAAGCCTCATCATACTCTTAACCACTATCCGTGGAAGCCGTCTATTAAGACCAACCTATGGGACCAGTGTACGGACTTTAATTTTTGAACCCCTGGATACGAACACAGCGACCTATATCTCTGAAGAAATTAAAAAAGCCATTCTGGTTCACGAACCAAGAGTATTTGTGGATCGCGTAAATGCCGTTCAGGAATCTTTGAATGGCACACTTCAGGTGACCATAGATTACACCATAATTTCCAGTAACACCAGATCAAATCTTGTGTTCCCATTCTATCTGAATGAAGGAACAAACATTATAGAATGAGTGAAAATTGTTTTCATAGCAATCCGTTGAGAAGAGACGGAACCAATCAGAAGCAGCGAACTTTAAAAGAGTTGCTGCCCTCCTATGTAGCCGTTGATGAGCGTAGTATGAAAGATCTCATGACGTTTGTCCAGGCCTTTGGGGAGGAGATCCGCTTTTTTGATCGCACCAATGCTATTGATGGTCATTGGGCCGACTTTTTTAAGATCACGGATGAGGAGTGGGAGACCTTTTCTTTGGAAGATTATTTAACAAACTTAAAAATAGACCAGGCGGCTAACCCCCATTTAGCTCTTTTCTTTGGGTTCCTGTACATTTTTAAAGTTGTACAAGATGATATAAACACCATTACAGAGCGGCATCTTGAATATTACTATAAGGAGGTTTTACAAATAAAAGAGAGAGCTGCAGAACCAGACAAAGTAGCTGTCATTTTTGAATTGGCGAAACACGTAGAGAGTCATTTGTTAAAGATGGGTACTGCTCTTAAGGCTGGAAAAGATAACACTGGTGCCAATGTAATTTACAAGCTTAATGAAGACACTGTAATCAATATAGCTCAGATAGGCTCACTTAAAGCGCAGTTTGCAAATCTATTTGATGAATTGCCAAAAGGTACAAAGTTCCCAAAAACAGATCACAGAGTCTACATATCTCCTCAAGCCAATTCTGGAGACGGCTTGGGATCCGAAATTGAGACCGAAGAAAAAGACTGGCCGATTTTTGGACGCCCTTCCTTTGTTACTGATGAAGAAGCTCCAAGCGGCTTAAAAATTGCCAACCGCCAGGAAGGTAAAGTAGGCTTCGCTATTGCCAGCCCACTTTTGTTTCTTTCCGAAGGACAGCGAAAGATCAGTTTAGAGATTGGCATTGAATTCGGAGGAGATCAAACCAAAGTTATCGACGTCAAAGACAAGGTCTCCTTGTTGCTTTCAGGAGAAGAGGAATGGATTGAAGCCAACTTTTTAACCGGAGACATTGCCGAAATAGCATTCATTGACGGCCAATGGAAACTAAATATCTCGGTACACCTAAAGATAGATCAGCCTGCGGTTGTTGCCTATAACAACGAGGTTCTATTGGAGAATATCAATACCAAATGGCCTGTCTTGAAGCTGTTGATCAATACTGAAGATACCTCAAAGAATTCATTCTATAAGAGATTAAAAGGTGTGCAGGCCAATACTATAGAGCTCTCTGTTGAAATTGACGGAGAAGGAGACGGTATCCCAGGGATGCAAGACCTGCTCGTCCAAAATGACAACGGCAGTTTAGACGCTTCCAAACCCATTCCATTATTCGGAAACCAACCGTATTTGGGCAGTAAATTTTACATAGGACATTGGGAGGCATTTCAAAAGAGTCTGGAATTCCTCACCTTCAAATGGCAATGGGTGGATCTGCCAACCAACAGTGATGGATTTTTAGGTTACTACAACAATTACACTCCAACAGACGGCCGGGATAACAGAGACTTTTGGATCAGGACAGAAATGCTAGACAAGAAGGAATGGCAAAATATTGCCCCAGGCACCTATTACTGGCTTTTCAGGGATATTGATTCTAATCCTATTGATGACTCGTCTCCACTGCCCAATGCCACCCAGCAGAGTAAATTGCATTTAGACAGTTCAAAACTGAGCGATATTGACCGCAATTTTGACATGGAACAATTTGAAGAGTATGACAATAATCTTCAAAGAGGTTTTGTAAGGTTTGTCCTGTCTAATGTGGATTTTGGTCATAAAACATATGCTAAAGATTTTTCTGATCAGGCCATATTGCTGTCCAAAGAGTCGCCTCCTGCAGATGCTGCCTTACCCAATGCACCTTACGAACCCGCGATTGAAAACCTTTCGCTCTACTACAAATCTGCGCTGAGTTTTGATCTTGCGGCCTCCGGATCAGAAGGAGTAGAGCAATTTTTCCACCTGGAGCCCTTTGGCAACTATGAAGTAGACCTTAGCGAGCCAACAAATACGCTCTTGCCAACCATTAAACAAGAAGGGACCCTCTTTATTGGTATAGAAGACCTTCAGCCACCTCAGACCCTGGCTATGCTTGTACAAGTGGCAGAGGGTAGTGCTAACCCTGTTAAAGAAAAGCAAGAGGTTGAGTGGGCTTTTTTATCCGAAAATACCTGGACACCTTTTGACCAATACAGCTTACTAAATGATAGTACCAATGGTCTGTTGACCTCCGGAATTGTAAAATTCGATATTCCGAGAACAGCGACTAAAGGAAATACCCGGCTAGATCCTAACTTACATTGGATCAAGGCGAGTGTCCGCAAAGATTCAGATGCAGTTTGCGATGTTATTGACATTAGAACCCAGGCAATTAGCGCTTCGTTCGTCGATGATGGCAACGACCCAAAATTCCTTGAAAAAGCCCTGGAACCCGGAACAATTTCCAAATTACTTAATGCAGATGCATCAATTAAAAAACTTGAACAGCCCTATGCCTCGTCAGATGGAAAACCTCCTGAGAAAGAACGGGCCTTTTATACCAGAGTCAGTGAACGGCTAAGGCATAAGAACAGGGCGATTAATATCTGGGATTATGAGCATCTGATTTTAGAGAAATTCCCTAAAGTTTATAAAGTAAAATGTGTGAACCACACCAGTTTTGAAGGCTTGGTAAGCAATTATAGCGAGACGGCACCCGGACATGTTTCTGTGGTGATCATCGCCAATGTTCAAAACAAAAATGCTGTGGATCCTTTAAGGCCTCTGGCAAGTCTGGATCAATTGAGCGAAATCAAAGCCTATATCGAAGAGATTAAGCCGCCCTGTGCAGTTCTGCATGTAAAGAATCCCATATACGAAGAAGTTAAGGTAGATTTTAAAGTAAAATTTCACAAGGGAATAGATGCCGGCTATTATCTCACAAAGCTTCGTGAAGAAATTAAACAGTTTCTTTCTCCATGGTCTACAGATTGCTATAGCGACATTGTCTTTGGAGGAAGGATTCATAAATCAGTGCTCTTGAACTTCGTAGAAGAGCGCTCCTATGTGGATTATGTCACCTGCTTTAAGATGTACCATATTGTTAAGGAAGATCCTGAGAATAACCCCAATGAAGATGTTGATGAGGCCATTGCCCTTACTTCGGTTTCCATAATAGGTTCGGCTGATGATCATATCATTACAGAAATAGCCGCTAACGAAGCAGATCAATGCCAGTGCGAGGACAATATCATACCAAAAAGAGAAACGCTACTAAGCGTTGATAATTGTTAAAAGTAATTCTACAATGAGTGAAATACAGACCATATCTAAAGCACCACCTGCTCTAAAAAGCATGCATTATGAAAGCTTACGTGAAATAGGTATTGCACGTATTCAAGAGCTGGCTGGCAAACTGTGGACAGACTACAACACTCATGACCCTGGTATTACGATATTAGAAGCGCTGAGTTTTGTTCTTACAGATATAGGATACCGTATCAACTATGACATAAGGGACATTCTCGCCCAAAAATTGGGAAGTCCGGACTATTATGACATTAAAAACTTCTACACTGCATGTGAAATACTCCCTGTTTGCCCAGTGACCTTTAACGATTTCAGAGAGATCATGATAGATGTTGAGGTGGTAGACGATAGCGAAGAAGAGTTGCAATACTACGGCGTAAAAAACGCATGGATTTCAAAATCACCAGACGCTGAATGTGCCATTTACGTAGACCATAAAAACAGTGAACTCAGTCTTACGCCAATCCCAGGCGTTGCCGAACAGGACACTTTTTTTGTTAAAACGCTTTATGACATCCTTTTAGAGTTTGATAAGAACGAAAAGTATGGAGACTTAAACGAAAACACCATTGAAGGGACCTTTGTTCTCTATGAATTTCCTGCTCTGGTTGAACTTCAGGGATTAAAAGCGGCCATTACTATTACCTTCCCCAACTGGGATGACGAAATTAATTGGGATGATTATAATGAAGTTAGGGCAGCAGTAAAGGCTGTTTCTCTTAAGTTCCTGGAAGTTGCGGATGGTTATGGTTTTAACTACGAACTCACGGCAGACCAACTTGTGGTGTTAACGGCTGATGTGGATTCTAAACCGGTCCCCGATTTGGGCAATTTGATTACACAGCTAAACGATTTCATGTACGATCCGGTTGACGGATTGATCACAAAGTATGTAGAGAAGATTGCTATTATTCATCAGGTAGTAGCCAAGGTAAAAAGCAGGCTCCATCAGAACAGGAATTTATGTGATGATTTCTTCCGTTTTAATGCCCTTAAAGTAGAGGAGATCCTATTGTGCACAGATATCGAATTGAATAACCTGGCCGATGTAGAAGAAACAGAGGCGGCCATTTTTCATGCGATATCAAAATTCTTATCGCCAACAGTACATTTCTATACCCTTGAAGAAATGTTGAACAAATGTGCTGTAAAAAACAAATATGAGCTTGAGGCTATTAGTATTGGCGAAAAAAGAATAACAATCAATAGCTCTCTAAAAGAAGATGTGGGTTGCGAAGATATTGTATCTATTTCGGGTGATGAACTGCTGGCGGGTGAATATACGGTAAGCTGCATTATGGCCAATGAGAACAACCCTACTTTTACCGACATACTGATTGAAGAAGAACTTAAAGCGGAAACCTTCGCCGAAGATGCCTTCTTTTTTGTAGGCAGGATTGACGAAAATCTCTGTAAAACAGTCGATCAGATTTTTGAAGGGCCAAAACTAATCCATGGCTTTATTGACGAGGAAGAGTTAGAGGCCACACAACTGACCAAAGTGATCCATGTTTCAGACCTTATTCGCATTATTATGGATGTTGAAGGGGTCAAGGCAGTAAGGAACATCCAAATAGCCAATAAACCGCAGGACAACGACGACGGTATAGAAGAGAAGAATGTCAAATGGTGTTTAGAATTGGCCTGGGAATACAACTACGTTCCCCGCCTAAGTCTAGATCAATCTAAAATAACTTTTTATAAAGAACAACTTCCTTTTCTAGCTGATGACAACCAGGTAGCCGACCTAATAAGAGAGCTGGAGGATGCTGATCGGCCACAGAAATTACGTTACCCCAAAATGGATATCGATTCGTCTTTCGGTGAATTTAAGGATCTTGAAAATTACGTCTCTATTCAAGAAGAGTTTCCAGACATCTATGGAGTGGGTTCATCAGGTATTCCAGACTTGTCATCTTTAGAAGGATTGAAAAAGGCCGAACGCCTTGGGAAGGTTAAGCAACTTAAAGGATTTCTTACATTTTTCGATCAATTAATGGCCAATGAGCTCGCCCAATTAAACCGGGTTAAAGACTTGTTCTCAATGAATGGAGAGAAGAATGAGTTTGGCGAGTATAAAATTGATCACACCTATTTTTCAAAGCCTCTTTACGATGTTATTCCCAATGGAGAAGAGCTTTATGTGGACAAATCCGGACATTTGGTTACCCTCAAGAAGCTGGTAGAAGATGAACAGCTTTACATAAAGAGGCGAAATAAATTCCTCGATCATCTTTTGGGAAGGTTTGCTGAAACCTTCGCAGACTACGCAATTTTAGCACATAAATTAGACAAGGAAAATGCAGGTCTTGATCTTATTGAAGACAAGCTTCAATTTTTGGATCGCTATCCTGCCATTAGCGCCGAACGTGGAAAAGGTTTTAATTATTTACAGAAGTGCTACCAGTGGCATATTGAAAATGTATCAGGGGTAGAACAACGAGCTTCTTTCTTATCAGGAATTGCTGAAAGGGAAATAGAAGCCCTCAATTTTAGTCCTAATTTTGAGATCGATCCTGGTTTGGCCGGCTTCGTAGTAAAGAATGATCTGGACCAGGACGTACTCACCCAGGCTGCGGCTATAGAAGATGAAAAGGCTGTAAAAGAGTTGTTTGAGCGAATTGTTATGACCGGCACATGCCGCGGTAACTTCGAGATTGTTCCCGTAGATGGAGGCAATTTCGCCTTTAATCTTCTTTGCAAAGGAGAAGTTTTAGCCATTAGTGCTAAACAAGATTTTAATTCTGATGCTGAAGGAGGCGATGCCGATATGGCAATTGATGAGCTTATAGCCGTATTAAAAAGAGAGCATTTTGAAAATCATGAAGCCAACCGGAAGAATTTAGCCTGCCCTTTTGCCAATTACTTTACATACACACTTAGTATTGACAATAGTATAAGTCCGCCTGATTTACCCACCTATACGTTAACCTATGAACTCTACTCTACGGCATTTCAATTTACAGCTCCATTTAAAGTTGTAGAAGGGCAAATTACCGAGGAGGTCGTACTGGAAGAGACCGAAACCCTGCCCCTTACAGATGACAATGTAAGAAGAAAGGGTGAGGCGGCCATTCACAGATTACTTTGGGAAATTGTATGGAATGCCAAAGACCGTCGTCAATATCTTTTAGATGCCGCAACCACTCCCTATCGGTTTCAAATATGTAGCAAGAAGGCCATCATACTCGGAGAGAGTGTTGCCCAGGATTTCAATGCCGTACTGGCAGATCAGATAAAAACAGGAACCTCCAAGGAACTTGAGATCATTGACTCTACCAACAACAACGGACAGTATACCATAGCCAATGCCGAAGCCAAAGGCCCCAATATTGAAATCGAATTAACAACCGATATCCCTTCACCAATCTTCGACGGTAGGGCTATTTGGGAAGAAGAATTTGATATTCAGGAGATCAATAAGGAAGAGAGATGGCTCAAGGCTACTACTGATATAAGTGCCTATTTTTTGGTAGATGATGTCTTTCAGATAAAGAACTCTACCAGCAATGACGGCAACTATACCATCAGGGGTATTGAAGATGATGGGGGTAAAACCATTTTGAAATTTTGGGAGGAAATACCTACAGAAAGCCCTGATGGGATTATTGCAGACCGACATGTTTTCGAAATGGTGGCCATAAGTGGAAAGGTACTTACGGTAAAGGGAGGTGAAGACGAAAAAGCTATTAAAAAATTGATAAGCTTTATTGACCATGCCTTCTTCCAACATGAGGGAATGCATCTCATTGAGCACACTTTAATTCGGCCTAGAATATGTGAGGAGCTGTTTGTAGATCTGGCACCAAAATCCCTGGTGCCTCTGGCCGGAACAATAGCCGAACTAGTCTTTACAAAAAAGACCGGGATCACCAAAGTGACGTCGGGCACAGATACTATTAATGTAACTGATAATATAAAAGCCGAGATACAAGGAGATGAAATAAGCATTGAGGGAGGCCCCTATCACGGGAAGGAATTTACCGTAAAAAGTATTGGCACACAGTCTGGAAAGTCGAGAGTAAAAACAGAGGAAAATTTAAAATTTAATCTGCCCCAGCCTCCTTTTGACAGCGGAACATTGCGGTATGCGGCCAAAGCCACTATTGTAAAAACAAAACCCACCTCAAATACCATTACACTGAATGATACCGCGGTTGAAGTTATTGAAGCAGGTGATTTTGTGACCCTTATAAACCCTGAGAAACCAAAGAACGACGGACAATTTAGGGTTATGGAAGTCAAAAAAACGGGAACTGAATTCAATATCAAATTGGGTGCAAAACTTCTTTTGGTTCAAGACGATTTACTTCCAATACACCTGGATCAGGAGTGTGAGGCTTGCCAACTTAGCGATGTCTATTCCTGTATTGCTACAGTCATCTTACCCTATTGGGCAGATCGCTTTATCGACATGGATTTTAGAAAATTTATCGAAAAGACCATCAGATTAGAGACCCCGGCACACATTTTATTGAACATTTGCTGGGTTGACTGCGAGCATATGGCAGAATTTGAACAGAAATACAAAGCCTGGCTACTGGAAATAAACAAACCCGTTTGGAACAAGTCAGCACTTTCAAATGCTTTGAATGAATTTATAATGGCACTTACAGCCAGTAGAAATATATACCCCACAGGAACTCTACACAGTTGCGATGAAGATGAATCACTGGAGGGAGCAATCATTTTAAATAATTCGGTTTTAGGAACCTAAAAAATTAAGTCATGAGTATTCTTATCAATAACCACCCGATTTTCGAAGACAATCAGGTACTCACAAGCGTACAGCTCAATCAGTCCTTTAAATATCTTGATCTGCAGACCAGGCTTACCCGGTCCTGTTTGATTGGGATGGGTATAGGCTGTGGCTTAGAACTCCAGTACGATGACAGTGAGACAACGAAAGTGATTATCAAAGAGGGGTTAGGAATAAGCTCAGAGGGCTTTCTCATAAAACTGTGCCCTGAAGGTGGTAGCTGTGTTACTACCCAATATAGAGCGTATAATATACCCGAAAACACGGTATATACACCTTTTCAGAACGACCTCTTTGTTCAGGACGTAGATCTTTATGAACTTTTAACGGAAGATGCAGAGCTGGATGAAGACGAAGATGTGTTTCAGCTTTCTTCAACATTTCTGGCAGACAAAGTGGTTGTGCTCTTTTTGGAATGTCTGGACTACGACCTAAAGTCTTGCCTCGGCAAAAGCTGTGATGAACTGGGTGTCGATCGGATCTTTACCTTAAGAAAACTGCTAATTAGCGTTACAGACCTGATTAGAGTCAATCAAAGATCTAATGGCGGCCGTCAGGACGATTTGTTCCTGAAAAAGTACGATCTAAAGAGTATTTCACTCCCCAGGGTCTTTTTCGATCAGGCAAGTACAGTACACTATTTCCCTTTTGCATATAAATATGTAGAGGCTATTCAAAAGGTTTACGCTCCGCTTAAAGACCTTTTAAACGGTAGTTATGTGGCCTATGAAGGGATCTTACACAATGTCTATGGAGAGAACCCCTTTAATAATGCTATTGTAGGCGATGTTTTTTCACAGCTTGAAGTTTACCTGAGTGGCGGCCTAAAACAACCCAGCTGGTGGGGAATTCAATATGTATATGACTTCATCAAGGATCTTATTATGGCTTATGACGAATTCAGAGCTTGCGCATACGATTTAATGGTTCAGTGCTGCCCTGATATGACGCGTTTTCCGAGGCATCTCATGTTGGGTAAGGTCATAGAAGGAGAAAGGGACAAATGCCAGGTAGACCTTTTTAGGCATGCATTCACACAACCTCCAATTTATAACAACCAGAAGTACCTATTGGCAAAAACACTTTCACTTCACAAAAGGATGGTACTGATGCTCGAAAAGTTTTCTTTTGAGAGACTTTATAGTGCAGAGAAAATAGAGGGTAAAGCCACCCCAAGCTGTGAAAAGAAGTCGGTTCTTTCAAAAAGAAGTATTCCATTTTATTACGATTCTAAAAGTGCCAGCAAATTTGAGGTACTAGAAACGCTGGAGATAGAATGGAATTATGAGCGAAAGTTCAGACAGTGCCAACTCACTGAGAAAGAGAGCAACGCACTTAATCTTTCCTACGATAACAATATTATGGGATTGGAGCCGAAAACACCAATCACTACACCTTTACATTTTGATATCGATCAACTTAATTTCCTACGCCTCGAAGGATTTCATGGCAAAGGACTTCGTGAAACTATGGCAGGTTTGAATACACTAAAACATAGAGCGAACCTGAGTTTCGACATTGAAACAATCTACTTCGGGGATACGATTCCGGATGTCAGGCTCTTAGAATGTTTTTATAAGGATCTACAACCAGATTACGAGATTTGGAGGGGTAAACTCCTGTATTTTCTAGAATTTTTTGCGCGATTTACGAACATTTCCAGATTTCTCTCTTCTCAGAGATTAAAAGGACTCTCCTCCGGTAGTTTCGCAGCAACAGATAAACTTGCAATGGAGCCCTTAGAGACCGAGCTAAATCTGATGCGAAACCTCAATGTTGGACTCAACAAAAGAAACTGGACCCACGCCGTGGAAGAGGTATATTTTGATACCAAGAGTGTAAACATGGGTCGTTGGACCTCTGTTGAAACAGAGAAAGCCAATCTGGGTACAGCCATCAATGACAAACGAAATGTGGGGGAATTACACGAGCAGATTACTAAGTGCATTGCTGCCATAAGAGCTAATACCCCCGAAAAAATAAGCAATTTTAAGATGGCAGACTGGTTGGAGTCTTACAAATGCCCGTTGACGGTTTATATGGAATTAGTAAAACTGCTGGCTTCAAGGATTCCACGTGGCGCTAATACCAAAGCTTTCAATACTATTATGCGGCTTTATTGTGCCCTGCACGAGGTTATGAGAAACCTGTTTATTTTCCCATATATAGATGCACGCATCTTCTGGAATACGCTCAAAAACAGACTAGATCAGTATAAGAAGCAGCATCAGTTTACCGAATTTGCACAACTTCATCCAGGACTTGAGCATAAGGCGGGAGTTGAGCCGGGAGGCACATTTGTTTTATTGGTCCAGGCGGAGTATTCAGATCGTTCAAAGGAAGAATTACAAAAGCAGCTTTCAGAATTTTTTAGCGAGAATGAAAAGCTTCCGTTTAGTGAGGAGGATGTGTTTAGGTTTGAAAAAGAACTATTTGGGAAAGTAGTTGGCGATTTTACCCTACCCTATAAATGCTGTGATCCTTGTAATGATATCGGTTCGCAGGTCGCGCAGTTAGACCCAATAGCCCTTCCAATTTGTGAAGTGGTCCCGGTCAGGGAAGTTTCTGATAATAAAGTATTGACATATGGAATACTCAAGGAAAAATTGTTTCATACGATGTATGAACCAGAAAGGTATAGGGCTAAGCTTTTAGGGGGAGCGCAATTTGGCAATGCTTCTTTGGAGTTCTATCCTTTTGAATATGACAAAACCAAGAACACACAAGGATTTATCTATGAGGTAGATATCAAGAAAGTGGCGGCAGAGGCCCCTAAAACAGAAAGCGCCTATTTGATAGATACCATTCCTTATGATATCTGGGATGCAGATAAGAATGAAAAGGTAGATGGCTCGGTAATTACAGTAATCGTGCCCATTCTTGCACAAATAGATAGTAAGCTTACCGGCTTTAGAGGAACTGTGTTCACCGAATCGGCAAGTGCAGGAAATGTGCCTATTTCTGGCGCTGAGGTATGGACAGATGTTCAGGGCAGGAAAATTTCTGATGTCACCAAAAAAGAAGGAATATATGAACTCAAAGATGCTCAGTTAAGTCCGGGGTCATATACACTAAGAGTTACTGCTCCTGGTTATTACAGTGCTGTTATTCCACAGGTACAGCTCAAGGACAAGGTAGTTTCTTTAGATATAGCACTTCAACCTTTTGTATTTTTTGCCGTAGATGAGAGAAATTTGCTAGAAATTCTCAATATAAGCGAAAACTCTACAAAAGCTGTGCTGATCAATGAAGAATTTAAAAGGAGTGCCGAACTCTATAGGGATGCTCTAAAACACTCTATTGAGGCCGAAAAAGACAATGCTAAGTCTTTAATGGCTGCAGATGAAGCTATATCTAGATTTAATAAAGATGAAAAACTCACCATTGAAGAGTTGAATGAGATTTATACCGCTAACAGAAATGTTCTCCTTGAAGAGATTAACACAACGAAGTCTAGTCACACCAAGAAGAATAGGTCTAATGTCTTACGTGTTCTTACCAATAGTTATATGGATCGTCTAATTCAGAAAGAACCAGGCAAATTGAGTGAAACCAGTGCTAAGACGGTTGCTGAGTCTGGAAGACTGATAGCGAAGTCTGGTGTGGCTATAAAAGATAATTTCAATAAATGGTCTAGCCGTAAGGAAGAAGTAGTAGGTACACAAGTTGTGAAGCAGATCAAAGATACTTTTAAAATATAGCGCATGGCGGCCGTTGCCAGACATATGATAAAACAACAGATTCTTGAGGTAAAAATTGCCAATAGGGAAGATCAGGAAGCGGTAACGGAAAGTCTTGTTAAGATATACAATGAAAGTATAGGTGAAATTATAGATGAGATTTGCAATGAGCTTGTCCCCATTGATCAGCAGATTAGAATAGATTCTCTGGAGATTGATCTGGGGCGCTTTGCAATGCGTCAATTGGCAAATGACTTTCCTATAGCCGCAAGGAAATCGCTAAGCGAAGCACTGATAAAGAAAATTGGCAGCAAACAGGAGCGCATAGGACGTGGCAGTACAACCCAAGTGCAAAGTGCAAAAAACGCCCTGGTTCACTATCTGTCTACCGGACTTATTCCCTGGTATTACCACGGAGATTTGGCAGAACTTAAGACAGAATTTTCAGCTGAGAAGATTGACCAACTTCTTGATTATAAGAAGGTGTTTATGCGTACTGCCAGCCAAAAAAGGTCGATTCACTTCTTTGCTGAGGAGTCTTTGTTCTACTTTATTTTAGAAAACGGACCTAAAGATTCTAAAAATATTCTCAGCCAATTCAAAGCTTTACGTCTTGTACTTGATAAGCTTGCCAAAAGGAATGAGGTAAAGCTGGTAAAGGAGGCAAAAATACATTTAGAACAATTAGAAATTGGGAAGCCCGCTTATGAAAAACTAATGGTCTATTTGCTGGCAAATACCCTAGGGAGTTCTGCTCCTAAAATTTCTTTGGCCAATTTGCTTTCCCCGGGCTTAATGATTGAAAAAGTAGTTGAGCTTCTTGAAAATCGCGAAGTAAAAAAACTACAACTGTTAAGCCCAGAAGAACAAAACTGCATTGAGGACTTTATCTTAACAAGAGCTAAGGCTCCTGAGAAGAATATTACTGTAAAGAAGACCGAAACAGAATTGAGTACAGAGAAAGTAAATTACGGGGAAGATGGCCTTGTGGTTAACAACGCTGGCCTTGTTTTGGTATGGCCGTATTTAGAAGCTTTTTTTACCGGGCTCAAGCTTATGAAAAATCAGGAATTTAAAGACCATAACTCCCAGGTTAAAGCAGTTCAATTACTACATTATTTGGGTTTTGGATCCTTGCAGGCAACTAATGAAACCGAGTGGCTGTTAAACAAATTGTTATCCGGGCTTGAAGCCGGGGAATTTGTCGCTGATGGAGATGTTTTGACTGACAGTGATAAGCAGGAAGGAGAGCATTTACTGACGACGCTTATTACAAACTGGCCAGCCCTTAAAAACACGGGTGCTGACAGTTTAAGGCAAACATTTTTACAAAGAAACGGGCTGTTAGAAAGAAATGATAAAGGGTGGACTTTAAAAGTAGAACGGAAGGCTGTCGATGTTTTACTAGATAGGCTGAGCTGGCCTATTTCGGTAATTAAGCTGCCCTGGAACAACTACATAATTAATACGATATGGTAACAGACAAAATTGTAAGAAATGCATCCGATATTTCTAACGAACTGCAATGGCTCAGAGAAATATTGAAGACGAGGTCTGCTATGAATGCCAATGAACCAACCTTGGTAAACGACATCTTTGATATTTCTCCACCCCAGATCTCTGAGAGCGACTCTGGTTATGGAAATTTAGTAAGGCAAAACAACTTTAATTTTGTAGAACGCTTTATCCTTATTCTTTCTGCAGTACCATATATAAAGCCAGAACTTTTAGATGTTTTTATTCAGCGGAATGCCACCACGAACCAGTTGTATACAGAATTTGGAGGAAAGGTAAGCGAAAAACATTCCGGCTTTCTTCCCAACGGAGAAACCGTGATGTTTATCCTGGCGGCTAACGATCTGGCCCGAAGGTTTGCACTTATAAAACCCTTTGAAGGCGATCATGTGTTTGCCAAAAAGCAAATGCTTTGGCTGGCTGATGTAGATGAGCATGAAAGCTTTTTAAACGGACAGATTTGCCTGTCGCAAGAGGTTTTAGATCTTATTACCACAGGTGAAGTTAAGAAACCAACCTTCAGCAGTGCATTTCCTGCCCGACTCTTAGAAACTAAAATGGAGTGGGGAGATCTTGTTTTAGAACAGAAAACAAGACTGCGTTTAAACGAAATTGAAATCTGGTTGAAACATCATAAGGAATTGATGGTTGGCTGGCAAATGGAGAAGAAACTAAAGCCGGGCTATAAAGCACTGTTTTATGGGCCACCAGGTACAGGAAAAACGCTGACAGCAACACTTTTGGGAAAAAAGATGGGTCTGGATGTTTATCGTGTGGATTTATCGCAAACCGTCTCCAAGTTTATTGGAGAAACAGAAAAGAATCTTGCTAAAGTATTTGATAAGGCCGAGAGCAAAAACTGGATATTGTTTTTTGATGAGGCCGATGCCCTTTTTGGAAAACGCACCGCCACTAAAGATTCTCACGACCGCTACGCCAATCAGCAGGTTTCCTATTTACTTCAACGTATTGAAGAGTATGACGGCCTCGTTATCCTGGCTTCAAACTTAAAGAGCAATATTGACGATGCATTTTTAAGACGTTTTCAAACGGTTATCCGATTTCCAATCCCTTCAGCAAGAGAGCGCTATAGCCTTTGGCAGAAAGCCTTTTCTGAAAGCTGCAGCTTTGAAAAGAATATAGACCTTGTGCAGATCGCTGATGACTACGAACTGGCGGGCGGATCTATTATCAATGCTGTTCAATATGCCTCACTTAGAGCACTTGACAGGTCGAGCAAGGAAATCATGATGAGCGATATTTTACAAGGCGTAAAAAGAGAGTATCACAAAAATGGGCGTACGGTTTAAATAAATACTAAATCAAGTAGCATGGAATTTGAATCTCCTTGTTTGAAGCAGGTAAAAAAAGTTATTCAGCCTAAGTTGCACATTGGGGAACCTAATGATAAATACGAGCAGGAGGCAGATGCCGTAGCAAACCGGGTAATGCAAACCACCAATGATGCGAATTTTGTTCAACGGAAGTGCGCGGATTGCGAAGAAGAGCTGCAAATGAAACCAATTAGCTCGTCAATTAGACCACTTGTTCAAAAAGCTTCGGAAAGCAACCCTCATATAGCCTCCCAAGACCTTTCAAGGTCCTTGTCGGCAAGCAAAGGGGGTGGAAAGACGCTTGATAGTTCTACTCAGTCTTTTATGGGTAATAGCATAGGAGCGGATTTCTCAGCTGTAAAAATCCATACTGATTCGACCGCCGTTCAGATGAATAGACAATTACACTCAAGGGCTTTTACCTATGGGTCTGACATTTACTTTGGCCATGGGCAATACAACCCTCAAAGCTCTAAAGGGAAAAGACTTCTAGCTCACGAACTTACCCACGTAGTCCAACAAGGCAAAGGCAATTTAAGTATTCAGGGAGACTGGCAGGAAGATGCAGACCAATACTATGAAGATGCGGTTAAACACTACGAAGAAATCAAAAAAAAGGGAGCAGAAGCTATGGAGGCCGCGGAACGTAAAAAAGATCAGCTCTACAAAGACGGGAAAGAATTCATTGAAAGGGCAAAAGGGTACGGAGAACGAAAACTAGGAGAAGCCGAAGAATTATATCATGAAGGGAAAGAGCGGATGTCAGAGCTGGGCGAGGAAGTTGCCGAGGACGCCAGGGGATGGTGGAATTCTGGTTCAGGAGACGTGACTAAGATAGAGTTCGATGGCAGTCAGGTTCGCGTTCTGGGGTCTGATCCGTACACCGCACCGGCAATTTCTGGTTTAAAGCCCGGTCATAAGAATATTGCCGCCGCAGGTTTACCTCCCAATACAAATTACACAACTCCTCAATACCAGCATATAAAGGGTGTAGGGCCAATTCCCTGGGGCAATTATTATGTGAACCCGGCAGAAGCTGAAAGCAATCCCCCCTCTAGCTTCCCCGTTGGTGGATGGGGCAAATATCGAACTCGCCTCCACGAGAGAACAGCAACTTATATAAAAAGGCGTGCGACTATGGAACGTGACGGAGGGTTTTTTATTCATGAAGATGCCGACAAGAATGGTACTGCAGGTTGCATAGGGTTTCAAAATAACAAAGACAATTTTGAAGTATATAAGCGAATTAAAAATAACAGTGCCCAAATACCCGTCGAAGTAAGATATCCGGCACCGGTTATGGCCCCGGGAACCGGACCGTCTGAAGAAACAGGCTAGTGAAGTACACTTGCCATAATTTAATAGTATGAGTCTAGTTTTCCAAACCACAGATACACCTCAATACTTAAGCAAAGGAGCCCCTGCCTTACAAGCAAAGCTTCATATAGGCCAGGCTGATGATCAATATGAAAAGGAAGCTAATTATGTTGCGGACCATGTCATGCGAAGCTCAGAATCACAGATTCCTCCCATTCAGCGTAAATGTGCCGATTGCGAAAGGGAAGAGCTACAGATGATGCCCATTTCTTCTAATGGGTCTCCAATGATACAAATGCAGGAGGAAGACGAGGATTTTGAAATTTCTCCTGATGCTACTGATGCCGGTGCATTGCCAGAGTGGAGTAGCCCACTATTAATACCAAGGCAAAACTCAGGCTTTGGTGTTAGCCTTTCCCCACCAACTATTTTCAGTTCCTCACTGCCAAGCCTTTCTCCTTCACCCTTGATTTGCCCACCCGGGAATATAGTCTGTTTTCTGAGTCAGCTCAAAATGAATATTGATGAAAACCTGGCGAATAATGCCCATCATATGTATCGCATAGGGACTTTGTTCCCGAATCAACCTGAAATGCTGGAAAACGCCTTTTTTAGGTATGGTCTTGGGCTTAATTTATTGCAATCAACTTACAGCTTCCTGGGAACTCAAGACTCCATGGTAACTCCGCTATCCTTAGCTACCGGAATTGGATTGAAAGCAATGACTTTTGTAAGGGAGGGAGAATTTATTTTCGATTATCAACTCGATTTACCTAATGATTTTAGGCTGGAATTTAATATTGGCCTAAATGGTGATCCCGAAAACCTGCTGGATACGAGCAGATATCAATTGGAGACAGGAATTGGAATTATTAGGCCATTTTAGAGAAAACTATAAACGAATTGTTTAGACATATGTCATTTGCCTTGAATCAAAATAGAATTGTACAAACTAAGCTCAAAATTGGTGAGCCTAATGATCGTTTTGAACGCGAGGCTGATACTGTAGCAGACCAGGTAATGAAAATATCTGCTTCTCCTGCCCCTTCGGTTCAGCGCAAATGTGCAGCTTGTGAAGAGGAGGAACTACAGATGAAACCGCTGAGTTCGTCTATTAGTCCGCTTATTCAAAAAACCGCTAAAAGTACAACAGGTGAGGCTCCGGCAGCCATTTCAAAGTCTTTATCTGGTAAGCAGGGCGGGGGGCAGACATTGGATCATGAGACGCAGACTTTTATGAGCAAAAGTATAGGTGTGGATTTTTCTGATGTAAAAATTCATACGGATGGCAAGGCAATTCAAATGAACCGTCAATTAAATGCAAAAGCGTTTACCCATGGGAATGATATTTATTTTAATCAGGGGCAATACAGTCCCGGAAGTTCTCAAGGAAAACATCTCTTGGCACATGAACTTACTCATGTTGTACAGCAGTCTAAGGGTATTAAACCAGAGATACAAAGACTTGGTGATCCTTTTGGACCTGCAGCAGCCGGACCCGCAGATTGGAGTACACAGGTAAGTAATGCAACTACCTCTGCACAGAAGACGGCCCTGCTTCAGAACGTCGTAGGAAGAAGTGTTCGGGTAAACGATGCCACGGCCGCTTCAGCCTCTGACCCCGTTCCCGACCCGGCACACTTAACAGCGTTTAGCTTAACAAGTCCGGTAATAAACTTCGATCAAAACCTCCGCTCAAAAAGGGCCAGGGTAGGGCGTAGACCGCTAGTCATAAATGCCGGGTACACGTTTCGCCACCGGTCCGCAATTTATGTAATAATCGCAGACGCCGCTCTAGACGGTTCAAATTACAATCAGACCATGCAAACCGTAAATCACGAATTTGATCACGTCAACCAATATCTGAGAAGCAGTGGTTTAACTGGTAATGCTTCCGAATTGGATGCCTGGACCACTGGCTTTATCAGAGAATTTCACCACTCCTATCAGTTCAGACCTACAGATGACGGTTCCAGATGTTATGTTGAATTGAAACCCAGGTTTGCACCGCTTGCAATGTACTATCAAGGTTTAAATGACGATGCACAAAAGGCAAGGGCAGTTAGAAGAATTTCGTCCTATTATAATGCCACCATAAGTTCAAATGTTGCAAACAGGCATGCTTTTCGGTATTGGGTCTACGGAGTTATGAGAGGCCGGAACAATCCTGACTTGGGCAGGGACCTCAACAATAGACTTAGTTTAGGAATCGACAGCTCCGCAGGACGAAATACTTATAGAGCAACAGACTGTGCAAGCATTAGAGCAGCTAATCTACCTGGTAGTTCTGTTCTGGCATTACCCACTGCTCCATCAGGAGGGCGTTCGGGGGGCACCAGACCAAATCGTAAGTAAATGAAATTAGAAAAAAATATCGACGATCTCAACTAATGTGATATGAATTTTGCAAAACCTTCATTAGCGAAAAGTCCCGGGTTTATTCAGGCAAAACTGAAGATTGGTCAGCCAAATGATCAATACGAGCAAGAAGCCGATAAGGTGGCAGATCGTATTATGAATATGTCTAAAACGAATAACCCATCCATTCAACGCAAATGTGCAGATTGTGAAGAGGATGAATTACAAATGAAACCCCTGAGTTCTTCCCAGTCCCCATCAGCTGCCATTTCAAAGTCAGTGGCTAGTAGCAAAGGAAGTGGGCAGGAGTTAGATAAACCTACCCAGTCTCTGATGAGTAAAGGCATTGGTGCCGATTTCTCTACAGTTAAAATTCATACAGACGCCAAGGCCATACAGATGAATCGGCAATTGGGTGCGAAGGCATTTACCAATGGGAATGATATTTATTTTAATCAAGGGCAATACAACCCGGCTACCGCCGAAGGAAAGCAGCTACTGGCACATGAACTGGTTCACACGGTTCAGCAAGGTGCGTCTTCAAATAAAATACAACGCAAACTATCTGTAGAAGATGATTACCCTGAGGCCTATGTCAAAGGCTTTCAGCCAGACCCCAAAGGTGAAGACCCCTCAAGAGCGCTCTCTAATACGGACCGCCTTGATCTGGTTAAGACACAACTGGGCAAAATAACTCCAGATTTTGGCGTGGAATCCTCGGGCGAAGTAAAACCTACACATTCAAAAAGCGAGCAGGAGTTAGCCGATGGTGATAAAGCTACTGGTGCATGCTGTTTACATGTGCTTACGCGAAATTCTTCAACAAATGATTGGGAGATTGTGGTGGCCGATCATCTCTCACCGCATACCAATGATCGTGTTTTTAAAGTACTTATAAATTCTAACCTCAATCCCGTTAAATTTGGGTACCACAACCAGGCAGGAAAAAAATTGTCTTACAAATCAAATCCTGAGCTCATACTGGGGCACGAACTCTGTGGTCATGCTTCTCTTGAGGAAATAGGAGCGCATGCCGAGGGGCGAAGGGCTGTAACCAATGTACACGACTCAACAATCAATATTGAAAATGCAATTGCTGAGGACCTGGGCAGAAAACAAGACCAACTTAGAGGCCTTGCCAAAGATGGGCCACACAAAGGCGAATCTTTTGGCGAAAGTGTGGTAATTGATTTTGGTTTTAACAAACACAATGTTAATGAGCTAGATTCAAAAGAACTGGATAAACTGAAACTCATAGCAGATGTGGTAAAGGTGTTCGACTTTTTTGTTGAGCTGCGGGGGCATTCTGATAATGTTGGAAGTGAGGCTGCTAAGCAGAACATAAGTGAAAAAAGAGCTCAGAATGTTGCATTCTTTTTGGCGAAGCAAGGAGTTTCAGAAAAAGCAAAGGTAAATGTTGATGAGGGGCCAGACATTAGGGTACCCCGGTTTTTGCTAAAAGGACTTTCAGATAAAGAACCTTTACCGGGAATTAATCCGGCTACAGAACAACATAAATTAAGGCGTGTAGATGTTATTATCTCTTCGTTCCCCGCCGGCCTATCCGAACTACCACCAGGGGTCACGAAAAGCCAAAAAGAAAAATTAAAGAAGTTTGATCAGGTAAAGGAGCCCAAGAAGGTAAAAGCAATTTTGTTAGGAGGTACTCCCTGCGAAAAACAACTAGTAAAAAAAGCATATAGATAGGTTGATATATCTTTTTAGGAATTAATTATGCACCAGTCGCTACAAAAGAATTCGATACAGCCGAAACTCAAAATCGGGCAGCCTAATGACCGTTTTGAGCAAGAGGCTGATGCTGTGGCGGATCAGGTGATGAAAATGCCCAAAACACAAATCCCTACGATTCAGCGAAAGTGTCAGGCATGTGAAGAGGAAGAGCTCCGGATGAAACCTAAGGCCACGACAATTGCACCGGTAATTCAAAAAAAATCAGAGGAAGAAGAGGAGCTTAGAATGAAACCTCTGGGCAACGATACCTTGGTGCAAAAGCAAGATGATACTACTGATCAGGATAGCAATACTACGGAAGAAGCTTCAACAACTGATGCTTCAACGCCAAATGTGACTCTAGAGCTCCCCTCTCCCTTAATTCTAAGAGCGAATGGGGTTATGTATACCTCTCCAACCTTTTTAGTAGAAGGCCCTAATGGAAGAATAGTTGATCTTGCTCCCTATACGGGAAGAGGGCATATAGATTTTCCATTGGCCGCACTGGAATCGTTAGGAATTCCTGTACTTAGTTATTATCATTTTCATTTTGGTAGGGCAAGGCAATATCTCGGGCAGCACTTTGACAGCGCTTATGGACTAAGTGGAGGGACTTCTTTCATTAGAAATGCATTACATTATGGCTATATCTCCGCCGATGATGTCACCTTGTTTGGGGCACCAAGTAGCTTTCATTTTGAGCATTACCAGGGAATTCCTAATCTCAATATCGTAGCCAATCCTATGGACATAGGAACTATGATCAATGTGAGCTACTTTAACTATCCTTTGCAGGAGGGCCACAATAATCCGGCGGTGCTGTTTACTGTAACAGCTCCTTTTAATCAGAATCCGTTTGAAGCCTTTGTAAATTTGGGCGGAGCAATCGCCCATGCATTGAGTGGCGATTTGTACAACTTACCTAACGTTACGCATAGTTATCCAAGGTTCCATGATGAAGCAGATACTGCCATTGGGACTCCTACCACCACAACCCAGGTAAGTCCAAAAGCAGATACCGCACTGAGCGCTCCAAATGGATTGGAATCTAGAATAAATGCTCAAAAGGGAAGAGGTAGACCTTTGCCTTCACAGACCAAAACTTTCATGGAGCGCCGGATTGGCGCTGATTTTGGAAAGGTAAGGATACATAACAACTCTCATGCATCTCAACTCAATAAAGACCTTGGGGCCAAGGCGTTTACGACTGGCAATGATATATTTTTTAATCAGGGACAATGGAATCCGGCATCTTCGAACGGACAACACTTATTGGCACACGAGTTAACACACGTAGTGCAGCAAAAGCAGTCTGGCCAGGGTGTGAATACTATTCAAAGATGGCAGGTGAGTTCTGATGACAACACAGAACTGCGGGAGCCGCCTCCAATAAACATGACGGTTTCACTCTCAGGATTAAAGTTTTATTTAAGGGGAAACCAATTTTTTTCCGCAGGGGCAACCCGGCCTCAATTAATGGCTGCCATGCTTAGGCGCCTTCTCGAAGGGCAATACAGGGTAGGTCTTGAAACGGAAGCAATAGCATATTTGGTATCTCATAATGGTGAGTGGTCTGGTTCTTTAAGTAGTGATTCTTCGGCCGTAGCGGGTCAAAGTGCTGTTGGTAATGTTTCGTTGGATAGTACTGCTACAACCCAACTCATGTCCTTTTTCGAGGAATCTGGCCTGCGTTCAGTATTAAGTGAGGAACAGCGAGAACTTATTCGTTTAGGAGCAAGCGCAGAAGATATCTACAACGCCATTCAGCGCAGCAACAATCCATTGCCAACATGGTATACAGAATGGATGTTCAAGAGAGTAATGGCTAGTAATGCAGATATGCTACGCCTGTATCAGTCAACCAGGTTGCTTTTGGACGATGGTACCAGTGTTAGTGGTAGGGACGGATTAATAGAACAAATTAGATCGTATGCCGGTACTACTGCTGATGTGTTGGAAGCCATTCGTGTAGATTACGAGTTGGGAAATTACATTGATGACCTTACTGCCAGAGAGGGGTATCGCCGACTCGTAGGGCGCAGCCGGCTTGAAGTACTCAGATTTTATGCCGCTCCTGAGACTTTGGTACCAGACGCCGCTTTAAACTTCATGCAATACCTGCGTACGCAGCCTGGTCTGCTTAATGAGGCAGGGGATGAAAACAATCGTACAGCAAGGATTACCTTACTATCGCGTTTTGAACGCTTCTATGATAGGGCACATAGGGCAGAAGCAATGACAGACGAGCGTCTCACAGATTCGGCTGCTACTGCTACCGATATGGCATGGCAGGCCGAGATGACATCACATCCTGGTTTGCAGCCTCCTTTATTCGAGGCCTCTCTATCGGCCAACTATCGCTTTATCATGAGCATGAAAATGGACCATTGGATCAATCATTTTGCCTTGTATTCATACCAATGGGAGCGAGCCCGCATTACACAACCTCCTTCTGAAAACAATGATGAAATTGAGCTTATTGGATTATCACAAAGGCCAAACAACAATGAAGTCAGAGATTTAGAAAGGAGGCGTGTTAGCCGATATAATCAGGCAGATATTACGCGGGTAATTGAATCTATGGGGACAAGACCAAGCTTTAGCGCTTTAACCCTGGTTGCGGCGAACAATATCCTTCGAAGTTTTGCAAGTGAATTTAGAGGTGAGATCCAAAGAATAACCGAATCAAGAAATGAGGAGGTTATTGCATTTCCTGAGCCTGGGCTGTTTATGGTTAGGTGCAAGGCAGTACCCGTAATTGATGGCGATGAAGAAGTAGTTAGGCTACCCAGTGTTGCTTATATGATTGTCAACGTTATGGATCCGGTAGATCTGGCGGTTACCCAGCATACAAGGACTATGGAAACGAGGAGCGCGGCCAGAGAAAGGATAGACGAGATCAATGAGATTCTCGAGGCCGATATGTCGCACCCCGATGCAGCAAGTTTGGAGCAAGAACTACTTATTCTTCAGGACATTGCCGGGGATATTGATCAGGTATTTAGCGGAAGAAGAGCAAACATCGCTTCGCAGTTAGATCCCCTGCTGAGACAGCAACAAGAATTGGGAGGAGCGGATAAGTAGCCTGGAAGAATCCACTACTGCAGATCCCAGAGAGCTAGAGCGAGCACGAGCAAGGTTGTACTTGTTTAGACTTGAATATTCGAGGATAATCCGAAGGCTAGAAGGTCAACAGGAAGAGATTGAAGAAATTGAAGAGGCCAGAGCCGGACAGCATCAATCATATGAAGGACCACGAGAACAAATTGACGCTACCTTTGTCAATGATTCAGGGGTAACCATCAACCTCGTCTTGGAAGCTACCCAACTCAATACAGGGGATGACGCGGACGACGCCACAGACGAACTTAGCTTTGTTGTAGCCGATTTAACCATAAATACTGGTGGACTGGGAAGAGGGCGTGGTGATACACGTCTTATGGCAATAAGCAATGCCGTAGTTAATGTATTAGAATCGCATGGGGATTATGGCAGAGGTCATTTAGTGATAACCATTGATGGCGAACATCTTCATAGACCGGTACATGCCGGCGCAGGTGCAATATTCATGGAGGCCCTGGAAAGTGTGACTATGGTAGCCTCCATTGCGGCTATTGTAGCGGCCCCTTTTACTGGTGGAACCAGCCTGTACCTCTTACTACCACTGGGTGTAGTTGGAGCCTTACCTTCCCTGTATCGTTTGTACCAAAGGTACGATTCCAGCACACTACGGCCCGACCTTGAAGTTGCATTAGATGTAGTAAACGTCGTAGGAGGCTTTATAGGCCTCGGGCATGCAGCTACCACGTCTTTACGGCTTGTACAGCTAGGAAGGGTAATGCTAATTGCAGGATTGGCCGCTGATGGCGCCGGCTATATATTGATGGGTGCAGCAACAGTAAGTCAACTCATGTCATTACGCGGAATGCCCGAAGGACAACGAAATGCACAGTTCCTTGAAATTATGTTCAATGCGTTGCTTCAGGTTGGGATGATTGCCGGCGGATCTCTGGCACAATTCCATGCCCAGCGGCAAGCACACCAAAGAAGAAGACAGGGTAGGAGATCTGCCCATGTTGATGCCGTAGATCCTGATGTAGTGAGAGTGCCTGAAGGCGAAGTCACCGTTAGGCCTGAAGAGCCACACACGCCAGCTTCAGACGCCCAAGTGGGTGGTATAAGGGGTAGCGATGTCTATGAGCTTGCAATCCCAACAAATTCTTCGCAAAGAAGTATTTTCAGCCTCATTGGAAGAGGTACGGCAGGACCCAGCGTTTCAGATGTTTTCAGACTCATAAGGACGAGTACCAGAATCGCCGATATACGTCCTGTATTTCAACAAAGAATGCACGGAAGTAGTCTTAGCTGGGATGGCACAAGTCATTTCTGCCATCTCGAAGTTCCGGTTAACGTAGGTGGTACTACGGTGCAGGTACGCGTTGAGGTCACTATAAGGGCACGAGGGTTTGATTCCCGTGGTAGGGCAGGTACCCCAGCTAGGGTAGGTAGCCATGGAGCAGAATCGGGTCCTGCTTCGTTCAGTTTGGAATATAGACCGCCCGAAAATGGACGACCCGGACGCTGGGTGGCCGATGTAGAAGTAGACCCAAGGGTGCAATTAAGCAGTGAGCCTACGGACGCTCCCCGGTCCAGGGATTTTGATACAATTCTCGGGCACGAATTAGATGAAATTGCAGATATAGTCGTAGATAATCACCAGCACACAGGAGAACGTCAGGGAACCACCTTTGATCCGGATATTTTAAATCAGAATATAGCGCAGCAAGCAGAAGCTTCTATGTTTAGGCCTGATGCCGCTTCAACGGCACCTTCCATCAGCTCTCATGACCGCGCCGCGGCACGAGAGTTATTCACTCAATACCAGCAAGCTTCAGAAGGAGGAATAACTCCTACTGAAACGAGGAGGAGAGAAAATCAGTTTAGTCGGTTATTGGAAAGTATGGGATTTACAGATTCGATAGACACCCCAAGATTTAACCAACTCATGGATGCGTTGAGGGCTACGGGACATTCGGATAGTGGATTTTTGTTGAGGGTCGAATCTGAGGCGAGATACAACATGGCTCAGGCTAGCCTGGCCGGAATTCCGGCTGCAGAAATGCTACCAGGACAACGGAGAGTAGTTAGTCGGGAGATAATAGGGCATCTTTTGGAGCCTGGACCATCTTCAGGTAGTTTTTGAGGGTTCTGGAATTGGTGGCGGACATGAAACGGCCAGGCTCACCGCGGTAAACGGCGACCCAAGCAGTCCGTATTTCGTAGTTGAGGAAGGAAGTATGCAATTGCCAGGTGGCGAAACAGTAAGAAGATACAGACAATACGAACTCGTAGCAGGGGCTACAAAATCTTCAGCTACACCACCGACGCCCGTATCTGGAAGTCCTACACCATCAACGGGTGGTGGTATGGGTACGTTGCCACCAGCAACTCCTGGTACGCACTACGATCCTGCACAATGGGAGATATCGAGAAGGCCGAAGAGCACGGTAGATAATATGCAAGCCTTTTTGCCGGGAGCTGAACGGGCCTTTGCAGACTTTTTTAGAACTCAAGTACAAGGAGTGGTTACCACACCCCAAAGTGGACAATGGTGGAGGCATGTATTTGAGGGAGTAACCTATGCAGGGCATTACAATTATGATGGCAGTAATATTACGTCTTTATCATTAAATTCTATATTTGTTGATGCCTTTTCAATACCATAGTTAGAAATGCAGCTAAAATCAAAGACTATAAATATTGATGGAATTCCCTTTAAGATTTACGAGAATCTGGGTGAGAAAGGACTGGCCCCGCCAGAGGAGCTTAAGGCTTTAGGAACTTTTATTGGCGAACTAAGAAAGGATTATGGAGAAGGCCTTCGCACTGATCTCAAAAAAGGGAAGTATATCGCCACTAATGCTATTTCTCTTATGGAGGTTTCTAGTTCGGATCAGGACAAAGCTCGCTCATTTTGGCGTAGACATTCTGATCAAGAACCGAAAGATGATTGGGTAGCCATTTATGTAGCAGATATGCCTTGGCATGCCTACTTGCCGCATTCAACGCTTTTAAAAATCGTGGCTCAGGTAGAGCAACTCTTATCTGAAGAAACCTTAGCTCCAGAACCACCCTGGTTATTCCGGGAAAACCCGATAGCGTCCTACGCTTGTAGAAAAGAACCTTATGAAGGCCTAGAGGAACAAATGCTCAGAACTTTGGATGAAAGATTATCTGAATTTCAGATTGATAACCAGGGACTACTGTCAGATCCAACCACCGGTCAGGAGCTTAACGGATCCCATGAGTTTGTTCAGCGCCTTAAATTTCACGGTTTGTTCTCTTCGAAAGAAAATCTAATGAAATTGGATGAACTTCAGCAATGGGGCTTAAGAAACTTAGAAGACTACTACAAAAAGTGGTTGGGGAACCCAAAAAAATATTCAGCTGCCAGAGATCAGACTCTGGAAAGTATGGTTGCCCGGCTATTTAAATTGCTCTCCATGGAATCATCTAAACAAGATGATAAGATACTTATTGCCTTGAGAAATAAGGTACTTATTCAGCTAAGCCAAATGGGATACCTCGATGAATTGAAAAGTAAGGAAGGTTGCCAAATAATATTGGAGCAACTTGGGGATGCTCCTAATTTAAAACACTATGTAAGAGCAATAGGATTTTTATGGGAGTATATATATTCAGCAGAAAGAGGTGCAAGCTCAAACAATAAGGAGGTTTCTGATATTCTTGATTTTCCTGTTTCCGTAGAGTGGTTTTTGCATAACAGACCACCTCAAGGGTACAGTCCTTTCGCCTGGTTAGCCAACTGTGAGAAAGAGATCTATACTGCTAAGCTAGATCGTGACAAGCAGTTATTTAAAAAGGTTGATGGCAAATCGTTTATATTCTACATTGCAAACGAAGATGGCATTATCCCTAAGTTGATACGTTATAAAATTAGTGCTTAAAAAGGGTGTCTAAAACAAGGGGATCACCTCCGATGCTCTCTTTATAAGATGTGCAGTGTTTTTAACTTTAAATTTTTCAATGAGGTTTTTACGGTGCGAGATCGCCGTATGGTCACTGATAAACAACCTATGTGCAATCTCTTTGGAGGAGAAACCATTTGCAATAAGATGCAGTACTTCTTTTTCTCGTGACGAAATAGAAAGTTCCTCCACCAATTCCTTAGAATCCATAGCAGGCTTGGCCGTGGCGTTGAGGTAATTTTCAATGGTTTCCATTTCGGTGACGTCATAAAAGTAATTGGTTGTAAGTAGGTGGGTGTCTAATTTGTGGTGCTGCATTTCATGTTTCAGGCATATTTTTTTTCCATTATATTTTTTAAAGTGGTATTTAAGGGATAATACTTCATTTTTAAAGGGCTTTTGTAAGAAATTCAGAATCTTACCTTTAATCCAAAACCTTTCATTAGAATCTATTTGTGTAAACCAGGCATCCCAGCCGTTATCTAGCAACCTATGACAGGTGCTGCCTGCCAGCTCTTTCAAATTATCGCTACAATAAAGGAAACGCTGTTCGGAGATTTGATAAATGCCGATAACTAGATTTTTGGAGTTTTGACAAGCCTCTAATAGATGGGAAATCCGTATTGGGCAATAGTGCCTGCGGTATGGAAACAAAGGGGGCTCAATGTTTTTTTTAGCAGAGTTCATTATAAGGGCTTCATTACATACAATTTACTGAAGAAGACCAAAAAAGTAAGATTAAGATGTATAAGTTGGTAGTAATATTGTATAGATGGTGGTAAGAGATGGTATTGTGAGCTCTAGCTCCGGAAGGAATCACAAATGTAGTATTTAGGCCACTACTTATGATGGTTTAGATGTTAGATGTCCTGAATGATTCCTTTTTAATATACTTGCTTGGAAATAAAGTAAATACAAAGGACTGAACTCCATGAAAAAGATGATTTCAGAAATCGTTCTTCTACATATAATTTATCACCCCCATAATAAAATATATGGTGAGGGAAACGATAAGACAACTAATTGCCGCAAGTAGATTATCTCCTTGAAATTCTGCTTAACGAGTTAGTCAAACATCTTCAAATGAAACAGATTTAAATAAAAACCATATAATTTCTAGGGTTTTTATATAATTGAAATTATAGATTATATAGTATTTTACTGCTGTTTTCTTCCCCGATTTTATCGCATCACACATTTTTGGTTTTAAACCTAAGAGTTAGGTCATTTCCCATGGACCTATTTCAGGTTTTTTAGGGTTCCTAATATGTGTTGAACGAATAATGTTGTTTCTAAAACTGTTGGCTTAAATGTTTAACTCTCTAAAGGATCTGTCATGAAAAATCGTATTTCGTTCTACGGAAATAATGTTAAGGAGGAAGGCTTTTTTGACACTGAAAACAGCTTTTTAGATGTTGAGACCAGGGCCACTTTTGAGGTTATCAGGGAGCGCTCAGAGGCCGCCGAACAGCTAGTGGATATTGATGATGACGAGCTTCTTCAGCTTGAATTTGAAGACGGATTTGTAAGGCTGATGACCCTTAAGCAGTTGACTGAAGAATTTCCGGAGGTGCAAACAAGGTCTGTTTCAGCAGATGAAGATCATATTAGGTTACCAGACTTCTTAGAGGGCTATGACACTACAAGAGGGCCAATCAAGAACCTTCTTAAAAAACTCAAAATTGTTTCAGTAAATGAAAAACTGACCGAGTTCTCAGCAATTGCCCTGGCCGCAAAGATAGAAGATCAGCTAGAGCCGGCTGAGGGTCTGTACGTTTGCGATGATCCCAATCATTTGACTAAAATAGCCGGTAAGTTGGATACGGCTGACCCGATGCTAATTTTGTTGCATGGTACCGCTTCCAGCACAGCGGGTAGTTTTGGCGGGTTTGTCAAGGATGATGAACCGAGTGCTGCCTGGAAAGAAATTCAGAAAACTTACAAAAAAAGAATATTTGCCTTTGAACACAGAACTTTGTCAAAAAGCCCTTTGGCCAATGCTGTTCATTTGCTTAAGCTGCTCCCGGAAAATGCAACCGTTCATTTAGTTTCCCATTCAAGAGGCGGACTAATAGGGGAAATCCTGTCACGCAATCAACTGGATGGGAAAGAACCGTTTTCCCAAGAAGATATAAGAGTATTTGAGTTACTCGATGAGGAAGAAGAACTGGACCGGAAAGATGATATTGAGCATTTAAAAGAACTCAATGCCTTGCTTCGCGAGAGGCGTATACGGGTAGAAAAATTTGTTAGGGTAGCCTGCCCGGCATCCGGAACCACTCTGGCTTCCCAGCGACTGGATCTGTATTTAACGGTTATTCTAAATCTAATTGGGTTAATCCCTGGCCTAAAGGGCAATCCTATTTACACTTATGTAAAATCGTTTCTTATTGCCTTCGTAAAGAAAAAGGCAGATACAAAATTGTTACCTGGCCTTGAAGCTATGATGCCCGAATCTCCTTTTATCAGGGTGCTCAACAACCGTAACAACACAATTAATTCAGAGCTTTTTATTATTGCCGGAGACGTTAAGGCTCATGGCATAGGACGATCTATAGCAGTGATGTTGACAGATGCCTTTTACCGGGCCCAGCACGATTTTGTGGTGAATACGATTTCCATGTTGGGGGGTACACCGAGAAAGGATACCTACTACAAGTTTTATAGCAATAAAGACGTCAGTCATTTTAATTACTTCATTAATAAACCCTCGCAAAACAATATCGCTGCCGCGCTTGGAAGTACAAAACTTACCAATACGGGTTTCAAACCCTTGAACCAATTATTGCTGGAGGAGTTTGAGTCTGGCAAGGTGAGGGGTAGATTGCACTATGTAGCCCCAGGAGAGAAAGAGGAAAAAGACGCTCCACATGTCTATGTACTCCCAGGGATCATGGGAAGTAAATTGAGAGCAGAAAAGCATTCGGTATGGGTAAACCCTTTGAGGCTGGCTACTGGCCAAATGGAGCGACTTGATATTGAAGCCGAGGAAGTTGAGGCCTATGCGCTGATGGGAAGCGCTTATAGGTCACTTTTAAGAGAGTTGGGGAAAAGATACAATGTAATACCCTTTCCCTTCGATTGGCGTCATTCTATTGTAGATAGTGCCAAAGTACTGGCGCAAGACCTTGAAGAAAGGATGAAAAAAACCCAGCAACCCATTCGTATTATGGGTCACTCTATGGGTGGTTTGGTTGCCCATGCGCTTTATAGCGGCCATAAAGCCGTTTGGGATAAATTTATTGGCAGAGAAGGCTCCAGAATGATCTTCCTGGGATCTCCGATCGGCGGATCGCACATTATACCGGCGGTATTCCTGCGAGAGCATAAACTTTTCAAGATTTTACACTCTTTAGATCTAAAGAACAGCAGCGCGGAGCTGCTGAAGATAATCAGGTCTTATCCCGGTTTACTTGAACTTCTTCCAATGAGCGGTAAGAACGACTATTTTAAAAATCTTATCTGGCAAAAAATGGCCCAGGGATCCAAAGATTTTGTACAACCCCTAAAAGAAGAACTTCAAAGAGCTTCCCGCCTAAAGGTGCTTTTTGAGAAAAGGCCTATCGATAAGAAAAATGTGGTTTATGTGGCGGGGAAAGACAGGCGTACTCCCTGCGAACTGGATTTTGATGACGGTGGAAAGCCCTTTTTATGGGGAACCGCCGAGGGAGATAGCTGTGTAACCTGGGCAACAGGGATTCCTAAGCAATTGCAGGATCAGACCTGGTACATGGATGAAACCCATGGCAACCTTTGCGCGTCGAAGAGGCACTTCCCTGCGCTAATTGACTTGTTGGAGAATGGTTTTACCAATTTGCTGCCTAACAAACCTATAAAAGACCGGGGCGATGAGCTTAAGTTTGTAATGCCCGAAGATACACCCTTGACATTGAATTCAGAGATGGCCCTTGAACATGCCATTTTAGGAATCATCCCAGATCTTGGAATAGACACGCCAGAGTTTAAGATCAATCTCGATGTTTGTCATGGTGATTTAGGCAATGCCAGGTTCCCGGTAGCTGTGGGGCATCATGTCGGCGATCCCATCGTCAGTGCGGAAAGGGTGGTTGATTTTTACATGAAAAAGGCCCTTTCAAGACATCATGAAGTTGGGCTCTATCCGGGCACTATTGGCAGTTCAATTGTTCTTTTAAATGAAAAAGATAAGTTTAAGGGGGCAATTGTTTTGGGGTTGGGAGTTTATGGTGAATTGAATGAAGGAATGCTGGCAAGAAGCTTTTCTCATGCCTGTGTAGACTATGCAATGTCTGTACTGGAACAAACTAGGGCAGAAGGCAGGAAAAAGGAAAAGGAAAAAGACAGAATATTAGGGGTAAGTTCCCTCTTAATTGGAAGTAGCTATAGCGGGTTGTCTATCAGAAGTACCTTGAGAGCGCTTTTAAACGGAGTGGTTTGGGCAAATAACAGCCTGAAGAAAATGAATGGTATAGAACCTCCATTTATTGCAAACTTACAGATTATAGAGATTTTTAAAGATCGGGCAATTCACGCGACTCATGAATTGATAAAGATTAGCAAGGAGCCTTCTTTTATTGACTATGTTGAATTTGAAGATCCTTATGTGCGTGAGGTTTCCGGAATGCGGAGCCGAATCCCGGGTGAAGATAAAGCGGAATGGTGGGATAGACTAAAAGTAGAAGTGCCTAAAGACCTTCATGATAGAGATAACGCCCCCCTGAAATTCACAGCTCTAACAGACAGGGCCCGGGCCGAAGAACAAATTGTGTCCACTCAACGTGCCCTGATCGACAAGTTAATAGAATCTTCAGTACGGTCAAGCACCTGGGAGGAAGAGACGGCAAGGACGCTTTTCCATTTGTTGATCCCTAACAATTTTAAAGACTACGCTACAGACAACAAAAACATCTTGATGATATTAGATGATCAGTCTGCGAAATATCCATGGGAAATCCTGCATTATCCCAATGAGAATAACAAAGCTTCTCTGGCTACTCAAATTGGATTAATACGGCAACTGGTAACCAAGGAATGGGAATACGAAGATAAAATAGTTCCTGTTGTAGAAAAGTCGGTTTTGGTCGTGGGCAACCCAAAGTTAGATAAAGAAAGCGATTTTCAGTCCTTACCCTATGCAAGAAAGGAAGCGAAGTCGGTCATAGAGATCTTTAAAAATGAATCCTATAATATCGTAGATTCAATAGAAGAGAATGGGGTTACCGTAATCAATAAGCTTTTCGGAAACAACTATAAAATTATCCACCTTGCAGGTCACGGGGATGTAAATGAGGAAGATCCCACCCTTACCGGAATGGTACTCAGTGACGGCTTGTTTATAACTCCGGCCGAAATTCTAAAGCTACCTCAAACCCCGGAGTTCGTCTTTATAAACTGCTGCTATTTGGGTAAAAACGAGGAAGACCTTTCTAAGATTCCAAGCTTTCACAAACTAGCGGCCAACCTGGGTACTCAATTTATAAGAAAAGGAGTCAAGGCCGTTGTAGCTGCGGGTTGGGCAGTAGACGACCTGGCTGCTCAAGACTTCGCAGAGAATTTCTATCACCGGATGTTTGAAGGCATGACCTTTGGCGAGGCAGTAAAATCTGCAAGGCTACATACCTATCAACGTCATAAAATGACGAACACCTGGGGCGCTTATCAATGTTACGGAGATCCTTATTATCAGATGGCGAAGCGCAAGAAAGGATCAACCTACAGAAATTGGAATTTTGTTGATATGGCTGAGGCAATCATTGAGTTTCAGAATATCGCTAACCGCTCCGAACCCGCTTCGAGCCGTGATAAAGATTATTTAAAAAATGAGTTGAAGGCATTAATTAAAAGTGTGCCTTCCAAGTGGTTGCGAAAATCTATCTTGGTCGAAGCCATTGCCAATTGTTTTTATGAGCTTGATCTTTATGAAGACGCCCATAAATACCTTGTTAGGTTAAGGTACTTGGCAGATGGTATGGTTAGCCTGGACGCGATGCACAAACTGGCCAATCTGCAAATGAAACTGATTTTGAAGGAGTTCGGGCATTCCAAAGGATTAAATCAGGAGGCCAGGTCAAGAATCAAGGATTCTGAGCAAATAATTGAGAACTTATTGTCTTTTGGAAAAACAGACCGAAGGCTTTCACTTAAGGGAGGGCATTACAAGCGAAAATCTTTAATACACCGTACCCTTGATCCTATTAAGAATGATTTGGCATTGTCCTCTGAAGCGTACCGGGAAGCACATGAGCTTGTGGTAAATATGGAAGAAAATTACTATTCGCTTATCAACTGGTTAACCATAGAAAAAGTTTACGAATGCTATGCTACGAACCGAAGGAAGCAGCTGAAAGAAGCCCGAACCAAATTTGAATCGCTCAAAAACCTTTTAAAAGACAGCGGTAAATACAGTTCTTCTTTCTGGGGCCGTACCTATGAAGGAACATTACAGATCTACTTATTATTAGAGAGCCCTACGCTTCAGGAAGATAACAAGAGAATTAAAAAGGTGCTTAAGAACTACGGTGCCAATTGGAGCAAGGGCGGATCAATACGAAAAGCAGAGAATATTTTAGGACAACTCTATTTCCTAATCAGGATATTGGAGCGTTTATTAAGTTTAGACTCTGAAGAGTTCAAAGTGAGAAACAAAGCAAAAATAGGGCGTTTAATACGCTCTTATTCCAGTTTAAAAACACAATTGGAGGGTATTTTTTATGAAAATGGTTAGGCTTGTCAGGCAGAACTTGTCAAGCATGGACGGTTCTAAAAAAGCTAACAAAATTTTATATGGATCTATTTACACTAGTCCTCATAGCTACTGGGGAAATTTTTTATGACAAACACAACTAACCAACCAGCGGAGGCAGACCAACCAGTGCGGCCAGAAGACCGTACCAAAACAGACCTAAAGGCTCTGGCAGAACATCTGGCATTAAATTACTTTAACTCATGCTCTATTGACATTTACCCCGATCAACGCGGTGCGCAAAAAGATAAATTAATAGATCTTAAAGAAAAAGTGTTTGAAGATAAGGGGGAGTTTGAGCTCAGCAATATTGAAAACAACACGCCTTATAGAAATATTCTGGTCATAGGGGCCGGGGCAACATCCAACGCATTTAGTGACATACCCCTGGCTACTAAGGCAATATCGGATATTCAGGAAAAGATAGTACTGCAAAAGGTTCCAATAGAGGGAACTGACTTAGAGTTTACCGATTTGAATTTTGATTACTTTATTAAATTCTATCAACTTGCCTTCCCTGAGGTCTCACAAATTTTTAACTGGAAACCAGAAGACCTGACAAGTACTTTTAACGACGCAGATCTCAACAGGTATTTAGCTGATGCGCTAAACGTAGGGATCAGAAACCCGGAAAACCTCGAAAACCTTACAAAACTGCGAGGTTTGGGAAAGCTTGGTAAAAAGCAGGAGAAAGAGGAAACGATCAACTTTTTAAGTGAGCTCGGTAAAAAGTATTTTGATCATTATCAAAAACTCATCTTATATAGTTCGGATGAAGAGGTGGAAGCAAAAATTGACTTTGAAACCTCCTTGTACCTTTTATCTGAAATCTTTACCCATTCTACTATACGCAGGGTGTTAAAGGAGATCTATGATGTTCGCCACGGTCCGACCCTTTTTTACCAAATAGCGGCGCACTTATTTAAAAATGGATTTTTAGATGTCATTATCAATTTTAATTTTGATGAGCTTTTAGATCAGGCCATTGAGGATGAGGTCGATGAAAATGGTTATGACAAGATTTTATCTGACGGCGATTGCAGACCCTTGAAAGAGCTTTTTACACTCAATAAATTGAGGCAGCCACTCTATATTAAACCGCATGGTACCACAGGACATTCAAGCTCCCTGAGGTTTACGAAAAATCAATACCATGAGCTTCCACAGGATATGCGCGAGTTTTTGGAAGGGGTTATTTCCAATGAAGACAAAGATTCGATATTTGAAGACAGGGAGCCAACCAAAAGAGCAGGTCGTTCAGAAATTAAGGTAAATCTTATTGTGGTAGGATTTGGTATGAAAAGCCTTGAATTTAATGACATTGTTTCCTCTAAGATGCCCGAAGGCTCCAATGTTTTTATGCTATATAACCATGAGAGCGAAGATGACGAAGAAATTAGAGCTAAATGCGATCATAAGAAAGAAAGCCTAGAAAAACTTTTTAAAGCCAAGAAACGAAAACCACCGGAGTTTCATTTTATTGGTCATGAATTCTATAAGGACTACACCGTCCTGGATAAGCACTACACCATCCCGGATAAGCACCACACCGTCCCGGCTAAGGACTATGACTACACTTCCCTGGGGCATACATTCAATGAATTGTACGGGATCATTGGGAAATTCTTCAAACCCGCATTTAAGCCGCCTCCTATTAATACGCATTTGATCGTTTCTAGTTTTTTCGGTACCAGAAATTTTTGGCATCCGCTTACAGCTGAGAGAAGCTCTCGGGAAGCTATAAGCGATAAGACCAAATATCCGAGGAGTTACTTTAAATCGGAGGATATAACGGAATATTATAAAGACAGAGTACTCCTGGAGATACTTTTAAGTATGTTGGCGAATAATGGCCAGTTAGATTCTTCTTTATTGATGAATGGGAATACAGGGTATTACTATTCACTGTATTTTGACAATGCCGGCGTCAACAAAGCTGATGGCGAGAGCAAGGCGGAACCTTTGGAAGCTTTGATACGAAAATTCGTTGGTAATGAGGTGCCTATTAACCCTTTTGAAATAACAAACCTGAGCATTAATGATCATTACGAGGCTTTGGTGAATCAGGTACTTAATCCCAAAAAACTATTTTCTAAAAAATTAGAGGACTTTATTAATGACTTGGAAGGTACCCAAAAAACGTATTTGAAAGCCTGTTTTCAGGAAATCAAACAATCAAACAACTCAAAGATTCAAGGCCGGTATCGCAGTACTACTCACCATATATTTAAAGACTATTCAAAAACAGATCTAATTACCAATCACCTCGGATATAACCTCAATTTTTATGATGGCTTATATGGTTTTATTGGGAACCAGACTGGGAAAAAAAAACAGAGAAAATCTAGCAATACTAACAAAATAGAAGTCAATACCATCTGTGTGATTGCAGACTATGGATATCAAATAAAACATTTTATCCAGGAGATCATCGAGAAAGGGCAAATCGAGAAAATCTTTGTAGTCCTGGCCTGCCCATATACTTCAAAAGAAGAGCTTGGAAAAGATGGCGTAAAAGGATTAAAGAAAGCGGCTTACGCCCGGTTCTCAACAGAAAAAACAAGAAGCCAGGTCGAGGCAATGGTAAAAGTACGTTTCCGTTACATTAAAAGGCATAACCACCACATGGCTATTTTTATGGAATATGACCATAATGGCAAGCCAGGCGAAATTGATTTCGATTCAGAGCAGAAAAAGGTTTATAGGGCATTATATCACTATAAAAGAGGATTAACCGAAACAATTAATCCAATCAGACTTAAATTGGAAGAAAACAAAAAATACTTACTGCAGAAATTTAAATATTATGCAGATCGCGCCGAGGCAGAGTTTCCAATTGGAGATAAGTGGATAACGGATTCAAAAGATAAATGAAAAACGAACGATTTATGACCACTTTATACAAAATTTACAACCATTAAATATTAAAATGCCGAGATATATGAGGAAACAACAAAGGATTCTTAGCATCAAAAAATGACTTGTTTTATGGACGTCGATAAAATCATTAACGATCTTATTAATTACAATAATTCCTCCAATAAACCCCTAAAAGACGAGGAGTATCAAAAGATATTTGAGGAGGAAGGAACAAAGAAAGCAGAGTACATAATAAATCACTTAAGAACTCATTCAGAACTCGAGAATGAAGATTTATCCCGCTATGTTTATCTAAGCATTGGAGGGGCAGATGGTTCGGAAGTGGAGGCCATTTTTAGGGACACGGAAGTTGAAAACGCGATTCTGGTTGAAATAAGTGATGCTGCATCCGACCTGGCTAGAAACAGGTCTAAAAAGCTAAAGAAAGAACTCGGAAAGAGTTTGGTTGTTATTCAAGGGGATACAACCCAAAGAATGACTGATGTATTAAAAAAAATGGAGGAGCTTTCTGGAGAACAGAACATAGATGGTTTAATTCTTTCCATCCAAGCGGTCATTCACGAACTGCCAAAGCGCAGTCCAGGATTTAGGTCTTCAATTTTCTTCGGGCAACTTTTTAAAGTTTTTTCAAACAACGTTTTTTACGGAAGAGAGCCGATCAAGCCTGAACGCTGGCCTCCAACTTTAGAATTGTCAATTGGTAATGCTAGTTCAGCTAACCTAAAGAAGGTGGCAGACATTGTAAACGAAAAACTGCATATTACCAAGAAAGAGGTTGTGGACATCGCGAATAACTATGTGAACATAGATGCTGTACTTTGTTTAGAGCTACTTCACAAGGTAATAAGGTCTAAAGATGTTGCTGAATTTAAACATGAATTAGGAGAACAATTGACTAGTGTTGATCCGAATGTAACCAGAAAAATCATAGAAAATCATATCGGAAATAATACGGTGGTCATAGAACCTACCACAACAAACGGATTTCTACGAGCCTGGAAACAATATGCGGTCAACGTTAAGTCAGAGACGGGAGAAAAGCTTTCTTTTCCAAATACGCATGCCCGGTTGATAGGTGTTTCAATTAAGAAAAAAATGACAAAGAAGGACTTCAAAAAGCTCAAAATTGATGGGAAGGGAAAAAGAGCCCTATTTATAGGACCACATCCCGATGACATTGAATTAGGAGCTGGGGGAACCGCATGCAAACTTAATGCAATTGGATGGACGTCATATTTTGTAATTGTCACAAAGAATGAAACCACAGGAGATGCCAGAAAAAATGAAGCGCTGGAAGCTGCTAAGATTTTGGGCACTGATCCTGCTAACGTTATATTTTTAGATTTGCCCGATGGGAAGCTTGAAAATTACCCGCAAGACGAACTGCAACAGGCCCTATATGAAATTATTGATTTCATAGACCCACATTTGATATTTGGTCCAAACAATTTGGATAAGCATAAAGACCATGTGGCTGTATTCCACGCTTTAAGTTTTGCATCTAAAAGCAGGGGTTTTTTAATGTACTATGTACTTCACCATATCAAGGAAAAGGAAATTGATAAAAAAGTCTGCGTTGATGTCCTGGATTTTTGGGATAAAAAGATTGCGTCCTGTCTAGCTCACCAAACCGAAGTGAAGCGGGGTAGCATCACCAAAAGTAGATTGAACTACACGAAAAAACTAGCCGCTGCGAAAAAGGGCATATTATACGAGTATTTCGGACTTGTTTACCCTTCTGGATACGATTTGAAGGATTTTATTAACAAGGTAAATGTAATTAACAATAATATGTTCGGCATGTTTTGGGTAATGACGCTTGGAATGGAAGGAAATAAGGATATCCTCCTAAATTTTGTCCCGGCCTGTGTATCCAAAACAGGTCCTAATTTAGAGGGGAGAGGTCGTAGTCAGCTGACTTCAAAGCTTAACAAATTTTTTCCAAAATTGGAGTTAAAAGAGTTAGAAGTAGAGAACTATGGCAATATGTACAATTTGGAGCGAGTTTTTTATCATGAAAATTGCCTTTTTAGCGGCGGAGCTCTCGCTAACCTCTGGACCTTCCGTTATCTATTTGGTTACCCACATTTTAAGTATAGGGAAAAGCAATTTATTAGGCATGTTGTGCTTGCTGCAGATAGCCCGGTTTATACTCATGACCATATGGAATCAATGAATGATACGGATGAAATGAAAACCTGGGGAGCGGTAATAGTTATGTGGGGGTGGTGTATAAAAGAGAAAGAAGAACCTACTACCGTTTATGCTGCTGGAATAAGCAGAATTTCTACTTACGGGGCCTATCTGCTTTTAATGGACCCAACCCAGCAAATGTTTGAGGCAATGACAGCTTCAAAATCTCAGAATTTAGCTGGGATACAGGTTAATTTTAGCTTAAAAGAAATTAAGGCTCCCAAATCTGTCGAAGATATCGAGATTCAAAATATCGATTTTCTTGGAAAAGCTATCAAACTAGAAAAATGAAGTTCGTAATTCAGGAGGCCGGGGGTGGCGCGGCCAGAAGCGCGTACTATTTTTTTAGAGATGCCGGAGTGCATATTGACAGTTTGTTAGCTGTTGATTCTAACCCGAAGGCCCTGGTAGAGTGGGAGAGGATATTACAGGTCAAAACACAATTACAAGAACAATACAACTACAAGGAAGGAGATGTAATTTCTCCAAATGATGAGTATTTCCGCTTATTCAACTCTACTGATGGGCTATTGTGTAATTCGAAATCGCTTGAGATTCATCACAAGGCAATATGCTATGAGAAATTGGCCTCGAGTAGTATAGATAATCTAAAATTGCCTAAAAGAATGCGAAAGACTAATGGCCTGCAGAAGTATGTTGTAAGGAACGTCCTCGCTGCGGGGCTCAAGGGATTAATTATTGGTACCCAGGAATTTCAAGAAAATAAGGATATTATAATCACGGAGTACATCCCTTTTGAGTACGAGCTTGTTGTTGATTTTTATAGCTTGGCGGACTTCTCACAGTTTGTTATGGCTCCTAGAATTACTCATAATATGAACAGAATAGGCGAGGATATGTTTTGTACACTGATTGGGGTCAAAAACAAGGAATATCGAAAAATATGTGATATGACAGAAGCCGTAATTAAAACATTAGGAATCCAAAAAATTGGGATGTTACAGCTGGGTTTTTTGGAAGGGCGATATTATTTCATTGAAGCGGCTACTAGATTAAGCGGGTCTTCTTATTTGAATTTAGCCAGTAATTATAATCCTATCAAAGCAATTCTTCATGGAAGGATGGAATATAACAACGATTTTGAGAATAAATATATTTCTACGCGCTATTTCAAGCCTTTTAATGTTTTCTAAAATATTAAGAGTTCATTTCTGGTTAGTAAATTGTTAGTCTTCAGATCGCTCAATCTCTCGTATGCCGGAAAAAACTTTGTCGATTGAATCTTTTTCGCAATGGATTACTAGAAAGAATTACATATAATTCATCACCCCCATAATAAAGTAAATGGTGAGCGAAAGGATTAGACAGCTGATAGCGGCTAAGAGGTTATCTCCCTGAAATTCGGTTTTTAGGACTTTTACCAGGCTTTTCATGATTTGGAAATTTACCCAAAGGTCGCTAAGCGGGTTTGGGAGGGCTAAAATCCTCGACCTTGGACACAGATGCTCGATAATCACCTTTTCAGGAGCGATAGAACGAAAAAAGCTGTTTTTGGGCTAGAATTTTGGACAGACTTATCTAGTATAATCGCCTTAGTTGTTAGAATATACGCTATTCAATCACGATAATCTGACTCCCATTGACGTTTTTACCCTGTACAGCCACCAAATAATAGCCAGAGGCGATGCCCTCCAGGCTTACCTTATTATCATTTTGCTTTACAAAGGCGGTGAGTATAGTTTCCCCGCTGAGGGTATATAGGGCTACCTGGTGTAGCTCGGTACTAGAGAGCATTTCCGGGTGTACTTCTATATGGTCTGTTGCCGGATTAGGGTAGACGATTAAAGGGCCATTATTGTCTGATCTCGATGTAGGAATAGCCTCTTCGCTGGGTTCCGCAGCCCAAAGGATGGCTTCGCGCATCATGGTCCTGAAATTTTCGTCACTACTATAGTCTGCTGCATTATGGCCCAGGGCCGTATAAAAAGAGCGCCCGCCATCATAGTATTTGTACCAGGTGATAGGCCTGGGGTCATCATAACTTGCAGAGCCGGTAGACCTCACATTTAGGAGGTTGACATTTCCGCTAAACAGATAGCCCCCGTTAAGCTCCCAATAATAGTATTCCTCATTTTTGTTCCAGGTGCTGCCAAGGTGGGTAACTGTAGGATGATCTCCTACCACGTCCATGGTGGCATTTGTGTTGTTTGCGGTATGGTTAGGGCCGGTTTGTATGATAGCACCTACCAAATCATTGTACCAGTTCCAGGAACCGTCTCTATAGGTATCTGCTGCTGCATGTACCCCTACAAAGCCTCCTCCTCCTTGAATGAATGCTTCAAAGGCAGATTGCTCAGCGGCCGTTAAAAGTCCGTCGCCAGAAGTATTCAGCCATACCACAACATCGGTGTCCGCCAAAGTGCTGGTATTAAAGAACTCACTGGTGATAGATTCGTTAACCTCCCAGTTTAGCGAATCGCCAAATTCGTTGATCATTGCAATACCTGCGTCTATAGAACCGTGACGAAAACCATTGGTTTCATGGTAGACCATGACTTTTACAAGTCCGTCATTGATTATTTCCGGCTCTATGGCTATGGATATGGTGTTGTTATTTGGGCAGCAAACACCACCTTCACCACCGTTGGCAACAATGAGCCTATCTCCAAAAACCTTGGCAGATGGCGCCAAAAGGTTGGTAGGTAATTCGCAGCGTTCAGACCAGCTGTTGGTAGCGGGGTCGTATTCGGTTACGTCATCAAAGAAGAAGCCGCCTCTTCTTCCGCCTACGATAATTATTTTGTCGTTATGCACCATGGTTCCGGGCTCAAAATGGGAGCGGGCAGAGGGGAGGTCTGCCAGGGGTGTCCACCTATCGGTTGCCGGGTCATACTCGTCTAAAAAGGCTTGATCTGAAACGCCGTTATCATGACCAAACTGCCCTCCGATCGCATAAATTTTTCCATTGATAGCGGCTGCGCTGAGGTGATTTCTAGGGTTTGGCATATCTGCCGCTGGTTGCCAGCCAGCTGAGATATTGTTAACGTCTAAAATGTAGTGCTCGCCTACGTCGGTCACACGGTCTGGTAATAGTCCACCAAAGAAGTGAATTTTGCCGTTGCTATAGGCCGCTGCGCCAGAACCTCTGGGGTTGGGTAGGTCAGGGCCTTCCGCCCAGGAATCCGTTATGGTATTGTAGATCTGTACCTTATCTGTAGCCACCCCTGGATGGTCGCCTATAAAGCCTGCCAAAATCCAGATTTCGTCTCCTACGCCCACCGCGCCCATATGAGTAACGGGAGTGGGGATAGGTGCTCCGCCAGACCATGTGTCTGTTGCAGGGTCGTATATTTCGGTCTCCGCGGTGATTTTTAGTCCGGATACGAAGCCGGCGATCACATAAAGTTTGTCGTTTAGTTTTACACTTTGGGCTTCTACCTTACTGAGGGAAGAATTGGCCAGTTGATCCCAGGAACAGGTGGCTGGAGGTGTTATTAGGCTTCCCTCTCCAAAGATCTCCAGGGCGGAAAGTTTGGGTTGGTCTACAGAGGCGTTAAAGCTAATATTAAGTTCTTCGTCTGTTACTGTAGTATTAAAGGTCCTGATGATGGCGGTCATAGGGCCTGCCTCGGCATTGATATCGTAATTGCTTAGAACCGTCTGCCCTTCAATAGACACGTCAAAGACACGCCTGCCCGTTCCGCCAGGGCCTCCCCCAGTGGCTCCCCAATAGATCTCTGCAAAATGAAGGTTTATCTCGTAATCTCCATTGGTTATGGGAATATTGTATGCAAACGAAGCCGGGTTTCCATCGGTACTGCGTTCACTTTTATAGAGCTCATCCATGGTGGTTGCCAGGATGTCCTGGATGCTGTTATTTTCAAAAGACTTTCCGTTACCGGCAAAATAGTTGTCAGCAGAGAAATCAATATCATTATAGCTTATGGCCTCTCCTCCGCTATTCATTCGGAGTACTGCTGGGAGCTCCGCTGGCGGCTCTTCTTCTTCATTAGGATCTTCATCAATGATCTCAAAATTGCGTGTTAAGGGATCTCCGGCATCGCCTCTTCCCCTATTCCTGGTATACCCGGTTGCGGTTACTGTATTGGCGCCAAGGTCTGGGACCCATGGGCTGTAATCATCACCAAAATTCCCTCCAAGTGCGTAGACTGGTACATTTTCTAATTGATAGCCAAGTTCACCCTGGTAATCAAAGATGACACTTTCTACGTCTTCTCCTGCTTCAGCCCGGATATTCAGATTGCCGGTGCCAATTTCAAAAAGGTTGTAAGTGCTGCCTTCGGTGATTTCGCCAATGTCTTCATCGGTATCCGCATTTACAAGAATTAAGGCTTGTATCTCAGCTACGGCTGGTTCTTCCGGTTCTTCGGGTTCTTCCCCAGGATCGGCTTCAGTAAAACTTACGGTAACCGTAAAGCTGTCAAGGAGTGTTCCTCTACCTCTACGTAGTGAGTATGCAGACGCGTTTATGGTATACGTCCCAATCTCAGGGATCCAGGGCGCATAGTCATTGCCAGTATTGCCAAAAAAGGCGTATGGAGCTCTGTTTTCTATCATTACCACCTCGCCATCCAGGCTAAAGACCACACTTTTCATGGTACCGCTGGTATTGGCACGAATGCTTAACTGGTTTGAAGGTAGGTCTGCCAGTACAAAGGAGCTACCGTCTGTTAAAGGGCCAATTTCGGTATCGGCCTCTGCATTCATCAGCGTAAAGGAGGTGATTTCCTGGGCTGTTGCGGTAAAAGAAAAAAGAAATAACAACAGGGCAAAAGAAGGCCATAGGGCATACGTCTTCATAATGGTGGGGCTTTAGTGTTTATGCCCACTATTTCAGGGCGCTATGAAGTTAAGGGTAAAAAATGGAATTTAAAAATTAGAGTAGAGGAGCTTTCTTTTCTTAACGGAGAGATAATATCCCTAGGCCAATGCAAATAAGACGGTAAAGGTCTCATAAGATTTGACCACAAGCTATACAGGATCTTTTACCATTTACACATTTACGGCCATGGCTATACAGAATATTACTACCTTTTATGTTGATTAATAAACTTTCCCCCTGATGTTTTCTGATCTCTGGTTTCAGTCAGATTGAATATTTCAACCTAACAACCTTTTAAATAGCCCACAATGAAACGCATTTTCCCACTCTTTACGGTATTCATCTTTTTTGGTTGTAATCCATCCAAGGACACCATAAGTTCACTAGGTGCTAAATTTATTTTTCGGGCTACGGTAGAACAGATTGCAGCTGCTACCCTCCCGGAAATCTCAGACGTGAGTCAATGCATTATAGTAAAAGTCAACGAAGTGGTTTCGGCGCCTCCAGGATTTACAGATTGGACAGGCAAATCCATTACCGTAAATGTAAAGGGCATAGACCGTTATAAAAGTCAATCAGAGGTACTTTTTTATACCAACGGTTGGCTTTATGGCCGCAGTCTGGCGGTTGTAGAAGTAAATAGCATGGACAGTCAGGAATTCTCTAATGAGCAGGTTCTGGCCGGCATAGAACAAGACCGGGATGAGGAGGTGCAAAAACGTTTGAAAAGAACAGAACTTGTGGTTACAGGCGAAGTTATTCGCATTAGCGAACCAGAGAAGCAGCAAATAGATTCTGAGCACGATCCGGCCTGGGTTACTGCCGAAATCGAGATAGACAAGACCCTCAAAGGTACAGACCCCGGGGGTACCCTAAGTTTTCGGTTTCCCTCCAGCTACGATATTATTTGGGAAAACGCCCCGAAATTTAAAGTGGGAGATAAAGGTGTCTGGCTACTCCGCCGCGATGAGAAGCAAGACAACACCTTCTCTATAACAGAATCCGAGGATTACTACCCCATTGAAAGAGCTGACTACATAGAAAAGCTCTTGAAGCAATAGCCCCCGCCTTTATCAATCTTAATTTATTGTGACCATGAAAAATACAAAGCAATTTTTTATAATTCTGCTCTTTATCATGACCCTTCCTGTTTGTGGGCAGCAGGTGCAAATTGTAAATATGATCCCAAATGCGCAAAGCAATGAAACAGCCCATGACAGGGAACCCAACCTGGCGGTTAATAACGCTACACCTAACCAATTGATAGGCACTGCCTTTACACCCAATCCTTTAGGTGCAACAACACCCCCTTCGGCTCCTATCTTTTTTAGCCTCGATGGTGGGCAAACCTGGGTGCTAAATTCTATTGTGCCAAGTAATACTTCAACTGGTGACATCACCTCGAAATTCGGGACTACCAGCAATTGGCTGTACACAGGGATTTTACGTTTGCCAGCCAGAGCTTCAGCGAACCGAATAACAATGGATATCATGCGGACCAACAATGTAACAGGTACCGCGCTTATGAATGTAACGAAAACAGTGGACGATTATGACCAGCCCTATGCCTACGCAGCCACTACACCCGCCGGAGCAGATCAAATGTATGTGGGGAGCAATGATGGAAGAGGAGTTACTACACAAACGGCCACCGTAGATATTTCTTCAAATCCTACGGCCACCACCCCAACCATCACGGCTAATGTGATAGAACGCAGAACGCCTGTAGGGCAAGATGGGCCTCCGGTACGGCTTGCAATACACCCGGAAGGTACGCTCTATGCCGTGCATACCCAAAGGACGGCTACTGCGGGCACAATAAGAACGGTAAATATCGTAGTGACTCGCGACGACAACTGGGGCACAGGCACCAATCCGTTTTCGGATCTCAACGATGCTGGTGATGGGGTTGCCGGAACCATAGTAGTAGCGGGCAGACAATTTACATGGTCTGGCGGAGCAGGATTAGGGCAGGAGCGTACAGGAGACCGCGTGGCTATTGCCGTAGATCCTAATAACGATGCCAGTGTCTATGTGGCCTGGATTGATAATACAGGTACTGGAACAAACAACATTCATATAAGAAGATCGACAGACTCTGGTGTTACCTGGTCTGCGAACGACCTTTATTTTGTGGGCAATGCCATTAACCCTGACCTTGCCGTAAACTCCCAGGGCGAGGTGGCCTTTTCGTATCAGCAACTGGCCGGCGGAAACTGGTCTAGTATCGTGGAACGCACCACAGATGATTTTGGAACGAGAACAACGAACGTATTAAATACATTTCCTGATAATACCCCTGCGGGAGGTACTTTCTTTCCCTATCTGGGGGATTACGCATACCTGACAACCATGCCATCAAGCAAGAATTTTGTAGGCGTATTCTCTGCAAGCAATGATCCTACCCCGGCACGCTTCCCAACAGTACAACCTGTTTGGCAGCGAAACCTAAATACCACTACCAATCAGCTACGCAACCTGGCCAATACGGCCAATGTAGCTACCTCAATAGACCCTTATTTTTACAGGGTAGCAACCGTGGCCAACAACGACGATTTTTATGTGCGTGATTGGACCAAAACTACTACAGATAACGATCCCGGAGCGGAACCCTCTACGGAGCGCGTCTTTTACCGTACCAGCGATATTTGGAATCGCAGAAGTGATACGCCTGGCGCTTTTAACAGCAATGACCAACCTGATAATCAAGACCCCAGACCGGCGACCGCGGGCAATAATTTTGCTTATGCGAGGGTACACCGCGTGGCCACAGGGACAGCTGCTACCGTAAATATGCTCTTTTTAAAATCAGAATTCGGTACCGGAAGTAATTATGAACTTATTAATGGGGTTTCTTCCTTTGCGACCCTTAATTTTTCCAATACAGACACGCAACAGACCATGGCAGCAGGGGTAGAGTGGAACCTTATAGACCCAGCGGCGGTCACTGCCAATCATGTGTGTATGGCGGTAGAGATTGCGGGGCCAAGTGACCCCAGTGCTAATCCTACTCTTTTGGGGCGCTCCCCAGGATGGTCTAATGGTACAGACCTGCTGGTGATGGCAGACAATAACAAAGCCCAGCGGAACCTGAATGTATTTACCGGGACAGATTCCGGAGACAGTATGGCCATGTATGCGCTTGCCCATAATGCGGCTTTGTATGAAAGGGATATGTATATATTGCTGAACCCGGACGACGATGACCTCAGACGACAAAAATACACTGTATCTATACTGGGAGGAAGAGAACAGGGAGAGGCTGTTATGGCCAATGATACCTTGATCTTAAAGAATATGAAGCCTTGTGAGAACCGTTGGATAGAACTTACTTTGGCTACGCTTCCGGCAGTAGGCGCCGGCCCAGTGTCTTATCTGTTTGAAGAACGTGTAAATGAGATGCGGATTAATGGGTTTGTTATTGATGTACAAGGTGGTGACCTGAAGGCATCAGGTGCCGAAAATCTGGAAGAACACGGCTTTTTGTTCCAGCGCATGGCCAAGGAATTTGGAGTGGCCAATGCGGAGGATCTGGCGTTAAAAGCCTATGATCTGTTGACTGGTGGAGTAAGCGAAGCGGCTTACATTAGTTTTTTGCAGGATTTGTCCGCTATTACCGTCCAGACCGTAAAGGATTTTGTCAGTGCCCAGGGCAGTGACCCTTTTGGGCTGGTAGCATCGGGCAATAGCTTCCTGGCTAAAACAGCAAGTGGTGATTGGAAGAAGGCTGCAACGGCACATGGGAATTTCGTACGAAAGAGCAATGCCTATCTGAGTTACTTAAGCAAATTAAATGGAGATACGGCTGATATTATTCAAACCATCCGCTGGTTACGAAATTTGGCAAGACGCGGCGCTCAATTTAAACAGTCA